>NZ_CP162553.1:4545000-5201263 GCF_040939785.1 Bradyrhizobium lupini
CCCAAGTGAAGGTATCGCGCGACGCGGCATCGACCGCGGCCTGGTAGTGCTTCGGCAGCGTGTTCCATTTGTCCAGATTGATGATGTTGTGACCCTGGCCGGTGCCTTCCCACCAACCCGGATAGTAATAGTACTTCGCGACCTTCACGAAGCCGAGCTTCTCGTCGTCATAGGGCCCGACCCATTCGGCGGCATCGAGCGTGCCCTTCTCCAGCGCCGGATAGATGTCGCCCGCCGCGATCTGCTGCGGTACGCCGCCGACCTTGGCGATGATCGTGCCGGCAAAGCCGCCGACCCGGAATTTCAGCCCTTTGAGATCGTCGATCGACTTGATCTCCTTCCGGAACCAGCCACCCATCTGCGCGCCGGTGGATCCGGTCGGAATGCCGATGGCGTTGTATTCCTTCAGCAGGTTGTTGATCAGGTCCTGGCCGCCGCCCCACTGCAGCCATGAAATATGCTGGCGCGTGTTCAAGCCGAACGGCAGCGACGTGCCGAACGTGAAGGCGGGGTTCTTGCCCCAGTAATAATACAGCGCGGTGTTGCCCATCTCCACCGTTCCGTTGGCGACGGCGTCGAGCACCTGCAGGCCCGGCACGATCTCGCCGGCGGCGAATGGCTGGATCTGGAAACGATTGTCGGTGATCTCGGCAACGCGCTTGGCGAAATACTCGCAGCCGCCGTAGAGCGTATCCAGCGCCTTCGGCCAGCTCGCGGCGTATCGCCATTTGATCTCGGGCATCGACTGCGCGATCGCCGGCGCAGCGACGGCACTGGCGGCGAGGCCCAATCCGCCTGCCGTCAGGAATTTACGACGTTCCATGCGCTTCCCTCCGTTAAGTCGATGCTTCGACCAGGACCGATCTTGGTGTCGTCTTGTCTTCGTCGACGCTCGACGTTGTCTGTTGAGACGTTGTGGCGTTTCCGAACGGCCCTTGCGGGCACTCGAAGATGGAATTCCGATCGTTGCGGTTCCGCGGCGAGGATGACCGGGCGCTTCGCCGGAATCAAGTCTCATGGGCGCCTCGCAGGTGCGAACGCCGGCCTGACGCAAGTCGGGCCTGCAAGCGATCTGCTATTCGGTCATTCAAAAACTAGGGAGGCTCGCGCATGACGGGCAAGAAAATCGTGGTCGCCGGAGCGAGCGGTCTCGTCGGCAATGCCGCGTTGCGACACTTCGGCGTCTCGGGCGGGTGCGATGTCATTGCCCTGTCCCGGCGGAAGCCGCGCGACCTCTACGGTGCCCGTCATGTACCGATCGACCTGACCAGCGCAGCGGATTGCGGGCGTGCCGCCTCGGAACTGAGCGGCGCAACGCATCTGATCTACGCCGCGCTCTACGAGGCGCCGCAGCTCGTCGACGGCTGGCGCGACCCGCAGCAAATCAAGACCAACGATTTGATGCTGCGCAATTTGATGGGTGCGCTCGAGCCTGTGGCGCCCGGCCTCAGGCACGTCGCCCTGCTGCAGGGCACCAAGGCCTATGGTGTCCACGTTCGCCCCTTGACCGTGCCGGCCCGCGAAGGCCGCTCCGAAATGTACGAGCAGCCCAACTTCTACTGGGCGCAGGAAAACTTCTTGCGCGACCTCCAAACCGGCAAGGCTTGGCATTGGAGCATCCTGCGGCCGGTGCTGATCGTCGGTCTCGCCATGGGCGGCGCCATGGACCTGATCCCGCCGCTCGGCGTCTATGCCGCGATGCTGCGCGAGCAGGGCAGGCCGCTCGACTACCCCGGCGGCGCTCCGCGGGTGGGGCAGGCCGTCGACGTCGATCTTCTCGCCCGCGCCATCGCCTGGTCGGGCGAGGCCGAGGCCGCGCGCAACGAGGCCTTCAATGTGACCAATGGCGACGTCTTTACCTGGGAGAACATCTGGCCTGCGGTCGCCGATGCACTGGAGATGAAGCCGGGCAGGCCGGTCCCGCTGTCGCTCGCGAGGGAATTCCCGAGCTGGGTCGCTCCCTGGGATGCGCTGCGGCGCAAGCACGACCTAGCATCGCCTGCGCTGGCCGAATTCGTCGGCCTCTCGTTCCAATACGCCGATTACAGCCTGCGCTATGGCCACACCGAATCCGGTCCGCCCTCGATCGTCTCGACCGTGAAGATCAACCGCGCCGGCTTCACCGAGATAATGGATACGGAAGACATGTTCCGGAAGTGGTTCAGGCAGGCAAAGCAAGAGCGACTGCTTCCCTGACCGAGAGCCAAAGCGGATACGTCCGGGATCGTTGCCCAGGTCAGACTGTGACCCGGAGCGGTCCGCTGGCCGAGCCGGTTCGAACGGCTTCAGATCTGGCTTATCTGAGCGTGTGTCGCAACCACCGTGAGGGACGGACATCACCTAGGACGGCGATCCTCTGTAGCGGCGAAAAGTCGACTTTCCACAGATCAAGTTCAAACAACTCGTCGCGCTGGCCGAGGTTCAGCGCGACCGACACCAGCACTCCATCGGCATCGTCGAATTCGCATTCGCCAATACATCGGCCGAAACGCCGATCTGCCGCGCCGACAAAGAGAAGGCTACCCATCCCACCGTCGTTCATTTCCTCGACGAGCCCAAAATGGTCCTGCAAGGGCGAATGCTGACCTAGAATAAAGGCAACCAGATCACGCTCTGCGGGGGTGAGTGGGCGTAGCATCTTCTTTCTCGTAGCGGCTGGCGTGCATTGGCTCTATCACGCTGCGAATCCTTATTGATCCAAGCTAGGTTGGCTCGTTCAACAATGTCAGCAGAGAACGAGCTTTGACTAAATCTGCAGTGGCAAGTCCCTCGGAGAAACGAACGTAAAGGGGCGCTAGCAGCTCCCGTGCCTCACCGATACGCGACTGCTTCTGCATCAGGGATGCCAGAGTTGTCGCCGTCCTGAGCTCCCAGGATATTGCGCCTTGGCGGCGTGACCACTCGAGAGAGTGATTGAGGTGCGCTTCGGCCGACACGAGCGCCTCCGCGCCACCTTGATTGAGCGCCAGGATACCCTTGATGCGCAGCAGTTCAGCGACGAACCAGCGGTCCTCGTTCCTTTCCGATTGAGCCAGCGCCCTTTCGATCGTTGTATTGGCTCCGCGGTGATCGCCGATATCAGACTCACCGAGTGCGAGATTGCCCAGAAGGAATAAATAGCGGCTTTGAAAGCCGGTCGGGGGGAAGCCATTCAAGCCTTCGCGAAGCAGGGCAAGGCCCGCAGCGGTGTGGCCACCCTTCATCTCCAGAATACCCGCATAACAGCGGCCCCATACTCCCATTGCTCTGAACGTCGCTTCTCGATGAAGCATAGTTGAGATGAGCGCTTCCGCAGCATCAAAATTGCCGATCTCAAGCGCTAGAGGGCAAGCGCCGAAGGCAATCGCATAGAGAAGAGAAAAATCGTGTCCAAGTGCCGTCGCATGATCGAAGGCGTGTTTGCCGACCGCGGCTGCCTGGTCCGGAAAACCCAACAACCAAAGCGTTTGGCTGTAGTACGTTCGGGCAGCCACATGTTGATCAAACTGATATCGCAGGGCGTGCATTTGCCCTGGCGGCGCGACGTAGCCTGCCAGCATTTTTTCCAGATGTCGCCGGGCGCCGGCTTGGTCCCCTAGAATGTGCCGCGTCACTCCCAAAATCCGCTCTCCGACGAAACGATCAGCGACATCGATAGCGCCATCAGGCAGGTTGACGAATTTTTCGGCGATCTGCAGTGCACCGGGGAAATCGCCTCTTAGGTATCGCCCTATCCAGAGACCCCATAAGCTCCTCAGCTGATATTCGTTGTCCTCCAGTTCTTCAGCCAATCGGGATACACGCAACCACGCATCGTCGATGATCGCAGCGTCCCCGGTCGATTCCATATGCGCAACCGCCAAAGTGAAGAAGAGGCGGAGCTCCCGGCGCGCGTCACGACCCAGCTTTTCGTCGATTTGGAAAACCGCTTGCTCTGTCCGCTCCCGACATTCGTCTATGAGCATATGATGAATCCAGACCGGTGCGGCAGCGGCCGTGAGGTCGAGCGCTAGCAGCGAATCACCAGACTTGCCATGCGCCCAGTCGAGGGCAACGCGGATCTCATCGATCGGCCGACCATTAGTGGCAACCGATGCTTCGGTCAGATTGTTGCTTCCTGCCCCTTTCAGGGACCGAACGAGCTTGGAGACAGACGCATTTTCGCTCTTCCGGAAACCGGACAGCTCGACCCCAATCCGCTCGAATAAAGTTAAATGATAGACAGCATGACGGCGAGCAACGAGGTTTGCATCATCGCTTCTGGCCAACTTTTCCTGCACATACCCGCGGGTGGTATCCAGCAATCGGTATAGCGGGATGGCGAGACGAGCGTTCGCTGTCAGAAGTGACTTGGCGGCAAGACTGGCAACGGACTCGATCACCTGCGAATCGTCCAAATCATCTCCGGCCGCGATCGCGAAGGCAGCCTCGATCGTAAACGGCCCAACGAAAACAGATAGTCGGCGCAGGATAATCTGCTCAAGCTCCGGCAAAAGATCGTAGCTCCAGTCGAGCGTTGCAGCCAGAGTCTGGTGTCGCGGCAACGCCGTTCGCCGGCCTCGCCAGAGCTCGAACTTGTGGTCGAGGAGCCGCAAAACGTCATGGACTCCGTAAGCGCCCACACGACCAGCTGCGAGTTCGATTGCGAGGGGGATTCCGTCGAGCTTTCGGCAGATCTCGGCCACGACCGGTGCATCGACGTCGTTGAGTATGAACTGAGGCTGACTTGCTGTAACGCGTTCGACAAAAAGCTGTACTGCAGCGTATGCCATCGCCTCTCGTGCATTGGGACCCTCAGGCGGAAACTCGAGGGGAGCTATCCAATGAACGTGCTCGCCTCTGACCCGCAAGGTTTCACGGCTTGTTGCCAAGATGTAAACTTGCGGCGTTTCCTCGAAGATGGTTTCTGCCAGCGCAGAAGCCGCCTCAATCACACGCTCGCAGCTATCGAGCACCAGCAAAACTCGGATGTCTCGCAGTGCGGCCAGAAGGCCGGGGATAGGATCGCGATCGTCAACGGCAAGTCCGAGCGCCGAGCCGATCGTACCCGCCACGAGATGCGGATCAGAAAGTGAGCCCAGGTCAATAAGGTGAACCAGATCGGCAAACTCTGTAGTGAGTTGGTGGCCGACAGATATTGCCAGAGTTGTTTTTCCGATCCCGCCCGGACCGACAATGGACACGAATCGTTCGGCCATAAGATGCGAGGAGATCGTTTGCACGGCGTCGTCCCTGCCAATCATCCTGCCAAGGCGATTCGGAAATGTTGAGCGTCGACCCGATTTTGCGATTTCAGCAACAGGCTTGAGCGTTCGTGAGACAGGCGCCACGAAGCTATACCCTTGTCCTGGCACGGTCGTGACATACGTCGCTCCGGCCTCTCCATCGCCGAGCACCTTGCGCAAGCCCGCCATATGAAATCTAAGGCTACCCTCGTCGACGGTGACGCCGGCCCAAACCCGAGCTAGCAGAGTCTTCTTGCTGACAACTTCGCCAGCATGCTCGACAAGAACTGTAAGGATGTCCAAGCTACGGGCGCCCAACTGAAGTGGTACACCCGATTTTTCTAGACGTCTCCGCTCCGGGATTAATTCAAAGGGCCCAAAAGAAAAACTTTCTTTCGCGAGCCGATCTTCATTGACGACCGAGCCCACCATCATCATGCGTCCAACTGGTTGTGCCGCGCGAGCTACCTTGCCATGGTTGCCACTGAAATCAATGGACTGGTGAAGGCGGCGGAACTCAGCAGAGCATGTTCGCCCCTCTGTCGCGCACATGTGGCGGCCAGCGGACATCGCTCAGTCCGCACCAATAAATCTCGATTTTATGAGTACAGGGCCTACTCTGCGCTAATGAACGCCGCTTCCATGGCCTTCCGCGTCCTGATCGTCTCGTTGCCCGCGTCGAACTCGACATCGCTCCAGCGCACGATCTCGCCATGGGCGACGTCGTGCTTCAGCCTCACGCGATGCGCCAGCCCGATAGGCAGCGCGCCGGCCTTGAGGCTCGCGGCCGCCGGCAACAGCTTGCCCCACACCGTGTAGCCGCCTTCGCCGTCCAACATCTCGCCGGCGCGCAGATTGCGTTTTGCCACGGCGGCGACGTCGCCGCGGAAACCATGGGGCTGCCCGGTCGGCTCGCCCCGCAGCGCGGCCGACAGCACCGAGATGTTCAGCTCGAGGCCGATCAAATGGTAGGGCTTGTACATCGCCGCGTACCGTCCGCTGCCGTCGGTCTTGAGGCCGTATTGCCTGAAGCAGTCGGCGGCGTAGTCGTTCGGCGCCTCCAGCACGACGTAGACGCCCCAGCGCAGATCGCGAAACACCGGCCTTCCATCGCGCTCGAGCGAGGAGACCACCTCCACGACGCCCGATCGCTCCAGCACGCCGCCCTTGCTGCCCGGCCGCATGATATGCGGCAGGTCGTCGACGCCGCAGGGTGGAAACAGCAGGCCCTCCGCAGGCACGTCCAGTCCGCAGGCGTTCGCAATCGCGGCCATCTCGATCGCCGATTTGGTACCGTCGAGGAACGAGTTGAACATCTGCGGATTCATCCCGGCCGATTGCGCCTCGCCCGCGGTCAACCCGTAATGCTGCCAGACGCTGTCGGGCGTCACGTCGTGATAGGCCGGCAGATATTTTGTGCCTTTGCCGGCGGCAACCACATGAAAACCGGTGGCGCGCGCCCAATCCACCATTTCCGCGGTCAGCGCCGGCTGGTCGCCATAGGCGAGCGAGTAGACCACGCCGGCCTTGCGGGCTTCCTGGGCGAGCAGCGGACCGGCAAGCACGTCGGCCTCGACATTGACCATCACGATATGCTTGCCGGCCGCGATCGCCGCGCGGGCGTGTTTGATGCCGACGGCGGGATTGCCGGTCGCCTCCACCACCACGTCCATCGCGCCGCCGGCGATGGCGCGCGCGCCATCATCGGTGAAGACGGTGGCGGCGATCCGCTCGGCGCTCCAGCCCACCGTGCGGCAGGCCTCGCGCGCGCGGTCGCGATCGATGTCGACGATGATGGGTACCTCCAGCCCCGTCGTGTGCGGCACCTGCGCCAGGAACATCGAGCCGAATTTGCCGGCGCCGATCAGCGCCACACGGACGGGCTTGCCGGCGGCAGCGCGGGCCTGGAGGAGGCGGAAGAGGTTCATGTTGTTACCCGATCAAGTATGGTGGTCCGGACGCGGTGCAGCGCCATAAGCGCGTTCACGCGCGTCTTCGACGCACTATGGCGCTACTCCGCAGAGCCGGCACCCAGAAAGAAAACTATCCGTGTGGTATGGGCCCGGCTCTGCAGCGCACCGCTTCGCGCTGCGCTGCGTCCGGGGCACGAGAGTGTCCTACTCCGCCGCCTGCCGCGGCGCACGGGCGAGCCGCACCAGTGCGTCGTCCTCCACCGTCTTGATCGGCGCAAAATCGCGATGCGCGATGTACTCCGGCCGCGTCGGGGTACGGATGTAATTCGAAACCGCGTTCAGCGTCAGGTACACGATCTTGCGCGGATAGGGCGTGATGTTGCCGGCCGAGCCGTGCACGAGATTGCCGTGGAACATCAGCATGCCGCCGGGCTTTCCCGTCGGCGCAACGATGCCGCCCTGCTTGACCAGCCGCGTCACGGTCTCCTCGTCCAGCGTCCACAGCGGATAGGGAGGTCGTCGCGAGGTCATGCGAGGCCTTGAGGTCGCCGGCGTTCTGGCTCTGCGGTACCAGCATCAGCGGGCCGTTGATCGGCATCACCTCGTCCAGGAAGATCGCGATGTTCATCGCGCGCGGCTCGGGCATGCCGTCGTCGCGCTTCCAGGTGCCGTAATCCTGGTGCCATTGCCAGACATCGCCGGTGAAGGCGGATTTCGCGTTGATCTTGAACTGGTGCATGTAGACCTGCTCGCCGAACAGCTGCTCGACCGGGCCGATCATGCGCGGATGAGCACCCAGAATGCCGAACGCCTCGTTGTAGAGATGCGCGGCAAAGGCGGTGCGTGGCGCGCCGCTCTTCTCGCGCCAGACTTCCGGCCGGTTCGTGTCATAGATGCCGACCGCCTCGCGCGCGAGGAGATCGACCTCCTCCGGACTGAACAGTTCGGGCAGGAACAGCCAGCCCTCGTGGTGGAAGAACTCCAATTGCTCCTGGGACAGTTTCACGGCGCGTCCTCCTGTTTTGATTTGTTGTCGCTCGTCTTGGCCGGCCATCCACGTCTTGGCAGTGGCGGTCGCTACGCCGCCGCCTCTTCCGTCGCCCTCAATCTCTCCTCAGTCATCCGTCCCGCCGTCTGCGCGTGCGCAAGCGCCGCACGTTCGGCCGCCTTCGCATCTCCTGCGAGAATATGTCCGGCAATGTCGGCATGCTCGGCCCAGGCGCTGCCGCGATAATCGAGCTCCGACAGCACCGTCGCCATCGAGCGGCGCATATGGGGCCATTGCGGCGTAATCGTCTCCTCGATCACGGGATTGCCGGCGAGCCGATAGATCGCGCGATGAAACGCGACGTCGAGCGCGATCAGCTCGGCGAGCGTGGTCTTGCCATCGATCCCGCGTCCGGCGGCGAGCGCCGCCTCCAGCCGCGCGCGTCCCGCCGCATCGCCTGCGCGCTCCGCTGCCAGCCGCGCCGCCAAGGCATCGATTGCGCCGCGCACCTCGTAGAGCTGGCGGATGCGTGCGGGATCGAGCTGGGTGACTTCAAAGCCGCGCCGGCCGCTCTCGGCGACAAGTCCCTGCCGGTGCAACAGGTGCAGCGCATGCGACACCGGCTGGCGCGATACGCCGAGCCTGTCGGCGAGCTCGTTCTGCCGGATGCGCTGGCCGGGCTGCAGCGTGCGGTCGGAGATCGCCTCCAGGATCCGCGCATAGACCTGGTCGATCAAGTTCGGAAGCGGGTCGAGAGGGATCACGCCGGCAGCTCCGAGACCATGAGAGGGAATACGGAATTCCGTATTCAAGGATACGGCGAGGGGATAAGGGCGTCAAGCGCGGCCAAGGGGGCGTCCAGCCTCATTTCGCGCCACCTAAGTCATTGATATTGCTGGGCTCAGCTACTGTGCATGGGGTTGTTTTTGAGGAAAAAAGAGTGTGAGGCCACTTACTCCGCCAAAAACGCGTCCACCGCCTCGCCGAACTCCAGGGGCGCCTGCTCGAACATCCAGTGGCCGGCATTGGGGATCACGGCTGTCTTCGCCCCGGTGATGTGCTCGGCCAGCACACGCCACATCACCGACAGGCTCCCTGTCGTCGCCCCGCCGCCGATCAGGAGTGTCGGGGTCGTGATCGCCTGCGCGTCCGCGAGCGTGTAGGGCCTGCGCTGCTCGTTGATCTGGCCGAGGAAGGTGATCGCGTTGTCGCGCAATTGCTGCTTCGCCGCCGCCGGCACGCGCCGCCACGAGCCGTCGCCTTCGATGCCTTCGTAGAAGTTCTGCAGCGCGCCCTCGATGTCGCCGGCGCGGATCATCTCGACCGAGCGCGCCGTGCGCGCCGCCAGCGGCGGGTGCGCGGGCGTGCCTGCGGGCACCGGCAGGCTCGCATCGAGATCGCCGCCGGGTTCTGCAAGCACCAGCTTTCGCAACAGATCGGGCCGCGCCTGCGCCACGCGAAAGGCGATGTGACCGCCGCGCGAATGGCCCATCAGATCGACCGGCGCGGGTTCGACCTGCTCGATGAAAGCGATCACGTCAGCGACGTGCTGGGCCATCTTGTAATCGTCGCCGACGGCATCCCAATGTTCGGGAAAGAAATGCCGCAGGCTGACCGAGATCACGCGATGCGATTTCGACAGCGGACCGAGCACGGAGTACCAGGTGCGGAAATCGCCGAGCGTGCCGTGCACGCAGACCAGCGGCGGCCCCTCGCCCACTTCGAGATAGGCCATGTCGTAACCATTGACGCGAAGTGTCTGCATGATCAGCCCGCCAGAAAATCCAGCACCAGTTCGGAGAATTTCTGCGGCGCCTGCTCGAACATCGGGTGCGTTGCGTTTGGGATGACCGCCGTCCTGGAATACGGCACATGCGCCGCGAGCGCATGCAGCACTTTCGGCAGCAGGCCCTTGGTCCGCGCGCCCAGGATGAACAGCGTCGGCATCCTGATGGACTCCGCGTCGGCCCTCGAGAACGGCGGGCGGTTGTCGCGGACCTGGCCGATCAGCGTGAAGGCGTTGTCACGCAGATTCTGCTTCACCAGGGCCGGCAGCCGCGGCCAGGTGCCGGGCCCTTCCAGCGTGTCGACGAAGACTGCAAGGCCGCCGTCGATGTCGCCGGCCGCGATCTTCTCGGCCGAGGCCGTGAACCGCGCCAGCAACGGCGAGGGGCCGCCGGCATAGTCTGGATCGAGGCTCGCGTCGAGCTCCCCGCCGGGCTCGGCCAGCACCAGCCGCCGGAGCAGGTCCGGCCGCCCCTGCGCCACGCGGAAGCAGATGTGCCCGCCGCGGGAATGGCCCATCAAATCAACCGGGCCGAGGTCGAGCTCCTCGATGAAGGCGATGACGTCGTCGACATGCTGGGCGATCGAATAGGTGTCGCCAACGCCATCCCAGCGATCGGGGAAGAAGTGCCGCAGGCTGACGGCCATCAGCCGGTGCCGCTGGGACAGCGGACCGAGCACGCAGCCCCAGACACGAAAGTCGTTGAGCGAACCATGCACGCAGACCAGCGGCGGCCGCCCTCGGTCTTCGCCCACGTCGAGATAGGGCATGTCGTATCCGTTGACGTGGAGGCTTTGCATTCTGGGCTCGCAAACAGGGAAGGCGGAACTCCTGTGCAAGATTCCCGGAAACCGGGTGGATCGCAACTATTTCCAAGTCTAGATTTGAGCTCAGTTCACATTGGGGCATGCGAGGGGAACGCAAGCCAAGGACGAAGTTATGACCGACCAGCATTTTGCCCTCTTCGACAGCAAGATCGGCCTTTGCGCCATTGCCTGGGGTCCGCGCGGCATCAACGGCACGCAACTGCCGATGGGCGGTGAGCAGAAGATCCGCACCCGCATCAGCCAGCGCCATGCCGATGCCAGCGAAGCCGCGCCGACCGCCGAAGTACAGCAGGCGATCGACCGCATCACAAAACTGCTCGCGGGCGAGCCGGATGACCTCACCGACATCCCGCTCGATCTCGATGGCGTGCCCGACTTCAACCGCGGGGTCTACGCGATCGCCCGCACCATTCCGCCGGGCAAGACCGTCACCTATGGCGACATCGCCAAGCAACTCGGCGGTGTCGAGCTGTCGCGCGACGTGGGCCAGGCGCTCGGCCGCAACCCGTGCCCGATCGTCGTGCCCTGCCATCGCGTGCTGGCGGCCGGCAACAAGCCCGGCGGCTTCTCCGCGAATGGCGGCGTGGTGACGAAGCTGAAGATGCTGGAGATCGAAGGCGCGCTGGTGAACCACACGCCGAGCTTGTTTGATTGAGGCGATGACGCCGCTGGCTAGATCTTCGCCGCCGCCATCGGCCAATATTTGTCGCGCAAATGCCGCTTCACCAGCTTCCCAGTGGGCGTGCGCGGCAGCTCGGCTTCGAAATCGATCGAGCGCGGGCATTTGATCGTCGAGAGGCGGCTCCTGCAATAGGCGATCAGGTCGGCCTCGAGCTCCTTGCCGGCGCGCTTGGGATCGTGCGGCTGCACCACCGCCTTGACCTCTTCGCCCATCTCCTCGTTCGGCACACCGAACACGGCGACGTCGGCGACCTCGGGGTGGGTGATGAGCACGTCCTCGGTCTCCTGCGGGTAAATGTTCACGCCGCCCGAGATGATCATGTAGGACTTGCGGTCGGTGAGAAAGAGAAAGCCATCCCTGTCGAGATAGCCGACGTCGCCGAGCGTCGACCAGCCTTTTGCGTTATAGGCCTTCTTCGTCTTCTCGGGATCGTTGTGATAGGCGAAAACCGGCGCATCGGCGAAATAGACCGTGCCGATCTCGCCCGTCGGCAGCTCCTCATCGTTCTCGTCCAGAATCTTGATCTTGCCGACCACGGCGCGGCCGACGCTGCCGCGGTGCTCCAGCCATTCTTTCGAGTTGCAGACGGTGACGCCGTTGCCTTCGGAGCCCGCGTAATATTCGATCAGGATCGGCCCCCACCATTCGATCATCTTGGCCTTGACCTCGACCGGGCAGGGGGCGGCGGCGTGGATCGCGCCCTTCAGTGTCGAGACTTCGTAGCGGTTACGGACCTCGTTCGGCAGCTTCAGCATGCGCACGAACATGGTCGGCACCAGCTGCGCCTGGGTCACCTTGTACTTTTCGACCAGTTTCAGGAAATCTTCGGCGTCAAAGTGCTCCATGATGATGGAGGTGCCGCCGAGCAGGACCGCCATCATGTTGAAGCGCAAGGGAGCGGCGTGATAGAGCGGTGCCGGTGAGAGATAAATAGTCTCGGCGTTCATGCCGCACATGCTGGCGCAGAGCACGCGCAGAAACGCGTTCGGCTCGTCGATCGGCTTGCCCTCGAAAGCCTTCTTGATACCCTTGGGCCGGCCCGTGGTGCCCGACGAATACAGCATGTCATAGCCGGCAACCTCGTCGGCAATCGGGGTTGTCGGCTGTGCGGCGGCTTCCTTGTCGTAGGAGCGGAAGCCGGCTTGCGGCTCGTCCATCATGTAGAAGACCGGCTCGCCGGGCGCACCCTTGATCAGCGTCTTGATCTGGTCGGCACATTTCGGTGTCGTGATCACGACCTTGGCGCCGCAATCGGCGATGATGTAGTCGATCTCGTCCTGCTTTAAATAGCGGCTGATCGCGGTGTAATAGAGCCCGCTGCGTTGCGCAGCCCAGCAGATCTCCATAAAGGCGAGGCGGTTCTCCATCAGCAGCGCGATGTGGTCGCCGGCCTTCAGCCCGAGCGAGCGGAACAGGTGCGCGCCCTGGTTCGAGAGCTCGTCGAGCTCGCGATAGGTAATCGCCTTGCCGGTCCCGGCCATTTGATAGGCGATCTTGTCGGGTGTGGCGCGGGCGTGGATGGAGGGGTGTGTCATGTCTCTGTTTACGCGGCTGGGAGTAACGTTCCCCGGATATCCGGGGTCCATTGTGAGGCATGGGTCCCGGCTCTGCGCCGCAGCCTTTCACGCTGCAGCGCGTCCGGGACACGAGAGGGCTTACAGCCGCTCCACGATCGTCACATTCGCCATGCCGCCGCCTTCGCACATGGTCTGCAGGCCATAGCGTTTGCCGCGCTGATGCAAGGCATGCACCAGCGTCGTCATCAGCTTGGTGCCGGAGCCGCCGAGCGGATGGCCGAGCGCGATGGCGCCGCCATTGACATTGAGACGTTCCGAATCGGCGCCGGTGGTCTTCAGCCACGCGGTCGGCACCGAGGCAAAGGCCTCGTTGACCTCGAACAGGTCGATGTCGTCGATCGCCATGCCGGCCTTCTCCAGCGCGCGCTTGGTGGCGTGCAGCGGTGCGTCGAGCATGATCACGGGATCGCCACCCATCATGGTCATGTGGTGGACGCGCGCCAGCGGCTTCACGCCGAGCTGCTTCAGGCCACGCTCGTTCACCACCATCACGCCGGAAGCGCCGTCGCAGATCTGGCTGGCGCTGGCCGCGGAGAGCTTGCCATTCTCGGCGATCAGCTTGACGCCCTTGATGCCGTCGAGTGTGGCGTCGAAGCGGATGCCCTCGTCGATGTGGTGGGTGTCCTTGGAGCCGTCGGCGCGGGTGATCTCAAGCGGCACGATCTCCGTCTTGAAACGGCCGGCCTGCGTCGCCGCGATCGCGCGCTGATGACTGTTGTAGGAGTACTCGTCGAGCTCATCCTTGGAGAGGCCGTACTTCTCGGCCATCATCTCGGCGCCGGTGAACTGGCTGAACACGATGTTGGGATAACGCTGCTCGATACCCGGGCTCTTGTAATTGCCAAAGCCGTTCTTGGCGGGAAGCTGCGACGACAGGCCCATCGGCACGCGCGTCATCGATTCCACGCCGGCGGCGATCACCACGTCCATCGCGCCCGACATAACGGCCTGCGCAGCAAAATGCAGCGCCTGCTGCGACGAGCCGCATTGGCGGTCGATCGAGGTGCCCGGCACGCTCTCCGGCAGTTTCGAGGCCATGATGGCGTTGCGCGCCACGTTGTTGGACTGCTCGCCGACCTGCATGACGCAGCCCATGATCACATCCTCGACCAGCGCGGGATCGACCTTGGTGCGGTCGACCAACTCGTCCAGCACCTTCGCGGCGAGATCGGCCGGATGCCATCCGGCGAGGCGGCCCCCCTTGCGCCCACCGGCGGTACGCGCAGCGGCGACGATATAAGCCTCGGCCATGTCGGTTTCTCCCTGGATTATTTTGAACGGTTGGTTGTCGGGGCGGGATTTAAGGGGCGACCGGTTGTTTAGTCAATCGATCAATTAACTCTTGTGGGGAGGCGCTGCTTGGGCTTATCTGCGGCCGCTCTTCCGCCAAAATCAGGGATCTCCGTGACTACCAGCGTACCGAACAGGCTCCCCAGCGGAAAGAATTCCACGGCAGAGAAATTGCTCGTGGCCGCGAGCGAGCTGATGATCGAACGCTCCTCGATCGAGATTTCCCTGAGCGACATCGCCCAGAAGTCCGGCGCCAACGCCGCGCTGGTCAAATATCACTTCGGCAACAAGGACGGCCTGCTGCTGGCGCTGCTCGAGCGCGACGCAGGAACGGAACTGTCCAACCTGGAATATCTGCTGGCGCAGCCGATCACGCCGACCGCGAAGCTGAAGCTGCACATCGGCGGCATCATCCGCGCCTATCACCGGTTTCCCTACATGAACCGGTTGATTCACTATCTGCTGCACGAGAGCGTCGCGGGCTCCGCGGACGAAGTCTCGAAATTCTTCGTCGCACCGCTGCTGGATTTCCATCGCCGCCTGCTCGCCGAAGGCGTCAGTCAGGGCGAATTCCGCGCCACCGATCCCGTGCTGTTCTACACCAGCCTGATCGGCGCCTGCGATCATTTGTTCTTCGGCCGGCACGCGATGTCACGCGCGACCGGCGTCGGCCCGGTCACCGACGACGTCTGCCGGCAATATATCAAGCACATGGAAACGCTGATCTGCGGCGGCATTCTCACGAATATCGAGGAAGCCGCCGCGGCCGGATGATCCGGCCAGAACGCAGAAGTCTAGAGAAGAAACGCCCAAGGAAAAGGTTCGAGGAAAGGTACAAGCGATGCAGTTGAAAGACGTAGCCGTTCTCATCACCGGCGGCGGGTCGGGCCTTGGTGCCGCGACCGCCCGCGCCATGGCCGCCAAGGGCGCCAAGATCGGCGTGATCGACCAGAGCAAGGAAAACGCCGAGAAGGTCGCCGCCGAAGTGAAGGGCATCGCGCTTCATGCCGACGTCACCAGCGAGGAGCAGATCAAGGCGGCGATCGCCAATGCGGAAGCCGCGCACGGCGTCGCGCGCGTGCTGATGAACTGCGCCGGCATCGGCGGCTCGCAGCGCATCGTCGGCCGCGATGGAGTCTACCCGCTGGAAAAGTTCGCGCGCATCATCAACGTCAATTTGATCGGCACGTTCAACTGCCTGCGTCTGTTCGCCGAGCGCTTGGTCACGATCGAGCCGGTCGGTGAAGAGCGCGGCGTCATCGTCAACACTGCTTCGGTCGCGGCTTACGAAGGCCAGATCGGCCAGATCGCCTATGCAGCGTCGAAGGGCGGCGTCGTCGGTCTCACGCTGCCGGCCGCGCGCGACCTCGCGAGCCAGAAGATCCGCGTCAACACCATCGCCCCCGGGCTATTTCTGACGCCGCTGCTGATGGGCTTGAACGAAGAGGCCCGCAAGAGCCTCGGTGCCCAGGTGCCGCATCCCGCGCGTCTCGGCGACGCCAATGAATACGGGTCGCTGGCCGTGCACATCGTCGAGAACCCAATGCTCAATGGCGAAACCATTCGCCTCGACGGCGCGATCCGCATGGCGCCGCGGTAGAGCTCTTTTTCCTTCTCTCCTTGTGGGAGAAGGTGGCGCGCTCCTGAGCGCGCCGGATGAGGGGTTCTCTCCACGATCTCACCTGTGGAGGCAGACCCCTCACCCGAGCGAATGCGCGGCGCGTGACGTACATGCCCTCTCCCACAAGGGGAGAGGGCGCAGTAATCGGCACCATCGTTGCGGATGAAGGAAGTCGCGCGCATGTCCCAACCGCTGCTGATCGAGCACAATGACGGCGTCGATACCGTGACGCTCAATCGTCCGGAACACCTCAACGCGCTCGATCCTGCGCTGATCGACGCGCTCAATGTCTACTTCCAGGGCCTCCAGCGCAACCGCGACACGCGCGTCGTGGTGCTGAAGGGCGCTGGCAAGAATTTCTGTGCGGGCCTCGACCTCAAGGCTGCAATGCAGCGTCGTGCCGGGCAGCAGGAGCCGCCTGATGTCACCGAGTCGCTGGATCTGCAGCGACGCATCGCCGACATCGTGATGCTGATGCGGCGCTGTCCGCAGCCGATCCTCGCGCTGGTACAGGGCGCGGCCGCCGGCGGCGGCTTTGCACTCGCGCTCGCCTCCGATATCCGCATCGCGACGAGATCGGCGCGGATGAACTGCGCCTTCATCAAGCTCGGCCTTGGCGGCTGCGACATTGGCACCAGCTATTTCCTGCCACGCCTTGTCGGTGTCTCCGTGGCATCGGAGCTGATCCTCACCGGACGCTTCATCGGGGCCGAACGCGCACTCGCGGTCGGGCTGGTCTCCGAGGTCGTCGACGAGGACAAGCTCGCTGAGGCCGCCGAACCCTATGTCGACGCGATGATCACGGCCTCGCCCGTGGGCCTACGCCTGTCCAAAGAATGTCTCAACATGAGCGTCGATGCCGGATCGCTGGAAGCCGTAATCGCGATGGAGGATCGCAACCAGGTCCTGTGCAGCCGCTCCGAGGAATTTTCGGAAGGCATCAGGGCCTTCCTTGAGAAGCGAAAGCCTGTCTATATCAGGCGCTGACAATGAAGATCCGTAAAGGACGAGAAATTCCGGGAGACGCACTATGAGTGGAAGCGCGGCGGCGGTGATGACGAAACCCACCTTTCGCAAGGTCAAGTGGCTTGCGCGCGACATCGACGTCGAGCGCCGCGACGACGGCACGGTGGTGCTGAAGTCGCGCATCCCGCTGCAGACCTACGAGAAGCATATTCCGGCTTCGCTGGCAAAATGGGCGAAGGAAGCGCCAGAGCGGATCTGGCTTGCCCAGCGCGGTGGCCCGAACCGCGAATGGCGCAAATTGTCCTATGGCGAAGCCAAGCGCACCGTGGATGCGCTGACGCAGGGCCTGCTCAATCTCGCGCTCGATGGCCGCCCGGTCGCGATCCTCTCCGGCAATTCGATCGAGCACGCGTTGATGACGCAGGCCGCGATGCAGGCGCGCGTCCCTGCCGCGCCGGTCTCGCCGGCCTACTCATTGATGAGCCATGATCACGTCACGCTGAAATACCTGTTCGACCTCATCAAGCCCGGCGTGGTGATGGTGCAGGACGGCCCAACCTTCGAGAAGGCGCTGAAAGCGCTCGATCTCACCGGCGTCACCGTCGTTCACGTCTCGCGGCCCTGCGAGGGTATCGAGAGCGTCAGCTTCGCCGAGCTCGCGGCGACAGCCGTGACCGCCGATGTCGAAGTGTCGATCGCGAAGATCACGCCTGAGACCGTCGGCAAACTGCTGTTCACGTCAGGTTCGACCGGCATGCCCAAGGCCGTCATCAACACGCAAGCGATGATGTGCGCCAATGCGGCGATGATGATGCAGGTACGGCCGCGCGATCCCGGCGGTCCGATCTCGACCATGCTGGACTGGATGCCCTGGAACCACACCATGGGCGGCAATGCGGCGTTCCATCCGATCCTGGTCGATGGCGGCACGCTCTATATCGATGACGGCCGGCCGATGCCGGGCCAGTTCGATGAGACGCTGCGCAATCTGCGCGAGATCTCGCCGACCTATTACGCCAACGTCCCCGCGGGCTATGCCGCGCTCGCCGCCGCCATGGAAAAGGACGACGCGCTGTGCCGATCCTTCTTCAAGAACCTCTCGATCATGGCTTATGGCGGCGCGCGACTGCCGGATGATCTCTACGACCGCATGCAGGCCCTCGCCGTGAAGACCACCGGTGAGCGCATCGTGTTCTACACCGGGTGGGGCTCGACCGAGACCGCGCCGACATCGACCGGTACCTATTGGGACACCGAACGCGTCGGCCTGATCGGCCTGCCGTTCCCCGGCGTCGAGTTGAAGATGGTGCCCTGCGGCTCGAAATACGAGCTGCGTCTGCGCGGCGTCAACGTCACGCCGGGCTATTTCGGCCAGCCTGACCTGACGAAGAAGATGTTCGACGAGGAAGGCTTTTATTGCATCGGCGACGCCGGAATCTTCGTCGACGACACCGATCCGGTGAAGGGCATCATCTTTGCCGGGCGCGTCGTCGAGGATTTCAAGCTGACCACCGGCACCTTCGTCCATGTCGGTTCGCTCCGTACGGATGCGATCGCCGCCGCGACGCCCGTCGTGCATGACGCGCTGGTCGCGGGGCAGGATCGTGCCTTCATCGGCCTGCTGGCGTGGCCGAACCTGCATGCCTGCCGCCAGCTCGTCGGCAATCCCGATCTCAGCTTCGAGGATGCAGTGAAGCATCCCGAGGTGATCGCTTGCTTCAGGCGCGGGCTGGAGGCTCACAACAAGGAGTGCGAAGGCGCCAGCAGCCGTATCATCGCGCGCGCCATGCTGATGGCGGAACCGCCATCGATCGACGGTAACGAGCTCACCGACAAGGGTTACATCAACCAGCGCGCCGGCCTGGAGCGCCGCGCCGGGCTGGTGGAGCGCCTTTATGCGGAGAATCCTGATCGGGACGTCATCATTCTCAAGTAATCGACATCATCAACACGGGTACGCGCCATGAACTTCGATTTCTCCGACGACCAGAAGCAGCTCCGCGACCAGGCGCGCAAATTCCTCACCGAGAAGTGCCCACCGAAGGCGGTGCGCGCAGTTCTCGACGGCAAGGCGCCGTACGACAAGGACCTGTGGAAAGGCCTCGCCGAGATGGGTTTTCTCGGTGTCGCAATCCCGGAGGAATTCGGCGGCGCGGGCGCCGGTCATCTCGAACTTTGCGTGATCGCCGAAGAAATGGGCCGGGCGAACGCGCCGGTGCCGTTTTCCTCCACCGTCTATCTGGCTGCCGAGGCGCTGCTGATCGCCGGCAGTGACGCGCAGAAGAAGAAATGGTTGCTGGCGATTGCCTCGGGCGAGGCGATCGGAACGCTGGCGCTGTTCGAGGGAAAAGGCAATCCGTCACCGAAGACCATCAAGCTGACGGCTGCGAATGGCATGCTCAACGGTGTCAAGAAGCCGGTCGCCGATGGCGCGATCGCGGACTTCGCGGTGGTCGCGGCACGCACGGGATCGAGCGGGCGCGACGGCGACATCTCCTTGTTCATTGTCGATCTCAGGGCCGGCGGAGTCGAGGTGAAAAGCCTGACCAATCTCGATCCGACCCGCGGACAGGCCGAGATCACTTTCAGGGATTGCAAGGCCGAGCCGCTGGGCGCGGCCGGCGAAGGCTGGAGCATCTTGACTCAAGTGCTCGATCGCGCCGCGGTGCTCTGCGCATTCGAGCAGGTGGGCGGCTCCGACCGCGCGCTGGAGATGGGCCGCGACTACGCGCTCGACCGCATCGCCTTCGGGCGACAGATCGGCTCGTTCCAGGCCGTCAAGCACATGCTGGCGGACATGTACGTGTCGGCGACGCTGGCGCGTTCCAACAGCTATTACGGCGCCTGGGCGCTCTCGACCAACGCCGCGGAGCTGCCGGAAGCCGCCGCCGCGGCCCGCATCAGCGCGACGCAGGCGTTCCAGCACTGCGCCAAGAACAACATCCAGGTTCACGGCGGCATGGGTTTCACCTGGGAGTTCGACTGCCACATGTACTACCGCCGCGCCAACGCGATGGCGCTCGGGCTCGGCAGCCTGTCCTATTGGGAAGACCAGTTGATCGACCGCATGCGCAAGAAGAACGCGGCGTAGGCGAAAGGCAACGTCATGAACTTCGACGACACTCTGCAAGAAGCCGAATTTCGCGCCACGGCTCGCGCCTGGATCGCGGCAAATGCGCCCAAGCAGTACGAGGAGGAGCTTCGCAAGTCCTCGCTCGGCCGCACGCAATTGAAGAACGCCAACATTCTGGAAGTGGCAAAGGCCTGGCAGAAGAAGAAGGCAGATGCCGGCTGGGCCTGCCTGCATTGGCCGAAGGAGTATGGTGGCCGCGGTTCGTCGCCGATCGAACGTGTGATCTGGCAGCAGGAAGAAGGGCCGTTCGGCCAGCTATCCCGCATGTTCATCATCGGCCACGGCATGTGCGGGCCGACCATGATGGCGTTCGCGCGCGAGGAGCATAAGCGCGCCTATTTGCCGCCACTCGCCTCCGGCGAAAAGGTCTGGTGCCAGCTGTTCTCCGAGCCCGCCGGCGGCTCCGACGTTGCGGGCCTACGCACGCGCGCCGAGAAGGATGGCGATGACTGGGTGATCAACGGCCAGAAGATCTGGACGTCGGGCGCGCACTATTCCGATTACGGCATTCTGCTCACCCGCACCGATCCGACCGTGCCCAAGCACAAGGGCCTTACCATGTTCTTCCTGGACATGAAGAGCCCTGGCGTCGAGGTGCGGCCGATCAAGCAGGCGAGCGGCGCTTCCGACTTCAACGAAGTCTATTTCACCAACGTCCGCATTCCCGATCACCAGCGCCTCGGCGAGGTCGGTGACGGCTGGAACGTCTCGCTGACCACGCTGATGAACGAGCGCAGCGCGATCGGCGCGGCCGTCTCGACCGGCTTCCCCGAGCTGTTCGAATATTGCTCCAGCCTGATGCTGGACGATGGCCCGGCAATCGAGGACCGCGCGGTGCGCGCGAAGCTGGCGAGCTGGGCGGCGAAAGCGAGCGGACTGAAATACACCAGCATGCGCGCGATCTCGGCGCTGTCGAAGGGCGAGCGTCCGGGACCGGAGAACTCCATTGGCAAGCTGGTCGCGGGCTCCATGATCCAGGATGTCGCGACCTATGCGCTGGATCTGCAAGGCGCCGCCGGTGTGATCAGCGGTGCCGAAGATTCCGAACTCGCCGGCCGCTTCCAGGCGATGCTGCTGCGCGCGCCGGGAACCCGTGTCGAAGGCGGCACTGACGAGATCATGCGCAACATCATCGCCGAGCGGGTGCTGGGCCTGCCCGGCGACATCCGTGTCGACAAGGACGTGCCGTTCAACAGGATCCTGACGAAGGGAAGAGGCTGATGATCCTCATCCTGAGGAGCCGCGGAGCGCGGCGTCTCGAAGGATGCAGGCCCAACTGGGGCCTCGTGGGTCGAGACGGCGCTGCGCGCCACTCACCATGAGGGACTAAGACAGAGCAAGAACGAAGAGGTCCGCCATGAATTTCGACGACACCCCGCAGGAAGCCGCCTTCCGCGAGACCGCGCGCAAATGGGTCGAGGCCAACGCGCCGAAGGAGTTTTTGGCTGAGCTGTCAAAATCCTCGCTCGGCCGCATCCGGCTGGCCAACCACGACATCGTCGATGTCGGCAAGGCCTGGCAGAAGAAGAAGGCCGAAGGCAATTGGGCCTGCCTGCATTGGCCCAAGGAATATGGCGGCCGCGGTGCGACGCCGATCGAGCGCGTGATCTGGCAGCAGGAGGAAGGCGTCTATGGCAAGCTGACGCAGCCGTTCCAGATCGGCGAGGGCATGTGCGGGCCAACCGTGATGGCTTTTGGCAGCGAGGAGGCCAAGCGGCGCCATTTGCCGAAGCTGGCCGCGGGCGAGGAGATCTGGTGCCAGCTGTTCTCCGAGCCATCAGCGGGCTCTGACGTCGCGGGCTTGCGCACGCGCGCGGAGAAGAAGGGCGACAATTGGGTCGTCAACGGCCAGAAGATCTGGACCTCGGGTGCGCACTATTCCGACTACGGACTTTTGATCGCGCGCACCGATCCCAATGTGCCCAAGCACAAAGGTCTCACCATGTTCTTCCTGGACATGAAGAGCCCCGGCGTCGAGGTGCGCCCGATCAAGCAGGCCAACGGCATGCAGGAGTTCAACGAGGTCTATTTCACCGACGTCGTCATTCCCGACAGCCAGCGTCTTGGCGCCATCGGCGAGGGCTGGAGCGTGTCGCTGACCACGCTGATGAACGAGCGCATGTCGATCGGCTCGCGGCTTGCGACCGGCGTCCCGGAGATGTTCGAGTTCTGCTCCAACCTGATGCTGGAGGATGGCCTCGCCATCGACGATCCCGCCGTGCGCTCAAAACTCGCGAGCTGGGCGGTGAAGTCGAGCGGGCTGAAATACACCAGCTACCGCGCGATCTCGGCGCTGTCCAAGGGCGAGCGGCCGGGACCGGAAAATTCGATCGGCAAGCTCGTCTCCGGCATGATGCTACAGGACATCGCGACCTATGCCATGGACCTCCAGGGCGCGGCCGGCGTTCTCACCGGCACGGACGAGGAGACCGTGCAGGGCCAGTTCCAGCAGATGCTGCTGTCCTCGCCTTCGATGCGCATCGCGGGCGGCACCGACGAGATCTTGCGCAACATCATCGCCGAGCGCGTGCTGGGATTGCCGGGCGACATCCGCGTGGACAAGGACGTGCCGTACAACAAGATTCCGACCAAGGGGCGTTGACATCTCGTGTCCCGGACGCGCGAAGCGCGAGCCGGGACCCAGGAGCCGTAACAGACAGGCCACAATGGGCCCCGCCTCAGCGCCGCATCACTTCGTGCTGCGTCGCGTCCGGGGCACGAAAGCGAGCTTAAGCAATGGACGCTGCAGTCAATCATAACAACCGCATCGGCGTGCTCGAAGAGCTGCTCAACGAGCGCTACTCGGTGCGCGCCTTCCTGGCCAAGGAAGTCGATCGCGCGACGATCGAGCACGTGCTGACCACCGCGCAGCGCACGGCGTCCTGGTGCAACAGCCAGCCCTGGCAGGTCGTCATCGCCAGCGGCGAGGCCAAGGAGCGTTTCCGCAAGCTGATCTACAAGGAGGCTTCGGGCGGGCTCGGGGACGACTATGATTTCACGCCGCCGCGCGAATATCTCGGCGCCTATCTCGAACGCCGCCGCGAGAGCGGTTTTCAGCTCTACAACACGCTCGGCATCGCGCGCGGAGACAAGATGGCCTATGCCAAGCAGGCGCTGGAGAACTACAATTTCTTCGGCGCGCCGCATGTGGCCGTCATCCATACCGACGAGCCGCTCGGCATCTACGGTGCGATCGATTGCGGCGCCTATGTCTCGAACTTCATGCTGGCCGCGCAGGCGCTCGGGCTCGGCACAATTCCGCAGGCGGCGCTCGCGCGCCACTCCGGCCTGATCCGCCGCCATTTCAATTTGCCTGATGATCGCCGCATCGTTTGCGGTATCTCGTTCGGCTATGCCGACAATGCCCACAAGGTCAACAGCTACCGGACGTCGCGTGCGAGCCTGGCCGAGACCGTGACCTTCGTGGACGAGTGATCGAGGCGATGCACGCTCCGTATTGGACGTGATCCCGTTCGCGCGAAAAGACGGCCGCGGATGCGGCCGCCTTCATCGCGGTCTCAGTTCGATTGACGCCGGCCGTCAGCCGCCGCTGCCGCCGATCACGGCGCGAATGGTCTCGTCGGGCCCGAAATCCTCGGCGCCGTCGACATAGAGCAGCGCCGCGAGCTTGGAGCGCGCACGGTTGACGCGGCTCTTGATCGTGCCGACTGCGCAGCCGCAGATCGAAGCCGCGTCCTCATAGGAGAAGCCGGAGGCGCCGACGAGGATCAGCGCTTCACGCTGGTCCTGCGGAAGCTTGTCGAGCGCCGTGCGGAATTCCTCGAACTCAAGATGGGCGTTCTGCGAGGGCTGCGTCTTCAGCGTCTTAGCATAATTGCCTTCGGCATCCTCGACTTCCCGCCGCCGCTTGCGATAGTCGGAGCGGAACAGGTTGCGCAGGATCGTGAACAGCCATGCCGGCAGATTGGAGCCGGGCTGGAACGAGTCGATGTTGGCGAGCGCCCGCAACAGCGTCTCCTGGACCAGATCGTCGGCGCGGTCCGCATTGCCGCTGAGCGAGATGGCAAACGCGCGCAGACTGGGCACGGCCGCCAGGATGTCGTTACGCAGGGAATCCGTGAGAGGCATCAATCCCTCCCATTGTTGTCGTTAGAGCCGCCACCATTTTCCACTTGGGGGGTCGCTCCCGGCGCATCAAGTTTCTTGATCAGTTCCGCGAACCGGTCCGGAACCCCCTGCCGCACCACGTCGTCGTACATGGCGCGCAGCTGGTGCCCGATCCGGGACTGGATCTCCGGAGTGAGCCCTCCCTTGCCGGGGGTCGTGCTTTTGCTGGCTTGAGACTTGAGATCTTTCATGACCTGTTCCACGTTTCCCCGAGTTAAGTAACTGTAAAATCGAGAAGTTCTCTCAACCGGGAGCCGTTCCCTGGATAGGCTCAATGCGAGCTGCGAGAAAAAGTTCCGCCCCCATGCGGAACTTTTCTCAGGCTGAGGCGTAATCAGCCCAGCAGGGGAACCCGGGCCCCCCGCCTAACGCCTGCACGTCAAGGTCGGCCCGATGATGATATGGAGTGGGGATGTCCCGTTCACAGCTTGTTGCTGAACACTTGCCGTTGTTGCGCCGGTACGCACGCGCCCTGACCGGCAGCCAGTCCTCCGGTGACGCCTATGTCGCAGCCATGTTGGAAGCCATGCTGGGAGATCCGTCGGTGCTCGACGAGAGCCACGGGCCGCGCGCCGGCCTGTTCCGGCTGTTCACCCAAATCTGGAATTCCGTTTCCGTCAACGACGATTCGAGGTGACGAACCTGCCGATGCCGCCGGAGCGGCGGCTGTCCAACATCACGCCCTTGCCGCGGCAAGCCTTCCTGCTGCTCTCGCTCGAGGGATTTTCGGAAGAAGAGGTCGGCTACATTCTCGGCACCGACGTCGGTGAGACGCGCCGGCTTGCGGATGCCGCAGGGCGTGAGATGGCAGCCGAGATCGCCACCGACGTGCTGATCATCGAGGATGAGACCTTCATCGCCATGGATCTCGAGAGCCTGGTGAAGAACCTCGGCCACAATGTCGTCGGCGTCGCCCGCACCCACGCCGATGCGGTCGCGCTGGCAAAGAACAAGCGACCGGGCCTGATCCTCGCCGACATCCAGCTCGCCGACGGCTCGTCGGGCCTCGACGCCGTCAACGAGCTGCTCCGCACCTTCGAGGTGCCGGTGGTGTTCATCACCGCATACCCCGAGCGCTTCCTCACCGGCGAGCGACCGGAGCCGGCCTTCCTGATCTCGAAACCGTTCCAGCCGGCGATGGTGTCGGCGGTGGCGAGCCAGGCGCTGTTCTTCCAGCGCAACTCCCGCAACCGCGCGCCGAAGGTACCGGCGGCGTAACGAAGGCGCCAGCGCCCGGCATTTTGACGAAATCCGATCCGGCGTGCCGCAAGGTGCGCCGGATTTTTGTTGATCCGGTTGTCACGCTTGACGGCCATCGAATTCGCCGCTCATACCTCGCGCAGCGGCCGTTGCAGCCGCGGTGCCATCGGAGACGTGTTCATGGACCAGCAACTCCTCGATCGCCTCGCCATCCGCGACCTCGTCGAGAACTGGGCGGTGTGGCGCGATGCCGGCGATTGGGAGCGCTTTGCCACCGTCTGGCACGAGGAAGGCTGGATGTCCGCCACCTGGTTTCAGGGGCCGGCGCGGGATTTCATGCGGGTCAGCCAGGAGGGGTTCGCCAAGGGCGTGCGCATCCTGCATTTCCTCGGTGGCTGCAGCATCGATCTCGAGGGGGCGCGCGCCATCGCGCAGACCAAGATGACCATCTCGCAGCGCGCACCGGTGCACGACGTGCCCTGCGACGTCGTCTGCACCGGGCGCTTCTACGATTTCCTGGAGAAGCGGCAGGGAAAATGGGGCATCGTCCGCCGCCAGCCGATCTACGAGAAGGACCGGATCGACCCGGTTGATCCCTCCGCGACGCTTCAGCTCGACCAGAAAGCCCTTGCCGCGCTGCCCGAAGGCTACCGCCACCTCGCCTACATGCAGGAGCTGATCGGCTACAAGGTCAAGCGCGACATGCCAGGCCTCACCGGGCCCGAGGTTGAGAAGCTCTATGCGGAGGGGCGGGAGTGGCTTGCGGGGAAGGCGAACTGAACGCCAGACAAAAGTAAGGCGCGACTGGCATCACCACAGTCGCGCCCTACGTCGCCGGCTTATGGGGCAGGGGGGAATAGCCGGCTGTTGATACGACTCCCGTCCCTGAAAGTCGTTCCAGGGGGTTGCAAAATTTTTCGTGGGGCCATCCTTTTCGCACCCTGCCTTTTCGCACACGGTTAAGTGATCTTAACGCCTGAGAACTCTGGGTCCTCTCCTCGCGTTGTTCCCGCGATCGCCATGGGGCGAGGGACCGACAGCCATGTCACAGATTCAAAAGGTATTTTTAGGCGCCGTCGCGATCGCCGCGACGCTTGGCGCCGTCCAGGTCGGCGCCGTGCAGCTGGCCTCCGGCCATGATCCGGCCGACCGCTGGCAGGCGGTCGCTGACAAGCCGGGCCATAACGTCAATCGCTCCAGCAAAGCGGACCGGCTGGCCGACATCAAGCAGGCTGAGGTTCCGACCCGCACCGTGTCGATGCGGCTGAACGATCTGGCCGACACGTCGGTGCTGCTGCGGGTCCCCGCGGTGATCGAGACCGGCAACGCCAAGCCGCCGGTGTTGCTCCCGGACCAGAAGCAGAGCCGCAAAAAGCCGACGATCGCCTGCGAGCCGATGGTCAGCTCCCTGACCGAGGTCGCAAAGCTGCTCCAACCCGGCCGCTGTGTGACTTGATCGGCTTTGGCCACGGACAAGTCGCCCTCCGCCCGGAGGGCGATTGCTGACGTCTACTTGATCCCCTGCCCCCTCGCGTTATATCCCGGGTTTCTTCCTCTTTGGATTGACCGGGTAAACGCATGACGACGTCAGACACGGCTGTGCATACGCAGCCCTTCCAGGCCGAGGTTTCCGAGCTTCTGCACCTGATGGTGCATTCCGTCTATTCCGAGACCGATATCTTCCTGCGCGAGCTCGTCTCCAATGCCTCTGACGCCTGCGACAAGCTGCGCTATGAGGCCATCGCGAATCCGGCGCTGCTGGGCGAAGGCGACGCGCTCAAGATCCGGATCATTCCGAACAAGACGGCCGGAACGCTTGCGATCGCCGACAATGGCATTGGCATGGAGCGGCAGGAGCTGATCGACCACCTCGGCACCATCGCCCGCTCGGGCACCAAGGCCTTCGTGTCGAAGCTCAAGGAGGCCAAGGATGGTCTCGGCCTGATCGGCCAGTTCGGCGTCGGCTTCTATTCCGCCTTCATGGTAGCCGACAAGATCGTCGTGGTGAGCCGCCGCGCCGGCGAGAGCGACGTCTGGACCTGGACGTCCTCGGGCGGCTCGGGCTTCGAGATCGCGCGTGCCAGCGAGGAGGATGCGGGCCGCGTGCAGCGCGGCACCGAGATCGTCCTGCATCTCAAGGACGATGCGAAGAAATATCTCGAAGCTTACGAGATCGAACGTATCGTCGGCGCTTATTCCGACAACATCCTCTTCCCCATCGAGCTCGTGCCTGAAGGGGGCGAACCGCGTCAGATCAATTCTGCGAGCGCGCTGTGGCAGCGCTCGAAATCCGAGCTCACGCCGGAAGACTACAAGAAGTCCTATCAGCAGATCGCCTCCGCCTTCGACGATCCCGCGATGACGCTGCATTATCGCGCGGAGGGACGTTACTCCTACGCCGTGCTGCTGTTCGCGCCCTCGACGAAGCCGTTCGACCTGTTCGAACCGAACCGCAAGGGGCGCGTCAAGCTCTATGTCCGCCGCGTGTTCATCACTGACGATGCCGATCTGCTGCCGGGCTATCTCCGCTTCATCCGCGGCGTCGTCGACAGCGAGGATCTCCCGCTCAACATTTCCCGCGAGATGCTTCAGAACAATCCGCAGCTCGCGCAGATCCGCAAGGCCGTGGCGACCCGCGTGCTGTCCGAGCTCGAAAGCCTGGCGGAGAAGGATCCGGAGAACTTCGCGAAGATCTGGGAGGCCTTCGGCGCGGTGCTGAAGGAAGGTATCTACGAGGATTTCGAACGCCGAGAAAAGCTGCTCGCGCTGTCGCGTTTCACCACGACCTCGGGCGAGAAGCGCTCGCTCAAGGACGTCGTCGCCGGTTTCAAGCCGAACCAGACCGAGATCTATTATCTCGTCGGCGACAGCATCGACCGGCTGAAGTCGAACCCCCGGCTCGAGGCGGCGACTGCGCGCGGCATCGAAGTTCTGCTGCTGTCCGATCCCGTCGACGCCTTCTGGACCTCGATGCCCTCGGAATTCGACGGCAAGCCGCTGAAGTCGCTGAGCCAGGGCGATCTCAATCTCGACCTGATCCCGCGCGTCGACGAAGCCGACGAGGCGAAAAAGGACGAGCCGCCCGCCGACGAGGCCGCCACCATCGCGGTGATCAAGGCCGCGCTCGGCGAGCGCGTCAGCGACGTCAAGGCCTCGACGCGTCTTACCAGCTCCGCGTCCTGCCTCGTCGCCGACAGCCAGGGCCCGAGCCGCGAGCTCGAGCGCATCCTGTCTCAGCAGAACCGTGGCATGCGCACCAAGCCGATCCTTGAGATCAACCTGCGCCATCCGCTGGTGACGGCGATCACGAAGGCTCAGGCCGGCTCCAAGACGGTTGACGATCTCAGCCTGCTCCTGCTCGAACAGGCGCAGATCCTGGACGGCGAGCTGCCGGAGGACCCTGCGGCGTTTGCGGCAAGGTTGAACCGGCTGGTGTTGCAAGGGCTCGGCGCGTAGCGGGCGCAGTGCACCGCACTCACCTTGCCGTCAACTGCGCGCAGGAACGGTCGCCTCTGCCATGGTGTTATGCCATACGAGGTAGCCGGTATCCGGGCCGCCGACATGACAGATTCGAGGATTTCTCCATGCGTTTGCCGATCCTGACCCTGACCGCAATTGCCACGCTGTTCGTGGCGGCAGATGCCAGCGCCCAGACCTACGATCCGCGTTACCCGGTGTGCATGCACGTCTATACGCCCGGTAGTTTTGGTGGGGGCGGCGGCGATTATTTCGATTGCTCCTTCACCTCGCTGCCGCAGTGCCGCGCCACGGCCTCGGGCCGCTCGGC
The DNA here is from genome assembly GCF_040939785.1 of Bradyrhizobium lupini. Lineage (NCBI taxonomy): Bacteria > Pseudomonadati > Pseudomonadota > Alphaproteobacteria > Hyphomicrobiales > Nitrobacteraceae > Bradyrhizobium > Bradyrhizobium lupini. Next base: position 4,574,103 of record NZ_CP162553.1, read on the forward strand.
AAGCTGCGACGTCAATCCCTACTATGCGTTCGACCAACCCCCGCCGCCGCCGCGCCGGCGCCACAAGAACGTGCACTAGCGGTCCGCAACGGCCTTCAGGGGGAATTTTCATGCATCGCTTGTTCGGACTGATCATGACCGTCGGTGCCCTGCTCACGGCCGCGCCGTCGCATGCACAGACCTTCGATCCGCGCTATCCCGTCTGCATGCACGTCTATTCCGGTGCAAACGGCGGTGGCGGGGAGTGGTACGATTGCTCCTTCACCTCAGTGCCGCAGTGCCGAGCTACGGCTTCCGGCCGCTCCGCCAGCTGCGATCTCAATCCGTATTATCCGTTCAACGCACCCCCGCAGCGCTTGCGCCATCAGCGAGGCGGCTAGGGCCCACCGCCCGTTCGGCCGTCAATCAGACGGAGTATGCAGGGCTAGCTGCCGTGGGGCGCCTCGTTGGCCGCGGTGACGATCGCGTCGGTCAACTGCCAGGTCATCTTGTCCGTGGTCCAGTCGCTTGCGTGCAGCCTGCTGTCGTCGCCCGGGTCGACGATGCGGTCGAACGAAATTCTTGCAACATCGTGCCAGCCCTTCATCAGCGCGAAGCGGCGAAAGACGTTGACCCGCTTTGCATGCGCGATCTCGCTGATCGCTGCGACCATCGCGTTCGCCTTGTCGGCCTTGGCCGGCGTCAGCACCGCCGGCACATATTGCAGGTCCATTAGGATGACGTCGATCCCTCCGTCCACAAGCAGCTGATCGACGCCGTCAGCGATGGCCCTCCTGGTCTCGTCGAAGGTCGGTGGATTCTGATCGGCGGATTGCCACACCGCATTGGTGCCGACCTGCCAGATCACGAGATCCGGCTTCTGGTCGAAGACGTCGTGCTTGAACCGCAAAAGCTCCTTGGGAGCCTCTTCGCCGCCGACGCCCCGGTTGATGACATCGATCCCGGGCTTCGGAAATATGCTCCGAAGGTCCGCCAGCAATCGTTGCGGATAGGGCGCGATGCCTCCTTCGCCCGCCGTGGTCGACGAGCCGATCGCGACCACCTTGACCTGTCCGCGCCTCAGGCCATTGGCAAAATTGGTCAGCGGCTGCTCGAACGGCGCGGCCTGGACGGGAAATTCAGACGAGCCGAGAGCCACAGGTCGTCTCCCTTTCGCAACCGGGACAATGCAGGGTCAAAAAGGCTAACCCGTTTGCCCGGAGCCGCCTAGCCTCACGCCCCGACAACTGGCTTTGCTATTGCAAGAACTGCCAGGCGGCGCACCTCGATCGCCTCCGGTTTGGTAAAGGATCACTAGAGTTAATCGTGCACTAACCCGGTTTTACCTTGTCTCTTAACATCTGGGCAGGGCGTGCGAGCTAAGCTGCCGGAAACCCGCAGACACGTTCCGAAAGAATGAACGGCATGACAACCGGCGTCATCGAGCAACCGAAAGCCGCGCGCGCACCTTCGGCTTCGAAAATCTGGCTGAAGGCGATCGAGCTCACCGCACGGATCGAGACGTTGCCGGGCCGGCTGTTCGCCGATGTCGTCGACGATTGGGCGCAGCGCCAGCCCAATCGCATTGCGCTGGCCACCAATGACGCGAGCCTCGATTATGAGGGGCTTTCGAAATGCATCAATCGTTATGCGCGCTGGGCACGCTCGGCCGGTGTGGCCAAGGGCGTCACTGTCGCGCTGATCATTCCGAACGGCATCGATTATGTCGCGGCCTGGCTCGGCATCAGCCGCGTCGGCGGCGTGGTCGCGCTGATCAACACCAAGCTCGTCGGGCAGTCGCTCGCGCATTGCGTCGGAGTCGCAAAGCCCGCTCACATCATTGTTGCGCATGAGCTTGCAGCGGAGCTGGCCGGCGCGTTGCCGCACTTGAAGACGGAAGCAAAGGTCTGGACCCACGGCGATGCCCGCAGCGAGCGTCCGATCGATGTCGCGCTCGACGCCCTCGATGACCGGCCGCTTTCGCCGGACGAGCGTGGCGACGTCACCATCGACGACCGGGCCCTGCTGATCTACACGTCCGGGACGACCGGCCTGCCGAAAGCCGCAAGCATCAGCCATCGCCGCATCCTCAATTGGGGCTTTTGGTTCGCCGGCCTCACCGGCGCGACGCCGCAGGATCGGCTCTACGATTGCCTGCCGCTATTCCACTCGGTTGGCGGCATCGTCGCGCCATGCAGCATGCTCGCTGCCGGCGGCTCCGTGGTGATCGCGGAAAAATTCTCGGCCTCGAATTTCTGGCCCGACCTCGTGCGTCACGACTGTACGCTGTTTCAGTATATCGGCGAGCTCTGCCGCTATCTGCTCAAGGCGCCGCCGTCGGAATACGAGAACCGGCATCGCCTCCGGCTCGTCTGCGGCAACGGCCTGCGCGGTGACATCTGGGACGATTTTCAGGCGCGTTTCGCCATTCCCCGCATCCTTGAATTCTACGCGGCGACGGAAGGCAATTTCTCGCTGTTCAATGTCGAGGGCCAGCCCGGCGCGATCGGCCGCGTTCCACCGTTGCTTGCGCATCGTTTCCCTGCAGGTCTCGTCAAGCTCGAGCCCGATAACGGCGCGCCGCTGCGCAATGCGGAGGGGTTTTGTATCCCCTGCGCGCGCGGCGAGGCCGGCGAAGCCATAGGCCGCATCGGCACTGCGGATGAGGGCGGCGGTCGCTTCGAGGGCTACACCGAGGCGAGCGAGACCCAGAAGAAGATCCTGCGCGATGTCTTTGCCAAGGGCGATTCCTGGTTCCGCACCGGCGACCTGATGCGGCTCGACGAGAAGGGCTTCTTCCACTTCGTCGACCGCATCGGCGACACCTTTCGCTGGAAGGGCGAGAACGTCGCGACTTCGGAGGTCAATGACGCCGTGCGCGATTTCACCGGCGTGATCGACGCCACCACCTACGGCGTCGGCATTCCCGGCACCGACGGCCGCGCCGGCATGAGCGCGATCGTGGTGAACGAGGGCTTCGCCGTCGAGGCGCTGCCCGCCCATCTCGCACAGCGCCTGCCGGCCTATGCTCGCCCCGTCTTCATACGCATCTCGCGCGAGCTCGACGCGACCGAGACCTTCAAGCAGAAGAAGGGCGAGCTCGCGCGCGAGGGATTTGATCCGGGCGCGATCTCCGATCCGCTGTTCATGCTGGACCCGAAGACCGGCGCCTATGTCGCGCTGGATGCGGAGACGTATGCGCAAATCAACGAGGGTACGATCCGGCTCTAGCCACGCGAAAATCCGCCAGATAGGTCCAATTTTATCCGAATTGTCCAAGAAGCCATTTACTTCTGTCGGGTAAACAAACGGGCAAGGGAGGCGGTCATCAAGAACCGCCGCAACACGAACGACAACAGAAGCGAGCCAGCCATGTCGGTACGGTCTAAGGTCATTGAAGCGATCCAGCAGATCGCCAAGGAGCAGCACGTCGCGCTTCCCGCACTCTCGGACGAGCTGTCCCTGCACGAGACGGGCTTCGACTCGCTCGCCTTCGCCATCCTGGTGGCGCGCCTCGAGGACGAGACTGGCGTCGACCCTTTCACCATTTCCGAGGACGCAGCGTTCCCCGCCACCGTGGGCGATTTCGTGCGGGCCTACGAAAATGTCCCCGCGTGAGATCTTTGCGCTCCGCGACCATCTTGGCGCGGAGCTGACCGGCCGCACGCTGTCGGACGCGCACGATGTCGTGTCGCTGACGGATATCCTGTCGCAGACGGTCCTGGGTGGCCGCCTGGGCGAGCTGTCCGGCCGCGCGGTGCTGCTGAAATTGTCCGACCAGCTCCGATCGGGTCTTGCCATGATCGAGCTCGACGGTATTGCCCGCCGCATGCTGCTGTGCCCGCCGGATCTCAACCCGGCGCATCTCGACGCGCTGACGGCGGATGCCGGGATCGATGCCGTCGTCACCGACGAGCCCGATCGCTGGGCCGAGACTGGCGTGCCGCTGGTCGTCACCGCACAACTGCCGCTTCAAGCCACAGCGCCGGCCAGGACCGAGCGCGCCACGGAATGGCTGATGCTCACTTCGGGCACGTCGGGCGTGCCGAAAATCGTCGGCCATACGCTGGAAGCACTCACCGGCGCCATCGTCGCCGAAGGCCCGGCGCGCGGACCCGCGCCGGTATGGGCGACGTTCTACGACATCCGCCGCTATGGCGGCCTGCAGATATTCCTCCGCGCCGTCCTCTCGGGCGGCTCGATGGTGCTGTCCGATCCGCATGAGGCGCTCGCCGATCACGTCACGCGGCTGAACGCGCGGGGCGTCTCCCACATCTCCGGCACGCCCTCGCACTGGCGCAAGCTGTTGATGAGCGGCTCGGCCGCGCAGTTCGCGCCGCGCTATGTCCGCCTCTCCGGCGAGATCGCCGACCAGGCGGTGCTGGACGGCCTGAAAGCGGCGTTCCCGAATTCCTCCGTCGGCCATGCCTATGCGTCAACCGAGGCCGGCGTCGGCTTTGCCGTCAATGACGGGCTGGAAGGCTTTCCGGCGGACTATCTCGGCAACCGCAACGGCGTCGAAATGAAGGTCGTCGACGGCTCGCTACGTATCCGTTCGACGCGCACGGCGCACGCCTATATCGGTCGCGACGCGGCTGCGCTCACCGATGCAGACGGGTATGTCGATAGCGGCGATATCGTCGAATTGCGCGGCGACCGCTACTATTTCGTCGGCCGCCGCGGCGGCATCATCAATATCGGTGGGCTGAAGGTTCACCCCGAAGAGATCGAGGCGGTGATCAACCGTCATCTCGATGTGCGGATGTCGCGGGCGAAGTCACGCAAGAGCCCGATCACCGGCGGCATCGTCGTCGCCGACGTGATCCTCGCCGACGGCACCGATCCGGCGCGCGCGAAAGAGATCCGCGACCAGATTCTGGATCAGTGCCGCGCTCAGCTCGCCTCCCACAAGGTGCCGGCGGTGATCCGCTTCGTCGAGGCGCTCGACGTCACCCCGGCCGGCAAACTGGCGCGCACCGATGCATAATGTTCTCGTCACCGGCGGTAGCCGCGGTATCGGCCTTGCGATCGGCCAGCGGCTTGTTGATGGCGGCTACAACGTGATCGCGGCGGCGCGGCGCGAGAGCGACGAGCTCAAGGCGGCGATTGCCGGGTCGGAGGGGCGCCTGCATTTCCGCGCCTGCGACCTCGCCGTGATCGACGCGATCCCTGCCTATGCAAAACTCGTGCGCGACGAATTCGGACCGATCTACGGCCTCGTCAACAATGCCGGCCTCGGCACCGAAGGCCTGCTCGCGACCATGCACAATTCCGAGATCGAGGCGCTGGTGCAGCTCAACGTGCTGTCGCCGATCATTCTCACCAAATATGTCGCGCGGCAGATGATGGCCGACGGTGCCGGCCGCATCATCAACATCTCCTCGATTATCGCGACGACCGGCTATAACGGCCTCTCGGTTTACGGTGCGACCAAGGCCGCCGCCACCGGCTTCACCCGTTCGCTCGCGCGCGAGGTCGGCAAGCTCGGCATCACCGTGAACGCGATCGCGCCCGGTTTCATCGACACCGAGCTGACGCACAATCTGTCCGACGACAGCCGCAAGCGCATCGCCGGCCGTAGCGCGCTGCGCCGCCTGCCGGAGACCGACGACGTCGCGCGGATGGTGGAGTATTTGCTGGGAGAGGGCGGTCGCAATGTGACGGGTACCGTGTTTACGGTCGACGCGGGCAACACGGCGTAGGCGGAACTCCATCGCCACAATTGCATTGATCCGGCGCAATGACATCATCCGGATTGGGTCGTAAGATCCCGCGCAATCGATTGGGTTACGTCAATCGATCTGCCCTAATCGATAGGGAGCAGTCCATGACCGCTTCGAGCCCGGGCAAGGCGTCGGTAAAGCCATCTTGCGCACAGCAAAGCGACGTTCACTGCGAGCCCGTTCACTGCGAGCCGATGTCTCACCAAAATTCCGGTGACCACGGTTACGAAATGTATCCGCAGAAATTCGTGCGTCTTGTCGGCTGCCATGACGTTCCCGCCTCCGCGCTACGCAAGCGCGTGGGCGAAAAGCTGCACTAGACATTCAGGTCCGATGCTTCGGCAGGTCAATCCGTTCGTGTGAGAACTCCGGCGGGCCCTCGGTCAGGCGGCGGATCCGGCGCTCGCGTTCGTCTTCCAGACAGCGCAGGATCGAGCAGTCCCTCGAGTTCACGCACCGCAAGCTCTTCGATCCTGGTGGCATCCGAAGCGAGCGGGTGCCCTGGCGGGAGTGCCGGGGGCGCGACCTTCAGGCCGAGCTCGACCAGCTTACGGATGGCTTCCGAGCGCTACAGGTGATGGGTTTCGGCCCAGCTATCCACGGCCGCGGTCAGGCTTTCCGGCGTCTTCACCGCGCTGATCGGATTATGCCCAGTGCGCCGGCTTGCCGGAGCGATGGAGTCCTTCCTGTCGAAGTCGGACACGTCGATGTTCCCGCGCAACCATGTCAGATCATCGAGACTAGACGCCATTTACGGTCAACCGTTTAATGACCTTCTGTGGCATTGCAGTGCGCCCTCATCTTGTTGTCCGGGTCCATTTCGGCCAATGGTTGCAAGGGCGCGCGCCTGGCGAACCGAATCGATTCTTCTACGTATGTCCCTTTGGACGTGCGTCCCAACCATCCGGCATCATCCGATGACATCAGCGTTCTATAGCGGCATTCCGGTCTTTCGCGGCTTCACCAGTCTGATGGACCCCGCTTTGTATTCGCCGCTGCCCGACGACTGGAGCGTCGGCGTTGCCGACATCGTGGATCTGACCAAGGCCATCGCGGCGCAGCGCTACAAGGCGGTGAACATGGCCGGTGCCGCCGTGATCGCGGCCGTGACGAATGCATTGGAGGGACGCGAATTTCCCTTCGTGTTCGGCGGCGACGGCGCGAGTTTTGCGGTCGCGCCTAATGATCTCGAACTGGCCCGCGAGGCTTTGGCTGCGACCGCGACCTGGGTGCGGGAAGATCTCGACTTGCGGATGCGCGTCGCGCTGGTGCCGGTGAGCGTCATTCGCGCGCATGGCCTAGACGTGCGCGTCGCGCGCTTCGGACCGTCGGCCAATTTGTCCTATGCGATGTTTTCTGGCGGCGGGCTCGCCTGGGCGGACGCAGCGATGAAGCGCGGCGAGTTTGCGATCACCGAAGCGCCCGCGGGGACGCAGCCCGATCTCTCCGGCCTGTCCTGCCGCTTCGAGGTGATTCCGGCTGCGCGCGGCCTGATCCTGTCCGTGCTGGTCATGCCGGCCCAAGGCGCCGATCCCTCGGCATTCCGCAACGTGATCGAGGACATCATCCATCTCGTCGAGCGCAGCCCGGATGCCGGTCGTCCCGTGCCGCCACAAGGGCCGCCGCTGACATGGCCGCCGCAAGGGCTGGAATATGAGGCGCGCACCAAGCGCGGAGGTCCGTTGCTCGCACGCCGCGCCAGCGTGCTGGCCTACACCCTTTTCGTCTATCTGATCATGCGCTTCGATCTCAAAGTCGGCGGCTTTGTGCCGAAGCTTTATACACGGCAGGTCGTGGAGAACTCCGACTTCCGAAAATATGACGACGGCCTGCGCATGATCCTCGACTGTACGCCGGAGCTCGAACGCGCCCTCAGCGATCGCCTCGCGATTGCCGCGCGCGACGGCATCGTGCGTTACGGCCTCTATCAGCAGGACGCTGCGATGATGACCTGCTTCACCCCGTCGGCGTTGCGCAGCGATCACGTCCATTTTATCGACGGCGCGCGGGGCGGCTACGCCTCGGCGGCGACGGCGCTGAAGGCGATGACGGCGTGAAGCGCTAGCGCCCCGCCCGCGTCCAGGTTTCGCCGCCGCAGAGCGCGCCGACGCAGCCTTCGACCCGCAGCGAATCCGGATGGAATCACATTCCCGCGTTTATTTGCCTGCGTGCAATGACCTGCGCTTATTTGACCCAGCGCACGAAGGCGACCGAGGCCGCGGTCGACAGCCCGAATACCGCCATGGCGCCGCCGACCAGCGCGAACAGGGTCCAGGCCGGAGCCTGCGCCATCATGAGGCCGCCGCCGCCGATCGCGACGATCAGCAGCCGCGCGGTGGAGGCGAGCACGGGACCGCCGACCCGCGCCGCGCCTTGCGAGGAGAAATACAGCGACACGCCCACGCCGAAGAACACGAAGGTCGGGCCTGCCCAGTGGAAGTAGCTGTGCGCGGCGGCGGCAACGCCGGGATCCCTGGTGAAGAGCGAAACCCACAGGGATGGATCGAGCGCGATGATGAGGCCGATCAGGCCGACGGTAAGTCCCGAGGCCCCGGCCGCGGTCCAGGCCACGCGCCGCGCGCGCTTCACCTGTCCGGCGCCCATCGCCATGCCGACCATCGGCACCGATGCGATGCCGAAGGCGAAGGTGATCGGGATCAGCAAGAATTCCAGTCGCGAGCCGATGCCGTAACCGGCCAGCATCCCGGTGCCGAAGGTCGCCAGGATCTTGGTGAAGATCAAAATGGTGAGCACGGTCTGGAGCGGCGACAGGCAGGCGACCGCGCCGACCTTGAGGATGTCGAAGAACAACGCGCGATCAAAATGGAAGGCGCCGAAATCCAGCGGCAGCCGGCTGCGGCCGGACCAGAGATACCAGAGGAAGAAGATCGCAGCGCAGGTGAATGCGATCAACTGACCGGCGGCCACTCCGGGCATGCCGAATTGCGGCACGCCGAACAGGCCGAGCCCCAGCGTGCCGCCGAGCGCGATCTGGAGCACGCTCGTCCCGATCAGCGCCATCGAGGGCAGACGCATGTCGCCGGTGCCGCGGATCACCGAGGCCAGCGTGTTGACGAGCCAGATCGCGACCGCGCCGGAGAACAGCATTTGCGAATAGCCGCTGGCTTCCTCGAGCACACGCTCGCGCCCGCCCAGCAGCGCGAAGAACGAGCGGCCGAAGACGAGCATCGTCACCGTGAAGAAAAGCCCGCCGCAGAGGCCGATGATGGCGGCATGCAGCGCCAGCGTCGCCGCACGGTTCCGGTCGCCTGCGCCGAGCGCGCGGCTGATCGCAGACGAGACGCCGCCGCCCATCGCGCCCGCGCTCATCATCTGCGTCAGCATGGCGAATGGAAACACCAGCGCGATCGCTGCGAGCGGAATGGTGCCGAGCCGGCCGATATAGGAGGTCTCGGCGACCGCGACCAGCGTGCTGCCGACCATCGCGATCATGTTGGGGATCGCGAGCCGCAGCAGCGTCGGCAGGATCGGGGCCGTCAGCAAGCTGGCGATGGGCGAGGCGACCGGGGCAGGCGGCGGCATGGCGTCTATCGAGGCGTCGATCGTCATGTGTCACCGCGCGGAATATTGGATGATGATCGACATATTATATGGCGCGCAGCGCCGGCACCAGCCGCGCCTCACGCAGGGCTCACCAGGGCAGGCCGCAGAGGTCGATAGTGCCGAGTGTCGGCGCGCTGACGATGTTGCAGACATAGGGCGCCATGTGGGTGAAGCGGATCCGCCCCTCCGGCTGCTCGCAATAGACCTCGCCCTTGAAGGGGAGCCAGCTGCGGGCCTCGTAGAACGCGACATTGTGCGGCTCGCAGAACAGCAGCGCGAAGCGGACCGCCTCGTTGGCGCGCATGGTATGCACCGCGGCATCGATCGCCATGGTCGCATAGCCGCGGCCGCGCCGGTCCTCCCGCGTGCAGACGCCGCCGATGCCGCCGATGTGAACCTTCTGCCCGTTCCAGGTGACGGTGCGAAAATAGATGCCGACATGGCAGACGAGACCATCCTCGGGCGTCTCGATCAGAACGCGCAGGTCGGCATTGGCCCATTTGACGTGGGCCCAGGGCTGCTTCCCGACGATATCAGGTCCGAAGACCGCCTGGTGCAGCGGCTCCGCGATCCGCCAGGAGGCGTCGCCGTTCAAAATGTCGATCTCGATGCTCATGGCTCTCTCTTTCGCGTCTCCGCGCCGTCGGTGCGTGTCGTTCTGCCATAAGCACCTCAAAGGCAATGATATTTTATGGCCTGGTTGAAACGCCCTACATCCTTGCGACGATTTTATGCAATCCGGCCAAGCCGCCGCACCACGCCTTTTGGAAAATTCGCGGTATTTAACGGCCACGGAACCTTCTATAAGGGGTGACCGTTAAGTCTCGTTCCCCCATCAGTCGCGGACAACACCCATGACCTTTACGCTGCCCCCACTCCCCTACGCCTATGACGCCCTCGGACAATTCATGTCGAAGGAAACGCTCGAATTCCACCACGACAAGCATCATCAGGCCTATGTCACCAACGGCAACAACGCGCTCAAGGGCACCGAATGGGAAGGCAAGTCCCTTGAGGAGATCGTCAAGGGCTCGTTCGGCAAGAACCCCGCGGTGTTCAACAATGCCGGCCAGCACTACAACCACATCCATTTCTGGAGCTGGATGAAGCCCAATGGCGGCGGCACCAAGCTGCCGGGCAAGATCGAGAAGAAGATCAACGAGGACCTCGGCGGCTTCGAGAAGTTCAAGACGGACTTCCAGGCGGCCGGCGTCGGCCAGTTCGGCTCCGGCTGGTGCTGGCTCCAAGTCAAGAACGGCAAGCTCGAGATTGCCAAGACCCCGAACGGCGAGAATCCGCTGGTGCACGGCGCCACCCCGATCCTCGGCTGCGACGTCTGGGAGCACTCCTACTACATCGACTACCGCAACCGCCGTCCCGACTATCTGAAGGCGTTTGTCGAGAACCTCGTGAACTGGGAATACGTCGAGTCGCTGTTCGACAAGGCCTGAGTTCGACGAGGCCTGGGCTTCACGCATTCCGGGGCCGGCTTTGCCGCTCCGGAATGACGGAATTGAAAGGCGGTCGCAGGCGCGGCCGCCTTTTTGTTGTGCGGAATTCGCACTTCGCCTCGCATGGCCCTGCGCGAGGTGCGCATCGCTCCCGTCATCGTACTGTTTGCATCGCATCTGCGGCGCCCTTAAGCAGGACGGGCATCACCCTCGAGCCGAACGCGCCCGTTGTCAGATCCTTCCTCGAAAGACCCGGCATCCGCCGAGGACGCGGAATCCGAGCCGCGGCCGGGTCGCGTGCGCAAGCCGATCGGCTGGTCGACCATCATCATCGCAGCCCTTGTGGCGGTGAGCGCAGGTCTGGTCTGGCGGCGTGATGGCACCGACGGTGTTCTCGAGATACTGACCCACGATCTCTCGCTGTTCGGCGGCATCCTGCCCCGCGTGCTGGCCGGCTGCCTGCTCGGTGCGTTCATCTCCGAGATCCTGCCGCACGAAAAAGTCTCGCGCGCTCGGGCCGAAATCGGGCCTGAAAGGCCTTCTGATCGGCACCGCCTTCGGCGCGATCCTGCCCGGCGGTCCCTTCACCGCCTATCCCGTGGCGAGTGCGCTGCTGGCGGTCGGCGCCGATTTCGGTGCCACCATCGCCATGGTCGTGAGTTGGACCTTGATCGGCTATGGCCGGGCGGTCGCCTGGGAAATCCCGATTATGGGCACCGACTTCACGCTGTGGCGCATCCTCATCTCGCTGCCGTTGCCGGTGCTCGCAGGCGCGCTCGGCCGCTTCGTCTATGTCCGGCTTTGTCCGAAGCCGGCCATGAAGGACGACGAGACATGAGCGCCGCGCTCCTGATCGACATCCTGTTGTGGGGTTCGGTGTTCGGCGTTGGCCTGATCGCCTTTCGCCGTGGCCCACCGGTGTTCAAGGCCTCGCTGCGCGAAGGCTCGATGGACTTCATCAACATCGTGCCGCGGATCGCGCTGGGGGTGATCGGCTCCGGCTACATCGCCGCTATCATCCCACAGGAGGTGATCAGCGGCTGGCTCGGCCCGGACAGCGGCTGGCTGGGGGTCGCGACTGCCGTGGTCGCCGGGGCCGCGACGCCCGGTGGCCCGGTAATCGGGTTCTCGATCGGGACGGTGGCCCTGAAATCGGGTGGTGGGGTGCCGCAGGTGGTCGCCTATGTCGTCGCTTGGGCGCTATTTGCCTTCCAACGGGTGATTTTGTGGGAAGTTCCGTTCATGCCGGCCCGTTTCGTCTGGTTCCGCTGCGCGGTTTCGGTGCCGTTCCCGTTCGTCGCCGCCGCCATCGCCATGCTGATCGGCAAACCCTGAGCCCGGCATGGACAGCTGTAATGTTATAATATAACATCCAGGAATGGTTCCCGCCGCGTCCCAAGCCCATCATAGCGATCATGCTCATAGCCATTCCCATGACGACGGGCATTCGCATGGACACGATCACACCCACGCACATGTCCACGGTGCGGCCTCTCCGCATCCGGCTCAGGCGGCGCACTGGTCGATCCTGCGCATGACGATGGCCGCCCGTCTCGCGGCCGCGCTCGCGGTCTGCGCCGTGCTTTGGGGCGTGGTCTTCCTGGCGATGAGGTGACCATGGCGGCGCTGCATTTCCACAACGTTACGCTCGGCTATGACCGCCATCCGGCCGTGCACCACCTCAATGGGGAGGTCGCGCCGGGCGCGCTGCTGGCCGTGATCGGCCCGAACGGCGCCGGCAAGTCGACGCTGCTGCGGGGCATCGTCGGCATCCTCAGGCCGCTCGACGGCAGCATCCATCTCGGCGGGCTCGACAGCCGCGATATCGCCTATCTGCCGCAGAGTGCGGAGATCGACCGCAGCTTCCCGATCTCGGTGCTGGACTTCGTCGCCACCGGGCTGTGGCGTGGGACCGGCCTGTTCGGCGGCATCGGCAAGGCGGCGCGCGAAAAGATCCTCCGCGCGATCGCTTCCGTTGGCCTCAACGGTTTCGAAAACCGCCCAATCGGCACGCTCTCGGGCGGCCAGATGCAGCGCGTGCTGTTCGCGCGCGTACTGCTCCAGGACGCGCGGCTGATCGTGCTGGACGAGCCCTTCAACGCCATCGACAGCAAGACCACGGCTGATCTGCTGACGCTGGTGAAGCACTGGCATGGCGAGGGCCGCACAGTGCTCGCCGCACTGCACGACATGGAGATGGTGCGCACCCATTTCAGCGAGACGCTGGTGCTGGCGCGCGGCCCCGTGGCGTGGGGCCCGACGGCGGAGGTGCTGACGCCGGAAAACCTGATGGTGGCGATGCGGATGTGCGAAGCCTTCGACGACAGCGCCGCCGCCTGCTCGGCCGATGATGCCCGCTCACGGGCGGCTTGATATCCGATGCTCTATGACGCGTTGATCGGCCCGTTCACCGAATTCGAGTTCATGCGACGTGCGCTCGCGGCCGTTATCGCGCTGTCGCTCGCGGGTGCGCCGATCGGCGTGTTCCTGATGTTGCGGCGGATGAGCCTGGTCGGCGACGCCATGGCACATGCAATCCTCCCCGGCGCCGCTGTCGGTTTCCTGCTCTCCGGTCTCAATCTGTTCGCGATGACGGCCGGAGGCCTGATCGCAGGTTTTGCCGTCGCAATCCTCGCAGGCCTCGTCGCGCGCTCGACCGGGTTGAAGGAGGATGCCTCGCTCGCGACCTTCTATCTGGCCTCGCTGGCGCTCGGCGTCACCATCGTCTCGATCAAGGGCACCAATATCGACCTGCTACACGTGCTGTTCGGCAATATTCTCGCGATGGACGACCAGACGCTGCTGGTCGTCGCATTCAACGCCACGGTCACGCTGCTGGTGCTCGCCGTGATCTACCGTCCGCTGGTGATCGAAAGCGTCGATCCGCTGTTTTTGCGCACCGTCAGCCGGGCCGGCGGGCCTGCGCATCTCGCTTTCCTCGCGCTGGTCGTGATCAACCTCGTCAACGGCTTTCAGGCGCTCGGCACGCTGCTCGCGGTCGGCCTGATGATCCTGCCGGCCGGCATCGCGCGGTTCTGGTCGCGCGATCTCACCGTCATGATCTGCATCGCGGTCGTCGCTGCCGCCGTGTCCGGCTATGCAGGTCTCGTGCTGTCGTTCCAGACCCGTGTGCCGTCGGGCCCTGCGATCATTCTGGTGGCGAGCGCGCTCTACACCGTCTCCGTCCTGTTCGGCCGGGTCGGCGGCGTCGTTAGGCAGCTGTTTCCCGGCCGGCATTTGGAAGCGTGATAGCGATGCGGCGCATCCTGCTTTGTGTGCTTATGCTGATCGCCTCGCCGCTGCACGCCGCTGAGCAACTGAAGGTCGTCGCGAGCTTCTCGATCCTGGCCGACTTCGTCCGTAATGTCGGCGGCGACCGGATCAATCTGACGACGTTGGTCGGGGCCGACAGCGACGTCCATGTCTACGCGCCCGCGCCAAGCGATGCGAAGCGGATCGCGGACGCAAAGCTGGTCATCGTCAACGGGCTTGGTCTCGAGGGCTGGCTGCCACGGCTCGTGCAGTCCTCGGGCAGCAAGGCGCAGGTGGTCATCGTGAGCGCCGGCATCGCGCCGCTCAAGCTCGGCTCGGCCGCAGATCCGCATGGCTGGCAGTCGGTCCCCAACGCCAAAATCTACGTCACCGACATCGCCAATGCGCTGGCCGCGGTCGACCCTGACGATGCGGAGTTCTTCCGCGCCCAGGCCAAGGCCTATTTGGAAAAGCTCGAAACGCTCGACCGCGAGGTCCGCGAAGCCGTGGCCAAGATCCCGCAGGAGCGTCGCAAGGTGATTTCGACCCATGACGCTTTCGGCTATTTAGCCGCCGAATACGGCGTCCAGTTCATCGCGCCCTTGGGCGTCTCCACGGAAACCGAGCCCAGCGCGCGGGACATCGCCACCATCATCGGCCAGATCAAGGCCCAAAAAATCCCCGCCGTGTTCCTGGAAAATATCAGCGACGACCGGCTGATCCGGCGGATCGCGGCGGAGACCGGCTCAAAAGTCGGCGGGACCCTGATTTCGGACGGTTTGACCGGCGAAAAGGGGCCTGCACCCACTTACATTGATATGGTCAGGCACAATATAAAGGCCCTGACCAGTGCGCTTGACCACTAGGGCAGGGGCCACCCCGCCTCGCGTCGCGCGAAAAGCCCGAAGTCCGGAGTTGTTATGTCTGAAGCGACCGCCCCAAAAATTCCCGTGACCGTCCTGACCGGCTATCTCGGTGCGGGCAAGACCACGCTGTTGAACCGCATCCTGTCGGAAAACCACGGCAAGAAATACGCCGTCATCGTCAACGAATTCGGCGAGATCGGCATCGACAACGACCTCATCATCGGTGCCGATGAGGAAGTGTTCGAAATGAACAACGGCTGCATCTGCTGCACCGTGCGCGGCGATCTCGTGCGCATCATGGAAGGCCTGATGAAGCGCAAGGGCAAGTTCGACGCCATCATCGTCGAGACCACCGGTCTTGCCGATCCGGCCCCCGTCGCCCAGACCTTCTTCGTCGACGAGGACGTGCAGAAGAACGCGCGCCTCGATGCGGTGGTCACGGTTGCGGACGCCAAATGGCTATCCGACCGCCTCAAGGATGCACCTGAGGCCAAGAACCAGATCGCCTTTGCCGACGTCATCGTGCTGAACAAGATCGATCTCGTTTCCAAGGGAGAACTTGCCGAGGTCGAGGCCCGCATCCGCGCCATCAATCCCTATGCGAAACTGCATCGCACCGAGCGCTGCTCGGTGGCTTTGGCGGACGTGCTCGACCGCGGCGCTTTCGACCTCGACCGCATCCTCGACATCGAGCCGGACTTCCTGAATGCCGAGGATCATGACCACGACCATGATCATCACCATCACGACCATCATCACAATCATGATCACGGCCACGGCCTGAAGCACTATCACGACGAGGACATGCAGTCGCTGTCACTCAAGACCGACAAGCCGCTCGATCCGAACGTGTTCATGCCCTGGCTTCAGAACCTGGTGCAGGTGGAGGGCGGCAAGATCCTGCGCTCCAAGGGCATCCTTGCTTTCCACGACGATGATGACCGCTACGTCTTTCAGGGTGTCCACATGATGCTGGAGGGCAACCACCAGCGCAAATGGAAGGACGGCGAGCCGCGCGAGAGCCGCCTCGTCTTCATCGGTCGCGAATTGCCGCAAGACCTAATTCGCCAGGGTTTTGAGAGCTGCATCGTCTCGTGATGAAAGAGTTTACGCCACCCGCCGATTCCGCCTCGATCGTCTCCGTCACCGAGCGCGTCAAACCGCTCGCGCTCGGCATGGTCGTGACCTCCGTGCATTTCCTTGGCAACCGCGCCGCCTTCGTCGGCGGCGAGGAGAATGTCGCGCTCGTGGATAGCCAGGGTGAGATCAGCAAGATCGCCGTGCACAGCGGCGGCATTCTCTCGGCCGCCTCCGACGGCAAGCGCCTCGTGATGGGCGGCGACGATGGAAAAGTCGTGTCGCTCGAGGCCGAAGGCGAAGTGACGCTGCTTGCGACCGACCCGAAACGGCGCTGGATCGATGCGGTGGCGCTGCATCCGGACGGTGCCTACGCCTGGTCGGCTGGCAAGACTGCTTTCTTCAAGAGCGGCAAGAGCGAGGAGAAGTCGCTCGAGGTGCCCTCGACCGTCGGCGGCCTCGCGTTTGCGCCGAAGGGCCAGCGTCTCGCGATCGCCCATTACAACGGCGCGACGCTGTGGTTTCCCAACATGGCGGGGTCGGCCGAATTCCTGCCTTGGGCCGGCTCGCATCTCGGCGTCACCTTTAGCCCGGACAACAAATTCCTGGTCACCACGATGCACGAATCGGCGCTGCACGGCTGGCGGCTTGCCGACAACAGGCACATGCGCATGACCGGCTATCCCAGCCGCGTCCGCTCGATGTCGTGGAGCGCGGGCGGCAAGGCGCTGGCGACCTCGGGCGCCGACACGGTGATCCTGTGGCCGTTCGCTGGCAAGGATGGCCCGATGGGCAAGGAGCCAGCGATGCTCGCGCCGCTGCAGGCGCGCGTGTCGGTCGTCGCCTGCCACCCCAGGAACGACATCTTCGCCGCCGGCTACAGCGACGGCACCGTGCTGATGGTCCGTCTGGAGGACGGCGCCGAGATCCTCGTCCGCCGCAACGGCACGCCCGCAGTCGCCGCGCTCGCCTGGAACGCGAAGGGGACGCTGTTGGCGTTCGCCGACGAAAATGGTGATGGCGGCCTGCTCGAGCTTTAATCTGTCATCGTTCCGACCGTGGATGGGGCCATGTGGCGCGCAGCCGTCGAGTTCCGGCCGCCACGGGCGGGAACCGCAGAGCGGCAATTTCGTTGATCCCGCAGACAAAGGCGGTGATCGACATGCCCGGCCAATATGACAAGCGCAGACTGAAGCTCGACTTGATGGTCGCCTGCTCGCTGTTCGCGGCAGGCGTCGTGGTGTCAGGCATGTCGCTGGCGCAAATCCGCGCCGAGACCCGGATGCAGACAGCCCAAGCGACGCAACCCCTTCAGGGCACGCCGTCCGACGATCAGAATAAGCCCGCGGAAGCCAAGCCCGGCGGCGACCGGCCGACCACGCCCGCCCCAGAGCCCGCGCGGCCCGAACCGCAGACGCAGGGCGCTGCCGGCGCGGCGAAACCAGCATTGCCGCCAGCCCCAGCCGAGAAGATCGCGCCGCCGATCGAGAGGAAGTAGGTTCTGCATCTACGCGGGTGCTGTCATCGTCCGCGAAGGCGGACGATCCAGTATTCCAGAGGCTGTGCGTGGATACGGAGATGCTGCGGCGTACTGGATGCCCCGCCTGCCGCTTACGCTAAAGTTCGGCGCGCCTGGACCTCAACCTCGGCTAAGCCTTGGCGTAGCCGGGTCGCATGACAGCAGTGGCCGTGGCGCGACGCCGCCTCACCGCACCAGAACATTCCGGAACTGCCAGGGATCGCTAGTGTCGATGTCCTCCTGGAACAGTCCCGGACGGTCCGTCAGCGGCGTCCAGTCGGTATAAAAACCCTTCACCGGCCCGAGATACGGCAGCTGAATTTCCAGCAGACGATCGAAATCCATCTCGTCGGCTTCGACGATGCCCTCGTTCGGGTTTTCCAGCGCCCACACCATGCCGCCGAGCACGGCGGAGGTCACTTGCAGGCCGGTGGCGTTCTGATAGGGCGCGAGCTTGCGGGTCTCTTCTATGGAGAGCTGCGAGCCGTACCAGTAGGCATTGTTGTCATGGCCGAACAGCAGCACGCCGAGTTCGTCGATGCCGTCGACGATTTCGTTCTCGTCGAGGATGTGGTGCTTTTCCTGCATCTTCGCGGCGCGGCCGAACATTTCATGCAGCGACAGCACGGCATCGTCAGCCGGATGATAGGCATAGTGGCAGGTCGGCCGATAGACCGCCGTGCCCGATGCGTCGCGCACGGTGAAATAGTCAGCGATCGAGATCGACTCGTTGTGGGTTACAAGGAAGCCATACTGCGCGCCGCGGGTCGGGCACCAGGTGCGCACGCGCGTGTTGGCGCCGGGCTGCATCAGATAGATGGCAGCGCCGCAGCCGGCTTCGTGAGTCCGCGCATTCTCGGGCATCCATTTTTCGTGGGTGCCCCAGCCGAGCTCGGAGGGCTGCACGCCTTCCGACAGGAAACCTTCCACCGACCAGGTGTTGACGAAGACATCGGGCTCTTTCGGCTTCTTGGAGCGCTGGGTGTCGCGTTCGGCGATATGGATGCCCTTGATGCCGGCTTGTCGCATCAAGTCCGCCCATTCGGCTTTTGTCTTCGGCTTGGGGGCATTGAGCTTCAGATCGGCGGCGACGTTGAGCAGCGCCTGCTTGACGAAAAACGAGACCATGCCGGGATTGGCACCACAGCAGGAGACGGCCGTCGTCGACCCCGCAGGGCGCGCCTTCTTGGCGGCCAGCGTCGCTTCGCGAAGGGCGTAGTTGGAGCGCGCTTCCGGGCCTTTCGAGGAGTCGAAATAGAAGCCGAGCCAGGGCTCGTTGACGGTGTCGATATAGAGAGCGCCGAGCTCGTTGCAGAGCTCCATGATGTCGGTGGAGCCGGTGTCGACCGAGAGATTGACGCAAAAGCCTTGGCCGCCGCCCTCAGTGAGCAGCGGGGTCAGCAACTCCCGATAATTGTCCTTGGTCACGCCCTTCTGGATGAAGCGCACATTGTGCTTCTCGCAATGAGCCTTGCGACCCTCGTCCTTTGGGTCGATCACGGTAACGCGCGACTTGTCGTAATCGAGATGCCGCTCGATCAGCGGCAACGTGCCTTTGCCGATGGAGCCGAAGCCGACCATGACGATGGGACCAGTGATCTTCGCGTAGATCTGCGAGGCGGGGCTCATGGGATGGTTTCTCCGGAACGTGCTGGCGAACAAATGGTGAGGGATGGCTCAGGCGCTGCGGCGCTTGGCGGTGGCTTCGATTTCGACCTTCATCTCGGGCTTGTAGAGCGCCGAGACGACGAGAAGCGTGGCGGCCGGGCGGATCTCGCCGAGGACTTCGCCGCAGACCGCGAAATGCGCGTCCGCATCCTTGATGTTGGTGAGGTAGTAGGTCACGCGGACGATGTCGGCCATCTCGAAGCCACCCTCCTTCAGGGCAGCTTCGATGGTCTTGAAGCAGTTGCGTGACTGGCTCGTGACATCGGACGGCATCGTCATGGTGGTGTAGTCGTAACCGGTGGTTCCCGCGACGAAGGCGAACTCGCCGTCGATCACGGCGCGGCTGTAGCCGGCGGTCTTCTCGAACGGGGAGCCGGTGGAAATCAGGCGGCGGGACATGGTCGTAGGCCTCGACTGAAGAGGAATTTCGTGGGGTTTACGCAATTTGCCGGCCTGCGCAACCCCAAAGGAATGGAGCTTAACGCAGGCACAGCCGGGCGTTGCCGCTTAACGCGGCTAGGTCGTCGCCATCATGGCGATCCCTTAAGCCGCGCGCGCCTGGAGGGCGCGAACTACCCTTCGTTTGGGCAGGGCCGCACCAGTCGGGACGATCATCCCGGCGGCGCCGTCCAGCGCGCCTGTTGTGAATTCGATCGCCAGCAGGCGGTCGCGCTCGAACGGACCGGGCAGCGACAGCTCGCCGGTGTTGGCGGCCGAGAAGCCGAAGCGGGCGTAATAGGGGGCATCGCCGAGCAGGATCACGGCGGCATGCCCGCGCGCCCGGGCGGCAGCCAGCGCTTGTTGCATCAGCGCGGCGCCGATCCCGAGCTCGCGGCAGGCAGGGTCCACTGCCAGCGGTCCGAGGACCAGAGCGGGCCTGCCTCCGGCGCTGACGTGCCACAGCCGCACGGTTCCCACGAGCTTCCCCTCGCGCATCGCGGCCAGCGCAAGGCCGGCAGCGGGTGCGCGTCCGTCACGCAGGCGCTGACAGGTACGGCCATGGCGGTTCTCGCCAAAGGACGCATCGAGCAGCGCTTCACGCATCGCAACGTCGACAGCACGCTCCGCACGGATCGCGAACGGAGCGGCTTTCGAAGTGGGGTCAATTTGTGTCTTCCGAAGAGCAGTCATGGCGCGTCAGTCCCCGCTTGAAACTGACGTGCGCAAAGCACGCCGGTTCAAGGCGTCGTCAGAAATCGAAATGTCAGGGAGGGAGCCGGCAAGCCGGCTCCCGGGTTCGTCAGGCCTCAGACGCGAGGCGGATCAGATGTGGTAGGTTTTCAGCGGCGGGATGCCGTTGAAAGCCACCGCCGAGTAGGTCGACGTATAGGCCCCGGTGCCTTCGATCAGCAGCTTGTCGCCGATCTCGAGCGTCACCGGAAGCGGATACGGGTTCTTCTCGTACAGCACGTCGGCGCTGTCACAGGTCGGGCCCGCGAGCACGCACGGCGTCATGTCCGCGCCGTCATGCGGGGTGCGGATGGCGTAACGGATCGACTCGTCCATGGTCTCGGCGAGACCGCCGAACTTGCCGATGTCCAGATAAACCCAGCGCACCTCGTCCTCGTCGCTCTTCTTCGAGATGAGCACGACTTCGGACTCGATGATGCCGGCGTTGCCCACCATGCCGCGGCCCGGCTCGATGATGGTCTCCGGAATCTGGTTGCCGAAGTGCTTGCGCAGCGCGCGGAAGATCGAGCGCCCGTAGGTCACCACCGGCGGTACGTCCTTCAGGTACTTGGTCGGGAAACCGCCGCCCATGTTGACCATGGTCAGGTTGATGCCGCGCTCGGCGCAGTCGCGGAACACCTGCGAGGCCATTGCCAGCGCACGGTCCCACGCCTTCACCTTGCGCTGCTGCGAGCCGACATGGAAGGAGATGCCGCACGGCTCCAGGCCCAGACGCTTGGCAACGTCGAGCACGTCGACGGCCATCTCCGGGTCGCAGCCGAACTTGCGCGACAGCGGCCATTCGGCGCCGGCGCAGTCATAGAGGATGCGGCAGAACACCTTTGCGCCGGGCGCGGCACGGGCGACCTTCTCGACTTCGGCGGCGCAATCGACCGCGAACAGCCGAATGCCGAGCGCGAAGGCGCGCGCGATGTCGCGCTCCTTCTTGATCGTGTTGCCGAAGGAGATGCGGTCGGGCGTCGCACCGGCGGCCAGCGCCATCTCGATCTCGGCGACCGTCGCGGTGTCGAAGCAGGAGCCCATGGAGGCGAGCAAAGCCAGCACTTCCGGCGCCGGGTTCGCCTTGACGGCATAGAACACGCGGCTGTCGGGCAGCGCCTTGGCAAAGGTCTGGTAATTGTCGCGCACGACTTCGAGGTCGACGACGAGGCACGGCTCGGTGTCGAGGCCCTCGCTGCGGCGGTTGCGCAGGAATTCCTGGATACGGTCGGTCATAGCACTCTCCCAAACGGCCCAGCGACGGGGATCCGTTCAAAAAATGACGTCGGATAAGAGCGCTCCGGCCAGATCGCGCGATGGAGGCGCGACGAGCCAAAGACTCACATCAGACTGTGCTGCCGTGGATTGGTTGGGAATGTTCCCGCCCGCACACCTGGCAATGAAGGACAAGCCTTTTCAGTAGCCCGCGCCGGCGTTGGACTGCCGGTAGAGACCAAAAAAGCCCGATCCGTCGTTGCTTTAAGTCGCGTCCCCCGTTGAGAGCGGGGTGCGCCGGTTCGCCTCCGGCTGCCAGTCACGGTTGCAAAGAGCAAAGTCACCTTCGACAAGGCATCTCTTTGAGAGAGATGCTGGACGCTCCGGGTTTGCTTTCGTCTTCCGGCGATGAGCCTTCCGACTTCCACACTTCCGAAGAGCCCCTCGGCTTCTTCACCCCTTGGCGGCTGTCCGGCCTCTTGTCCGGATACCTACCGACTGACACACGACCACAGGCACGTGCGAAATTGGGCAATCCGCACATAAGTGTTTTGACTCTGCTTCGCAAGAGATTTTTTAGGCTGCGAACAGAATTGCCTAACATCTGCTTGCGCAGTGTTGCGCGCGCGACGCGAAAGATGAACGCGCGTTAAGTTTTCTGCGCGGCGCGCGTCACTCGCGAGCGTCCGCGCTTCAGCCGCGCTTCGTGAACGGCTCGACGCGTTGAGCGGCGCGGATGAAGGCCGTCATCACGAGCACGCCGAGCGCAAACAGCGTGGCCTGAAGGATGTGCGTGCCTTGCTCGCCCAGCCCGAACAGGATCGCGAGCGCCCAGCCGCCGGCAAACGCCGCGCCGAACACCTCGGCGCCGATCAGGATGGCGGCGCTGACGACGGTGATGACGCTCGGCCAGACGATCCGACGGGAAGACGAGGAGGTCGCGTTCATGAGCTCAGGGGTCCTAGGCTTGGAGGGCCGCAATCTCACCGAAAAGGCAGCCGGGAGCAAGGGCAAACGGCCCAAAAAAGCCCTATCGCGTGCTATAGCTGGCCGCAACAATCGAGCCACAAATCGGGACTTGTAATGTCAGAACCCCGCCAAACTACGGACTCCGAGACCAACCCGCTGCTGAAGGCGTGGGTGACGCCGTTTGCGACCCCGCCCTTCGACGAAATCAAGCCGGAGCACTTCCTCCCGGCCTTCGAGCAGGCCTTCGCCGACCACTCCGCCGAGATCGCAGCGATCACCAACGACCCGACCGCGCCCGACTTCGCCAACACCATCACGGCGCTGGAGCGCTCGGGCAAGCTGCTCAGCAAGGTCGCGTCGGTCTTCTACGACCTCGTCTCGGCGCATTCCAACCCGGCCATTCTGGAGATCGACAAGGAGGTTTCCTTGCGGATGGCGCGGCACTGGAATCCGATCATGATGAACGCCGTGCTGTTTGGCCGCATTGCCCAGCTACACGAGAACCGCGCCAATCTCGGTCTGACACCGGAACAGCTCCGCCTGCTCGAGCGCACCTACACCCGCTTCCACCGCTCCGGCGCCGGCCTCTCCGAAGAGGCCAAGACGCGGATGGCGGAGATCAACGAGAGACTCGCCCAGCTCGGCACCAGCTTCAGTCATCATCTGCTCGGCGACGAGCAGGAATGGTTCATGGAGCTCGGCGAAGCCGACCGCCAGGGCCTGCCGGAGAGTTTTGTCGCCAGCGCCAAGGCTGCGGCGGAAGAACGCGGCATGGCCGGCAAGGCCATCGTCACCCTGTCGCGCTCCTCGGTCGAACAGTTCCTGAAGAGCTCGGCCCGGCGTGACCTGCGCGAGAAGGTCTACAAGGCCTTCACCGCGCGGGGCGACAACGGCAATGCCAACGACAACAACGCGACCATCGTCGAGGTCCTGAAGCTGCGCGAGGAGAGCGCCAATCTCCTGGGTTATCCGACCTTCGCGGCCTACCGGCTCGAGGATTCCATGGCCAAGACGCCGGAAGCGGTGCGCGGCCTTCTGGAGCGGGTCTGGAAGCCGGCCCGGGCGCGGGCGCTCGCCGACCGCGACGACATGCAGGCGCTGATCACGGAGGAGGGCGGCAATTTCAAGCTCGCCCCCTGGGACTGGCGCTTCTATGCCGAAAAGCTGCGCCTTCAGCGCGCCAATTTCGACGACGCCGCGATCAAGCCGTATCTCGCGCTCGATCACATGATCGCCGCCGCCTTCGACTGTGCCACGCGCCTGTTCGGCGTCACTTTCGAGGAGCGCAAGAACGTGCCGGTCTGGCATCCGGACGTCCGGGTCTGGGAGATGAAGGGGCGGGACGGCAAGCACAAGGCGCTGTTCTATGGCGACTACTTCGCCCGGCCGTCGAAGCGCTCCGGCGCCTGGATGACCTCGCTGCGCGACCAGCAGAAGCTCGACGGCGAGGTCGCGCCGCTGATCCTCAACATCTGCAACTTCTCCAAGGGCGCGGACGGGGAACCCTCGCTGCTGTCGCCCGACGATGCCCGCACCCTGTTCCACGAGTTCGGCCATGGCCTGCACGGCATGCTCTCCAACGTGACCTATCCGTCGCTGTCGGGCACCTCCGTGTTCACCGACTTCGTCGAATTGCCCTCCCAGCTGTACGAGCATTGGCAGGAGCGGCCCGAGGTGCTGCAAAAGTTTGCCCGCCACTACCAGACCGGCGAGCCGCTGCCGGACGATCTGCTGCAACGGTTCCTGGCCGCGCGAAAATTCAACCAGGGTTTCGCCACGGTCGAGTTCGTCTCCTCGGCGCTGATCGATCTCGAATTCCACACCCAGCCGGCCTCCGCCGCGCAGGACGTCCGCGCCTTCGAGAGACGCGAGCTGGAGAAGATCGGCATGCCCGAGGAGATCTCGCTGCGTCACCGTCCGACGCAATTCGGTCACATCTTCACCGGCGATCATTATGCCGCCGGCTATTACAGCTACATGTGGTCGGAGGTGATGGACGCCGACGCCTTCGGCGCATTCGAGGAAGCCGGCGACATCTTCGATCCCGCCGTCGCAAAACGCCTGCACGACGACATCTACTCGAGCGGCGGATCGGTCGATCCGGAAGCCGCCTATGAGGCCTTCCGCGGCCGCCCGCCGGAGCCCGATGCGCTGCTGCGTCGCCGAGGTCTGCTTGACGCCCCGAAGGCGGCCTGATGGGCGTGCGCGCCCTGCTCGGGCTGCTGCTCGCCGCTGGCCTCACCTTTGTGGCCGGGGCGGCGCAGGCGCACCCGCATGTCTGGATCACCGCGACCAGCGAGTTGCTCTATGCCGCGGACGGCACCATCACCGGCGTGCGCCACGCCTGGACGTTTGACGACATGTTCTCGGCCTATGCCGTGCAGGGGCTCGAGAGCAAGACCAAGGGCGTCTATACCCGCGAGGAGCTCGGACCGCTGGCGCAGACCAATGTCGAGTCGCTGAAGGAATATGCCTACTTCACCTTCGCGCGAGCCGACGGCAAGAAGGAGCGATTCCAGGAGCCGGTCGACTACTTCCTCGACTACAAGGATACGGTCCTGACCCTGCACTTCACGCTGCCGCTGAAGAATCCGGTCAAGCCCAAGCAATTGATGCTCGAAGTGTTCGACCGCTCATTCTTCATCGACTTCCAGATGGCCAAGGACAACCCGATCAAGCTGGTCGGCGCGCCCGCCGGCTGCCAGATGAAACTTGAGCGGCCGAGCGACGGCACCGCGAGTGCGCAGAAGCTCAACGAGCAGACCTTCATGAACGGCGAGAACTCCAATTTCGGCATGATGTTCGCCAACAAGATCACGGTGGATTGCCCTTGATCGGTCGTCTTCGTTCGCCGCTTGCCCGCGGGCTTCTCGCCTGCGCCGCCGTTATTGTCGTGCTGGGCGTGGCCGATGCCGCGCTGCATGATCTCCTTGCCCAGAACCCGTTCGGCGCGCCGCGGCCAGCCCCGGCGGCCGAGCCTGAGGCCAGTGGCCTCATCGGCTGGCTCTTGGCAAAACAATCGGAATTTTATCGCCAGATGTCGGCGACCATTCGCGCCGCCAAGTCCGACGGCTCGGCGGTGTGGACGCTGCTCTTCATCTCCTTTGCCTACGGCATCTTCCACGCCGCAGGGCCCGGCCACGGCAAGGCGGTGATCGCCTCCTATCTCGTCGCCAATCGCGAGACCGCCCGGCGCGGCATCGTGCTGTCGTTTGCATCGGCGTTGATGCAGTCGCTGGTGGCGATCCTGATTGTCGGCATCTCGGCCTGGGTGCTGAATGCGACCGCCAGGACCATGTGCAAGGCGGAAGGCGCGATCGAGATCGCAAGCTACGCCCTGATCGCGCTTTTCGGCCTGCGCCTGGTCTGGGTCAAGGGCCGCACCTTCATCCGTGCGCTGCAGGCGGTTCAGCCGGTGCCGGCGATCGCGGGCGTGCCGCATGACCATCATGATCACGGTCACCACCATCATCGTCACGATCATGCGCACGCCCATCATCACCACGCGCATCACCACGTTCATGACGAGCATTGCGGCCATTCCCACGGCGCCATGCCGAGCGAGCTCGCCGGCCCCGGAGGCTGGGGACGCGGCTTTACCGCGATCCTGACCGTCGGCATCCGTCCCTGTTCGGGCGCGATCCTGGTGCTGGTGTTCGCGTTGGCCCAAGGCCTGTTCTGGGCCGGCATCGCCGCAACTCTGCTGATGGGGCTCGGCACCGCGATCACCGTCGCGGTCATTGCCCTGGTCGCCGTCTCCGCCCAGGACATCGCCGCCCGCCTGAGCGCCGGACGCGACGGCAACGGCGCGCTGTTCATGCGCGGCATCGAAATCGCCGCCGCCGGCCTCGTGCTGCTGTTCGGTGCAGGCCTGTTGTTGGGTTACATCGCGGCCGAACGGACGACGTGTTTCTGAGTTTTTCCCTCTCCCCTTGTGGGCGAGGGTGGCTCGCCGCGTAGCGGCGAGACGGGTGAGGGGTTGTCTCCGCGAGCGATCCTCTTGCAGCTGCGTTCGCCGATAGAACTCCTCATCCGGCGCTTCGCGCCACCTTCTCCCACAAAGGGAGAGTCACACCGGCAAGAACTGCTTCAACGCCGGCATGAAGAAGATCCCGAGATTGATCGCAAAGCCGATGCTCCAGAGGATGGAGCGCAGCGTCGGGCGGTTCCCGAGATAGGTCAGCACATAGGCGATCCGTACGATCAGGAACAGCACCGCGAGCTCGTCGATCATCCGCTGCGGCGAGTCCCGGAATTCGGCCAGCAGCACCGCGAAGGCGAAGAACGGAAAGGTCTCGATACCATTCTGGTGGGCGCCGAGCGCGCGCTGCGCGATGGCCTCTTCGTAGAAGGCGGGATCGCGCGGGCGTGAATTGTCGAACCCGCGAAACCTGATCCATTTGACCGAGACGATCGTCACCAAATAGAGCAGCAACGCTCCGAAGACGCACCATTCCGCGAGTGTCATCTTTCCTCCCCCGCCTCGGTGCGACCCTAGCGAAACCGGCCTGATCTTGACAAGCTCGGGGCAACGCGCGACCCAACGAGCATGACAACCCTAGCCCCTCTCAAGACCACGAAGCCGCTGCCTCAGTCCGGCCAGCCGCGCGTCGGCGTACTCCTGGTCAATCTCGGCACGCCCGATACCGCCGACACGCGCGGCGTGCGGGTCTATCTGAAGGAGTTCCTCTCGGACGCCCGCGTCATCGAGGATCAGGGCTTGATCTGGAAGCTGGTGCTGAACGGCATCATCCTGCGCACCCGCCCCCGCGCCAAGGCGCGCGATTATCTCAAGATCTGGAACACCGAGAAGAACGAGTCGCCGCTCAAGACCATCACGCGCTCGCAGAGCGACAAGCTCGGAGCCATGCTGTCGGACCGCGACCAGGTCACGGTGGAATGGGCTATGCGCTACGGCAATCCCTCGATCAAGTCGGGCGTCGATGCGCTGATTGCGAAGGGCTGCGATCGCATTCTTGCCGTCCCCCTCTATCCGCAATATTCCGCCGCGACGTCGGCCACCGTCTGCGATGAGGTGTTTCGCGTGCTTGCGCGGCTGCGCGCGCAGCCGACGCTGCGGGTGACGCCGTCTTACTACGAGGACGAAGCCTATATCGAGGCGCTCGCCACCTCGATCGAGACGCATCTGGCGAGCCTGTCGTTCAAGCCAGAGCTGATCGTCGCCTCCTTCCACGGCATGCCGAAGGCCTATGTCGACAAGGGCGACCCCTATCAGGACCAATGCGTGGCGACCACCGAGGCGCTGCGGCGCCGGCTCGGCATGGACGAGACAAAGCTGCTGCTGACCTTCCAGTCGCGCTTCGGATTCGACGAGTGGCTGCAGCCCTACACTGACAAGACCATGGAGCGTCTGGCGAAAGAGGGCGTGCGCCGTATCGCGGTGATCACGCCGGGTTTTTCCGCCGACTGCCTGGAGACGCTGGAGGAGATCGCGCAGGAGAATGCCGAGATCTTCAAGCACAATGGCGGGGAGCAGTTTTCCGCGATCCCCTGCCTCAACGACAGCGACCCCGGCATGGATGTGATCCGAACGCTGGTGCTGCGCGAGCTCCAGGGCTGGATATAGTGAGCCTGGATCCGAGGAGCGCCCCATGAACCGCCGCGAGGTTCTGGCGCTTCTTGGGGTGACCACGATGCTGCCGGCCTCGGTGCTGGCGCAAGCGAATGCGACGCGCCGGCTCGGCGTGCTCTCGGTCACTGCGGCGGACGATGCGATCGGGCAGACGCGTAGCGCGGTCCTGGTCGAGGCGCTTGCCGGCCATGGCTGGAAGGAGGACGGCAGCCTTGAGATCGATTGGCGCAACGGCGGCGGCGACCGCGCGCGGATCGCGCAACTCGCCGACGAACTCGTGGCGCTCAAGCCCGACATCCTGCTTGCGGTCGGCACGCCCTCAGTGGAGGAGCTGCGCCAGCGCACGACGACGATCCCGATCGTTTTCGCCGTCGTCACCGATCCTGTCAGCCAGGGCTTTGTCCAGAATCTCGCCCATCCCGGCGGCAATATCACCGGCTTCACCGATTACGACGGCCCGCTGGCCGGCAAATGGCTGGAGATGCTTACGCAGGTCGTGCCAAAGCCGTCACGCGTTTCCGTCGTCTACAATCCCGCCACCGCGCCGTTCGCGCCGCTGATGCTGCGGACGATCGAAGACGCCGGCCGCGCGCTCGATGTGACGGTGGTGCCCGCGCCGGTCCATGACACGGCCTCGATCGCCGCCCTGGCCTTGCGGAAAGACGGCGGCCTGCTGGTGCTGCCGGATTTCTTCACCATGTCCAACCGTGCGCTTCTCCTGGCAGCCATCAATGAAGCGCGCGTGCCGGCGGTGTTCTGGAGCCGGACCTTCGTCGACGAGGGTGGCTTGATGTCCTACAGCACCGACAGCGCCGAGCAGCTCCGCCGCGCCGCCACCTATATCGATCGCATCCTGAAGGGTGCGCGAGCGGCCGACTTGCCGGTCCAGAATCCGACCACGTTCGAGCTGGCGATCAACTTGAAGACGGCCAAGGCGATCGGCGTCACGCTTCCGCCAAGCCTGCTCGCAACCGCGAACGAGGTCATCGAGTAGGATTTGGCTGCGACCGCCGGATTCGTTAACGTCGTCGCTAGGTGTGCGCCAGCACGCTTTCAAGAGCGCCTCGCAAATACATAATCGCGACCATTCCCTCTCCCGGTGTCTTGTGTAGAATCCTACCGATGCCGAAATCAGGCACGACCGCTGAGCCTTGAATCCTTCTGAACTCTTTACTGAACGCTTTACTGAACCCTTGGGGTCGTGATCCCGACCAATGACAGCGCGGAAAAGGCCTTTTCCCGCCAATCTTTTCCGCCTTGGAGGAAATATGAGCGGTTTCGACATTTTCGCGATTGTTCTGGTCTTGCTCGTCATCGTCACGCTGGTGGCCGGCGTGAAGACGGTGCCGCAGGGCTATGACTGGACCATCGAGCGGTTCGGCAAATACACCCAGACGCTGAGCCCCGGGCTCAATCTGATCGTGCCCTATTTCGATCGCGTCGGACGCAAGATCAACATGATGGAGCAGGTGATCGACATTCCCGAGCAGGAGGTGATCACCAAGGACAACGCCACCGTGACGGTCGACGGCGTCGCCTTCTTTCAGGTGTTCGATGCCGCCAAGGCGAGCTACGAGGTCTCTAACCTGACCCAAGCCGTCACCGTGCTGACCATGACCAACATCCGTTCGGTGATGGGTTCGATGGATCTCGACCAGGTGTTGTCGCACCGCGACGAAATCAACGAGCGCCTGCTGCGTGTAGTCGATGCCGCCGTCTCGCCCTGGGGCCTCA
The DNA here is from genome assembly GCF_040939785.1 of Bradyrhizobium lupini. Taxonomy (NCBI): domain Bacteria; kingdom Pseudomonadati; phylum Pseudomonadota; class Alphaproteobacteria; order Hyphomicrobiales; family Nitrobacteraceae; genus Bradyrhizobium; species Bradyrhizobium lupini. Next base: position 4,603,883 of record NZ_CP162553.1, read on the forward strand.
AGGTCAATCGTATCGAGATCAAGGACATTGTGCCGCCGGCGGACCTCGTCGAAGCCATGGGCCGACAGATGAAGGCCGAGCGCGTCAAACGCGCCGACATCCTTCAGGCCGAAGGTGCACGCCAGTCCGAGATCCTGCGCGCAGAGGGTGCCAAGCAGGGCCAGATCCTCCAGGCGGAAGGTCGCCGCGAGGCCGCCTTCCGCGACGCCGAAGCACGCGAGCGGTCGGCGGAAGCTGAGGCCAAGGCGACGCAGATGGTCAGTGAAGCCATTGCCAAGGGCGACGTCGCGGCGCTGAACTACTTTATCGCCGACAAATATATCAAGGCGTTCGGGCAGTTTTCGGACTCGCCGAACCAGAAGATCATCATGCTGCCGATCGAGGCCACCAGCATGCTCGGCTCGCTCGCCGGCATCGGCGAGATCGCCAAGGCAACGTTCGGCGAGAGTGCGGCATCCGCCGCTGCCGCCGCTCGTCGCGGTTCGGTGCCGACGACTGGGAGCACGCCCCCGGCGGTGCCGCCGCGGCAGGGGTAAAGCGCATGCCCCGGAAAAGTGGACACCGGTTTTCCGACAAGGGCATGCGCCATTTCAAAGAGGTCGTGTCATGACCGACATGTTCGTATCGCTCGGCACCTGGAACTGGCTGATCTTCGGCTTCATCCTGATGGCGCTGGAGGTGCTGGCGCCGGGAGTCTTCCTGTTCTGGCTCGGGCTCGCCGCGCTGCTGGTCGGGCTGATCTCGTTCGGAGTGGCGATATCCTGGCAGATCCAGCTCGTGATGTTCGCGATCTTCGCCGCCGCCGCGGTGCCGGTTTGGCGTCGGCTCGCCCGGCCGAAGCCGGATGCAATTGCCGCCAGCCCCTTCCTCAACAAGCGCGCGGATGCGCTGCTCGGCCGCGAGTTCACGCTGGAGAAGCCGATCGTCGACGGCAACGGCACCATGCGCATCGGCGACACCGTCTGGCGCGTCGCAGGTCCCGATACGCCGGCGGGCACGCGTGTGAAGGTGGTGCAAGTGGACGGTGCGAATCTGACGGTGGCGGCGGCTTAGTCCACCGTCATTGCGAGCGCAGCGAAGCGAAGCAATCCAGACTGCTGCCGGTGGAAAGATTCTGGATTGCTTCGCTTCGCTCGCAATGACGAGCTAGTCGGGACGGCATCGCCAGACTTACGCGCCGCTCTTGCTGCGCCACCGCTCCGCAAACCTATGCAGCGGCATGAACGTCTCGCACAAGTCCCGCCCGAGCGCCGTCAGCCCGTAACCGCCGGCTTCGCCGAGCTCCACGAACCCGGCCTCGCGCAAATCGTCCAGCCGCGCCTGCAGCACCGTCGGCGAGGCCTCGTCGCAGGCCGTTCGCAATGCGCGCGAGGTGAGGGGGGCGTCGCGTAGCTCCCACAAGATTCGCAGGCTCCAGCGTCGTCCGAGGAGGTCGAGCAGCACCATGATCGGCCGCCCGCTGCGCGAGCCACGGACGCCGCGCGATCTCGAAGTGGTCTGTTTCGCCATCGTCGCCCTCTTGCGTGGTGCTACAAATAGTGTAGCTTTATGCTACGTTAAATGTAGCAAGAGAGGCGGCCAATGTCCCCGGTCACAGCGCGCATTGCCCCGCTCACCCCGCCTTATCCCCCGGAGATCCAGGCCCAGTTCGACCGCATCATGCGCGGCGCGCCGCCACTGCTGCTGTTCCGGGTCATGGCGGGCCACACCCGCGCCTGGGACAAGTTTCGCGCCGGCGGCTTGCTCGATCCCGGACCGCTGTCGCTGCGCCAGCGCGAGATCGTGATCGACCGCACCTGCGCGCTGAACAAATGCGAATATGAATGGGGCGTGCATGTCGCGGTCTTTGCCGGGCCGGCGAAACTCACCGAGGAGGAAGTGCGCGCCACCGTGCAGGGTGATGCGGCGTCGTCGTGCTGGTCCCCGGCCGAGCAGACGCTGATCGCCGCCGTCGACGCGCTGCATCACAGCGCGACGTTTGACGACGCTGAGTTCGCTGCGCTGTCGGCGCATTACGACGAGGCGCAGATCCTGGAGATCATGCTGCTGTGCGGCTTCTACCGCACGGTCTCGTATCTGGCGAACGGACTGCGGTTGCCGCTGGAGGAGACGGCGGCAAGATTTCCTGCGCCGCTCTAGCCGCCGTCGTTGCGAGCGTAGCGAAGCAATCCAGAGTCTTTCCGCGCTGGCACTCTGGATGTTTCGCTGCGCTCGCAATGACGGTGAGTGGCTCCCTACGCCACGCCTGCCCGCAGCAGATCGTGCAGGTGCACGATGCCCACCACCTTGTCCGCCTCGGTCACGACCAGCGTCGTGATCTTGCGGGTGTTGAGCACCTCGATCATCTCCGTGGCCAGCATCGAGGGCGGTACGGTTTTCGGCTGCCTGGTCATGATGTCGTCGACCGACGCCGTCAGCAGGTCGGGCCGCATGTGGCGGCGCAGATCGCCGTCGGTGATGATGCCGAGAGCCTCGTTCGCCTCGTTGACGATGCAGACGCACCCCAAACCCTTGGCGGACATCTCCATCACCGCGTCCGACATCTTGGTGCCGAGCGGCTTGACCGGGATTTCCGCACCGGTGCGCATGTAGTCGCGGACGAATTTCAGCATCGCCCCTAACTTGCCGCCGGGGTGGAAATGCGCGAACTCCAGCGCGGTGAAGCCGCGGCCTTCGAGCAGCGCGATCGCAAGCGCATCGCCTATCGCGGCCTGCATCAGGGTCGAGGTGGTCGGCGCCAGATTGTGCGGGCAGGCCTCGCGCGCCTTCGGCAGCTCGATCACGACGTCGGCCGCTTGTCCCAGCGAGGATGCCGCGTTCGACGTCACCGCGATCATCGGGATTGCGAACCTTGCGGAATAGTTCACGAGAGTCTTCATCTCCGGCTGCTCGCCGGACCAGGACAGCGCCATGATGACGTCGTCGGTGGTAATCATGCCGAGGTCGCCATGGGCGGCTTCGGCGGTGTGCACGAAGAAGGCGGGCGTGCCGGTCGAGGCCAACGTTGCCGCGATCTTGCGGCCCATATGGCCCGACTTGCCGAGCCCGGTGACGATGACGCGGCCCTTCGCGTTGCGGATCAGATCGACCGCCTGGGCGAAGCTCGCGCCAAGCGGGCCGCGCAGGGCGGCGGCGAGCGCGTTGATACCGCCGCTCTCCGTTTCCAGCGTGCGGAGTGCGGATTCGACGCTGTCGGGAATGGGGCCGGATGATTGGGTCATCAGCGGTTTCGAACTCGGCATGTTCTGGTCCAGGAGGAGGGGCCTTCGCCCGTTGGCGCCTGCTTAACACGCCGCGGCCTTCGAGGCGACGAGCCCGACCCGACCCTCAACCGGTCGTTAACCATAATTGTTTTAACTCCATTAACGATAGTTCCCGCCGATCGGTGGGGACAATCGCGAAAGTGTTTGATTTCGTTGGAGTTCTTCCATCGTGGGGTCGTCTCCAGGCACGAGCCGGAGCAAACGCGCGCATTTCCTGCGCGCGGCTTTGCCGTGCTTTGCGCTGACGGTCCTCGGAAGCGCCCCCGTGGCCGCCCAGAGCCTCACCCCCGACCTGTTCAGTCCCAACCGCGGTGGCTTCGCCTCGCCCGACACGCTGCCGACGCGCCGCACCGCGGGCGTTCCGCAGGCACCGTCGGATGCGCTGCCGGCGCTGCCCGATCCCAACTCCGACTTTCGCAAGCGCCAGCAGGCGCCGGCGCGCCCATGGCAGAACCCGACGAACCAAAACGCGACCAGCCAGGTCCCGACCTATGGCCTGCCTGCCGCCAACGGTGCGAGCAGCTCCGGCTACGACTCGCTGAACCGCAAGCGGCAGCAGCCGAAGTTCTATCCGGGTCAGCCCAAGCCGAAGCGCCCTGCTGGTCCCGGCTCGCGGGCGCCGACCACTACGCCGCCGCCATCCACGCTCGGTTCGCCGAAGATCGCGCCGCCCCCGTCCGCCTCCGCCAACAAGGCGCCCGTGCCGGCGGCGATGGCGGGCACCGTGCCCGGCCAGCCGCTGCGCCGCCGCCTCAAGGCCGATGACGATGCGTTCGGCGCGGTCGGCGACTATGCCGGCAGTTTCCTGATCAAGGGCGGGCTCGAGCTCTCCACCGGTTACGACACCAATCCGGCGCGTCTGAACAAGCCGGTTGGCTCGCCGGCCTATGTGGTTGCACCCGATCTCCTCGTGGCGTCCGATTGGGAGCGCCACGCGCTGGTCGCGGATCTGCGCGGCTCGTTCTCGGGCTACACCAACAACATGCCGGCGACGATCGACGGCTTTGCCTCGCCTTCGCCGGTCGAGGTCGACCGCCCCGACTTCAACGGCCATGTCGACGGCCGCCTCGACGTCAATCGCGATCTCAAGCTGACCACGCAGCTGCGCCTGCGGCTCGCCACCGACAATCCCGGCAGCCCGAACGTGCAGGCCGGCCTGCAAAAATATCCTGTTTATGCCGCCTATGGCACGACCGTCGGCTTCGACCAGAGCTTCAACCGCTTCCAGGTCGCGGCCGGCGCCACTGTCGATCGCACCGCCTACACCAACTCCAAGCTCACCGACGGCGCCACCTTCAGCAACGACGATCGCGACTTCAACCAGTATGGCGGCGTCGGACGCTTCTCCTACGATCTCAAGCCGGGTCTGAAGCCGTTCGTCGAGATCCAGGGCGACACCCGCGTGCACGACCGGGCCGCCGACCGCAACGGCTACTTCCGCGATTCGGACGGCGGCTACGCCAAGGTCGGCACGTCCTTCGAGTTCTCGCGTATCCTCACCGGCGAGGTCTCGGTCGGCTATTCCGCGCGCAATTACGTCGATCCGCGCCTCAGCCAGCTCGCGGGCTTCCTCACCTCGGGCTCGCTGATCTGGAACGCAAGCGGCCTCACCACCGTGAAATTCGCCACCGACACGCAGATCGCCGAGACCACCGTCCCCGGCTCCTCCGGCGTGCTGGTGCACACCTACGCCGCCGAAGTCGATCACGATTTCCGCCGCTGGCTTACGGCAGTGGGCAAATTCACCTACGGCACCTACGACTACCAGGGCCAGAATCGCAACGACAAGACCTACTCGTTCGAAAGCAATCTGATCTACAAGCTCAACCGCAACATCTGGATCAAGGGCACGCTCCGACACGACATCCTGGATTCGAACCAGCCGGGGTCAAGCTCGCAGGCGACGGTCGTGATGGTCGGGGTGAGGTTGCAGAATTAGAGGGGGCGACGGCCGCCTTTTGAGCGTACGTGGCTTAGTTGACTCCGCTCGGACCACTCACTCAGCTGTCTTCCCCGGCTTGACCGGGGCATCCAGTACGCCGCGGCGTTTCGGCCCAATCACTGCGGTCTCTGGAATACTGGATCGCCCGCTTTCGCGGGCGATGACACTGTGTGAAAATTAGGCGGCAAAGCTTGTCCAGTCGAGCCTACCGCGGCAGATCCGTCTTCCCCATCAGGAACGTATCGATCGACCTGGCGCACAGCCGGCCCTCGCGGATGGCCCAGACCACCAGCGATTGGCCGCGGCGCATGTCGCCGGCGGTGAACACGTTCGGGCGCGAGGTCTGGTAGTCGAGCGTGTTGGCCTTGACGTTGCCGCGAGGGTCAAGCTCGACCGAGAGCATCTTGAGCAGGCCCTCGTGCACGGGATGGACGAAGCCCATCGCGAGCAGGACGAGGTCGGCGTCGAGTTCGAACTCGGTGCCGGCGATCGGCTTGAACTTGTCGTCGACGCGCACGCAGTGCAGCTTCTTGACCTTGCCGTTCTCGCCCGAAAACTTCTGCGTCAGCACCGCGAATTCGCGGATCGCGCCTTCGGCCTGGCTCGAGGACGTTCGCATCTTCAGCGGCCAGTTCGGCCAGGTCAGGCCCTTGTTCTCGTGCTCTGGCGGTGCGGGCATGATCTCGAGCTGGGTCACGGAGAGCGCGCCCTGGCGCAGCGAAGTGCCGATGCAGTCGGATCCGGTGTCGCCGCCGCCGATGACGACGACATGCTTGCCGCCGGCCAAGATCTCCTGGACGCCGCCCAGCGGTTCCTCGGAGACGCGGCGGTTCTGCTGCGGCAGGAAGTCCATGGCGTAGTGGATGCCGGCGAGGTCGCGGCCGGGGATTGGCAGGTCGCGCGGGGCTTCGGCGCCGCCGGTCAGCGCCACGGCATCGTACTCGTTGAGCATCTCGCGCGGGTCGACATTGCCGTCGGCGCCGACATGGCTGTTGTAGTGGAAGGTGACGCCTTCGCCTTCCATCTGCGCGACGCGGCGGTCGATGATGCCCTTCTCCATCTTGAAGTCGGGGATGCCGTAGCGCAGCAGGCCGCCGGCCTTGGCGAACTTCTCGAACAGATGCACGTCGTGACCGGCGCGCGCGAGCTGCTGCGCGCAGGCCATGCCGGCCGGACCCGAGCCGATCACCGCGACCTTCTTGCCGGTCTTGTGGGCGGCGATTTCGGGCTTCAGCCAGCCATTGTCCCAGGCGCGATCGACGATCGCGCATTCGATGGTTTTGATGGTGACGGGGTTGTCGTCGATGTTGAGCGTGCAGGAGGCTTCACACGGCGCCGGGCAGATGCGCCCCGTGAACTCCGGGAAATTGTTGGTCGAGTGCAGATTGCGCGAGGCTTCTTCCCAGTTGCCCTGATAGACGAGGTCGTTCCAGTCCGGGATCTGGTTGTTGACCGGGCAGCCCGGCGTGCCGGGCGAGACCGAGCCGGTGCCGTGGCAATAGGGAATGCCGCAATTCATGCAGCGCGCGGCCTGGTCGCGCGTTTCCTTCTCGGAGAGGGGAACGACGAACTCGTGGAAATGCTTCACGCGCTCGGCGACCGGGGTGTACTTGCGGTCATGCCGTTCGATTTCGAGAAAACCCGTGATCTTGCCCATTAAACCCGAAGTCCCTGCCGCTTAAATTCGTTGTGTTTCTCTCTCGTCGTCATTGCGAGGAGCGTGAGCTTCGAAGCAATCCAGTCCGCATCGGAGGAAAGTCTGGATTGCTTCGCTACGCTCGCAATGACGGGGTGTGATGCTCAGGCCCCGATCGCGATTTTCGGCTCGGCGTCCGCGTTGGCAGCCATTTCGCGCAGAGCGCGCCGGTATTCGACCGGCATCACCTTGCGGAATTTGGGCAGCCAGTCCTTCCAGTTCGCCAGGATGTCGGCGGCACGCCTGGAGCCGGTCGCCTTCGCATGGCGCGTGATCAGGACGTGCAGCCGCTCGACGTCGGAGGCGAGCAGGTCCTTGAACACGTCGACCCGGCCGTGCGCTTCGAGGTCACCGGAGTGGTGATAGGTGCCGGCGTTGATCAGCTCTTCCGACAGCACCGGCTCGAGCTCGACCATCGCCATGTTGCACAGCCTGTCGAAGTCGCCGGTCTCGTCCAGCACATAGGCGATGCCGCCGGACATGCCGGCCGCGAAGTTGCGTCCGGTCTTGCCGAGCACGACCACGATGCCGCCGGTCATGTATTCGCAGCAATGGTCGCCGGCGCCCTCGACCACCGCCACGGCGCCGGAATTGCGCACGGCAAAACGCTCGCCGGCGATGCCTCGGAAGTAGCACTCGCCTTGAATGGCGCCGTACATCACGGTGTTGCCGACGATGATGCTCTCTTCCGGCACGATGCCGCTGTTGGCCGGCGGCTTGACGATGATCTTGCCGCCCGAGAGGCCCTTGCCGACATAGTCGTTGGCTTCGCCTTCGAGCTCGAAGGTGACGCCTTGCGCCAGCCAGGCGCCGAAGGCCTGGCCGGCGGTGCCCTTGAGGCTGACATGGATGGTCTCATGCGGCAGGCCGGCATGGCCGTAGATCTTGGCGACCGCACCCGACAGCATCGCGCCCGCGGAGCGGTTGGTGCTGTTGATTTTGGCCTCGATCTTCACCGGCGCACCGCGGTCGAGCGCAGGCGTCGCCTGCTCGATCAGCGTGCGGTCGAGCACCGCTTCCAGATGATGGTTCTGGCGCTCGGAGTGATAGATCTTCTGGCCCTTCTCTTCCTTCTGCTTGACGAAGAGCTTGGAGAAATCGAGCCCCTTGGCCTTCCAGTGCGCGACCAGCTTGGTCTGGTCGAGCAGCTGCACCTGGCCGATCATCTCGTTGAAGCTGCGGAAGCCGAGCGAGGCCATGATCTCGCGGACCTCCTCGGCGACGAAGAAGAAGTAGTTGATCACATGCTCGGGCTGGCCGGTGAAGCGCTTGCGCAGGACGGGGTCCTGGGTCGCGACGCCGACCGGGCAGGTGTTGAGATGGCACTTGCGCATCATGATGCAGCCGGCCGCGATCAGGGGCGCGGTGGCGAAGCCGAACTCGTCGGCGCCGAGCAGCGCGCCGATCACGACGTCGCGGCCGGTGCGGAAACCGCCGTCGACCTGGACCACGATGCGGCTGCGCAGCCGCTCGCGCACCAGCGTCTGGTGGGTTTCGGCGAGGCCGATCTCCCACGGCGAGCCGGCGTGCTTGATCGAGGTCAGCGGCGAAGCGCCGGTGCCGCCCTCGAAGCCCGCGATGGTGACATGGTCGGCGCGCGCCTTGGCGACGCCCGCGGCTACGGTGCCGACGCCGATCTCCGAGACGAGCTTGACCGAGACCGCGCCGTCCGGGTTGACGTTCTTGAGGTCGTAGATGAGCTGCGCCAGATCCTCGATCGAGTAGATGTCGTGGTGCGGTGGCGGCGAGATCAGGCCGACGCCCGGCGTCGAATGCCGGACCTTTGCGATGGTGGCATCGACCTTGTGGCCGGGCAACTGGCCGCCTTCGCCGGGTTTTGCACCCTGCGCCATCTTGATCTGCATCATGTCGGAGTTGACGAGATACTCCGTGGTGACGCCGAAGCGGCCCGAGGCGACCTGCTTGATTGCCGAGCGCATGCTGTCACCGTTCGGCATCGGCTTGAAGCGGTCGGCTTCCTCGCCGCCTTCGCCGGTGTTCGACTTGCCGCCGATCCGGTTCATGGCGATCGCGAGCGTGGTGTGCGCCTCGCGCGAGATCGAGCCGAAGCTCATCGCGCCGGTGGCGAAACGCTTGACGATGTCCTTGGCCGGCTCGACCTGGTCGAGCGGTACCGGCTTGCGCTTCTCTTCGTCCGCATTCTTGATCCGGAACAGGCCGCGCAGCGTCAGGAGACGCTCCGACTGCTCGTTGAGGATCTTCGCGAAGGCGCGGTAGCGTTCCAGCGAATTGCCGCGCGCGGCGTGCTGGAGCAGCCCCACCGACTCGGCGGTCCATGCATGGTCCTCGCCGCGGCTGCGATAGGCATATTCGCCGCCGACATCGAGCGAGGTCTTGTACACGAGCGCGTCGCCGAACGCGTCGGCATGACGGCGCACCGCCTCTTCGGCGATCTCGCCAAGACCGACGCCCTCGACGCGGGTGTGCGTGCCGGCGAAGAATTTTCCGACGAATTCCGCCTTCAGGCCAATGGCGTCAAAGATCTGGGCGCCGCAATAGGACTGGTAGGTCGAGATGCCCATCTTGGACATCACCTTGAGCAGGCCCTTGCCGATCGACTTGATGTAGCGCTTGACGATCTCGTAGTCGTCGAGCGAGCCGGGCAGGCGGTCCTTCATCGCGATGATGGTCTCGAACGCCAGATACGGATTGATCGCTTCCGCGCCGTAGCCGGCGAGACAGGCGAAGTGATGCACTTCGCGCGGCTCGCCGGATTCGACGACGAGGCCGACCGAAGTGCGCAATCCGGTGCGGATCAGATGATGATGCACGGCGGCGCAGGCCAGCAGCGACGGGATCGGAACCCGGTCGGTGCCGACCATGCGGTCGGACAGGATGATGATGTTGACGCCCTCGCGCACCGCGCTCTCGGCGCGCGCGCAGAGCTCGTCCAGCACCTGGTCCATGCCGGCCGCGCCGAGGCCGGCGTGGAAGGTGGTGTCCAGCGTGCGCGACTTGAAGTGCGACTCGGCGACCTCGGAGATTGAGCGGATCTTTTCGAGGTCCGCGTCGGTCAGGATCGGCTGGCGCGCTTCGAGGCGCTTGGTAGTGGCTAGGCCTTGCAGGTCGAACAGGTTCGGCCGCGGTCCGATGATGGAGACGAGGCTCATCACCAGCTCCTCGCGGATCGGATCGATCGGCGGATTGGTGACCTGCGCAAAGTTCTGCTTGAAGTAGGTGAACAGCGGCTTGGCCTTGGCCGACAGCGCCGAGATCGGCGTGTCGTTGCCCATCGAGCCTGCGGCTTCCTCGCCGGTGGAGGCCATCGGCGTCATCAGGATGGTGATGTCTTCCTGGCTGTAGCCGAACGCCTGCTGGCGATCGAGCAGCGACAGGTTGGAGCGCACGCCGGTGGTCGGCACCTTCGGCAGCTCTTCCAGCACGATCTGGGTCCGCTCCAGCCACTCCGTGTAGGGATGGCTCCTTGCGAGCTCGGCCTTGATCTCGTCGTCGGGGATGAGGCGGCCCTGCTCGAGGTCGACCAGCAGCATCTTGCCGGGCTGCAAGCGCCACTTGGTGATGATCTGGTCCTCGGGAATCGTCAGCACGCCCATCTCGGACGCCATCACGATGCGGTCGTCCTTGGTGACGAGATAGCGCGCCGGCCGAAGGCCGTTGCGGTCCAGCGTGGCACCGATCTGGCGGCCGTCGGTGAAGGCGATCGCGGCGGGGCCGTCCCACGGCTCCATCAGGGCTGCATGATATTCGTAGAAGGCGCGGCGCTTCTCATCCATCAAGGGATTGCCGGCCCACGCCTCCGGAATCATCATCATGACGGCGTGCGGCAGCGAGTAGCCGCCCTGCACCAGGAATTCGAGCGCGTTGTCGAAGCAGGCGGTGTCCGACTGGCCTTCGTAGGAGATCGGCCAGAGCCGGTTGATGTCCTTGCCGTACAGCTCGGAGCTCACCGAGGCCTGGCGCGCCGCCATCCAGTTGACGTTGCCGCGCAGCGTGTTGATCTCGCCATTATGCGCGATCATGCGGTAGGGATGCGCCAGCGACCACGCCGGGAAGGTGTTGGTCGAGAAACGCTGGTGCACGAGCGCCAGCGCGCTCTCGAAATCCTTCTCGTGCAAATCGGGATAGTACTTGCCGAGCTGGTCGGCGAGGAACATGCCCTTGTAGATCACGGTGCGGCAGGACATCGAGCACGGATAGTAGCCGGCGAGGCCGCGGTCGCGGCGCTGATAGATCGCTTGCGAGATCGACTTGCGCAGGATGTAAAGCCGGCGCTCGAAATCGTCCTCGGTCTTGGCGGTGCCGTTGCGGCCAATGAACACCTGCATGCAGGCGGGCTCGGTCGGCTTTACGGTGACGCCGAGCGAGGAATTGTCGGTTGGCACGTCGCGCCAGCCGAGCAGCGTCAGGCCCTCTTCCTTGATCTGGTCGGCGATGATGCTCTTGATGACGTTGCGCCAGGCAGTGTCGCGCGGCATGAACAACGCGCCGATGGCGTATTCGCCCGGATTGGGCAGCACGAAGCCGAGCTCCTTCGCCTTGCGGCTGAAGAAAGCATGCGGGATCTGCACCAGAATGCCGGCGCCGTCACCGGCGCGCGGGTCGGCGCCGACGGCGCCGCGGTGCTCGAGGTTACAGAGGATGCTGAGCGCGTCCGCGACGATCTCGTGCGACTTCTGGCCCTTGATGTTGGCGATGAAGCCGACGCCGCAGGAATCTTTTTCCAGGCTCGGATCGTACAGGCCTACGGCCGGCGGCCGTGAATTGTGTTCCTGAATCGGATCGGTCGTTTTCGAGGCGACCGTCGCCGACAGTTGTTCTGCCACGATGTTTCCGCGCTCGACTTGCGACCCGTTCATGTTCTCGTCCTCTCCATGCGGCAAGCTGCCTCACCGCCATCTTCGGCGCACCTTGGGCGTCCCGCGGCACCCGCTTCTGGGTCACCGCTCGTCCGCTCGCGAGCCGCATTTTCTTAAATTCAGGCCAAGGCGTTCTTCGTCCCCGAGAACGGCTTTGCCTGTTGCCTTCTTGGCGCTCGAAAGCACCGACTTTCGTTGCAATCCCTATGCCGGAACCGCAAGCAAAATTGAGACAGTCTTCCTGTCCTAACCATCACCTTGCCAAATTTTTGTCTATCACACAAGCGCGCGCAAGTCCCGATTCCCCATATGTCAATCAATCGCTTTCCAAAAGTTGCGCGGCCCCGGTTTTGAAGCAAACGCGCCCTGATCTGGCCCTGCCGACGCCGGAATCCCCAATGAAGCTTCGGATCAACCCTTTGGAAGACCCGCCACGCCGCAAGAAGCGAAAGAGCGCGATCCATCCGGGGGCCTGACAGGAGCGTCTCGACCATGAAGTTTTTCACAGGATGTGTGGCCGCCGCCACGCTGGCGCTGGCCGCGACCGCGGCTCAAGCGCAGGTTCCAGCGCGAGGGGCGATGATCGCGGTCTCGGATTTCGACGCCCCCTATGCGCCGTCGGAGGCCGCGCCGCCGCCGCGCTACGGCTATGGCTACGAAGAACGCGGGCCGGCCCCGGTGCTGCTGCCATCGACCGAGGTCTACGCGGTGCTGCGCGAGAACGGCTTCTCTCCACTGGGCATCCCGCGCCTGCGCGGCGGCGTCTACACCATCGCGGTGATTGACCGCCGGGGGGAGGACGGCCGGCTCGTGATCGATGCCCGCGACGGAAGGATTTTGCGCTTCATGCCGGCTGCCGACGCCTACGGCATGGCACCCGGCTACGAGCAGCCTGCGGTTGCACCTTACCGCCCGCAAAGCGCGCTGCCGCCGCCGACCATGGTCCGCAGTGGTCCGCCCCGCCCTCCGGCCCCGATCCCGCATGTCGCCAGCCGTTCCGTGCCGCTGCCCAAGGCGGCTCCGCCGCGCGAGGCCCCGGGCGTCCCCGCCAAGCCGGCCGAGCCTGCGACGCCGCAGGCCCAGGTGCCGCAGGCACAACCTGTGACGCAGACCGCGGCCGCCGTGCCGTCCAAGCCCGCTGAGGTCGCACCGCAAGCCGCCGCGCCAACCGTAGGTCAGGTCAAGCCTGCCGCGACTATCCTGCCTACGCAGGAGATGCCGGCGGCACAGGGGCTGGACTAAGCGCGGGCGTTTGAGGCGATGGCCCGCATCACCCCAACGGTGTCGTCCTGGCGAAGGCCAGGACCCATACCGCGAGGTGCATCATATGAGTGACGCGGGAGTACCGAACTCCGAATCTTCGCCAAACTCCTCCCTGTGGTGATGGGTCCTGGCCTTCGCCAGGACGAGGTTGGGGAGAGAGTTAGCGCAAACAGAAGGCGTCTCAGCACTCAGGCGCCTTCTGAACCATGACGAGCGCGGCTCAGCTCCGGCCATACCCCGCCGCTTCCAGGATCAAATTCGCCACCTCCTTCGGATGCGACACCAGCGAGAGATGGCCGGCGTCGAGCTCGATCGTGGTTGCGTTCATGCGCTTGGCGAGGAAGCGTTCGAGATCGGGATTGATGGTGTAGTCGTTCTTCGACACCGCGTACCAGCTCGGCTTGGAATGCCATGCCGCCTCCGTGGTGCGACCGGCGAAGATCGAGGCGGCCGTCGGCCATTGCACGGCGTAGAGCTCCTTGGCCTGCTCCGGCTTAACGCCATTGGCGAAGTACTTCAGGAAGGCGTCTTCTGACAGCTTGGTGTAGCCGTCGCGCTCGACGACGCCGGCGCGTGCCGGTCCCGCCGGAAACTGCTTCGACAGCGCGACAAAATCCTCGTTGGCATCGGGCGCACGGGCGGCGACATAGACGAGGCCGGTGACCTTCGGGTCGGTGCCGACCTGGCTGATCACGGTGCCGCCCCAGGAATGCGCGACCAGCACGGTCGGACCATCCTGTTCGGCCAGCACGCGCTTGGTCGCCTCGACGGAATCCGCAAGCGACGACAACGGATTTTGCACGGCAGTTACGTTGAGCCCTGCGGCCTGGAGGATCGGGATCACTTCCGACCAGCTTGAGCCGTCGGCCCAGGCGCCGTGCACCAGCACAACGTTCTTGGCCTTTACGGTCTGCGGCGTCTGCGCGTGAGCGAGGCTGAGAGGGGCCGCCAGCAGGCTCGCGGCGACGAAAAGGCTGCGCCAGAAAGTCATGATTGTTCTCCGTCTTGTTTTTGGGTTCGATATCCAAAAGACGATGCGCGGGGCGGCGGTGTTACGCCATTTCACCGCTCTGTGATGCGGCGCAACAGTCCAGCACGGCCGTTCAGCAATCGGTGACGTCCCGGCGACGACCGAGACCATCCTCTCTGGTAAGGTATGGCAGATCCGTCGTTCGGTATTTCTTCCGTGCACGATTGATCGATCTCGCGGCAGGATTCCCCGGCTCTCGCCGGGACGAGGAGAGCCCAACAAAAAAACGCCCCGGGGCACCGGGGCGTTTTCGCAACCTGGAAGCGGCCGACGTGATTTACGCGGCTACCGAGTTCTCGATCACCTGTGCGCCTTGCGCACCGGTGTTGATCGCGATCTGGCGGGGCTTCTTCGCTTCGGGAATCTCACGGACGAGGTCGACGTGAAGCAGCCCGTTCTCGAGCGAGGCGTTCTTCACCTGCACGAAGTCGGCAAGCTGGAAGGCGCGCTCGAAGGCACGCGCGGCGATGCCACGGTACAGCACTTCGGCCTTCGAGTTCTCGTTGGCGACTTTCTCGCCCTTAATCGTCAACGTGTTTTCCTTCGCGACGATGGAGAGCTCATCCTTGGCAAAGCCCGAAACCGCAACGGTGATGCGGTAGTCGTTCTCACCGGTACGCTCGATATTGTAGGGGGATAACCGGGGCTGCCGTCCGAACCGGCCTGGTCGAGCAGGTTGAAGAGACGGTCGAAGCCGACGGTGGAACGGTAGAAGGGGGTCAGGTCGTAGGTACGCATGGTCAAGTCCTCCATTGAGCGACTGTTGAGTAACCCGCCCGCCAATCGGGCCGGGCTTTCGTCTGTGTGCAGCCTGATGTTCCGGTTCCGAAACACTGGTAGCGGCCTGCACCAAGGTGATATGGGTTCAGGGGAACGGCGTTCAAGAGGGCGGATACTCAGCCTTTTCGGCGCTCCCGCCCCTGATTTGCAGCTCTTCGTGCCCAAGCCCTCCCCATCATGACGCTGGTCTCGATACCGTCCAATCCCGTTCCCGAAGACGTCGTCAGCGGCACCATCAAGACCCCTGATGGCGTCGAGCTGCGCTTTGCGCGCTGGGCACCGCCGGCGAACCGCAAGGGCACGGTCTGCGTCTTCACCGGACGCAGCGAGCAGATCGAGAAGTATTTCGAGACCGTGCGCGACCTGCGCGACCGCGGTTTTGCGGTGGCGATGATCGACTGGCGCGGGCAGGGCCACTCCTCGCGCCGCCTGCGCGATCCGCGCAAGGGCTATGTCCGCGACTTCGCTGATTTCGAGATCGACGTCGAGACCTTCGTGCAGCAGGTGGTGCTGCCGGATTGCCCGCCGCCCTTCTTCGCGCTCGCCCACTCCATGGGCGGCACCGTGATGCTGCGGGTGGCGCATGCGGGCAAGCGCTGGTTCGACCGCATGGTGCTGTCTGCGCCGATGATCGACCTCCCCGGCCGCGCCACCTCGTTTCCGGCGCGGGCTCTGCTGAAGACGATGCGCGTGCTGGGGATGGGCGGCCGTTATGTCCCCGGCGGCAGCGACCAGATCACCGGGCTCAATCCCTTCATCAACAATCCGCTGACCAGCGACCCCGTGCGCTATGCGCGCAATGCCGCAATCCTGGAGGAGGATCCGACCCTCGGGCTCGCGTCACCAACGGTCGCCTGGGCCGATACCGCCTTCCGCGCGATGAACACCTTCAAGGGCAAAAACTACCCGTCCGAGATCCGTCAGCCGATCCTGATGCTGGCGGCCTCCAGCGACACCGTGGTCTCGATCGCGGCGATCGAGGAGTTCGCCTATCATTTGCGCGCAGGCTCCCATCTCGTGATCGCCGGTGCCAAGCACGAGATTCTCCAGGAGCAGGACCGCTACCGTTCCCAATTCTGGGCAGCCTTCGACGCCTTCGTGCCAGGCACGCCGCTGTTCAAGTGAGGGGAGGCGATGCTGCCCTGCGACCACACGCCGGCATGCCGGGACAAGCCCGGCCATGACGAGGAAGTAGCATCACCCACTACAGCGTCTTCAGATACTCGATCAGATCGTAGCGCTCGTTGTCGTCCTTGAACACGCGGCCGATGACACCGGGACGTTTTTCCTCGCCCGGCTTGCGCTCGAAGGAATGGCCGAGCACGCTGTTGCCCTGGATCGGATCCTTGTCCGACCCGGCCGAGAACTCGGTTTCACCCGTCTTGCACTTCTCGTTGGCGGTGACCGCAAAGCCGACGGTCACGGGATCATAGTCGCGGCGGCCCATGCAGAATTTTTGCGGGCGCTCGCTTGCAGGCTTCAGCAACCAGTAGAGAGAGGGCACCGAACCGTTGTGCAGATAGGGTGCCGTGGCCCAGACGCCGTTCAGCGGCCGTGCCCGATAGCGTGCTCCCCCACCGGATTGAGGCAGTTCTTGCGCGCGAGATTCCACAATTTCGACCGCTCGGCGTCCGGAGTCTTCTCGTCGTCCATCCATTTGCGGGCGACGAGATCCACCACCGTCATCAACCCGAGCGCATAAACCATCTCGGTCGGCGAGCTTGCGGTCGAGACGTCGCATTGCCACCATTTCTGGAGGTCGGCCGTATTCACCTTCAGGAAGCCGGGCAGATCGACGATCCTGTTGCTGAGCACGAGCGACTGTTCGGGATCCGTCTTGATCTCGTCGAGGGGGATCGTCACCGCGTTCAGCACCTTGCTGTCGCCGCTCGGCTCCCAATGTCCCGACGACCAGAAAGCCGGGGTGTCGATCGCCGGCAGATGGCATCCGGAGCACATCTCGGCGTAGATCTTGCGGCCATTGTCGACCTTCTTTTGATCGAGCCTCCAATTGTCGCCAAGGATCTGCGAGGGCCATTTCGGCGCCAGCAGGCCGCCGAACTTCGGGCCGGTGGAGGGATCTGCCGTCTTGAACGGGTCTGGCCCCCTGAGCATGTCCTCGATCCAGCCGAGCGTGTTGATATGAACCGAGGAGCGCCACAGCCTGTCCTCCGGGTAGGCGTCGGACAGGTTGAGCAGCGCCGTCACGCCGAGGGCTTCGCCGGCGTTGCGGATCAGCGGCTGCTCGATCGAGGCGTCGTACTGGGCGAACTTGAACCAGGGCACGGTCCAGATCGGGGGATAGCTGACCGGCGCGTCCTGGGCGTGCAGGTTCTTCTCGAATCCCTTGATCCCGCTCAGCGCGAGATCCTGCGAAAAAACTTGATTGCCGATGCGATTGAGAGCGTCGAGGCGACCGAACCCTTCCTCGGTGTCCTGCTGCTGCCTGCCGTTCCAGGTCTTCTTGCCTTCAATCGTCTTTTGCTGGGTTTGCGCCCAGTCGATCAGGAAGTTGCCGATCGCGCTGAGCTTCTGCTTGAGCGCGGCGCGGTCAGCCTTGCTGGCATCGGGGCCGAGCACGCGATCGGCGAAGCGCTGGAAGCGGAACGGCACGTAAAGCGTGTAGGCGATCGACAGGCCGGTGGAGACCTCGAGCTTCTTCAGGTCGGTCATGGCCGGGCCGCCGTCGAAACGCACGTCCACGCCCTGGTAGTGGATCTGGCCGGTATGGCAGGCCGCGCAGGTCAGCCCGATCTTGTCCTCTTCGCGACGGCCGGTCGCGGGATCGACGACACCGGTCATCCGTGCGAAGCCGACCGGCAGGCCGTCGACGTTCTCCGCCGGCGTCCACCTGGTCGACCAGTCCGGCACCTGTGTCGTCTCGTAGACATTGGCATAGCCGAAGCGGCGCAGTGACGTCGCGTCAGTCTGGATCGACTGCGGGCTCGGGATGAACCCGAAGCGCTCGAGATAGGTGCCGTCCGTCATCATGCCCGGCGCCGAGAACAGATGCAGGCGCGGCTGCTCCAGGGCCATGAACCATTCATAGGGCACCGGGAAGGTCGCTGTGCCCTGGCTGGCATGGTGAAACCAGTGCCTGTCCTTCAGCGACCAATTCTGTTCGAGCCAAAAGGCCGCCTTTGTCTCCGGGACCGTGGGCAAGGGTGGCGGCAGGAGATTCACGAGAATTCCCTTTTGCGGCAGCATGGCGCGCACCTGGTCGGGAAATTCGGCGACCGCAACGAGCAAGGCGAGACCGAGGGCGAGCAGCAGGGCCGCAACCTTGAGGGCGCCCCGCACCACACGCTGGCAGGTGGACAGCACCGGCTGCGATACCAGCCGCTGGTTGATGCGAGCAGGGAATTGCCGCTCGTTGAACAGAGTGCGCACGTCGGCCACGCTGAGATAGCGGTCCTCACCCGCGCCCTTGCCCATGATCTTCAGGAGGATCGGCCACTCGAACTTCATCAGCAGGGGTAGTACCAGCGCGCGGCGCTGCCGGCGCGCTTGAGGTTGTCGCGCATGAAGACGCCGATTTCCGAGGCGTTGAGACCGGGCTCAGAGCCGCCGCCGTTCGGATCCCGGTAGTCCCGGCCGAAGCTCGCAAACCGCGCAAGCTCGTCCTCATCGACCTTGCCGTCGACGCCGAGGACGCGCGAGCCGGCACCGCGCTTGTCGAGAGGGCCGCCACGCAACGCGTCGAGCTGTGCGCCCGAAAATATGCTCTTCAGGATGTGACCGAGCCCGTTGGCGATAAGCGCAACGCCGCGGACCTGGATGCGGGCCGAGACCTTCTTCAGCCCGGTCTCGCCGCTCGCATTCGCGATCGTTTGCGACAGCGTGCCGAGCGGAACGGTTCTGCCGTCAACAAACCCCTCGCCGACGAGGCCGCGGAGGAATGGACAGGGATTGTTCGGGGAGACCTGGATCGAAGGGTCTAAGGAGGGCTTCGGAGCGGAGTCATGCATGGCCCAAATCCTGAAAACGGCGAATCGTGAAATACAGACGCGGCGATAGAGCGCGGAAAGTCCTGACAAACAGACAACACGTTATACTACTTCAGCGTGTAGTCGAGTGTGGCTGAATTCACTGTCGTGTCAATAAAAGCGGAGGGGACATTGCCGCGTGGCCGCGGCTGGCTCTCAGGATTCGGCGACGCGTTTGACGTCGCTCGAAACCAGGGTCAGTTTGCCGAGCGGCACGCCCGCATTCAAGAGTCCGGCGCGGTAATGGGCGAGGTCCTCGGGCCGCTTCCAGTGGAAATTGCGCAAATGGCGGTCGACATTGAGAGTCGGGTAGTTAGCCATGAGCACGCGGGTCGCCTCGACCGCCTCGTCGCCGCGCCCCAATTGCGCCAGCGCCGCGGCGCGGATTGCCAGCGCCTGCAAATGGTTCGGGTTGATGTAGAGCTGTTCTCGAGCCCATGACAGGGTCGCGTCATATTGGCCCAGCAGATAATGGCTGAAGGCGTTCAGTGCGGCCCATTGGTAGCGCGGATCGCTGTTGTCGCGCTGTGCGGCCATCGAGAACAGCTCGATCGCCTCGCGGTGCTCGCCGATGACGAAATGGCAGATGCCGAGCACGCCGCGCGCGCCGTTGTCGTAGGGGTTGAGCGCGACGGCGCGCTTGGCCGCGTCCATCGCGGCCTCGTAATGCCCCTCCAGCGCGTGGGTCCAGGACAGGATCGAGAACGCAAATGACGAGCGCGGATCGAGCCGAACGCTGGTTTCGGCAAGCTTCATCGCCTCGGCCCACATCTCGCGCGTGCCCTTGACCCAGCCGAACTGGATGCTCTGGATCTGAATCGTGGCGAGATAGGCGTGCGCAATCGACAGCTTGGGCTCGAGCCTGATGGCCTCCCGGAACAGGTCGACGGCGATGGCCAGGTCTTCCTTGGTTTGCCGATAATAGTGCGACAGTCCTTTGAGGAAGCGGTCCCAGGCGGTGACGTCGGTCGAGAGCCGCGCCGGCGCCGAGGCTTCGGCCCGGACGATCTCGGTGGCGATGGCGGCGGACAGGTTGGTGGTGATCTCGTCCTGCATCGCGAAGAGATCGCCGATGTCGCGGTCGTAGCGGCCAGTCCAGAGCTGCTCGCCGGTCTCCGGCGCGATCAGCTCTGCGGTCACGCGGATCTTGGCTCCAGCACGCCGCACCGAACCCTGGATCAGATAGGTGGCGTCGATCTCCCGCGCGATCAGGCGGGTGCTGGCGTTGTTGCCCTTGAACACGAACGTCGAGTTGCGGCTCAGCACGCGATAGAAGGATTGCAGCGACAGCGCGTGGATCAGATCCTCGGTCAGGCCGTCGGAGAAATACTCGTCCTGTGCGTCGCTGAGATTGGCGAAAGGGAGCACGCCGACGATCGCGGTGCGATACTGCTGCGAGAGGGCGGATGCCTCCCTCAGCGCGGGCGCAAGCGCCGGTGCACCTTCAGGCGTCCAGGTCCAGACCCCGATCGGATCCTTGATGTTCTTGAAGCGGTGGTTGCCGGCATCGACCAGCGGCACGGTGAGATGCTTGCTGGCCTCCTTGTAGGCCTTGGCCGAGATGGCGAAGCCGCCGGGGCTCGCCACGGCTTCGAGGCGAACGGCAATGTTGACATCGTCACCGAAGACCTCGTCCTCGTCGGCGATGACGTCACCCATATGGATCCCGAGGCGGAACTGCATGGCGCGATCGGCGGGCAGATGGTGATTGCGCTCCGCCATCAGGGTCTGCATCGCGATCGCGGCCTCGGTGGCGCCGACGATCGAGGGGAATTCCAGCAGGAAGCCGTCGCCGGTGTTTTTGACGACGCGGCCGCCGTGATTGAGGATGATGGGATGGATCGCGCTGCGATGGGCCTTGAAGGCGGCATGGGTGCCGGCCTCATCGGTGCCCATCATGCGCGAATAGCCGGCGACATCGGCGCAGACAATGGCAGCCAGACGTCTTTCCATATTCCGGAGCTCCAAGAGACTTGCAAGAGACTTGGAAGAGATCGAGGACCGGCCACGGCGTGGCAGTCGCCTCGAATCCCGCATTCAAAGAACCCGTTCCTTATAGAGCAGATGAGGCCGAGCGAAAGTATGATCCGCATTGCAAATTCGAGGTAAATCCTCGGCAATCCGGCAGTGGACGGGGACGAGCGAACGCACTAAGCCGACCTCTTGGGCTACGGTTGGGCGGCGGAGGCACGTCACACATGCTGGGCATTCACGAAATCTGGCTCTTCGTCCTGTCGGGCGTGCTGCTCAACATCACGCCGGGGCCTGATACGGTCTATGTGATCGGCCGCAGCATGCAGCTGGGCTGGCGAGGTGGCGCCGCGGCCGCGCTGGGCATCAGTTGCGGCTGCTTTTTCCATGTCGCGGGCGCGGCAATCGGCCTTTCGGCCCTGCTGATGGCCTCATCGACCGCGTTCTCGATCCTGAAGCTGGTCGGAGCGGCCTATCTCGTCGTGACCGGGCTTCAGATGCTGTGGTCGCGCCCGGTACTGGCCTCGGTCATCGACGCGCCTGTGCAAAGCTCGCTGCGGCGGGTTTTCCTCCAGGGCGTCTTCACCAACGCGCTCAATCCCAAGGTCGCGCTGTTCTTCCTTGCCTTCCTGCCGCAATTCGTCGCAGCGGACTCGGCGCACAAGCCGCTCGCCTTCCTGATGCTGGGCCTGATCTTCATCTGCACGGGAACGCTGTGGTGCCTGGTGCTGGCGGCGTTCGCGGCAAGGGCCGCCCACCGCTTGCGGAGCTCCGAAGGCGCGGTCGCCTGGGTCAACCGTGCCCTCGGCGGCCTCTTCATCTATCTCGGCATCCGCGTCGCCATGCTGGAGACGCGGTAACGTCCTTTACGCGAATTCCTTCAGCAGCGCGCTGCCGGCGAGATAGAGGCCGAGCAGGATCATCGCGATCAGGAACCAGCGGCGAAACGCTTCCGCCGGCATCCGCGCCCGCACCGTTTGGCCGATATACATGCCGGCAAACGCGCAGGCCATGCCCACGGCGCCCGGCACCGCGTTGGCCGGCGTCAGCAATCCCCCGCGGTGAGATTGAAGGCGAGCGCCAGTGTCGCTGTCGTGAAAAACACGCCGAGCGCCTGCACCAGCTCGTCCTTCTCCATGCCGATCGCCTGCATGAACGGCATCGAGGGGATCACCTGCACGCCGGTCGAGGCCGAGATCACGCCGGTGACCACGCCGACCACGCCGCCGACCCATTTCTCGTTCTTTGGCGCAACATGAAACTGGAATTTGTTCAGCCCGATGATCGCGTAGATGACCAGGAGCACGCCGAGCACGATCGTGCCGTAGCGCGCATGCGGGCCGGTGAGCGCGCCGGCATTGAGCCAGCACCCGATCACGGTGCCGATCATCAGCGGCCACAGCCGCCTCAGGATATCGCGCAAATGGGGGCCGACGAAGGTCTGCCAGATGTTGGTGACGATGGCGGGGACGATCACGATGGCGATCGCGCGGCTCGGCGCCATGCTCACCGCGAGCAGGCCCATGGAGACCGTCGGCAGGCCGAGCCCGACCACGCCCTTGACGAATCCGGCGATCAGGAAAACGGCGGCGATGAGAATGAGGAGCGGGTCGATCATATCTGCACATTGACCGATGCAGCGCGCCGGCACAATCTGTAGCTTACGGAGAAAGCCTTCGTTTGGAACGAAGGCTGAAGGGACCCCGATGCGCTTCGACCTCGTCGACCTCCAGCTGTTCATCGCGGTCGCCGACCAGCGCAGCATCACCCGCGGCGCGGAGCGGTCGCATCTGGCGCTGGCCTCAGCCAGCGCGCGCATCAAGGGGCTGGAGGATGCGCTCGGCGTCGCGCTGCTCAAGCGCGGGCGCCGCGGCGTTGAGTTGACCTCGGCCGGCGAGAGCCTGCTCGATCACGCCCGTCTCGTCATTCACCAGATCGACGCCATGCGCGGCGATCTCGCCGGCTTTGCCAGCGGCGTGCGCGCCAGCGTGCACTTCCTCGCCAATACCTCGGGGCTTTCGGAGCATCTGCCGAAGGCGCTCGCCGGCTTCCTGCGCGAGCATCGCGACGTTGCCATCGACATCGAGGAGCGCGAGAGCACCGACATCGCGGCCGCGATCACTGCGGGCGCGGCCGATCTCGGCTTCGCCGCCGAGCACGCGCTGCCCGATCATATCGAGCGATTCGCCTTCAGCGAGGATCGCCTGACGCTGGTGACGTCTAGGCGCGGCCCGTTCGCCGGCCGCCGCGCGATCGATTTCCAGGAGGCGGGCGCTTGCGACTTCGTCGGGCTCACCAGCGCCACCGCGCTTCAGGTGCATATTTCAAAGCACGCCGCCCGGCTCGGCATGCGGCCGCATTACCGCGCACGCTTGCGCGACTTCGATGCGATCTGCCAGATGGTCGCCGCCGATGTCGGCGTCGCGCTGGTGCCCGAAGCCGCGGCCCGCCGCTGCGCAAAACTGATGCCGCTCGCCATGGTCCGCCTGCGCGATAGCTGGGCCAACCGCAAACTCGTGATCTGCGCGCGAAGCTTCAAGACACTACCGCGCCCGGCGAAGATGCTGGTGGAGCATTTGCGGGCTGCGGCCGTGTGAGTTCTGCGCTACTTCGCGGTCTCCACGCCAGCGTCCTTGATCACCTTCGCCCACTTCTTGGTCTCGTCCGCGATGAAGCTGCGAAAGTGCTCCGGCTCATCGCCGACCAGCGTCGCGCCCTGGGCAGCGAGCTTTTCCTTCACCGCCGGATCCGCCATCGCCTTCGTGGCCAGGGCATGTAGCGCGGTGACGATCTCCTTCGGCGTGCCCTTCGGCGCGACCATGCCGTACCAGTTCTCGATGCGCAGATCCGCAAAGCCCGCTTCCGCGGTGGTCGGCACGTCAGGCGCCGTCGGCGAACGCTCGGCGGAGCCGACCGCGATCGGTCGCAGGGCGCCCGCCTTGACCTGCGGCAGCAGCACGGGGAGGTCCAGGAACGTCATCTGCACCTGCTGGCCCAGCAGATCGTTCACGGCGGGCGCCGCGCCGCGATAGGGCACGTGCACGATGTCGATCTTGGCCGTCAGCTTGAACAATTCACCGGCAAGATGCGGCAGGCTGCCGGGTCCGGAGGAGGCGAAGTTGAGTTTTCCCGGCTGCGCCTTGGCGAGCGCGATCAATTCCGCGATGTCCTTTGCGGGGACGTTGGTGGCGACCACCAACATTTCCGGCACGGTTGCGACCAACGTCACGGGCGTGAGGTCGTTGAGCGTATCGTAGGCGACCCTTTCCATGCTCGGGCTGATCGCCAGCGCGCCGGCGCTGGAGATCGCGATGGTGTAGCCATCAGGTGCAGCCTTGGAGACAGCATCGGTGCCGAGCACGCCACCCTGGCCGCCGCGATTGTCGATCAGCACCGGCTGCCCTGACAGTTGCGACATGCGCTGGCCGATCACCCGCGCGATGATATCGTTGGGGCCGCCGGCCGGAAACGGCACGATCAGCTTGATCGGCTTGGCCGGGAAATTCTGGGCGGAGGCGAGCGTCGGAAAAAGAAGCAAGGCCGCGAGAAGGAGCGTACGCCGGTTGGTCATGCAGGCTCCTAGATCGCCTAGCCGTTGAGCAGTTTCAGTGCTTCTTCGTGAACCCTGGCGTCGCCGGCCGCGACGATGCGGCCGCCGCCCTGGGCCGGCTTGCCTTCCCAGGTGGTGACGACGCCGCCGGCACCGGTCACGATCGGGATCAGGGCTGCGATGTCGTAAGGCTTCAGCTCGGTCTCGACCACGAGATCGACGTGACCTGCCGCCAGCATGCAATAGGAGTAGCAGTCGCCGCCATAGCGCGACAGCCGCGCGCCCGTTTCGATGCGGCCGAAGATGGCGCGGTCGCGCTCGCTCATCAGCAGCGGGCTGGTGGTGTAGGTCGTCGCCTCCGACAGCAAGGCGCAGCGCCGGACCTGGAGCCGGCGCTCGCCGGACGGGCCTTTATAATGAGCCGAGCCGCTGTCGCCGGAAAAGCGTTCGCCGATGAAGGGCTGGTGCATCATGCCGTAGACCGGCGTGCCCTTGTGCAGGAGCGCGATCAGCGTGCCCCAGATCGGAAAGCCGCCGATGAAGGATTTGGTGCCGTCGATGGGGTCGAGCACCCAGACATAATCCGAATCCTCGCGCTCGTTGCCGAATTCCTCGCCGACGATGCCGTGCTGGGGAAAGTTGGCCTTGATCAGACGCCGCATCACCGCCTCCGCGGCGCGATCGGCCTCGGTCACGGGGTCGAAATCCTTGGTCTTGCTCTTGTCCTCGATCGACAGCGAGGTGCGGAAGAACGGTAGGATGGTTTCGCCGGAGGCGGTGGCGAGCCGTCCGATGAAGGCGGAGAAATCGATCACCGTCACGGCGTATCCTCAAAAAAGCGAAAGTCGGGTGAAGCTCACTCCTGCCTAGCTCAAATCGGAAGAATCGTGCAGCGCTGTCTTGCTTTTGCACCCTGGTATTTTGGATGCCGGATGCGTCCCTCCTTCAAAGAACTTGGCTGGCCAAAAATCGATCATTGAGTTGAAACCTTAGTTCCGGATCTGCCTCGTTCGTATGCAAATGACTATCAACCCATTGAATTTCCTTATCAAAGGAACTGAATCTGGGTTTCTCTAGAAGCAACCGAGCTATGTCCTCATTGCATGGGAAACCGGTCGAAAGCCCTTGCACTTTGTGCGTCGCGGCCGCATATTGTTGCGGTGCGGTAGCGCTTCTCGCGTTACTGCTGCCCTCCTTGGGCGTTTCCTCCCTAGACTTGGGCCGCTTCTTCATTAGAAGCGGCCCTTTTTTCTTTCAGCCTCTGCTTTCTCTCGGCATCGGCTTTCATTTCGATGCTCGCCGCGAAACGCATTCGCGCTGATCGCACCCAACACAATTGTTCGAAGAAAACGTCGCGCCTATTCAGCCGCGGCCTGGAACGGGCCGAGATCGCCGAACGGGACCGTGGTCGCCAGCACGTCTGCGAGCACGCCGAAGTCCGACGCCACTTGTGCAAAGCGCGGACTGCGCTCGCGCCGCCGCTCGTCCATGTAGATTGCGCGGTTGAGCTCGAGCTGCACGGCATGCAGGCCACTGGCCGGGTTACCGTAATGCTCGGTGATGAAGCCGCCGGCGTAGGGCTTGTTGCGGCCGATCGAATAGCCGAGGCCGGCCATGGTCTCCTCGACCCGGTCGGGCAATAGCGGCGTGCAGCTCGTGCCGTAGCGGTCGCCGATGACGATGTCGGGCCGGCGCGGCTCGTCGCGGGAGACGCCGACCGAGGGCATCGAATGGCAGTCGACCAGCACGACGGTGCCGAACATCTGGTGCACCTTGTTGATCAGCCGGCGCAGCGCGCGATGATACGGCTTGTACAGCGTCTCGATCCGCCCCAGCGCGTCGTCGACCAGGATGCGCTCGCGATAGATCTCCTGGCCGTCGCCGACCACGCGCGGAATGGTGCCAAGTCCGCCGGCAACCCGCATCGAGCGGGTGTTGGCAAAGCTCGGCAGGCGCCCGGTGAACATCCGGGGATCGAGCTCATAGGGCTCGCGGTTGACGTCGACATAGGAGCGCGGAAAGTTGACCCGCACGGTCGGAAAGCCGCGCTCGCTGAGATGGCCGATCAGCTCGTCCATGAAGGAATCTTCGGAACGCCGCAGCGTCGGCAGGTCGATCCTGGAGGCGCTGAGGAATTCGTCCGGATAGGTCGAGCCGGAATGGGGCGAGTTGAAGATAACCGGCGCGCGCCATTGCGCGGGCTCAACGATCTCGAAGGCTGGCGACTTGTCGCCGTCAAACCGGGTCATCTTCTCAGGCTTCGTCCCTTGGTGTCAGGCTTCGCCCTTGGCAATCAGGCTCCGCCTCTCGGTATCAGGCTTCGCCCTTGGCGCATTGATTCGGCCGATCGGGCGGCTCTTATGTGTCGTCATTGTCCGGAATCGCAACCATCCTGCCAAGCGAAAAGATGAGATCTGCGCTGGAACATGTCTTAACCCTGCGGGCAGCGAGGTGGGGACCGGCAGGTACGGCTCGATTGCTTCGTGCCGTATTCCGGTTCACAAGAGTCCGGCAGCGCGAGCTGCGGAGGGTAAAGATTTTCACCCCAAATTTACCCTCCGTCGGGCTTAGTGACCTCCGCTGATATCCTCTGGGGATCTGACATTTCCGCCATGCCAAAGATCCTGCTCGCCGAAGACGACAACGACATGCGCCGTTTCCTGGTCAAGGCGCTGGAAAACGCCGGTTTTCAGGTCTCGTCCCACGATAACGGCATGGCCGCCTATCAGCGGCTGCGGGAAGAGCCGTTCGAGATGCTGCTCACCGACATCGTGATGCCGGAGATGGACGGCATCGAGCTCGCCCGCCGGGCCTCGGAACTCGACCCCGACATCAAGATCATGTTCATCACGGGCTTCGCCGCGGTCGCCCTGAACTCCGATTCGGATGCGCCCAAGAACGCCAAGGTGCTGTCCAAGCCCGTGCATTTGAGAGAATTGGTCAGCGAAGTGAACAAGATGCTGGCGGCCTAAATCGGGCCCCTTCCGTCCTTGCACCGGCTCCCGTGAGCCGTTATAGGGACCCGACCCGATCTAGACGACATCTAGGGCGCGTAGCTCAGCGGGAGAGCACTACCTTGACATGGTAGGGGTCACAGGTTCGATCCCTGTCGCGCCCACCATCCTTCGCTCGCGATAGCCGAGTGAAGGATGCCACGCCGAAGCCCAACGGGCGCAGGCGGGCTGCCGCCGCGAGCTTCGGCTCGGAAGCCACCAATCTCATTTTGGCGAAGCGTGTCCGGCGTAGCTCGAAGAGCGGACACGGACTGGAGCGGCAGCCTCCTGCGCCGACACACAGCCACTAAATCCCCTATTTCAGTTCCGTATTCGCGACCGGAAGGATGGAGGCGACGTGCCAGCCGTCCGCATCCTGAACGTAGGTCTGGCTGATCAGAAACGTATTTTGTTGTGGCGGCTTGCCCGGAAGGCCGCGCGTAAAGACGATCGGCACGAGGATCTGCATGATCTCGTTCGAGATCACGGCAACGCGGAATTTCGACATGTCGGGTTCGAGGTGCCAGGTGCCCTCGTAATAGGTCTTGAAGCGTTCGGCGACCTCATCGCGACCGCGCGTCTCGATGTTTCTGGCAAACAACAGCGTTCCGGGTGAATTCAGGAGCATGGCCTTCATGGCGTCCGCATCATGCGCATTCTGCGCCGCGATGAATTTCTCGAAGATGGTTCGTGCTTCGGCATCATTTGCGGCAGCCTGCGCGCCTCCGGCCGGCCAGAACGTTGCGGCGAGAAACAGCGCTGCGGCAAACGCCGCAACTTGAGGGCGCCGTGAAAACACTCGTGGCGTGAAATTGCCTGAAGGCATTTTGGGTCGGATCATGGTCACCTCTGGTCATTTGCCGGCGGAATTTGAATGGTGAGCGTCATACCATTGTGGCCAGGTCGATGTTTTCAGGATTGCACGATCGGCGATGACCCCGACATCACGGAAACGTAGACTTCCGGATGCCACGGGACCAGGCAAGCAAACCCTCGCCGCGAGCAGCGAGTTGAGTTATCGTCTTGTGGTGTGAAGTAACCCGGATGAAGGTTGCCCATGAGCGTGTCCGTCATCGAGCAGGCAAAGATCCAGGCGCAGGTGCTGGTGCCCCTGGTTAAGGCGTTGCAGGCCGAACTCGGCGAGGCGCGCGCCAATGCATTGGTGCGCAAGGCGCTTGGCGACCTCTATCGCGGCTTCGGCGAGGAATTCTGGAAGGCAAAGAACAGCACGAACAACGAAGCCGATCTCGGCAAGGCCGTCGCGTCGGCGTTCAAGACCTATGCCCGAGACGACGCGCTCGCCTATGACATCATCGAGCAGACCCAGGACGCCTTTGCGTTCGACGTGACGCGATGCGCCTATGCCGAGTTCTACAAGGCGCTGGGCGAGCCGGAGCTCGGTTTCCTGCTGGTCTGCACCGCCGACTTCGCGACCGCTGATGGATTTGGCGCCGACGTCAGGCTCACGCGCACGCAAACCATCATGCAAGGCGCGTCCCATTGCGATTTCCGCTACTGGCGCGACGAGCGCGGATCAAAATGAAGGGAATGCGGGTGATGCGGGCGAGCTATGTTGCCCTGATGGTGCTGGCGCTGATGTCGTCGCGCGCCGCTGCTGCGGTCATCGACTGGCAGGCCGAACTGCAGCGCTGCCGCGCATTGCGCGAAAGCGTGGCGCCGCTGCTTCAGGCCGGCGAGGGCATCTCGGCCGTCGGCCGCTCCAACAGATCCATCCGCCGCTGCATCTGGATCCAGCGCATCGCGGTGCGCAGGAAGATTCCCGGCGCGGAGGTTTGGTAGCGTAGCTAGTCATGCAGCGCTGCTGTCTCACACTCCGTCATTGCGAGCGCAACGAAGCAATCCAGACTGTTTCCGCGGAGGGATTCTGGATTGCTTGGCCGCGCTCGCAATGACGATGTGGAAGCAGCAACGTGTTCAGCTCATCGCCTTCACGATGGAGATTCCGATACCGAGCTCCTCGTGGAACTTACGCACCAGCGCGGCCTGCCAGCTCTCGCCGAACTCGATCCTCGCCGCCGATCGCGACGACGCGGATGTGCGAATGAAGGCGCCATGTGGTCATGAGGGATCGTTATCGTGCACCACCTCGGTGCAATGCGCAGCTTGATCCGCGACTCCCCGCCTGCCATTGTCCGCCCACCCACGCCAGCGAGAAATGAAGGCAGGTTATCGAGATGAGCAGCGTGAACAAACCAGGCGGCAACTACTTGCCCGTCATCATCCATAGTGGAATTGCGTATGTCAGTGGTCAGTTGCCGCGTCGCGGCGAAGAGCTGCTGTACTCAGGCAAGGTCGGCGCAGGTGTCGATGTCGCCGCCGCACAGGGGGCGGCAGCCCTCTGCGCAGATCTCTGCATTTCGGCCATCAATCACGCAACAGGTGGAGAGGACAAGATCGTCCACGTCTTGCAGCTCGTTGGATACATCGCCTCGGCCCCTGGATTCACTCAGCAATCGCAAGTCATGAACGGCGCTTCCGACCGGTTGATCGAGCGCCTAGGCGATCGCGGTCGTCACACGCGTACATCTGTCGGCGTCGCCGAGTTGCCGCGGGGTGCACCGGTCGAGCTGAGTATGATTGCCGCTGTTCGGTCGTAGGAAGGCATGCCGTTCGCTGATCGTCAGCTTCGACGTTCGCACTTCGATACGTCGCGACGACACGCGGTCTATTCGACCAGATACTTCTTCACCGCAGCCTCGTCCCACGCGATCCCGTTGCCGGGCTCCTCGTTCGGCAGGGCAAAGCCGTCCTTGATGATCAGCCGCGTTGAAAGCACTGCGTCGGCCCAGTCGACATATTCGAGCCAATGCGCGGTCGGCGTCACGCACAAAAGATGCGCGCTGACTTCCGAGAACAGATGCGTCGACATCTCGATCCCGGCGGCATGCGCCAGCGCGGCGGCGCGCAGCCAGCCGGTGACGCCGCCGATGCGCTGCACGTCGGGCATCACGTAGTCGCAGGCTTCCGCTGAGAGCGCGGTCTGCATCGCGAAGGCGCTGTCGAAATTCTCGCCGATCTGGACCGGCGTGCGCAGCGCATCCGCGATGCGGGCGTTACCCTCATAATCGTCGTGACGGATCGGCTCCTCGATCCAGGTCAGGCCCTCATCGTCGAGCATCTCGCCACGGCGGATCGCCTCGGTGGCCGTCAGCGCCTGGTTATAGTCGCACATCAAGGTCACGTCGTCGCCGACGGCCTTGCGCACCGCGCGCACCACCTTCAGGTCTTCCCGTGCATCGGGACGGCCGACGCGGATCTTTGCGGCCTGAAAGCCCTCGGCCAGCAGCTTGTGGGCTTCCTCCACCGCGGCACCCGCCGGCATGATGCCGAGCCCCTTCGAATTGTAGGCCCTGACCGGTCTCGGCGCGCCGCCGAGCAGCCGCGCTAGCGGCAGGCCGCGTGCGCGCGCCAGTGCGTCCCATGCCGCCATGTCGATGCCGGATTGTGCCAGCCGCTGCAGGCCGGCGAGCCCCAGCAGGGTGAAGCGCTGGGTCAGCTTGCGCTCGATCTCGAACGGTAGCAGCTCGTCGCCCGCAAGCAGCTCCGACATTTCCGCGACCATCGCCGTCAACGGCTTCAAGGCCGATGGCGTGATCGAGAACAGATAGGCGTGCCCCTGGACGCCCTGGTCGGTCTCGCAGTCGATCAGCACCAGCGGTGCCTTTGCGACAGCCCCGGTCGAGGTCTGGAGCGGGAGGTTCATCGGCACGATGACGGAGCGCGCATTGAAGCGCTTGATGCAGATGGTCTCGGTCATTTGGTGGATCTCCTGGCGGAGTGAATGCAGATTAATGCCGATCTTAAACATTCGCCATGAAACGAAAAGCCGCTTGGCGCGACCACCATAAAATGGGGTTGCGCGGGAGCGCGTTTATTGGCTCTGTTCCGCAAATCCCCCGAGTTCGAGACAAGAACGCTCATCACGGAGCCAACGAGTGAAGCAAGAGATCTCCGAAGAACAGCGCAAGAGCGGCATCCTGACCGGTGCCGCGATCGCCTTCCTGCTGCTCGCCCTGCCGCTCGCGGTGTGGCTGGACCTGACCGAACTCAGCAAGACCGCGCTGCGCCGGCAGGCGATCGACCTGAATTCGGTGATCACGAGCGTGCGCAGCTACTACGCGACCAACGTGGTCGGGCGCATCATCGCCAATCCGAACGGTACGACCAGGGTGATTCACAACTACGAATCCATCCCCGGCGCGATCCCGATCCCGGCGACATTGTCGCTGGAGCTAGGGCGGGTGATCGGGGCGCAGCAGGAAAACATCACCTACCGTTTCGTCTCGGACTTCCCGTTCCAGAACCGCGCCCCGCACCAGCTCGACAAGTTCGAGAAGGCCGCGCTCGAATCGCTTCGCAACGATCCCGAGCAGAAGATCGTCGAGACCGAGACCTCGCTGTTCAACGACAAGGTCCGGCTGATCGCTCCGGTGACGATGGGCCCGGCCTGCGTCAGCTGCCACAACAGTCACCCCGAGAGCCCGAAGAAGGACTGGAAGGTCGGTGACGTCAGAGGCATCCAGGAGGTGATCATCGCCCAGCCGATCGCCGCCAACATCTTCTCGTTCAAGTTCCTGTTGGCCTATTTCCTGATCGCCGCCGGCAGCGGCCTGTCGTTCCTCTCGCTGCAGCGCCGCCAGGCGAGCCGCATCAAGGGCATGAACAAGGAGCTCGAATCCACCAACGACTTCCTGGCTTCGCTATCGATGAAAATCTCGCGCTACATCCCGCCGCAGGTCTACAAGAGCATCTTCTCCGGCCAGAAGGACGTTACCATCCACACCGAGCGCAAGAAGCTCACCATCTTCTTCTCCGACATCCAGAATTTCACCGCGACGGCGGAGCGGCTGCAGCCGGAGTTGCTGACCCAGCTCCTCAACGAATATTTCACCGAGATGTCGGCGGTCGCCCACGAATTTGGCGGCACCATCGACAAGTTCATCGGGGATGCCATGCTGATCTTCTTCGGCGACCCCGAGACCAAAGGCGACCGCGCCGACGCGCAGGCCTGTCTCCAGATGGCCTGGCGCATGCAGCACCGGCTCACCGAGCTCAATGCGAAATGGCGCGCCTCCGGCATCGAGCTGCCGTTCAAGGCCCGCATGGGCATCAATTCCGGCTATTGCAATGTCGGCAATTTCGGCAGCAGCGATCGCATGGACTACACCATCATCGGCGCGGAGGCGAACCTCGCCGCGCGCCTGCAATCGATCGCCGAGCCCGGCGGCATCGTGCTGAGCTACGAGACCTTCGCGCTGGTCAGCGACATCGTCCGCGCCCACGCGCTGCCCGCGATCACGATGAAGGGCATCAGCCGCGAAATCATTCCCTATTCGGTCGACGCGCTGAACGACGCGGCCGCCGAAAGGAGCGGGATCATCACCGAGCGAGCGCCGGGGCTGGAGCTGTATCTCGACCCCGCCGTGGTCAAATCCGGCGACGCGGCGCGGGTGCGCTCGCTGCTGGAGAATGCGCTGGCCTCTCTGAACCCGGCGTGAGGAGCACGCGCGTTGCCGTCTCTCATTGAGAGAGTGTGCCGTGTGGCACCCCCTCCCTAGCCCTCCCCCACAAGGAGGGAGGGAAACACATCTTTAACGTGGCGACTTTGTCCAACTTCGCGGAAAGTCGATCATGGTGCGACGCTGCTCCGTTCTCCGCTCGGCTCCCTCCCCCTTGTGGGGGAGGGCGGGGGAGAGGGGTAGCCCAGCAATAGGTGGGCCCGAGTCAACTCACCGCGCCGCGCCTTCCGTGAAGGCGGTTTCGATCACGTCGCCGAAGGGTTGCCAGGAGCGGCCGTCGAACTGGACCAGCCGCATCTGCCGGATCGGCAGGTAGCTGTTCGGCGAGGTGTTCATCCTGATGTTGGGCAGGGCGACCGAAGGCTGATAATTCCTCAGCGAAGCCGCCTGACGCATGATGTTCTCGCGCGAGAGGTCGTCGCCGCATTGCTTCAGCACCTGCGTCAGCGCCTCTGCCGCGGCGTAGCCATAGAGCGCGGCGCTGCTGTTGGTGCTTTCGTCGTGATGGTATTTGTCCATGAAAGTGAACCAGTCCTTCATGGCGGGATCGTCTTTCCAGGCGGGATCGCTCGGATCCTTGAGGAAAGCCGCCGAGATCACGCCAGAGGAATTCTCCAGGCCTGCGGGCGCCATCGCATTGGCGATCGAGGCGGAGGCGTCGTTGACGATGAAGACCGGGCGCCATTTCATTGCCGCCGCCAGCTTGATCACCTTGGACGCCGTCGACGGTACACCGAGAAAGACGAAGATATCGGCGCCGGCGCGCTTGAGGATCGAGACGTGTCCGTCGAGATGCTCATCGGCAATGTCGAAGGCGATGTCGACGAGGACGAGACGGTTCAGATCGCCAAGACCTTCCTCCATGCCCTTGAGAAGCGCACGCCCGAACTGGTCGTTCTGCCAGAGCACCACGATCTTCTTCCTGGGATAATAGGCCTGGAGATAGTTGGCGTAGATGCGCCCCTCCGACCGGAACGACGGCTGCCAGCCCATGGTCCAGGGAAACGCCTTGGCCTGGCTCAGCTCCTCGTCGCCGGAGGCGACGAACAGTTGTGGGATCTTCTTCGCGTTCAGATACCAGCGCGTGGCGAGATTACCGGGCGTGCCGAACGATCCGAACATCAAATGCACGTCGTCCGTCTCGACCAGATTGCGCGTCAGCTCCAGCGCGGTCGTCGGATCGGAATTGTCATCGCGCGTGATGAAGCGGATCTTGCGGCCGTTGATGCCGCCGCGCGCGTTGACCATGTCGAAATAGGCCGCTTCCGCCTGGCCGATGGCGCCGAATTCGGACAGCGGTCCCGAATACGGCATGACATTGCCGATACGGATTTCGTTGTCGGCGGTGGGTTGATCGGCGCGCTCCTGCGACATCGCCCCGAGCGATGCCAGGGCAACCATCAACACGAACAGCATCCTGCCGGAGACGCGCATGCCCGATACCTTGACGTTGGCCCCTCATCGAGGTCGGCTCAATCCGCACCAAGGCTGCTTGATCTAGGTCAAGCGTTTGTCAAAGCTGTGGCGCGGTGCGCAGCTGGAGGGCCGGACGAAACGGCAGGCGTGCTGACGCGCCGAGTGTGGCGCGCCGCTAGGGCAGCCCGCGGACATTGGACTCCATCTCGACCCGGCGGTCGTGAAATCGGGCGATATAGCGCGGGTGCGCTCGCTGTTCCGCACTCGTCCGATGAAAAATGAACCGATCTGTGAAAGATCATGTTTGGGATAGCGGGCCGTAATTTGGATGGTGGTCAATATTGACCGGTGGCGGCAGAGCTCTCGGTTCCATGATGGTCCATCACCGCCCGCATCGGCGCCCATCGGTGACTGAGAGTATCGCGCTCCCGCCGGATTCAGGCGAGCCTCATGGCCATTCAGCGACCACCTTGTCCTACATGCCGGATAACAACGACGCTGGCGCGCATCACGCCAAGCTCCGCCGGTTCTGAGATTTGGACCTTCGAATGTCCCGCTTGCGATTTCGTCGACCAGATCGCGGTCGTGCTGGTCGACCCAATGAGATCGTCTGATACCTTGGCTTGGTTTCAGGGCGAATTGCGGGCGCCTACATAGGGCGCGCGCTACCTGGAACGAACGAGCGCCGAAGGCCTGGACGTAGGCATTGGTCGAGAAGAACCGGTTGCAGCGCTCGGCTTGGCAACGACGGTGACGTTCAGCGAGCTTGGTGCTGCGCTTCATCAGCAGAGGTAGTCACCCGAAAATCCGCATCATTAATGCTTTGCCGATCGGGGCGGCGTGGATGCCGGTGAATGCGCTGACGTAGTCACCGGAATAGAAAGCGCGAATGAGAGCGATGCGGGTGTTGAGGGTTTCATCAAACCGGATTGCAAAGCCATTCCCCGTGCGTCGCACGACCAGGGCCGCGACGTTTCTCTCCTGGAGGGTGCAGCGAACCGCGGTCCCGACAGGTGGTGGATTGTCGCTCACGAAGCGAGCGCCCGTGATCGACATGTCTGCCAAACGGTAGATGCACTGCCGGGAACCGATATTGAAAAGGACAGGCTCATCTCGCTCGAACCGCTCGGCCTTCCGTCGCCGCGGCTGCTCGATGGACACCAGGCAGACGATCAACAGAATGATGGCGTTGTACAAACTCCAGGCGAGCGCCAGACCGCCATAGGCGATCATGTCACCTTGCACATGAAGCACGAAGGCATAGACGATACCCGCGAGCGTAATCGCCAATGCGGTGCCGTATACCCTGAGCAGTGGCCATTCGACGAAGCGTTGGTCGCGATCCCCGCCCTTCGCCGTGACCTTGAATGTGTGTCCCTGCGTCTGGAGCAGTCCCGCCGCCACGGCCTTGAGAACCGCCGGCAGTGCAATGTATTGAGCGACATCCGACATCACCGCCATGGAGCGTCCGCGGGAAATCCAGGCCATGGTGAGCGAATACCAGACATAAAACGGCAGGAAATATCCGAGGAGTTCGAAAAGATCGGCCTGGACCGCTTTGATGCCGAAGAGAAGATAAAGGCTTGGAACGACGAGACCGAAGACCTTGACGACATAGGTCGAGGTCCAACTCATGAATGCTTCGATGAGAGAAAGCCTGTCGACAACGTCCAGCTGCGATCTTCGGGAAAAGGGACCACTGCGCCCCCGAAAGATTTGCATGAAGCCAAGACACCATCGGCTGCGCTGAGTGATGTACTCCTTGAGTCCCTCCGGGGCCAGCCCCAAGGTCAGACGCTCGTTCAGGTACACCGTGCGTGATCCAATTTCCGTCAGCCGCAGCGTCAGCAAGTAGTCCTCCGTCACGGAATCGGTCGGAAAGCCGCCGATCTTCACGAGGGACGAGAATCGGATGACCGACGACGTGCCGCAACAAAACGCCACGCCCCAAGCGTCCTTCGATGGCATCAGGATATCGAAGAAAAAGCGCTGCTCGTCCGGCCAGACCTTGGTCGCGGCCAAATTGGTTTGGATCGGATCCGCATTGATGAAATGCTGAGGTGTCTGTACCACGCCTACGCCCTGGTCGCGGAACAGGCACGTCGCGCGGCTGAGAAATTCGGGCATAGGCACGAAATCGGCGTCGAGAATCGAAATGAAATCTGGGGGATCGGCGAGCTCCGCCACATGCCACAGGGCGTGATTGATGTTGCCGGCCTTGGCGTCCTTGTTGTCCGGGCGCGCCAGATACCGGCAGCCGAGCTGGCCGGCAAGCTTTTCGAGCCAGTCACGCCGTCCGTCGTCCAGAACCCAGACGCGGTAGTTGGGATAGTTCATTCCCGTGGCGCCGATGATTGTGCGCTCCAGAATCGACGTTTCCTCGTTGTAGGTGCAAATGAATACGTCGATCAGCGGAGCTTGCCGTCCGGCAAGCCACCGCCTGTTGACTTCGACTTGCGGCGTTCGATTGGTCGAGCGGCTGAGAAACACCAGTGTCAGTGCACCCGCCGCAAGCGATACAGCCTCGACGAAGAGGAACACGGATCCCACGGCGAAGTCGGCGGTCCAGCCGACGGGCGGCACCGTGGCTGTCATGCGCCATCCAAAATAGCGGATCATGAGCAGCAATGCGATTGAGATCATCAGCGAGCGCGCCGTGGAGTTCTCGTGCCGCAACCAGGGAAGGACGGCAACGCAGAACCCGAGCGCAATAAGGCCCGGTGTCAGCGCGGCGATCATGGCTTTCTCGCAGTGTCTGGCGAGAAGATGACGCGTCCGGTTCGCCCGACTGGACAATCGTTGGAGCCATCGTTGAGGTCGGGGACCGAAATCGTCGCACGATACGGTTCCTTGCTCAGCGCATCGGGATTAATGGCGAGGTTCGCTGCGACCCCTGCGGAGCCGGTGAGATTGACGACGGTGCCAGTCAATTCGGGGCCGCCGGCGCTCGGCCGGAAATGTGCGAGAGATCCCAGTTGCAGCCCGTTATACACGCTCTCAGTGACGTTCGCCGTCACTACGGCGCCGGAACAATCGAGTAGACGAATGAGCGGTTGTCCGGCCCGGACGTCCTCTCCAGGTGCCGTCAT
This sequence comes from Bradyrhizobium lupini, assembly GCF_040939785.1. Taxonomy (NCBI): domain Bacteria; kingdom Pseudomonadati; phylum Pseudomonadota; class Alphaproteobacteria; order Hyphomicrobiales; family Nitrobacteraceae; genus Bradyrhizobium; species Bradyrhizobium lupini. The sequence goes on from NZ_CP162553.1 coordinate 4,641,240, forward strand.
GACCTCCCATATTCGGCCGGCGACGGGGAACTTGATGTCCGCCTCGGAGCGGCCGATGTAACGAGATCGCTCTGATTCTATCTCGCCGACGAGCCACGAGATTTGCGCATCGGCGTGCGCTACGTCCGCGGTGAGGCCTTCAGCCCGCTGCCGCATTTCCTCCTCACGCTGCACCGAGCTCGGACGATCGTTGTAGCTGTCGCCGAGGAAAGTGCCCTCGCGCGCGGCGGTGAGCTCGACCTGGGTTGCATCCAGACGGCGTCGCGCGCCGATTTCGGTCTGCTGAGCAATGGTTTGATCCCGCGTCAGGCGCCCAAGCTCGACAGACGAAACGCTGCCCGATTTGATGAGCGATGATGCTCGTTCCACCGCGGCTGCCGCCTCTTCACGACGCGCTGCGGCCGCTTCGATTGATGTTTGGATTTCTGCGATGCGCGCCTCGAGCTGACGAATGCGCCCCGCTGTGAACAGGGCCGCCTGACGCGCCAGATCCTTCTGCCCCGCCTGGGCTGAAGCTATCTTCGAAACGAGGCTCGGCCTTTCGTTTTCGAGGCGAGACATCTGACTGCGCAGGTCATCGAGCCGCACGCGGTCGCCGCGCGGATTGACGACACGGAGGATGAAAGTGCCCTCACCGACGGTGCCTAAATCGCCTGACAGACTGGCCCCGGCTGAAATCTTCCCGTCAATCGGCGACCTCAACGTCACGAGCCTCGAATTGACGACGGCTTCGACGCTTGACGTCTGGAAAAGCGCTCTGAGCGGCAGCCAGCCGAATACTGCGACGATGGCGATGCCCGCCGCGGCCTTCACAAATCGGAGAAGCGTCCGGCTCGGCTTGGATTGCGCTACATCCGCGGCGGCATCGCCGCCGGTTGCGGGGGCATCGGCATTGCCGGGACTGAGACGCGCATCCAACGCGCGTTGCAAACCGTGCGCGTCATGGTTTCCGTCCACCGCGAGAGGTTTTGCGATATCTGGACCGCCGCCGCCTTCGAATGTCGAATCGAAACGCGTTTTGTTTTGCATCATACACCTGAGAGTCAACGCGCAACCTCCGCGCGAGATACGGCCGGCCGAATCCAAATGCGATGTTGGTGTTGCAAAGGCTAACTGAAACATGAGAATTGTCTGCGATAGCGGATCGCCAAGAGTCGCATTGGGCCGATAGAGGCACGGGTCCGTGCTACCGTTCAGCCGATGTGTTGACGAGGTGCAGCTTGGTCGCGGGCGAAGCCCGCGGCATTGCTTTCTCAAACTCCGCGAGAATGCTGGCGCCGAGCTCTGAGGCGGGGATCGGCCGGCCGAAGAAGAAGCCCTGGACCTGATCACCGTTGGCCGCGTCGAGGAAAGCTGCCTGGTTGGCGGTCTCGACGCCTTCGACCGTCACCCGCATGCGCAGTTCCCGTCCGAGCGCGATGATCGCTTTTACTACTGTCCCGACCTGACAATGAGGGCCGTCGAGGCTCTGCATGAAGGCTCGATCGATCTTGATCTTGTCGAACGGAAAGCGCCACAGATAGCTGAGGCTCGAATAGCCAGCCCCGAAATCGTCCATCACGATGGCAACGCCCATCGTCTTGAGCGTCCGGAGCTGAGCCATGATCGTTTCGGTGTTGCCGAGCAGCAGGCTTTCGGTGATCTCCAGTTCGAGCCGGTGCGCCGCGAGTCCGGCGTCTTTTAGTGCGGCGGCGACGATGTCACCGATGTTGCCCGCCACGAACTGCACGGGTGACAGGTTCACTGCAACGGTCAGGTGCGCCGGCCAGGTCGCGGCCGTGCGGCATGCCTCCCGCAACACCCACGCCCCGATCTTGTCGATAAGCCGCAAGTCCTCGGCGACCGGAATGAAGGTCAATGGCGGAATGAGGGTTCCGTCCGCCGCGGGCATCCGGATCAGCGCTTCGAAGCCGGCAAGGCGGCGCTGGGATATTTCGAAGAGCGGCTGGTAATGCAATTCGAAGCGATCATTCAGTACCGCGTCGCGAATCGCCCTCTCGAGCTCGATGCGCGCTTGTAGCTCAGTGTCCATTTCAGGCAGGAAAAACCGGATGCAGTTGCGGCCGGCTGCCTTGGCCGCGTAGAGCGCGAGGTCGGCACTCTTGAGCAACCGCTCGGCGGTGGTGTCTTCCCCCGTCGCCAGCGCCACGCCGATGCTAGCGGTGGTGAGGATCTCGTGCTGCTTGAATTTCACGGTCGCATTTACCGCGGCGGCGAGATGGCTCGCAAACGACTCGGCCTGAGCTTTGCCGGCGATCCCGCTCTGCACGACCACGAATTCGTCGCCGCCGAGCCGCGCCACCACGTCGTCGATCCTGGCCGCGGCGCGAAGACGCTTGGCGATGGACTTGAGCAGAAAATCGCCACCGTCGTGACCAAGCGAATCGTTGACCTCCTTGAAACGGTCGATGTCGATGAAGTGTACGGCAAGGCTGCCGCCCCGCATCGGCAGGCGAGCGATGGCGCTCTCCAGTTTTTCGATCAGCTGCGGGCGATTGGTCAGCCCGGTCAACGCGTCATGATGGGCGAGAAACCGGATGCGCCGGTCAGCGTGCTTCACCTTTGTTTCCCGATACCAGGCAATTGCGGGAATGGAGAAGGCGAGACCTGACAGCAGGCAAAGGAACACGGCCGCGGTCAGGAACGTATTGTGGACATTCTTGCGTTGCTCGGTTTCATCCACGTAGGCCGCAACGACAGCGGTGAGGCGACCGTCGGTCTGGACCGGGACATAGGCGCGGGCGAAGAATGCCGGTCGGTCGGGCGAATTTCCCTCCCTGACGTCGACGATCGGGAGACCGTCAACCGCTGATCGCGCCGCATCGGGGCTATATTCAGACAAGTCGACGAGCGCGATCTTTTCGCGGGTCGAAACGAACTGGGAGTAGCCATTACGGTTGAATATTTCGTAGTGAAAGACCTCGCCGGAATTTCGCGCCGACAGGAAGAACGCCATGCTCGCGGCGGAAGGCTGCTCGCCGCCGGCGATCTGCTCGAGATCGGTGACACTGGCCGCCAGGAACCTCGCCCAGCTACGAGCGGTCGACGTCGCATCTTGACGGAGAAGATGATCGGTCGTGATCTTCAGGGTCGTCCCGGCGCCCAGCAACAGAATGGCAAGCGCGGCGACGATGGTGACGATGTTTCGCTGAGGCCAGATACTGGCGAGTGACGGCATCAGTGCTACCGGGTCGATCGCATTTTCGTGAGCTCGGCCCGAACCGTTTTTAGCAGTTCGGCATTGCGCTCACTTTTCGAAGCCCAATCGTCGGCAACGGCCGCGAACACGGCATTGGCCGCATCGAGGTCCGACGGCGTGGGTATGGTCACCTGGCGTTTGGGATCGGACTTCAGCTCCCCCATAATGCTGTTTTCAACGGCTTCGTAGGTATCCATGAAACGTCCGGCAGACCACGCACCGCTGTATTTGAGGATGGTCGCCTGTGCAGGTTTCGGCAGCCGGTTGAATATTTTCCGGTTCATCAAAACCATCAGCGGTGCGCCGCTGATGCCAAGAAGGTAATGATAGGTCGCAACGCGTTTGATGCCGTAATCGACCAATGGAGATGGTGGTACCAGGGCGCCATCGATGCTGCCGCTGCCGATGGCTTCGGAGATCTTGGTGACCGGCAGAAATACGGGCCGCGCTCCGAGCTTTTCGAGCGCTGCGGCTTCGCCCGGATTGTTGACGCGAATTCTCTTGTCCTTCAGATCATTCAGCGACGTGATCGGAACGTTGCTGTGGATCGTCTCGGGCTCGGTGACATAGGCGCCGATCACCACGTAGTCGTCGTATCCTTGCAGCGCGCCGGCGGCCATAAGCCGGTTGAACACCGCAACGGACTCCCGCATGTTCGTAAACAGGCCGGGCATCTCGATGATTGCATTGTCTGCGAACCGGTTGCGAGTCAGTCCCGTCACGACGTAGGCGATGTCGGCCGTACCATCGAGCACGAGCTGGGGTTGCTCAGCCGGATCCTTTCCAAGCACGCCGCTGAAATAGGTCTCGATTTCGATCTGGCCTCTTGCCTCGGCGTTGACCGCGTCGACGAATGGCTTGACCGCAGCGAGATAACTCGTCGAGCGGTCGGAACTGGGGAAGGCCAATTTGAGCTTGACCGGTTCGGCGGCGGAGGCCGAGATCAACGCAAAAGAGATCACCGCGCATCGTGCAAGCAAACTAAGCATCGGTTTTCCGATCGTGGCGGCGGCGCGTCGAAACGCCGATTTGCTTGGTCCCTAACGAACCCCCACAGATAGAAATGCTTCAGAGAGCTCTCCTAGATAGCACGCGGCGATCCGGGCGGCGACCAGATCGCGAATCGTAGTTTGAAGCGTGCTAACGCCGGCGAGACAATTGTCTGAGAGCGCGCGGCCGCGAGAGGGGCAACCCAGCTAAAGGTGGACGTTATCAGCGCGCTGCCGGCAACACGCCGCTACGGCAGACCGCGCGCCTCGAGCTGATGCACCAGCAGCAGCGTCGGCTCGGCGAGGCTGTCGCCGGAGCCGTCGAGGCCGAAGGCGCTCGCGATGCCGTCGCGGCTGCGCAGCAGCGCGCTACGCGGGCAATGGCCGGCGCCGCAGAGCGTCTTCTTCAGGGTTTCGCCCTGCGCCGTGATGCCGGCGGAATCATCCGCGGCCCAGGCCAGCACGATCGGGACGTCGACATTGAGGATGCCGGGGAAGACCGAGCGCTTGTTGTACTGGCTGGCGTCGCTGCCGAGATAGGCCTTCTCGCTGTCGCTGGCGTCCTTGCCGGCGCGGTAGATCCCGGACACCAGCACGACCGCCGCGACATCGGCGCGGTCGGTCTGGAGTTCGGGATGGGCCAGCAGGGTGGCGACGTGGAAGGCGCCGGCGCCGTAGCCGACCGCAACGATCTCGCGGGCATCGCCGTTGAATAGGTCGATATTGCCGTGGACCCAGGACAGCGCCGCCGCCACGTCGCTCGCACCCGCCGGCCACGTCGCCGAGGGCGCCAGCCGGTAGTTGACGCGCACGCCGATCATGTCGTTGCGCGCGGCAAAGCACATGGCCTGGTCCTGGATCTGGCGCGACAGCTCCGGCGCGGCGCGGTCGCCAGTGAAAGTGTCGCCGGTCACGAACAGCAGCACCGGCCGCGGCGTATCCGCCTTGGTCGTGGCGGTGGCGACATCGAGCACATTGGCTTCGCTCTCGCCGTAGCGCAGGCCGCGCGAGAAGGTGACCTGCTCGCATAGCCGCGCGGTGCCGCCTGCGGTGGTGTCGCTATCTGTGAGGCCGACCTGGACAAGATCGGACGGCGCAGCCGGCCGCGGCGGCAAGGGGCCGTGCGCGGAGGCTGCCGTCAGGCCCAGAATCAGAAAAAATGCGAGAAAATTCTTCATGTCGGTGGTGGCCCTGCGTGCCCGATATGGGCTCGCGCGTTTGGCCCGTCTTTTCAATTCGCCTTATTAGTTAGTTGGTCATGAGGCGATTTCGCGGCACCCATGGTTCTCTCGGCTCGTCCTCCACGCGTGGTTCAATTCCCCGGCTGGAACGTGCAATCCGCCCCGCTGCCGTCCTTCCGGCGGATGGCATTGGGGTCGATCGTGCAGCTCAGCTTGGTCAGGCTCTCGAAATTCGATCCCGCGGCACCGTCGGCCGGAATGCCGGCCAGAGCTTCGGTGGCGAAGATCTCGTTGGCCGTGGAGCCATTCACCGTCCGGGTCTTCTTGCCGAAGGTGACCTCGCAGTTCCGGACGGTGATGTCGACATTGCCGGCGCGACAGACGATTCGATCGGCGGTCACCATGATCGGCTTCGTGTAGGGAATGTCGCTGTTGGCGGCGAACAGCATCGCCATTGCCTTCTTCTCGGCGCCAGACAGGACCGACGACAGCGGCGCGATCACCCCCGCGAGCGCCAGCGCCGTCGCGCCCGAGACTTTTGCGGGCGTCGCGTCGGAGGCTCCCGCGACGCCGGAGGCGGCTGCGAGGACGAGGGTGCAGGCGAAGATCAATCGACCGGCTTTCATCTTCCCTCCCTGGACCTGCAATCGCGGCTTCCCTCCGGGAAGCGCGCGGAACCAGATTAGCATGTAAATCCGAATTGGAAGGCAAGTTCGCCTCGCCTTGCGCCTTCGCGCGCTACGGCTGTTTTGCTCCGAGGTGTCAAACGGTTACGCCGCGGGGCCGAGCCCCGCGCCGAGACGGCCGTTCTACTGTGCATGGGGTTGTTTTCGCGTTTTTTTTGTTTTGGCCGACCTGTCAGGCCTGCTTCATCGTCCGGAAGGTGATGGAATAGCGGCGCGCCTCGACCGGCGGGATGCTGTGCTCCCATTGCGACCGCGCCTCGCCGTCCATCATGTAAAGCGAGCGCGGCCGGGCTTCGAGCGTGTGGCGCTCCCATTTGTCGCCGCTACGGCGGCGGAAACGGAATTTGCAGGACGAGCCCAGCGACATGCCGAGGATTTTGTCGAAATGCGGCTTGTCGCGATGCCAGCCGATGCCGACGCCGGCCTCGTATTCGGTGCAGAGCACCTGCCGCACGCTGCCGCCGGCAAGCCCAGCCCATGCCTCGACCTGCCGCGCGACGGGCAGGACCCAGTCCGGGATCGGCTCGGCCTCGGCCAGCCGCTGCAGCGAATAGTCATAGCGATAGCCGAAGGACGCCACCCGGCGGTTGCCCTCGAAGGCGCCGAACTGGAAGCGCTGGAGCGGCAATGCTGCGATGCGGCCGATGAGCGCCTGCTCGACGGCGGTCTCGACGAAGTCATCGGCATAGCGAAGGCCGGCGGGCCCTGCGTGCGGATCGGCGAACAAGCCAAGCTGCGTCATTCCTCGCATTTCCGTGATGGAACCTAATGGTGGCTGATGCGACTTACATATGACGCGGAAAGTAACATGCGAGGCTGTCATGGCAGAGAAGCATACCGCCGATCCGGCAGAGATCATGCGGGCGACCGGTCATCCTGAGCTGGAATACGCAGCCGGCTGGACCATCGCCGGTCTGGTCACGATCGGCACCATCGTCGCCGCCTGGGTGTTCGCGATCTAGCCCATTGGAAACTGCAGCTCGAACGCCGCGCCCTGATCGGTCGGCGTGAGCCTGATCGAGCTGCCATGGCTCGCCATCACCGCGCGCGCGATCGCCAGCCCCATCCCGGTGCCGCCCTGGTCGCGGCGCGTGGTGAAGAACGCGTCGAAGATCCTGTCGCGGTTCGGCGTCGAGATCGGCTCGCCGTCATTGCTTACCGTCACACGCAGGGTCGTACGCTCGTCGATCGCTTTCAGCCTGATTGTCCCAGCCTTGTGTCGCATCGCATTATCGGCGAGATGCGACAGCACGATGAGCGCCTTCTCGGCCGACATGCCGATCATCAGGTCGAGGCTGCCGCTGGCCTCTATCGAGCTCGCCGGAAATCGGCTCCTGAGGTCGGCAATCACCGGCGCCAATTCCGTGCGCTCGTTTTGCGGCAGGCTTTCGGCACGCGCGAGTTCACGCAGCCGCTGCGCCATCGCTTCCAGCCGCTTTGTGTCGGACAGGATGTTGGCGATGAACGTCTCCTGCTCGGCCGGCGTCAGGCTGCCCGCTTTGCCCTGAACCGAATCCTGCAACAGCTCGGCGGCGCCCTTGATCGAGGTCAGCGGCGATTTCAATTCGTGGGTGAGATGGGCCGAGAACGTCGCGATATAGTCCGAGCGCCGCGCCAGCTGTTCGGCCATACCGAGGAAGCTGTGCGAGAGCCGCGCGAACTCGCGCGTACCGTAGTGCCGGAGCGGCCTGAACGCCTCACGGTCGCCGCGGCCTATTCTGGTGGCGCGATCGATCAGTTCGCGCATCGGCAGCGTGATGGTGCGCGAGAATACGAGGCCAATGGCGATCGTGCCGAGAACCACGGCGAGCCCCGCCAGCACGAACTTGGCCCGCTCTTGATAGAGATGGTCGAAGATGTTGCTCGGCGTCCGCGTCGTGTAGATCACCCCCGCGACGTGGTTGTTGACGATGACAGGCATTGCCGAAAACACGTGGACGCCGAGGCCGCGGCTGAAGGAATAGATCGACGGCGGCGGCTTGTCGGGCACGCGGTTGCGCAAGGTGGCGCGGTATTGCCCATGCAGCGCGTCCGCGACCTCCTCGATATGGGCGAGCGACTGCCCGACCTCCTGCCGCCCGGCGATCACCACGCCTTGGGGATCGAGGATGCGAAAGCCTGCCAGCGTCACCTTCTGGGTCTCGCGGATGATCGGCGTCAGCTTTGCGCCGATCTCGACATAGACGGGCTGCGGCGGCTGTGGAGCGGCTTGCGCGTCGGGCCGCCGCCGCAGCAGGTCGTTGGCGGTGAGGTCAAGCGCGGGACGGATCGGGGTGACCTGGTCGCCTGGATCAGGCAGCACATTCGGCGGCACCTCGCCGCCGAGCGTCAGGCCGCTGTCGAGGCGCGCCGTGACCTCCTGCGCGTAGATGGTCGCGAGCACGCGGCTCTGCGCGATCAGCTCGGCCTGGGTCTGGCGGATCAGCTGGTTGTCGTAGAGGCGGAAGAAGAACAGGCCGACCAGCGGCAGCACGCCGACGGTCGCCAGCACCGTGAAGATCACCAGGGTGAGCGACGGCCGCCATTTGTCTGGCGCCGCGCTCATGCGTCCTTCTCGCAGCGGCCGAGCTTGAAGCCGACACCGTGGATGGTCTCGATGACGTTGTCGCAGGCCAGCGCCGCGAGCTTGGCGCGGATGTTGCGAATGTGGCTGTCGATGGTGCGGTCGGAGACCTGGATGTTGAGCTGGTAGGCGGCCCGCATCAGCTGCTCGCGATTGAAGACCGAGGTCGGCCGGGTCAGGAACGCGCGCAAGATGCCGAACTCGGTCGCGGTCAGCTTCAGCGGCGTGCCGGCGAAGGACGCGACATGCTGCTTGGGATCGATCAACAGGCCGCCTTGCGCGAGTGCCGATGGCCCCGCCTTGGCCTCGCCATTGCGCGGGCCGAGACGGCGCAGGATGACGTTGACCCGCGCCACCAGCTCGCGCGGGCTGAACGGCTTCGTCACGTAGTCGTCGCCGCCGATCTCGAGGCCAAGGATACGGTCGATCTCCTCGTCGCGCGCCGACAGGAACAGGATCGGCACGTCGGAGCCTTTGCGCACCTCGCGGCAGACGTCGAGGCCGTCGAATTCGGGCATGCCGATGTCGAGCACGATGAGATCGGGCTTGTCGGCGGCAAAGCGGCTCAGCGCCTCCTTGCCGTCGCGCGCCTCGATTACGTCCATGCCGGCTTTGTTCAAGGCGACGCGGATGACCTCGCGGATATGGCCTTCGTCGTCGACGATGAGAATGCGATGCGCCAAGAACCTCTCCGCTCCCCGTCAGCCCGCCGGCCGAACTTTCTCCAGCGCGTCCAGCCTGCGCTGGAGCCGCCAGGTCCGAAAGCCCCAGCTCCGCCAGGCCAGATCCTGACGCTGGACTTCTACAAGCCGATCGCGCCGCGACACAAGGCAGTTGTCGCCCGGGCGATGAGCGATGACCTTGTCGATCGCAGGCAGCGCCTGCGGCCCGAGTGTGAGGAGATAGTTGGCGTCGATGCTCAAGCCCTTACCCGACATTTCGTTGCTGTGGCTCAGATTATAGTCGGCGATGAACGCATCGAAGTTCATCAGCGAGCAGCCATACAGCGCGATCGTTAACGCGATCAGATTGGCGCCGACGAGCCATTGGTTAGACTTGTCGAGCACGATACGGGCCACGATCAGGATCAGCCCGAGCGTCACCAGTCCCATCCAGATGAAGGCGGCGATGCGCCAATAGGTCAGCATGTAGATCTCGACATAGAGGTCGAGGCGGAGGATGGAGGACGCGACCAGAAGCACATTCTGCCCGACCCAGAGATAGACCAGCGGCCGGATCACTTTTGATTTTTCGACCGGTCCACCCGGACGCATCGCCACTAGCACGAAGGCGGCGGCGAGGAGGGCGGTGGCGATCAGGGAGTAGGCGCCGCGATGGGCATAGGCCGCATATGTCAAATTGGCCGGCAGCGCGACATGGCCCCAGAGGTAGATGCCGTCGAGAATGGACTGTGCCGCGAACAGCAGATTGAACAGGATCAGCGAGCGCAGGATGGTGGAGGGGCCCAGGAACTCAGCCGAGACTTGGGACGGCAGCGGCGGCGGCACGGGGCCATCGACGACCATCGTGGTGGCAATCGTCCTGCGCCGCCAGCGCACATGGATGAACGGCCAGACCAGCGCCAGCATCATGGTCCAGAACAGCACGCGCGCGACGCTGATATATTCGAAGATGAGCTTTGGATTGAGCAGACACACCCACTGCTCGATTACCGGATTGGCCGCCGCGAATAGCGCGACGAAGACGGTGCTCATCACAGCAGGCATCAGCCAGAGTACGATGCCCCGGGTGAACCCCGACATGTTGAAGATCTGCAGCGCGTCGAGAAAGAACCTGAAGGGCCCGAGCAGGAAGAAATTGCGCACGCGCGCGCACGTTCAGTGAGCCCGGTCGTTTTCGGATTGGTCGCGATCAGAAGCGCAATGGCCAGCGCCATGGTGAGGATCAGGAAGGACAGCATGTTGAGCTCCTCGACCGCCGGTGCGAGGCCGGCGACGAGAATGGCCGCGCCGATCATGGCGCGCCGCAGATCCAGGGCCGCATGATTGAACAGCATCGACACGCAAGCCATCGCGATCACAAACAGCGTCAGCGACAGCCCGATCCGCGGACCATAGAACAGCCAGTCGGCGAGCGCAGCGAGAACGAGCGCGAGGCCGACCTTGGCCGGGATCGAGGAATGCCTGATCGGCTGGATTTCCGCTGCAATTGTCGAAGCCAGGCTCGTCATGTCAAGAAGACCTTTCGTGTTGGGTGGCATCACGAAGTCTGAACGTCGTTTGTGCAGAAGGCGGGATCGTCGTCTGCACGGCTTCAGGAGTCTTTTGCAGATTATGTGCAGGCCCGCTTTTGGTCCTTACGCGGCGCAAATCGCTTTGATAGGTGCGATGCATACATCACCTTGGGCGTGACGCATCATGCAGCTCTTCAACCGCACCGGTCTCATCCTCCTCTGGCTGGCCGCCCCTCTCGTCGCATTTGCGGCCGCTAACAAGAACGATCCCTATCTGCTCGAGCTGCGCGGCGCTGGAAACATCGCACTTGTCGTCACAAGCATCGTGATCGTCATCGTGCTGCTGCGCAGGGGGCGGTGGCGCACGATCGCCGGCAAGCTGCTCGTCATGCTCTGGTGCGTTCCATCGGTGCTGATATCGGCGGCGCACCTGAAATTCGAACTGCGGAAGCACGATGTTCTTGCAGCCGGTGCGGCCGAGGCGCGTCAGCTCGGACCTCACTTCATGGTCGGTTATTCCTCCTTCCCGGAGGTCGCGCGCCTCGCCGAGCAAGGCGTGATCGGCGGTGTCTACGTCACCCGGCACAATATCCGTGGCCGGTCCGTCGAGACGTTGCGCACCGAGATCGCGACGCTCCAGGACAAGCGGCGCGCCGCCGGCCTGCCTCCGCTGGTGGTCGCCGCGGACCAGGAGGGCGGCATCGTCGGGCATCTTGCGCCGCCGCTGACAAAGCTGCCGGCGCTGGCGACGCTTGCCGGGCTTGCTCCCGATGACCAGCAGGCCAAAGCGGCAGAGTTCGGCCGCATCCACGGACGTGAACTCGCCGGGCTCGGTGTCAACCTCAATCTCGCGCCGGTGCTCGATCTCAAGCCGCCGGGCCGGCGCAATCGCCTCGACTTCCACACCCTGATCGGTCAGCGCGCGATTGCGACCGATCCCGCCGTCGTCGGCGCGGTCGCGAGCGCCTATGTGCGCGGGCTGGAAGAATCCGGCGTCGGCGCCACGCTCAAGCATTTTCCCGGCATCGGGCGCGTGCGCACCGACACGCATCATTTCAGCGCCAACCTCGACACGCCGGTGAAGGAGTTGGAGGCAGCCGACTGGCTCCCGTTCCGCGAGGTGCTGTCGCATTCGCGCAGCGCGCTCATGGTCGGCCATGTCACGCTCACGGCCGTCGATCCCGACCGAGCCGCCTCGCATTCGAAGCGCGTCGTCGAGGGGATCATTCGCGACAAATGGGGCTATCAGGGCGTCGTCATGACCGACGATCTCGTGATGGGCGCGATCTACCAGCACGACGTCTGCCGGGCCGTGGTCGAGGCGATCAACGCGGGCGTCGATCTGCTGCTGGTCGCCTATGACGGCGCGCAGTTCTACCGGATTTTCGCTTGCGCCCTGGATGGATCGCGACACGGCAAGCTCGATACAGCGATGCTGCGCGCGAGCGAGGCGCGGCTCGCGCGGGGTTTCCCCTCCGAGCAGGCACGAGCCGTCTCAAGCACTGTCAGCGTCGCCCGCCAAAACTAGCCCTTCGCGAACTGCCGGTAGTCAGGCTCGCGATGAAACCAGAATTCGTAGCCGGTGATGGCCCTCTGCATCGCGACATCGTGGATCGGCTGATTGAGCGGGACGATGGGAACATCGCGCATGCAGAGCGCGATGAAATCCTTCACGGCCTTGTCGTACTCGGCAGCATCCGTGGTGTACCGCGCCTTGTCGATCAGCGCGTCCATTTCCTTGTTCTGGTACGAGGAGATGTTGAAGATCGAGTTGTTGCCGTGGAAGTTCCAGTAGAAGTAATACTCGGGATAATCGAGCCAGCCGCTGAAGCGATTCAGCGCGAGCGGCAGCTCCTTCTTGTTCAGCGTGGTGCGCCAGTTCGCGCCGGGAATCTTTTCGATCGCGGCCTTGATGCCGATTTTAGCGAGGCTCTCCTGGATCAGGATCGCGGTCGGCTCGCCGACCGTGGCGGTGCCGGTGTCGAGTGACAGCGTCGTCTCCAGTCCCGACTCGAAGCCTGCCTCCTTCATCAGGGCCTTGGCCTTGTCGAGATCGGTGACGTAGGGAAACGCCTGCGGCCAGACCGGCTTTGAGACGTCTGCTGCTCCGCCATACATGGGAACGGCGCGTCCGAAGAACGCGCTGTTCTGGATCTGCTCATAGGGCATCGCCCAGGCGACGGCTTGGCGCAGCTTCACATTGTCGAACGGCGGCTTTGCCGTGTTGAGCGCCACCGACCAGAGCGCGTTCGGGATCGGCACGCCGGAGACCTTGACCTTGCCCTCCCGAATGATCTGCTCGAAGTCACGCGGCGCGAAGCCGCTGGAGATATCCGCATCGCCCCGTTCCAGCATGGCGCGGCGAGTGCCGGCGGAAGGGACGTCGCGCGCGATCACCCGCTTGAGCTTCGGGAGAGGTCCGCTCTTCCAATCGTCGAAGCGCGCCAGCACGGTCTCGCTGCCCGGCTTCCAGCTTTCGATCGTGTAAGCGCCGCCGCCGGCCTCGTTGTTCCTGAGCCACGCCAGCGCCCACGGGTCTTCCGCCGTCGCGTTCTTTTTTGCGAGCTCCGAGTTGATGATGAAAGGCACGACCACCGCGACGTTGAACAGCAGCATCTTGTCCTTGCGCACATAGTCGATGCGGAAAGTGTGGTCGTCGACCACGATGAACTGCTCGGACTGTTCCAGCGATCCCGCCGACATCTGGAAGGTCGGAAAACCGCCGACCTTCACCGCGCGATCGAACGACCATTTGACGTCTTTCGCCGTGACCGGCGTATCGTCGTGGAATTTCGCGTCCTTCCGCAGCTTGAAAATGCAGGACATGCCGTCGGCCGCAACCTCCCAGCTCTCGGCGAGTTCAGGTGCGAGCTTCTCGCGGTCATAAGACAGCGTACCGTCGGAGAGCGTCTTGGAGGCATAGCTCAGCAGGCGATCGTAGCAATTCCAGGACAGCCCGTTCACGGTCTGGTTGGAGCCGACGCCCTGCATGTCGAGCGAGTTTGGCCCGAGCTCCTGCACCACCAGCAGCGTCTCTGCGCGCCCTTGCGCCGAGGCAAAGCGCGGAGCGAGGGCGGTCATTCCGGCAAGGCCGAGGCCGCCGAGCACGCTGCGGCGGTTTAGGTCGAATGATGATGCGCTCATGGGTGCCTCACTCTTGAGAGATTCGCACCATAAAGAGGCAAGGCGCATGCCATCGGCCGCGCTTCACGGCGTCGCATGCTGCGCGGCCATCAATTCTACGGCGTCACCGCTCCGCGGGGCACGGCGCGTGGGGCGGTCAGCTCCTTCCACGTCGAATTGGCGACATGCACGGGCGAGAACGCCGGGCGCTCGACATAACGGCCGTCGCCGGCCTCGGCGCGCAGATCGCCGTCTTTCCAGACGATTCGGCCGCGCGACAGCGTCGCCGCCGGTCCGCCGGTGCAGGAAAACCCCTCGAACACGTTGTAGTCGATCCGGCTCATCTGCCGCTTCGCGCTGATGGTCTTGCTCGCCTTGGGATCCCAAACCACGATATCTGCATCCGAGCCGACGGCGACCGCGCCCTTGCGCGGATAGATGTTGAGGATGCGGGCGATATTCGCCGAGGTGACTGCGACGAATTCTTCCTTCGTCAACCGTCCCGTGGCGACGCCCGCGGTCCACAGCAGGGCGAGGCGATCTTCGAGGCCGCCGGTGCCGTTCGGGATCTTTCTGAAATCGCCGAGCCCGAACCGCTTCTGCTCGGTGGTGAAGGCGCAGTGGTCGGTCGCGACCACCTGCAGCGAGCCGGCTTGCAGGCCAGCCCAAAGACTATCCTGATGCGACCTGTCGCGGAACGGCGGCGACATCACGCGCTGCGCGGCATGATCCCAGTCCTTGTTTTGATATTCACCGGCGTCGAGCAACAAGTGCTGGATCAACGGCTCGCCATAGACGCGCTTGCCCGCCGCACGTGCGCGCGCGATCGCCTCATGCGCTTCGCGGCAGCTCGTGTGCACGATATAGACCGGCGTCCCCGTCATGTCGGCGATCATGATGGCGCGGTTGGTGGCTTCGCCCTCGACCTCCGGCGGCCGTGAATAAGCGTGTCCCTCGGGGCCGATGACGCCGCCCGCGATCAGCGCCTCCTGCATCAGGGCGACGACGTCGCCGTTCTCCGCATGCACGACAGGCATGGCGCCGAGATGGGCGCAGCGGGCGAACGAGTTGTAGAGCTCGTCGTCGTTCACCATGAGCGCGCCCTTGTAGGCCATGAAGTGCTTGAAGGTGTTGATGCCGTAGGTTTTGACCACGGTCTCCATCTCGTCATGGATCTGCTTCGACCACGAGGTTACCGCCATGTGGAAGCCGTAGTCGGAGGCCGCCTTCTCGGATTTGTGCCGCCACTCCTGATAGGCCGCGAGCATCGACTGGCCTGGATCGGGCAGACAGAAATCCACCACCATGGTGGTGCCGCCGGCCAGCGCCGCCTTGGTCCCCGATTCGAAATCATCGGCGGTGACCGTGCCCATGAACGGCATTTCGAGATGGGTGTGCGGATCGATGCCGCCCGGGATGACGTAAGCGCCGCCCGCATCGATGATCTCGCACCCCGTCGGCGCATCGAGCGACCGCCCGATCGCGACGACGGTCGCGCCGTCGATCAGCACGTCCGCGCGGCGCGAATGATCATGATTGACGACGGTGCCGCCGCGGATGAGGAGGGGCATTGGATGCTCCGGAGAGGGAAGTGGACCTCGCGAAGCTAAGCGCGCGGCACACGACGCGACAGGTGAAATTTTAGTCAGGCACGCCGACAGTTGAGCCGTGCTCTCTCGGCCTCTACGCCGCCCGCGCGATCAGCCCGTCAATCATCGCGCGCACCAGGCCCGCGATTTCCTTCCGGAGCGCCGGCAGCGGCACCGCGACCAGTTTCTGCTCCAGTCCCAGCGCCACCATGCCATGCACCGCCGAGAACAGGCTGCGCGCGGTGATGCCGAGCTCCTCCCGACTGCGTTTTGGAAATAGCGCGGCCAGCGGCTGGTAGACGTGGCGAAACAGCTGCAGCTGGTCGTCGATGGACCAGTCGGGGAGGGGCTTGTCGGCTGCCATGCGGTGCTCGAACAGAGCGCGCCACAGTTCGAGATTCTCCGCGGCGAAATCGCAATAGGCGAGAGCAATGCGGACCAGGGTCTCCTGCGGCGACGGCTCGCGCGCGCTTTCCGCCGCGCTCAGGGCCCGGTCGAGCCGAAGCAAGGTGCGCGAGCCCACGCGCAGGATCAGTTCATCGACATCGGCGACGAGATTGTAGACCGCGCCGTTGGCGCAGCCGATCTCGCGGGCGAGATCGCGGGTCTTTAAACCCGCCAATCCCCTGTCGGCGATCATTCGTTCCGCCGCTAGGCTCAAAGTCGGATCGAAGTTTCTCTCGGCGTTCCAATGGCTTAGTCATCTGGAAACCAAATTCTTGAGCGTCGCTCAAATATTTCTTTGAACGATGTTCAAGTTTCTTGCTACAAACCATCCGTGAGCAACGCTCATAACAGGGAGCTTCAGATGTTCAAGACCGTAGTGACACTTTTCCGCGGCAGCGTGGCCGCCGCCAGCGAGGAGCTGGAAGACCGGACGGCCCTTCTGATCCTCGATCAACAGATGCGCGACGCGGCCGCGGCCGTCGAGCGCAGCAAACGGACCCTTGCGCTGGCGATTGCGCAGGACCAGCAGGAAGCTCGCAAGCTCGAGGCGACCGTCGCCCGCATCGCTGATCTCGAGATGCGCGCGGTCGCGGCGCTCGACGGGGACCGCGAGGATCTCGCCAACGATGCTGCCGAAGCCATCGCGGGCCTGGAGGCCGATCGCGATGCGGCGCTGACGGCCCGCGCACTGTTCGCAACCGAAATCGCGCGGCTGAAGCGGCACGTCGCAAGCGCGCAGGCCCGCATCACCGAGCTCGACCGCGGCCGCCGCGTCGCCCGTGCCTCGGAAGCGGTGCGCTCGCTTCGCCGCAGCGGCATCGAGGCGGCACGCCCCAACGAATCCACGCTGCCGGAGGCGGAGAGCACTTTGAGGCGTCTTCGTGAGCGGCAGATGGAAGCCCAGGCCGCCGACGACGCGCTGGTCGAGCTCGATGCGGCCACCGGTCCGCTCGCCACCGCCGAAAAACTCGCCGAGCAGGGTTTTGGCCCCAGGCTCAAGACGACCGCGGACGACGTGCTGGCGCGGTTGAAGTCCAAGAGCATGCTGACTGGCTGATCCCAACCCCATCATTCGAACCAACAGGAGACCATCATGAACCAGAATGGCCAGCCCCACAGCGGCGCCTGGGTGACTTTCACTTACGTGTCCTTCGCAGCCTCCGCCTTCCTCATCGCCATCGGCATCTTCTTCCTGCCGATCGACCTCTGGATGAAGGGTTATCTCACCATGGGCATCGTCATGTTGATCCAGACTTGCATCACCCTGACCAAGACGGTCCGGGACAACCATGAAAGTAGCCGGATGGTGAACCGCATCGAGGATGCCAGGGCGGAACGTCTGCTGATGGAAGTCTCCAAGGCGGCCTGAGAGGCATGACAATACGCAAGGAAAGCAGCGGAGCAATTTGTTCCGCTGCTTCGCGCCGGATGCATTCCGTCAAACCTTATCGCGCCAGCGAAATGCAACCGAGCCATGACGGATCGCGCGGGCGTGCGCTCTTGCGCACCGGCAGCGGCCGGAGCACTCTGCACGAGCGGCACACAAAGAATGCCGCCAAAAAGATGTGCTTACAAGATCTCGGCGAGGAACCTCATGGCAGCGACGCGGATCGACTGCGACATCCACCCGGCGGTTGGTGGCACGCGCACGACGCTACTGCCCTATCTCAGCGATCACTGGAAAGAGCAGGTCGTGAGCCGCGCCATCGACGGGCTCGATCTCACCTCCTATCCGCCCGGCATGCCGCTAAGCGGCCGCGCCGACTGGCGTCCGGCGAACGGCACAAAGCCCGGTTCCGATCTTGCGATGGTGCAGAAGGGCGCATTTGAGCAGTTGGGTGCCAGTCACGCGATCCTCAACGTGCTCTATGGCGCGCAGGCTGTGTTCGACCCCTACATGGCGGCCGACTTCTGCAAGGCGATCAACGACTGGATCGCCACTGAGTGGCTGTCGCGCGATCCGCGCTTGCGTGCCTCGATCGTGGTGCCGATGCAGGACCCGGAGCTAGCGATCGAGGAGATCGAGCGCCGCGCCGGCGATCACCGCTTCGTCTCGATCCTCGTGCTGGCGCAGGGCGAGACGCTCTTGGGACGGCGGCATTTCTGGCCGGTCTATCGGCTCGCCGAGAAATACAAGCTGCCGCTCGCGATCCACGCCGGCACGCAATATCGGCAGGCGCCGAGCTCGGCCGGATGGCCGTCGCACCGCTACGAATATTACTTCGTCGAGGCGCAGGCATTTCAGGCGCAGATCCTGAGCCTGATCTATGAGGGCGTGTTCGGCAAGTTTCCGGACCTCAAGGTCGTGCTGATGGAATCCGGCGTGAGCTGGCTCCCGGCTTTCATGTGGCGCGCCAACAAGACCTGGCGCGGGGTGCGCGTCGAGGTGCCCTGGGTCGAGCGCGAGCCGGCTGCGATCATTCGCGACAATTTCCGCGTCACCATGCAGCCGTTTGATGCGCCGGGCGACGCCAGAAGCGTCGAGGAGATCATCGACCAGATCGGATCCGAAAAGATGTTCCTGTTCGCGTCCGACTATCCGCACTGGCAGTTCGACGGCGACGATCCGATCCCGCCGGACCTGCCGAACAGCATCATCTCGAAGATGTGCGTCGACAACCCGCTGGAGACGTTTCCGCGGCTGTCGCTCGCCAACTAGACCGGAGTTTCGCATGAGTGAGGTCATCGACCGCCCACTACGAGAAGACGAAAAGCCTGCCGCTTCGCGGCTGCGCATCGTCGATTGCGACGTTCATCCGAGCCTGCATTCGTTCGACGATCTCAACGAGTTTCTGCCAAAGCGCTGGCAGCAGCATCTGAAGGAATATGGCAGCCATTTGCGCACGCCCTATCTGTTCACCACGCCCTATCCGCGCTCCTCGCCACTGATCGCGCGCCGCGATGCCTGGCCGCCAACCGGCGGACCTCCCGGGTCGGATCTCGCCTTCATGCAGAAGCAGCATCTCGATCCGCTCGACGTCGAGTTCGGGATTTTGCAGGTGCTCGATCTCTTCATCTTCTCGCAGCAGAACCTCGAATTCGGCGCCGCGATCCAGCGCGCCATCAACGACTGGCAACTGGCGTTATGGTCGCATCGCGACCCGCGTCTGAAGGCTTCGATCCTGGTCGGCCAGGACGGCGTCGATCTCGCCATTGCCGAGATCGAACGCTGCGCGAAAATCGGCGAATACGTCCAGATCAACGTCTCGCCGCGCGCCAACGAGCCGCTGGGCCGCCGCCGCTACTGGCCGATCTACGAGCGTGCCCAAGAACTGGACCTGCCGCTCGGCATCCATGTCGGCGGCTATGGCGGGCACGCGCCGACCGGTGGCGGCTGGCCGTCTTATTATGTCGAGGAGCACCAGTCCAACGCGCACACCATTGCGGCGCAGCTTGCCAGTCTCGTGATCGAGGGCGTGCCGGAGCGCTTTCCGAAATTGAAGTTTGTCTTCATCGAGGGCGGCTTCGGCTGGATCCCGTCCGCGGTGTGGCGGATGGACCAGCATTTCGAGCGCTTCCGCAGCGAGGTGCCGCATCTCAAGCGCAAGCCGTCGGAATACGTGCGCGAGCATTTCTGGTTCACGACGCAACCGATCGACGAACCTGACGAAGCCCGGCACCTGCGCTCGTTGATCGAATGGGTCGGCATCGACCGTCTCCTGTTCTCGTCGGACTATCCGCACTGGGATTTCGACGATCCGCGCTTTGCGTTCAAGACGCCACTGACGGACGCCGAGCGAAGGAAGATCTTCAGCACCAATGCCCGCGCGGTCTACAAGTTCTGAGAAGGTCTGCACGGATGGCCCGTCACATCGTCGCGTCCACCTCGGAGATACCACCCGGTGGCAACAAGGTCGTCGATGTCGCCGGCCGCGACATTGTCGTGTTCCACGTCAATGGCGAGTTCTTCGCTTTGCTGAACCGCTGCCCGCACGAAGGCGCGCCGCTGGAGAAAGCGGCCTGTGTCGCGCGACTGACCTCGCCCGAGCCCGGCATCTATCAGCGCTCGCGCGTCGGCGAGATGCTGCGCTGTCCCTGGCATGGCTGGGAGTTCGACATGCGCAACGGCCAGTCCTGGTTCGACCCGAAGCGCGTCAAGATTAGGTCATATCCGGTCGCGGTGGAGCGAGGCGAGGAACTCCAGAAAGGCCTGTATGTTGCCGAGACCTTTCCGGTGCATGTCGAGGACAGCTACGTGATTGTCGAGGTCTGAGCAGCCGTTTCGGATTGTGATTTCGCCGCAGGTGGGATAAGCCTCGCCCGCATTTATGGCGGAGACGAGCTTTGTCGAAACAATCCCTGCGTGAGGAGGCCGAGCGCCTGATCCGCGAATCGATGGAAAAGAAAACCGTCGTCGTCAAGCAGGGCGATACTCGCATCGAGGCCGTCTGTGGTAAATGCGGCGCCCCGAACCGTGTGCAGGCGCCAAAGGGCCAGACCCGCATCAAGTTCGCCTGCAAGAATTGCGGGCATCAGCAAGAGACGCTGTAGGTTTCTTCGCCCTCTCCCCCTGTGGGAGAGGGTGGCTCGCCGCATAGCGGCGAGACGGGCGAGGGGTTTCTCTCTGCGAGAGACACTGCTCCTGAATTTGCGGATGCAACCCCTCATCCGGCGCTTCGCGCCACCTTCTCCCACAAGGGGAGAAGGAAAAACGCCTAATCCCCCTTCACGAATTTCGCGAATGCATCCGCATGGTCCGGGTGCCAGCGTGACAGCGGCGGGCGGTTCTCCACGATATCGCCCGCGGCCCACAGCATGCGCTTTTCGTCGAGCGCGCGCGGGACGTCGTTGTCCGGGCACAGAATGTAGAAATCGCCGGCCTCCAGCCGCGCC
Organism: Bradyrhizobium lupini; assembly: GCF_040939785.1. Taxonomy (NCBI): domain Bacteria; kingdom Pseudomonadati; phylum Pseudomonadota; class Alphaproteobacteria; order Hyphomicrobiales; family Nitrobacteraceae; genus Bradyrhizobium; species Bradyrhizobium lupini. The sequence goes on from NZ_CP162553.1 coordinate 4,662,044, forward strand.
AGCATGAAATGCACGGTCTGCTCGGCCGTCCACGCCCCGGCCGGCTTCTCCGTCCGGCCCTTCGCGGTAAGGCCGGTAAAGACGAAGCCGGGAATCAGCAGATGCGCGGTGATGCGGCAACCCGCAGTGTTGCGCAGCTCGTGCTGGAGCGCTTCCGTAAAAGCTTTCACGCCTGCCTTGGAGACGTTGTAGGCGGGATCGCCGGGCGGGGTGGTGATGCCCTGCTTCGACCCGGTGTTGATGATGAGCCCCGCCCTGCCGCGCGCGATCATGTTGGGCGCGAAGATGCGCGAGCCGTTGATGATGCCCCACATGTTGACGCCGATGATGCGCTGCCAGTTGTCGGGTTCGCCGAACAGCGTGCTGCCGGGCTGGATGCCCGCATTGTTCATGAGGATGTCGGTGCCGCCGAAGCGCTCGTGGACGGCGCGCTCCAGTTCCATCACGCTCTCGGCCTTGCTGACGTCAATCGCGAAGGTCATCACATGTGCGGCGGACGTGAGGGATGAGAGTCTTGTCGCGGCGTCCGCCAGCCGCGCCTGATCCACATCGGCGATACACACCTTCACGCCGTTTCGCGCGAAGGCTGCGGCGGCGGCGAATCCGATGCCGGACGCGCCACCGGTGATCACGGCAACATTGTCTTTGATGATCGCGGGATGTGGCATGGATCGGTCTCCGGGGAGGGGCTCGGTCGTGCTATAACATGGCACTCGCGCGACCCCGCACAAGTCGGCATGGGAGGTGTTCGTTCCGCGCCGACTCTACGCCTCTACTTTACGCCTGTCCGGCATCGCAGTATTCTATCGATCAACGATCCCACCCAGATCGAACCAATCAATCATTGACAGGGAGTTCAGCCATGGCTGTGTCGCAGGCTATTCCGATCACGCGCCATCCATTCGCCAACGGATCCTACAAGCAGATGCTGATCGACGGGAAGTGGGTCGATGCTGCCTCAGGCAAGCGCTTCGAGACCCACAACCCCGCGACCGGCGAACTGCTCGCAACAGTGGCCGAGGGCGACAAGGAAGATATCGATCGCGCAGTTGCTGCCGCTCGCCGCGCCTTCGAAGGGCCCTGGAGCAAGGTCAAGCCGTTCGAGCGGCAGAATCTGCTCCTGAAGCTTGCCGACCTCGTCGAGAAGAATTTCGACGAATTGTCGCAGCTCGACACGCTCGACATGGGCGCGCCGCTCAGCCGTACCCGTGCCTATCGCCTGCGCGCCGTCGGCATGCTGCGCTATTATGCCGGCCAGTCCACCGCGATCCATGGCGAGACCATCGAGAACTCGCTGCCCGGCGAAATCTTCTCCTACACGCTGAAGGAGCCGATCGGCGTCGTCGGCGCCATCATTCCCTGGAACGGTCCCTTGACTGCGACGATCTGGAAGATCGGTCCGGCGATCGCGACCGGCTGCACCGTCGTGCTCAAACCGGCCGAAGAAGCGCCGCTGACCTCGCTGCGCATCGCCGAGCTCGCGATGGAAGCGGGCGTTCCGCCCGGCGTCATCAACGTCGTGCCTGGCTATGGCGAGACTGCGGGCGCGGCGCTTGCCGCACACCACGACGTCGACAAGGTTGCCTTCACCGGCTCGCATGTCACGGGCCAGTCGATCATCCGCGCCTCGGCCGGCAACCTCAAGCGCGTCTCGCTCGAGCTCGGCGGCAAGTCGCCGGACATCGTGTTCGCGGATGCCGATCTCGATGCGGCCGTGCCGGGCGCTGCGATGGCGGTGTTCGCCAATTCGGGACAGATCTGCAGCGCCGGCACCCGGCTTTTCGTCGAGCAGTCGATCTATGAGGAGTTCGTCGGCCGCGTGGCCGAGTTCGGCAAGAAACTGCAGGTCGGCAACGGCCTCGATCCCAACACCCAGATCGGACCGCTGGTGTCCGAGCAACAGCTCGAGCGCGTCACCAGCTATCTCGACATCGGCCAAAAGGAAGGCGCGCGGGCGCTTGCCGGCGGTGGCCGCGTCACCGAAGGCGCGCTTGCAAAAGGCTTCTTCGTATCGCCGACAGTGTTCGCGGGCGTCCAGGACAATATGCGCATCGCGCAGGAGGAGATCTTTGGTCCCGTCATTTCGGCGATCGCGTTCAAGGACATGGACGAGCTGGTCAAGCGCGCCAACGCCACCACGTTCGGTCTCGGCTCGGGCCTGTGGACGCGGGACGTCAGCAAGGCGCATGCGGTCGCGAAGAGGCTCCGTGCCGGTTCGGTGTGGGTGAACTGCTACCAGGCGATGGACCCGGCCGTGCCCTTCGGCGGCTACAAGATGAGCGGCTACGGCCGCGAATCCGGCAAGCAGCACGTCGAGGAATATCTCAACGTGAAGGCGGTGTGGATCAAGACGGCGTAACACTGGTCTTTCCCGCGTTCCGCGGGAGGGAATATCTGCTTTTGCAGGGGCGGCGCCTTCTCTCGGTAGCCGCCCCTCGCTATATGATGCGCATCCTTCCTTCGCCATTCGAGGCCAGCATGAAATTCGAGGCGTTGTTTCAACCGTTGCAGGTCGGTCCGTACACGCTCGCGCATCGCGTCGCGATGGCGCCGTTGACGCGCATGAGGGCCGAGCGCGAGAGCTTTTCGCCGCGGCCGCTCAACGCCGAATATTACGGCCAGCGCGCCACCCAAGGCGGCCTGCTCATCGCCGAGGCCTCGCCCGTGCTCTCGCACGGCCGCGGTAATCCAGCGACGCCCGGCATCTATTCGGAGACGCAGATCGCGGGCTGGCGCAAGGTGGTCGACGCCGTGCACGCCAAGGGCGGCATCATCTTTCTCCAGCTCTGGCACGTCGGCCGCGTCTCGCATTCCTCCTTCCACGGCGGGGAGCTGCCGGTCTCGGCCTCCGCGATCCCGATCAAGGCCGAAGGCATGAAGGCGATGACTGCCGACGGCAAGATCTCCAACTATGAGACGCCGCGCGCGCTGGACACGGATGAAGTCAAGGGCATCGTCGAGGCCTTCAGGCAGGGTGCGAAGAACGCGCTGGCCGCCGGCTTCGACGGGGTCGAGATCCACGGCGCCAACGGCTATCTGCTCGAGCAATTCCTGCAATCACGCAGCAACCAGCGCACCGATCAATATGGCGGTTCGATCGAGAACCGCGCGCGGCTTCTGCTCGAAGTGACCGAGGCCGCGATCGACGTCTGGGGCGCGGGCCGCGTCGGCGTGCGGCTGTCGCCCCACGGCATCGCCAATGATTCCGGCGAGCCCGATCCGATGCCGCTCTACACGCACGTGGTCAACGCGCTCGACAAGCTCGGTCTTGCCTATCTGCATTTCATCGAACCGCGCTCCAGCGGCTCGGGGCGCGCCGAAGTCAACTGGCAGAACGTGCCGTCGGCGATGCTGCTGTTCCGCCCGCTCTACAGCGGCGTGCTGATGACCGCCGGCGGATTTACCGGCGAGACCGCGAACGCCGCCATTGCGGAGGGGCATGCTGACATCATCGCCTTCGGCCGCATCTTCATCTCCAACCCCGATCTGCCGCTCCGCCTGCAGCAGGATTACCCTCTCACGCCGTATAACCGTGCGACGTTTTACGGTGGCGAGGAGAAGGGTTATACGGATTATCCCGCGTACGACGAACTGACGCCGGTCTGACACTGCTGTAGCCCGGATGAGCAAAGCGATATCCGGGGTTCACTCAAGCTCTGGTCTTCCCGGATGTCGCTTCGCTCATCCGGGCTACAGAGTTATTGTGTTGCCCCGACTGACACCACGAACTCCGTCATTGCGAGCGCAGCGAAGCAATCCAGACTGCCTCGGCGGAAAGACTCTGAATTGCTTCGCTGCGCTCGCAATGACGAGAGGAGAGACAATGGCCAAAGCCGCAGCCGCCGCAGGTATAGCCACCGGCCAGTGCCTCTGCGGCAGGGTTACCTTCGAGATCGACGTTCCCGCACGCTGGGCCTGGCACGATCACTCCGCCGCCAGCCGTCGCGCCCACGGCGCCGCCTATGCAACCTATGTCGGAAGCTGGAAGAAGCGGTTTCGCATCACCGCAGGTAAGACGGCGCTGACGCGCTACGAGGACAAGGCAACGAAGACCGCGCGCAGCTTCTGCGCGCATTGCGGCACGCCGATCGCATATGAGCGCCCGCGCGGGCCGCATATGGTCAACATCCCCCGTGCGCTGTTTAGGGAACGCACCGGCCGCCAGCCGCTCTATCACATCGCGATCGAAGAGCTGCAGGAATGGACCTATACCGGCGAGCCGCTGGTGCCGCTGAAAGGCTTTCCCGGTGTGGTCTGGCAGCGCTCGAAAAAAGAAGCGGGCGAGCGGCGAGGATCCGTTCGAGTTGGGGCGCGAGGAGATGTAGCGCTGTCCCACGCAACGCAGCCATGACCGCGCTTCCTTGCGCGCCTCCCGCGATTTCGGCCATCATGCTTTTTGCCTTGCGGCAACGTCCGCCTCTGGAGGAAACATGAAGAACAAGATCACCGGCCGCTCCGCCTTTCTCGCGTTGCTCAAGGACGAGGGCATCACGCATCTGTTCGGCAATCCCGGCACCACCGAGCTGCCGATCATGCATGCGCTGAAGGATCACCCTGACCTCGCCTATGTGATGGCGATGCAGGAGAGCCTGGTGGTGGCGATCGCGGATGGCTATAGCCGCGCCTCCGGAAAGCTGGTCGCCTGCAACGTCCATGTCGCGCCCGGCCTCGGCAACGCGATGGGCTCGCTCTACAACGCCCAGTTCACGGGCACGCCGATGATCCTGACCGCGGGCCAGCAGGAGCAGGGCCACGGACTGATGGAGCCGGTGCTGTATGGGCCGCTGGTGCGCATGGCCGAGCCGCTGGTGAAATGGGCGGTCGAGGTGACGCGGCTCGAGGATCTGCCGCGCATCGTGCGCCGCGCCGCAAAAGTCGCAACCACCCCGCCGACCGGGCCGGTGTTCATTTCATTGCCCGGCGATATCCTCAACAGCGAGGCAGGGATCGATCTCGGTCGCTCCACCCGCATTGACGCTCGCACAAGGCCATCGGATGAGGCACTGAAGGCGTTCGCCGCCCGACTGCTCAGGGCCGAGCGTCCCGTGATCGTCACCATGGACGAAGTGGTCAAGAGCGATGCGCTGATGGAGGCCGCCGAACTCGCAGAACTACTCGGCGCGGCTGCCTACCAATCCTCGACGCCCTATGGCTCGCACTTCCTCTCGGAGAGCCCGAGCTTCGTCGGCACGCTGGCACGTGTCCAGAAAGTCGCGCGCGACACGCTTGCGCCCTTTGACCTCTTGATCGCGCTCGGCGGCGATCCCTTGCGGATGTCGGTCTACAGCGAGGTCGACGCGCTGCCGGAGGGCCTTGGCATCGTGCAGATCGGCCTCGGCGATTGGGAGATCGCCAAGAACTACGGGGCTGAGATCGCGCTGAAGGCGGATTTGAAGGAAACGCTGCGCGCGCTGATCCCGGTGTTGAAGGAGATGGGCGGCGCTGCCCTGGCGAGCCGCGCGAAGCAACGGCTGACCGAACTCGCGCCGAGGAACTGGACCGCGCGGCGCACCGCGCTGGTCGAGCAGATCGGCAAGGCCGCGGACCGCAGCCCCATCGATCCGGACTGGCTGGTGCTGCAAATGGTCGAGGCCATGCCCGCTAATGCCATCCTCGTGGACGAAGGCCTCACCTCGAGCCGCCAGATCACGGCCTTGCGTGCGCACCGCGATCGCTTCGGCTATCACGGCCTTGCCTCCGGCGGCATCGGCTGGGGCCTGCCGGCCTCCGTCGGCGCCAGCATCGCCAATCCCGATCGCCCGGTGGTCTGCTTCTCCGGCGACGGCAGCGCGATGTATTCGATCCAGTCGCTGTGGACAGCGGCGCATCACAAGCTGCCGCTCAATGTGGTCATTGCCAACAATGGCGGCTACCGCATCATCAAGCAGCGCCTGCTCGCCTTCCACGGCGACGACAATTACGTCGGCATGGATTTTGTCGATCCGCCGGTGGATTTCGCGGGCGTGGCTAAGGCGCTGGGATGTGAGGCAATCAAAGTCAGCGATCCCCGAGAGTTGAAGGCGACGCTGGCGTCGGCGTTTGGCCGGCCGGGGACGAAACTGATCGAGGTGATGGTGGACGGGAAGCTGTAGGGCAGCGTCACCTGCGGCATTGGTGCCGCCACATTATCAGTCGTGATCACCCGCGAAGGCGGGTGATCCAGTATTCCAGAGGCGGCGGTGATTGAGTCGAGACGTTGCGGCGTACTGGATGCCCCGGTCAAGCCGGGGCATGACAGCGTACCTAGCGGCGCTACCCCTTTCTCCCCACTCTGAACCCTGCCGCCGGATGCGGCGCACCTAGCCGCGCCCGCCCCTCGCCGAACAGCTTCTCGCGTAGCGTGCCCTGCGCGTACTCCGCCTTGTACCGCCCGCGTCGCGTCAGCTCCGGCACCAGCATGTCGGCGATGTCCTCGAAATCGCCGGGTGAGATCGCGAAGGCGACGTTGAGGCCGTCGACATCGGTCGCCTCGAACCACGCCTCGATCTTGTCCGCGACCATTTCCGGCGTGCCGACCACGACGGGACCTGCGCCGCCGACGCCGACATGCTCGATGACGTCGCGCACGGTCCAGACGCGATCGGGATCGGCGCGGGTGACGTTATCGAGTGCGCTGCGGCCGGCATCGTTCTGAACATGGCGCACCTGCTGATCGAGCTCGTAGCCGGAGAAGTCGATTCCGGTCCATCCCGACATCAGCGCCAGCGCGCCTTCCGGGCTGATGTGGCGGCGATAGTCGGCATATTTTTCGTTCGCTTCGGCTTCCGTCCGCCCGAGGATGATCGTCATCATCGAGAACATCAGGATTTCCGCCGGATTGCGGCCGAACGCGGCGGCCTCCTGACGGATCGCCGATACGCGCGGCGCGATCACCTTGGCTGACGGCCCCGACATGAACACGCATTCGGCGTGCCGTGCCGCGAACTGCCGTCCGCGCGGCGAGGTGCCGGCCTGATACAGCACGGGCGTCCGCTGCGGCGACGGTTCGCTCAGGTGGATGGTGTTGTTGATGCGGTAGTTCGCGCCCTCGTGGTTGACGCGATGGACCTTTGTGGGATCGGTGAAGATGCCGCGCGTGCGGTCGCGCAGCACGGCGTCTTCCTCCCAACTCCCTTCCCAGAGCTTGTAGACGACCTCCATATATTCGTCCGCGATCTCGTAGCGGTCGTCGTGCCCGATCTGCTTGTCCTTGCCGGCGCCGCGCGCGGCGCTGTCGAGATAGCCGGTGACGACGTTCCAGCCGATACGCCCCTCGGTGAGATGATCGAGCGTCGACATCCGCCGCGCGAACGGATAGGGCGGCTCGAAGGAGAGATTGCTGGTGACGCCGAAGCCGAGATTCTGCGTCACGGCGGCCATTGCCGACAGCAGCAGCAGCGGATCGTTCGAGGGCGACTGGGCTGCGTTGCGCAAGGCTGCGTCAGGACTGTTGCCGTAGACGTCATAGACGCCGAGCACGTCGGCCAGGAACAGTCCGTCGAAACGGCCGCGCTCCAGCGTTCTGGCAAGATCGATCCAATAGGGCAGGCGGTTATATTCGGCAGTGCGGTCGCGCGGATGGGTCCACAAGCCCGGTGATTGGTGCGCGACGCAATTCATCGCAAATGCATTGAGCCTGATCTGCTTGGCCATGATGGTCCCCCGGCGCCCTGTACCGGGCGCTCTTCGAATGATAGAGCTGCGCCCGAACTTGGCGAAGTTCTTGCATATAGCGCGACGTTGGCAAGGCCAAAATCAGCGGCGCTGCCGCGCTTGGCAAGCCAATCTCAAGAGAGCAAGAACGAAATCCCAAGACTATCGAAGTCCCCGCCACTTTCGGAGGCCTGCCCGTATCGGGTATGCTCCTTCGCCTCGCAACCTAAAAAAGAAAATAATGACCAGAGCCGATGCCATCGCCCGCGCCCGTGACGATTTTCAATCGGGCGCGTTCCTCGCCGAACTCGACCGCCGCGTCGCCTACCAGACCGAGAGCCAGAATCCGAACCGGAGCGTCGAGCTGCGCGCCTATCTGGAACAGGAGATGGTGCCCGCTTTTGCCGCGCTCGATTTCGAAAGCCGGATGATCGAATCTCCCAGCGGCAAGGCGCCGTTCCTGTTCGCCGAACATCACGAAAGTGAGGCGGCGCCGACCGTGCTGATCTACGGCCATGGCGACGTCGTCGACGGGATGGAAGGCGAGTGGCGCGACGGCCGCGATCCCTGGCGCACCACGGTTTCGGGCACGCGTCTCTACGGTCGCGGCACCGCCGACAACAAGGGCCAGCACAGCATCAACATGGCGGCACTCCGCGCGGTGCGCGAGGCCCGCGGCGGCAAGCTCGGCTTCAACGCCAAGTTCATCCTCGAGATGGGCGAGGAGATCGGCTCGCCGGATCTCGGCAAGGTCTGCGATCTCAATCGCGATGCACTCAAGGCCGATCTGTTCGTGGCCTCCGACGGGCCGCGCCTGTCCGCCGACCGTCCGACCCTATTCCTCGGCTGCCGTGGCGGCATCCGCATTCATCTCGATGTGAACGTTCGCGACGGCGGTCATCACTCGGGCAATTGGGGCGGTGTGCTCGCCAACCCCGCGACCATTCTGGTCAACGCGATCTCGACGCTGGTCGACGGCCACGGCCGCCTTCAGCTGGACGCGCTGAAGCCGCCGCGCCTCACCAACCAGATCCGAAGCTATCTTGCGGACGTGCAGGTGGTGCCGACCGAGGACGAGCCGGCGTTGGCCGAGAACTGGGGCGAGGAGGGTCTTTCGGCGGCCGAGCGGCTCTATGCCTGGAACACGCTCGAAGTGCTGGCGATGTCGTCGGGAAACATCGAGAAGCCGGCCAACGCCATTCCCGGCCACGCCAATGCCGTGCTGCAACTGCGCTTCGTGGTCGGCACCAAGGTCGACGGCCTGATCGAAGCCGTCCGTGCGCATCTGGTCGAAAGGGGTTTTCCGATGGTCGAAGTGCGGGCCGCACAGAGCTTCGCGGCATCGCGCACCGATTTCGACAGCCCCTGGATCGCATGGGCGGCGAATTCGGTGAAGGAGACCACCGGCAAAGTGCCGGCGGTGCTGCCGAATTTCGGCGGCTCGCTGCCCAATGACGTGTTTTCCGAGATATTGGGCCTGCCGACGATCTGGGTGCCGCACTCCTATCCCGGCTGCTCCCAGCATGCGCCCAATGAGCACATCCTGCTGCCATTGACCGAAGAGGCCTTGACGGTGATGGCCGGCCTGTTCTGGGATCTCGGGGAATTGCCAAGCCCGCTAACAAGCCCGCTAACGCGCCCGCCCGCCGGCCTGAGCCGTTAACCGGAGCCGCGATCCAGCCAAAAGTCACATTCTATTCCAACCCAATTTGTGCTTGCATCCCGCCGGCATCATCCTGAAAGGGGACCAAAACGTGAAACATTTCCGTAGCATCGGCCTCGCGCTCGCCGCGACCTTCGCCGTCGGCCAGGCCGGGGCCGAGGAGCTGACCGGCACGCTCAAGAACATCAAGGACACCGGCGCCATTACGCTCGGCTTCCGCGACTCCTCGATCCCGTTCTCTTATCTCGACGACAACCAGAAGCCCATCGGCTACGCGATGGACATCTGCTACAAGATCGTCGACGCCGTGAAGAAGGAGCTCAAGCTCGACAAGCTCGAGGTCAAGCTCAATCCGGTGACCTCGGCGACCCGGATCCCGCTGATGGCGAACGGCACCATCGATCTCGAATGCGGCTCGACCACCAACAATGCCGAGCGCCAGAAGCAGGTTGCCTTCACCAACACCCATTATTTGACGGCCAGCCGCTACGTCTTCAAGAAGTCGAGTGGCCTGAAGGCGATTGACGACCTCAAGGGAAAATCGGTGGTTTCCACTGCCGGCACCACCAACATCAAACAGCTCACCGAGGCCAATGTTGCAAAAAGCCTCGGCGCAAACATCATTCCGGCCAAGGACCACGCCGAGGCCTTCCTGATGGTCGAGACCGACCGTGCGGTCGCCTTCGTGATGGATGATATCCTGCTCGCGAGCCTCGTTGCCGGCTCGAAGTCGCCCGATGACTACGTCATCTCCAAGGACGCGTTCTCCAAGCCTGAGCCCTACGGCATCATGCTGCGCAAGGACGACGCGGCCTTCAAGAAGGTCGTCGACGCGGCGACCGCTGCGCTCTACACCTCCGGCGAGGGCCAGAAGATCTACGACAAGTGGTTCACGCAGAAGATCCCGCCGAAGGGCCTCAATCTCAACACGCCGATCTCGGCCGAGCTGAAGAACGAGTTTGCCAAGCCGACGGACTCGCCAAACCCGGACGATTATAAGTAAGCTATAACCTCGATCTTTCGATCGGGATCGTGTCCGGCCATCTTGACTCCAGGATGGCCGGACATTTGCATAGGCGCCAGGACATCGATGACTGGCGCGTTCGCGCGGGGGACACGTGAACTACAACTGGAACTGGGGAATCTTTTTCCAGCCGAACCCGATGGGGACCGGCACCTATCTCGACATGCTGTTGTCGGGCCTGGTGCTGACCCTCAAGACGGGTGCGCTCGCCTGGATCATCGCGCTGATCACCGGATCGATCGTCGGCGTGATGCGCACACTGCCGTCGAAGGGAGCGTACTGGTTCGGCTTTGCCTATGTTGAATTCTTCCGCAATATGCCGCTGCTGGTGCAGCTCTTCCTGTGGTTTTTCGTGCTGCCGGAAGTGTTGCCAAGGTCCGCGGGATTGTGGCTGAAACAACTGCCGAACGCGCCGTTCTGGACGGCCGCGATTGGCATCGGGTTCTTCATGTCGGCGCGCGTCGCCGTGCAGTTGCACGCCGGCATCGGATCGCTGCCGCGCGGGCAGAAGATGGCGGCGACCGCACTCGGCCTCACGACCCTGCAGGCTTATCGCTACATCCTGCTGCCGATGGCTTTTCGCATCATCCTGCCGCCGCTGACGTCCGAGTTCCTCAACACCATCAAGAACACGGCTGTGGCCATCACCATTGGTTTGCTCGAACTGACCGGCCAGGCGCGCTCGATGCAGGAATTCTCGTTCCAGGTGTTCGAGGCCTTCACCGCTGCGACCATCCTCTATCTCCTCGTCAACGCCGTCGTCGTGACCGCGATGCGCTTCCTCGAGCGCTGGATCGCGATCCCCGGCTACATCACGGGGAAGTAGCGCCATGTTCAGCAATTTTGATTTCGGGGTCATCATCCGCACGCTGCCCTATCTATTCTATGAGGGCATGACGTTCACGCTGATGCTGACCGGGCTTGCTGCACTCGGCGGCCTCGTCTTCGGCACGGCGATCGCGCTGATGCGGCTGTCCGGCTACAAGGTGCTGGGCCGCATCGCGGGCGTCTATGTCGACTTCATGCGCTCGCTGCCGCTGGTGCTGGTGATCTTCTGGTTCTACTTCCTGGTGCCCTATATCGGGCAATGGGTAACTGGCGCGTCGCGTCCGATCAGTGTCGGCGCGTTCGCGTCCTCGCTCATCACCTTCATCATGTTCGAGGCCGCGTACTTCTCCGAGATCATGCGTGCCGGCATCCAGTCGATCTCGCGCGGCCAGCCGGCCGCAGCCAACGCGCTCGGCCTGACCTACGCCCAGACCATGCGCTACGTCGTTCTGCCGCAGGCCTTCCGCAACATGCTGCCGGTCCTGATCACGCAGACCATCGTGCTGTTCCAGGACACCTCACTGGTCTATGTGCTGTCGATCACCGATTTCCTCGGTGCGGCTAGCAAGGTCGCGCAGCGCGACGGCCGTCTGGTCGAAATGTATCTATTCGCAGCGATCGTCTACTTCACCATCTCCTGTATCGCGTCCTTCGGCGTTCGCCGCCTGCAGGCGCGCATCGCCATCATTCGATAGAGTTTGCCATGATCGAGATCAGCCACGTCGACAAATGGTACAGCCCGGCCTTCCAGGTGCTGACCGACTGCACCACCAGCGTCGCCAAGGGCGAGGTGGTCGTGGTCTGCGGTCCGTCGGGATCAGGCAAGTCGACGCTGATCAAATGCGTCAACGCGCTGGAGCCATTCCAGAAAGGCGACATCAGCGTCGATGGCACTAAGGTCAACGACCCCAGGACCAATCTGCCCAAGCTGCGCGCGCGTGTCGGCATGGTTTTTCAGCACTTCGAGCTGTTTCCGCATCTGAAGATCATTGATAATCTCTGCCTCGCGCAGCAGAAGGTGCTCGACCGGTCGCGCGACAAGGCGGTGGCGAAAGGCATGCAGCTGCTGGAGCGGGTCGGCCTGAAGGAACAGGCGCAAAAATTTCCCGCGAACCTGTCCGGCGGCCAGCAGCAGCGCGTGGCGATCGCCCGCGCGCTCGCGATGGATCCCATCGTCATGCTGTTCGACGAGCCGACCTCGGCGCTCGACCCCGAAATGGTGAGCGAGGTGCTCGACGTCATGGTAGACCTCGCCCATGAGGGCATGACCATGATGGTCGTGACGCACGAGATGGGCTTTGCCCGCAAGGTCGCCAACCGCGTGATCTTCATGGACCGCGGCGAGATCGTCGAGGACGCCCCGAAGGACGATTTCTTCGGCAAGCCCCGCAGCGACCGCGCGCAGAAGTTCTTGTCGAAGATTCTGTCGCATTGATCCCACTGTCATTCCGCGACGTGCCTCCTGGCGCCGGTCGGGAATGACGGGTTGAGGGTTTCGTGGCACCGACAAATCCCTTATACCAGCGGGTAATCCCTATTCCCGCCAGGAGACCTGCCTTGGATCCGATCGCCTATGTCAACGGCTCATTCGTCCCGCTTTCGGACGCCAAAATTTCGGTCCTCGATCGCGGCTTCCTGTTCGCCGACGGCATCTATGAGGTCTCGGCCGTGCTCGACGGCAAGTTGGTCGACAATGCCTCGCATCTGGCGCGGCTGGAGCGCTCGGTCGGCGAGATCAAGCTGAGGCTCCCGGAGACGGTCGAGCGCATCACCGAGATCCAGCAGGAGCTGATTGCACGCAACAAGGTCGAGAACGGCCTCGTCTATCTCCAGGTCACCCGCGGCGCCGACAAGGGCCGCGACTTCGCCTTCCCCAAGGGCGACGTCAAGTCGAGCCTGGTGATGTTCACGTCGGAGAAGGACATCATCAACGCCGCCTCGGCCAAGACCGGCATCAATGTGATCACCGTGCCCGACATCCGCTGGGAGCGGCGTGACATCAAGAGCGTAGCATTGCTGGCGCAAGTGCTGGCAAAGCAGGCCGCGGCCGAAGCCGGTGCGGGCGAAGCCTGGATGCTGGAAGACGGTTACGTCACCGAAGGCGGTTCGTCTTCAGCGTTCATCCTGACCCAGGACGACGTCATCGTGACCCGCAAGAACTCCAACGCGATCCTGCCGGGCTGCACCCGCAAGGCGGTGGTGGCGCTGGCGGAAGAGCGTCAGCTCCGCGTCGAAGAGCGTTCCTTCACGGTCGCCGAGGCGCTCGCCGCCAAGGAAGCCTTCGCCACCTCGGCGTCGCTGTTCGTCCAGCCGGTGGTTGCGATCGACGGCAAGAAGGTCGGCGACGGCAAGCCCGGCCCGATCGCCATGCGGCTGCGCGAGATCTACGTGGAGTTCGCGAAGGCGACGGCGGTTTAAGCTACCCACCGCCGTCATCGCCCGGCTTGACCGGGCGATCCAGTACTCCGTGACGGGAGTGCTGGACTCGAGAAGCCGCGGCGTACTGGATGCCCCGGTTAAGCCGGGGCATGACAGGCGAATGTATTGAGGCAGTTTGGCCTCATGCGTCAGCACCTCACGCCACCGACGCCTTCACCTTTACCGGGTGAACCGCACGGAACGCGATCGCTAGCCTGTTCCAGGCATTGATGGCGCCGATCAGCATGGTCAGGTTCACCGTCTCCGCATCGGAGAATTGCGCGCGGACCTGCTCGTAGACGTCATCAGGCGCGTGCGTCTCGGCGATCAGCGTCACTGATTCCGTCCAGGCCAGCGCGGCGCGCTCGCGGTCGGTGTAGAGCGGCGATCTCGCGCCAAGCGTTGAGCAGATAGATGCGCTGCTCGGTCTCGCCGCGCTTGCGGGCGTCCTCGGTGTGCATGTTGATGCAGAAGGCGCAGCCGTTGATCTGCGACGCGCGGATCTTGACGAGCTCGATCAGCGATTTCTCGAGGCCCGTCGACTGGATCTGCTCTTCCAGTGCCATCAGCGCCTTCATCGTGTCGGGTGCGGCCTGGTAGAAATTCATGCGGGGTTTCATGGTCGTTCTCCTTGCTTGCTGGGGTGATGTCAGTGGGCGCCGCCGGCCGAGGCGGGGCCGGCCTTCTTCAGGAAGAGGGTGGCGATCAGCGCGACGATCAGTGCCACGCCGAGCAGATAGAAGGTGTCGCTGAAGGCGAGGATATAGGCCTGCTTCTGCACGATATGGCCGATCGCAACATAGGCGCGATGCAACGCGTCCGCCCGATCGAGAATGCCGTGATTGACGAAGTATTGGGTGAGCTGTTCCAGCCGCGTCCGCGTCGCCTGCTCGAACAACGAGACTGACTGCATCAGCACGTTGGAGTGATACTGCTCGCGCTTGGTCAGCAGGGTCTGCAACAGCGCGATGCCGACGGCGCCGCCGAGGTTGCGCATCATGTTGAACAGGCCGGAGGCCGAGCCCGCGTTCTCCGGTTCGATGCCTGAGGTCGCCACCGCAGACAGCGGCGCCATTACCAGCGCCTGGCCGATCGCACGAACCACATTGGGCCAGAGCAATTGATCGGCGGCATAGTTGCCGGTCATGTAGATGTTCATAAAGTTGGAGGCCGCGAACAGGACGAAGCCGACGCCGATGATGAGCCGCGCATCGAGCTTCTGCATCAACCGCGGGACCAGCGGGATCAGCACCAGCTGCGGCAGGCCGGTCCAAGCCAGCACCATGCCGATCTGCTCGGCATTGTAGCCCTGGATGCGGGCCAGATATTGCGGCAGGATGAACACCGAGCCGTAGAGCGCGATTCCCAGCAGGAAATTCGCGAGCATGCCGAAGCCGAAATTGCGGCGGACCAGCAGACGCAGGTTCAGGAGCGGCTTCTTCACGGTGAGCTCGATGATCAGGAAGGCGCTCAGCGCCACGGCCGCGATGACGGACAGCTTGACGATGAAGGGCGAGCCGAACCAGTCGTCTTTGTTGCCTTCCTCGAGCACGGTCTGCAGCGCCGACAATCCGATCGCCATGGTGATGATGCCGGCCCAGTCGCCGTCGCGCAGCAACGACAGCTTCATGGGCTTTGCATCGAGCGCGTACCAGAGCATGCCGACCATGATCGTGCCGGGGACAACGTTGACATAGAAGATGTACTGCCAGCCAAAATTCTCGGTGAGATAGCCGCCGATGGTCGGGCCGATCGCGGGCGCGAACGTCGCCGACAGCGCGAACAGCGCAAGGCCCACGGGTTGCTTGGCGCGCGGCAGCAATGTGATGATGAGTGTGAACGCCATCGGAATCAGCACGCCGCCGGTAAACCCTTGCACCGCCCGCAGCACGATCATCTGCGGCAGGTCTTGCGCCAAGGCACAGGCGGCTGACAGGACCAGGAACAGGACCGCATTGGTGAGGAGATAGATGCGGATCGAGAACACCTGCGCCAGCCAGCCGGACAGCGGGATCACCACGATCTCCGCGATCAGATAGGAGGTCGAGATCCAGCCGCCGTCATCAATGCCGGCGCCGATCGCGCCCTGGATATCGGCGAGTGAGGCATTGACGATCTGGATGTTCAGCACCGCCATGAAGGCGCCGAGCGTCGCGCCGATCACGGCGATCCAGGTCTTGGTCGAGACGGCGGGCGTTGCGGGGGCCGCGACGGGAGCGGGGATATCGGCCGTGGTATTAACGGTCGGTTGGAGCGTGCTCATGGAAGCCTCGTCTCGGTTACGGAGACAGGATGGATCAGGCAGTTCGTTTCGATAATCGACCAAGTTTGGGAAGGATCATCCGGCAGGACTTGATAGTCCCGCCGGACCTTTCCGGCTTCAACCGCCGTTCGGACGGGCCGCGTTGTCGGCGAGATGCTTCGCCGTCTCACGCTCGGCCAGCACGGTCTGCTTGGTGTCGACGGTCGGCACCGCGGACATGCCGGGGCGCAGCAGGCCGGTCAGGCTGTGGTCGTCGAGCACGATCTTCACCGGCACCCGTTGCACGATCTTGGTGAAATTGCCGGTGGCGTTGTCGGGCGGCAGCAATGCGAATTCAAGGCCGCTCGCCGGCGACAGGCTGTCGACATGGCCGCGCAGGGTCTGGTTGCGGAAACTGTCGACGTGCAGCTCGACCGGCTGGCCGGCGCGGACATGTGTGAGCTGCGTCTCCTTGAAATTCGCCACGACATAGACCGCATCGAGCGGCACCACCGCCATCAATTGCGTGCCGGCCTGCACGAACTGTCCCACGCGCAGTGAGCGGGCGCCGACCGTTCCGTCGACCGGCGCGGTAATCTCGGTGTAGGAGAGATTGAGCGTCGCCTGCTCCGCGACCGCACGCGCATGTTCGAGCTGGGCAGTAGCCTGCGCGCGCTGGGTCGTGAGCACGTCGACCTTGCGTTGCGCGGCCACGAGGCCCGACCTGGCATGTTGCAGTTGCGCGTTGCTGGCGCGCAACGCGGCGTCAGTCTGTTGCGCGCGCTGAATCGTGCCGGAGCCCGACTTCATCAGGTCGTCGTAGCGGGCGCGCTCCTCCTGCGCAAATTTCAGATTCGCGTCCGCAGCAGCGACATCGGCTGTGCTCTGCTCGATGATCGGCTGCTGGAGTTCGAGCTGGGCGTCGAGGTTCCGCACTGCCGCTTCCGCCGCAGCGACATCGGCGCGGGCCTGATTGAGCGCCGCCTTGAAGTCGCGGTCGTCGATCTTCGCCAGCAGCTGGCCCGCTTTGACCTTTTCGTTGTCGCTGACCAGCACCTTGGCGATGTAGCCCGAGACCTTTGGCGCGATGATCGTGGAGTCGGCCTTCACATAGGCGTCGTCGGTTGTCTCGAGATAACGGCCGTTGACCCAGTAGTCGTGTCCGTAATGGACAACCGCAGCCGTGCCCGCAAGGAACGCGAGCGCCAGCGCCGCCCGCCGGACCATATTCCGGTCGGGACCACGCACCGGCGCCGTCGGGGTAGCTTGCGGTATTTCAGTCGCTTGCTGAAAGTTTTCGGTGCGGGGCATCTCGGACATGGCGGTCTCCTTCGGCTGACCCAGATTATCGGTCTTCCTCGTCCGATCGATAATCAGCGAAATGCCGAAAGGATTATCCGCTGACAGTGGATAGTCCCGGGATCTCGCCTGGGCCCGTATGATCTATCGAGCCGGAGGTACGACTGCCCCAGAGCGATTGCCGGGCCTGTCGAGGGATTGCGGCTAACGCATCCGCGCTGCCCGCAGGAGCGGTTTGATGGATAATCGGACGGAATTCCTTGCGATTATCTCTCAAGAGCGGATAATCAGTCGGCATGGACCGATTGACCAGTCTCGAAGTCTTCAGCCGGGTGGTCGAGACCGGCGGCTTCTCTGCAGCAGCCCGCAAGCTCAACATGTCGACCACCATGGTGAGCAATCACGTCCAGGCGCTGGAAGACCGGCTCGGCGTGAGGCTGCTTCAGCGCACCACGCGCAAGGTCAGCCTCACCGACATCGGCAAGGCCTATTACGACCGCTGCATCCAGATACTCGCCGAAATCAAACAGGCCGACGATATCGCGAGCGAATTGCAGTCGGTGCCCCGCGGCACGCTACGGATCCACGTCGCCACGCACATGGTGCCGTTCGTTGCGCCCGTGGTGGCGAAGCTCCTGTCGACCTATCCGGAGCTCAAGATCGATCTGCGGATGGGCGAGGCCGAAATCGACCTCATCGAAGAAGGCTATGACGTTGCTCTGCGCATGACCGCGCCGCCGGATTCGAGCCTGATCGTTCGCAGCCTCGCAACTTGGCGCCACGTGCTGTGCTGCTCGCACGACTATCTCGAAAGGCACGGTCGCGTGCAGAAACTCGGTGAGCTCACCGCGCACAATTGCGCCCGTCACTTGAATTATCCGTTCGGCGAAGATTGGCGCTTCTTCGATCGCAAGGGCACGCCGGCATCGGTGCGCATCTCCGGCAGCTTCATCACCAACAGCGGTGAGGCCTTGCGAAAGGTGGCGCTGGAAGGCGCTGCCGTCTGCCTGATGGCCGGTTTTCTCGTCCAGGGCGATCTCGAAGCCGGTCATCTTGTTCGCCTTCTGCCCGAATATCGTCCCGTCGAGATGTCGATGAACGCGGTCTATCCGCACCGGCATCATCTGTCGGCGAAGGTCAGGACCTTTATCGACATGCTCGTGCATCACAGCGCAGAGCAGCAGAAGCTGATCAATCCCTATTCATGAGCGGGGTGGCGCCGGCAGCCGTCCGAACACTTTTTCAAGCGCCATGCCGAGCGCAAGCAGGCGGCGGTCGCTGCCTGCAGGGCCATCCAGCTCGAGTCCGATCGGAAGTTTGCTGACCGCGCCGAGCGCAATCGGGATCTGGATGCCGGGAATGCCGGCATTGCTGCCGGGATCGGTGTTCTGGATGAACAACCCGAAATTCTCGAGGCTGCTGGAATCCGGATTGGAGGCAATGGCGACGCGCGGCGTGGTCGGGAAGGCGATGGCATCGAGCCGGTTGTCGGCGAAAGTCCTGCTGTAAAGCACCTGGAGCGCGGGGCGTGCACTATTGATCGCGGCGTCATAGATCGGCTTGGCGTCAACCAGCGCGCCATCGGGGGCAGGCAGTTTGCGCGGGATCACCAGGCCATCATAGGTGCCCTTGACGTCGGCGCTGGAGATGTCCCTTGCCAGCGCCTCGATGCTGAGGCCCGTGCCGGTGTGGTCGAGATAGGCGACCAGATCGTCATAGGCTTCGTACAGCGCGACCGGAAAGCTGACCTGGCCATTGAACTCGGCCAGTTGCGGCATTTCGATCTCGACCATCGTGACACCCTGCGCTTTCATCTTCGCCACTGCTGCCTGGAAAGCGGCGTCGGTGTCAGCGTCGAGATTTGTCAGCATCGACCTCACGATGCCGATTCGCATCTGCTTCAGATCGGCCGCCTGAACGGCTTTGCCACCTGCTATGACGCGGTCGAGGAGTTCGACATCCGCCGCGGTCGCCGCCATCGGGCCCGCGGTGTCGCGGGTGTGCGAGATCGGCGCGATGCCAGCTTGCGGATAGCGTCCGACCGTCGGACGCAGCGAGGCACATCCATTCAGTGCGGCGGGGACCCTGACCGATCCGCCAGTGTCGGTGCCGAGCCCGCCCGCGACGATCCGCGCGCCGATCGCGACGCCCGTTCCTGAGGAGGAGCCGCCCGCGATCAGGGTGCGGTCATAGGCGTTGCGCACGCCGAACTCCGCGCCGGTCTTGAATGCGGTGTTGTAGCCGGAGATGCCGAAGGCGAGCTCGTGCATGCTGGTCTTGCCGATGATGACCGCGCCCGCCGCGCGCAATTTTGCGACCACCGGCGCGTCGGCCCTCGGAACGTAATGCTTCAGCGCCGGCGTTCCTGCGCTGCAGGGGAGCCCCGTGACCTCGATATTGTCCTTGATCACGATGGGAACACCGCCGAGCGGCTTGTCCTTGTTGTCGTTCGCGTCGAATGCGGCCGCAGCCTTCAGAGCGCCGGCCTCGTCCAGGGTGACGAAGGCATTCAGATCGGCATTGGCCTTGGCGCGGGCGAGAGCTTCCGTCGTGAGCGCGGTGCTCGTGACTTTTCCGGCGCGGAGGTCGGCCACAGCCTGGGTCAGGGTCAACTGGTCGAAATCCATGAGGCGTCACCCGGTTGCAGGTGCGCCATCAGGGCGCCCCTCGGCTCCAGAGGCTGAAGCCTCGTCGGCGCTCCGTCAACCGTAGGCGCGCATCCTTGCAGGTGATGGCGCATCGAGCTCGGCGAACAGCCGTTCAACCTCGGCCTTCACCTTCCCGATCGCGGCGTCCTTAACCGGCCCGTAGCCCCGGATATCCATCGGCGCTTTTGCAATGGCGACCAGGCTTGGCAGATGCGCCGCGTCGAGTCCGCCGAGCAGCCGTTTGATGACGCCATCGTACCAGGTGATGAGTTCCCGCTCGGCGCGCCGCTCCGCCGTGTAGCCGAACGGATCGAACGGCGTCCCGCGCAATCCCTTCACTCGCGCCAGCATGGCGAGCGGCATTTGGATCCACTGTCCGAAGGCGTGCTTGCGCGGACGTCCGCGGGCATCGCGCTTCGACGGCAGGAACGGCGGGGCAAGGTGATATTGGATGCTGAATTCGCCTTCGAATTCGCCTTTCAACTCGTCGAGGAAGCCGGTCTGCATGTGCAGGCGCGCCACCTCGTACTCATCCTTGTAGGCCATCAGCTTGAACAGGGCGTGCGCGACCGCCTCGGTCAATGCCTCGCTATTCAGGCTGGCTTCGGCATGGCGAACACTTGCAACGCGCTCTCGATAGCGCGCTGCGTAGGCATCGTTCTGATAAGCCGTGAGGAAGTCGGCGCGGCGGTCGATCAGCTGGTCGAGCGTCTCGGCCTTCGGCGCTTCGTCCACCTTCGGCAAGAAGTCGGGATCGGCGGCTGCAATCCGGCCCCAGGCGAAAGCCTGCTTGTTGCTTTCGACCCCGACGCCGTTGAGCTCGATCGCGCGCAACAGCGCCGACAGCGAGACCGGCAGCAGCCCGCGCTGCCAGGCAAAGCCCAGCATGACGATATTGGCATAGACGGCATCGCCGAGCAGGCGCTCGGCCAGCGCATTGGCGTTGATGGTGTCGAGATTGCCGTCGCCGATCACCTGGCCGATCGCACGCAGGCGGGCGGGTGAGGCGAGATCGGCGTCACGGAAGCGGACGACGTCGCCGGTCGGCATCTCCGCGGTGTTGACCGCGGCGCGCGTACCTTTTAGATAGGTGCCGGACGCCTTCGGCGAGGAGCTGACGACGAGGTCGCAGCCGATCAGCGCATCGGCCGCGCCCTGGTCGATACGGACCTGGTGCAATGCGTCGGGAGATGCGGCCAACCGGATGTAGCTCAGCACCGGCCCGAATTTCTGCGCAAAGCCGGTAAAATCCAGCACCGAGACACCGTTTCCTTCGAGGTGGGCCGCCATGCCGATCAGCGCGCCGACCGTGATCACGCCGGTGCCGCCGACGCCGGTGACGAGCAGATCATAGGGACGGTCGAGCGTTGCGGGCCCGGGCAGGGGAAGCGTGGCCGCGTGGCCGACCGCGTCGATCCGGCTCGCGCCCTTCTTCCGGCGCCTCGCGCCCTCGACGGTGACGAAGCTCGGGCAGAACCCGTTGAGGCAGGAAAAGTCCTTGTTGCAGGATGAGAGGTTGATCCGGCGCTTCCGGCCGAACGGCGTCTCCTTGGGCTCGACGCTGAGGCAGTTGGATTCGACCGAGCAGTCGCCGCAGCCTTCGCAGACGAGATCGTTGATATAGGCGAAGCGTTTGGGATCGATCATCTGTCCACGCTTGCGGCGACGCCGTTTCTCTGTCGCGCAGGTCTGCTGATAGATCAGCACCGAGACGCCGGGAATATCGCGCAGCTCGCGCTGCACGCTGTCCATCTTCTCGCGCGGATGGAGGGACACGCCGACCGGAAGATCGCCTGGCGGAAATTGCGCCGGATCGTCCGACACCAGCGCGATGCGCGCAACGCCCTCGGCGCGGACGCTGTGCGCGATAGCGTGGACGCTGATTGGGCCGTCGACGGGTTGGCCGCCGGTCATCGCCACGGCATCGTTGAACAGGATCTTGTAGGTGATGTTGGCCTTGGCGGCGATCGCCTGCCGGATCGCCATCGAACCCGAATGATAATAGGTGCCTTCGCCCAGATTCTGGAACACGTGCTTGTTGCCGGTGAAGCGTGACGAGGCGGCCCAATTCACGCCTTCGCCTCCCATCTGGATCAGGGACGATGTCTCGCGGTCCATCCAGCTGGCCATGAAATGACAGCCGATGCCGGCCAGCGCCTTCGAACCCTCGGGCACTTTCGTCGATGTATTGTGCGGGCAGCCCGAGCAGAAATAGGGCGTACGCGTCGCACCGCTGACGTTGATCGTGCGCGAGGCCTCAGGCATCAAGCCGGCTGCGCGTGCGGCGAGATTGAGGCCTGGGAACATCGGATCGAGACGGCGTGCGAGCACCCCAGCGAGCGCACGCGGTGACAATTCGCCGATCCAGGAGATCAGCCGCGCCCCTTGCTCGTCATGCTTACCGACCATGCGCTCGGGTTTTTCGCCCGGATAATCGTAAAAATATTCCTTGAACTGGCTTTCGATGATGCCGCGCTTCTCCTCGACGACAAGGATCTCGCGCTTGCCCCTCACGAACGCCATCGCGTCATGCAGCGCCAGCGGCCAGACCATGCCGACCTTGTAGATGTCGATGCCGATGCTGCGGCAGTCCGCTTCGTCGAGACCCATCAGCCGCAGCGCTTCCATCAGATCGAGATGGGCCTTGCCCGTGGTGACGATGCCGTAGGTGGCGTCCGGGATGTCGTAGATGTGACGATCGATCGGATTAGCCTTTGCGAAGGCGTAGACCGCGTGCTTCTTCGCCTCCAGCCGCTCCTCGATCTGCGGGCCGGGCAGATCGGGCCAGCGATAGTGCAGGCCGCCGGGTGGCGGCGTGAAGTCTGGCGCGTGGAAGGCCCGCGGTGGGCGCAGCGCGACGGACGCGCCGGATTCCACGATCTCAGAGATCGCCTTGAAGCCGACCCACATGCCGGTGAAGCGGCTCAGCGCGTAGCCATATTCACCGAATTCGAGATATTCGCTGACGCTTGCGGGGTGGAGCGTCGGCATGAACCAGCTCATGAAGGCGACGTCGGACTGGTGCGGCATCGAGGACGAGACGCAGCCATGGTCGTCGCCGGCGACCACCAGAACGCCGCCATGCGGTGAGGAGCCGTAGGCGTTGCCGTGTTTCAGCGCATCGCCGGAGCGATCGACGCCGGGGCCCTTGCCGTACCAGAGAGCGAACACGCCATCGACCTCGCGGTCGGCTTGCGTCTCGACCTGTTGTGAGCCGAGCACGGCGGTCGCGGCAAGATCTTCGTTCACTGCGGGGAGGAATTCGATGCGGTCCCGCTTCAGTCGCTCGTGGATGCGCCACAGCTCGAGGTCGATCCCGCCGAGTGGCGAGCCGCGATAGCCTGAGATGAAGCCCGCCGTGTTCAGCCCCGCGGCACGGTCGCGCCGCACCTGGTCGAGCGCGATGCGGACGATGGCCTGCGTGCCGGTGAGGAAGACGCGGCCCCGTTCGCGATCGTAGCGGTCGGAAAGCTCGTAAGAATCGAGAGACGAAATGGCGGCCATGCGGACCTCCCCACGGCATCCTTGCCGGATGGGAGAAGGGTAAGCCTGGGCAACTGGTAGGTCTTACCTTTCTTTCCGAATAGCGTACCTATTATGGTAGAGTTATCCAAAACGATGTACGGGAAGGTAGATTAATCCATTTTGGTGGTTTCCATGATCGAAGACCAGGACGCGCGGATTCTCGCCTATCTTCAGAAGGACGGCCGCGCCACCAACCAGCAGCTCGCCGACGCAGTCGGCATGTCGACTTCGGCATGCTGGCGCCGGGTGCGCGCGCTGGAGGAGAGCGGTGCCATCCGGGGCTATGCGGCCCTGGTCGCGCGCGAGCAGGCCGGCTTTGCGATGTCCGCGATCCTCCACGTCTCGCTGGAACGGCACGACGCAAAATTCGTCGACGAGTTCGTCGCGCGGGTGACCACGCGGCGTGAGGTGCTGGAGTGCTTTGCGACCACGGGCGATGCCGATTACCATTTGCGCGTCGTCGTGCAGGACATGGCGGCCTACAACAGATTCCTCGACGACTTCATGTTCCGCATTCCCGGCATTCGCTATGTGAGAAGCAACGTGGTGCTGAAAGAGATCAAGACGGGCGTGGCCCTGCCGTTTTGAGCTTGTGCTGAGGAGGCCGCGTAGCGGCCGTCTCGAAGCGCGACGCCACAACCGGGCGCCTTCATCCTTCGAGACGCTTGCTTCGCAAGCTCCTCAGGATGAGGATCACCGCTCTTCCCGCACGAACCTGTTCCGCAGCGTGCCGACACCGGTGATGTCGATCTCCACGACGTCGCCGTGCTTGATATCAGGCGAGGCACCATCCGTGCCCATCCAGATCACATCGCCCGGCCATAGCGTAAAATACTTGGTCAGCTCGACTAGGAACGGCACCACGCCAAAGATCATGTCGTTGGTGTGGAAGCGGTTGGTCTCCTTGCCGTTGACCCGGACGATCGTTTCCATCTTGTCGAGGTCGGCCTCGGTCTCGATCCACGGGCCCATCGGCTTGAACGTGTCGGCGTTCTTCGAGCGCCACAGGCTGCGGTCGGCCTTCTGCCAGCTTCGTTCGCTGACGTCGTTGCCGATGGTGTAGCCGAACACGCAATCCATCGCATTCTGATTGGTGAGATGCTTGACCTTCTTGCCGATGACGACAACGAGTTCGCCTTCGTAGTGGATCTTGTCCGTCGCAAAGGACGGGATCGCGACGTCCTCGTCATGCGCAATCAGCGCGTTTTGCGCGCGATAGCCGATCTCGGGGCGGTCGGGGACAGCAGGCACTTCGCCGCGCTTGTCGGCGGCCTCCTTCAGGTGCTTCAGATAGTTCAAGCCGACGCAGTAGAAAGTGCGCGGAATCAGCGGCAGTTCGATCTTGACCTGCGAGAGCTGATACGTGCGCGAGGTGCGTTGCCATTCTCCGAAGGGATCGCCCTCGATCGCGATGACCTGGTCACCCTCGACGATCCCCCAGGACGTCTTGTCCGCGGCGGTGAATTTCAGCCAGCGCATGCCGTGTCTCCCTTGTTATTCCGCGGCATCGCGCGGCTGCACTTTCCAGTCGCCGGCTGCCGGGCGCTTGAGCCCGAGATTTTCCCGCAGCGTCTTGCCGCGATACTCCTTCTGGAACAATCCGCGCCGCTGCAATTCCGGGACGATATGTTGCACGAAATCGGCATAGGAGCCGGGCACATAGGTCGCGGCGATGACAAAACCGTCGCAGCCGCGCTCGACGAACATTTCTTCGAGCTTGTCCGCGATCTCCTTGGGACCGCCGACCATCGCATCCTGGACCTGACCGCGGCCAGAGAAGGTGACGAAGTCGCGCGCGCTCGGATTGCTTTTGCCGGAGTTCTTGAGCACGCCGTCGCGGATGCCCAGAATGCCCTGCATGCTCTTCAACTCCTCAGTCGTCAGCGGCTCGTCGAGATCCTTGGAGGCGAAGTCGTAGTTGAGCGCTTCGGCCAGCAGCGACAGCGCATCGATCTGCAGCGGCAGCTTGTTGATCAACGCCATCTTGTCTTCGGCCTCGGCTTTGGTCGCGGCGCAGACTGGTGTCGTCAGGTTGCAGAGGAACATCGCCTCCGGATCCCGACCGGCTTTCGCGGCCTCGTTACGCACCGCCGCATAGCCTTCCTTGGCGGCGGCGAGATTGCGTGCAGCGGTGAAGATCACCTCACCCCATCGTCCTGCAAAGCGCTGGCCGCGGCCGGACGCGCCGGCCTGGATGATCACGGGATGGCCCTGGTCGGAGCGGGGCACCGTGAAGGGACCGCGGGACTTGTAGAATGGGCCCTTGTGATCGAGCCGCTTCACCTTGGCCGGATCGGCAAAGCGGCCGCTCGTCTTGTCCATGATGAGCGCGCCGTCTTCCCAGGTGTCCCAATGGCCGAGAACGATCTCCATGAATTCGTCGGCGCGGTCATAGCGGGCGTCGTGCTCGGGATGAGAATCCCGGCCCATGTTGAAGGCCTCGCCGTCATTGAGCGAGGTCACGACGTTCCATCCGGCGCGTCCGCCCGACATCAGGTCGAGCGTTGCGAAGCGGCGGGCGATGTCGAAGGGCTCGAAATAAGTCGTCGAGCCGGTCGCACCCAACCCGAGCTTCTCCGTCACCATGCCCATCGTCGTCAGCACGATCAGCGGATCCATCTTCACGCAGCGGATGCCGTATTCGACGGTGTGGGCGTGATCGTTGCCGTAGCGGTCCGGCATCGCCAGCCGGTCGTCGAAGAAGGCCATGTGGAACTTGCCGGCTTCGAGGATTTTGGCGATCTCCTGATAATAGTCCGCCGACATCGAATCGTCGCGCGAGTCCGGATGTCGCCACGAGCTCGGCAAATTCGTGCAGTTCTGGGCCTGAAGGAAGCCGACCAGTACCATCTGCCGCGTCATGCTGCTGTTCTCCGAATTGCGTCAGGCCGAAATCCGTCAGGCCAGGTCGAGGACCGTGTCGAGCCTGTACTCGCGCGCCAGCGCGCGCAGTTTTTCCCAGGTCGCATCCTCGATCTCGATGCCGTCGCGCAGGCGCTGCTGCTCACGCAAGCCCTCGATCTCACCGGGATAGAACACGCCCTTGCTGCCCTCGGAGGGCGGGGTCGATTTGAGATAGTGTGCGAACTCGGCGACCTCGCGCTTGAAATCCTGCAGCGGGCGAAACGCGGCGACGTTGAACACGGCCATGAAGCAGCCGTCATTGTGCCGGCCCGTGGGCTCGACGCCGAAACCGAGGCCGGTGAGCAGGCCGCACAGGACCTCGACCATTGCGGCGAGGCCGCTGCCCTTGTAGCCCTCGGTGCCGCCGAGCGGCAGCAGCGCGCCGCCCTTGCGATACTGGGTTGGATCGGTAGTGTGCCGTCCCTCGGCATCGATGATCCACCCCGGCGGGATTTCCTCGCCGCGGGCGACCGCGAGCTGGATCTTGCCGGCCGCGACCGCAGAGGTCGCCATGTCCAGGTAGAACGGCGCATCGAGGTCGGACGGCACCGCGATCGAGATCGGATTGGTGCCGAGCCGTGCCTCCTTGCCGCCGAATGGCGCCACATGCTTCGGCGAACGGCCGGAATCCGCCGTTGCGATCCCGATCATGCCTTCGCGCATTGCCATCAGCGGATAGGCGGCGAGGCGGCCGACATGGCTTTGCCGGAACACGGTGCAGGCGGCGACATTCGCCGTCTTCGCTTTCTCGATCGTCAGCGCCATCGCCTTGGCGTTGACGTGGAAGCCAAAACCCCACTGGCCGTCGATCACGGTCGTCGTCGGCGATTCCTGCACGATGGTCCATCTGGCGCCGGGCACGATGTGGCCGGCCTTGATCCGGTCAACATAGGTGGGAATGGCGATCACGCCGTGGGAATCGTGGCCGGCGAGATTGGCGTTGACGCAGCCGTTTGCGACCGCGTCGGCCTCTTCCTCGGAAGCCCCGGCAACCCGAAGCAGCGCTGCGCTGATGCGCGTGAGGCGGTCGGCATGGACGATCGGCATGGCGCTTCCCCGGCATGGTGCCCTTAACAGGCTGCTTGTTGGGCGCCATGGTCTCAAAGCGCGGCTGCGATATCAATCTCCTGTAAACCAATACAGGGCTGCAAATTCGCAGCGAGCAGGGCCGTCGGGCGAAGATTCGTCCCGCGCGGTGGCATTTTCGACAGATTGGCGCAGGTCGTTCGCAGCTCGTTCACTTTGATCGACGGTTTGCAGCGCGCAATAACGACCACTTAGGCGATCGCCGGTCATAACGTCATCCGGGAAAAAAGGCAGAAATGCCCGGGAGCTGAGATCGTGCCGACGACACTCGCGCGCACCTTTGCGGCGTTGAGCGCCATCAACGAAGCGATCCTCTACGCGAAATCGCCGGATGAGCTGTACCAGAAGGTCTGCGACGCCGGGTTTGCGAGTGGAGACTTCATGGCCGTGGCCGTGTTCCTTGTGGAGCCGGATGGCCATAAGCTTCGCTTTGCCGCTGGTCGCGGCGATGACGTGGCGCGGCTGAGCGCGATCGAGATCACCACGCAGGCTGGCACGCCGGAAGGCTTGGGCGTGGGCGGCGAGGCGTTCCGCAGCCAGAAGCTCTGCATCAGCAACGATTTCCTGAACGATCCGCGTTCGCTGGCATGGCGCAACGGCGCGGTGGCGGCGGGTGTCGGCGCGGCCGCGGCGCTACCCCTGGTCTGCATGGGACGCAGTATTGGGGTGTTGTATGTTACGCGGTCGGGCGCCGGCTCGCTCGACGAGGCGATGGTCTCGTTGTTCGAGCGGATGTCGGCCAATATCTCTCACGCGCTGGAGAGCTTCGCGACCGAGGGAGCCCGCCTGGATGGCGAGCGGGCAGTGCGGCGGCTCAACCGCATGTTCGGCGCGCTCAGTGCGACGAACGAAGCAATTCTGCAAGCCAGCACTGAGCTGGACTTGTACCAGCGGGTCTGCGACGCCGCTGTTTATAGCGGCAAATCGCTTGCCACTTTCGTTCTGCTGCACGAGCCGGATTCCGAATGGCTGACGCCGGTGGCAGCGACCGGACATAATCTGGATCTGATCAGACAGTCGCGCTACTCGATTGATCCGGAGAGTCCCTACGGCAAGGGCATCTCCGGCGAGGTGTTCCGGACCCAGCAAGCGATCGTCGAGGACGACCTCGTCAATCGCACCAAGGGGACCACCTGGGAGCAGGCCAACGTCAATGCCGGCGCCGTCGCCTGCGTGGCTGCTCCCTTGATCAAGCGTGGCACCAGCATCGGCGTGCTGTTTTTCTTCGTGAGCAAAGCCTGGGCGAAAGACGAAGGCATCGTCGCATTGTTGCTGCGCATGACCGAAAACGTGTGCTTTGCGCTCGAGAACTTCGACCGCGACAAGGAGAAGGCCCAGATCGCCTTGGAGGAGGATCGGCTGGCGCGTATGTACGCAGCGCTAAGCGCGACGAACGAAGCCATTCTGCGGGCAAGGTCGCGCAGCGAACTGTTGGATCTGGTTTGCGAAGCCACGGTGCACGGCGCCAAGTTCGCCTCGACCTCCATTGCATTGCTTGACCGCGATGCGGGACTGCTTCGTGTTGTTGCGTCCTTCGGACCGAACGCCGAGGAAGTGCGTTCCTTCAGGCTGTCGGTCAGCGACAAGGAGCCGGAAGGACGAGGGCTGACCGGCACCGCGTTCCGGACGCGGCGGCCCTGTATCAGCAACGACGTCCTGGCAGACGCCCGCCTCAAGCCTTGGCACGCCAGCGCGCGTCGCAATGGCATTAGGTCCTCAACCGCGATGCCGCTATTCAACGGCGACAGCGTCGAAGGCGTATTCCTGTTCAATTCGCCCGAGTGCGGCACTTTCACGGACGAATTCGTCGAGCTATTGCGCAAGCTCCAGGCCAATGTCGCCTTCGCGTTGGAGAACTTCGACCGTGCCGACGAGAAGGCGAAGGCCGACAGGCAGCGTGACAGGTTGAGCGGCATGTTCGAGGCGCTGAGCGCGACGAACGAGGCCATCATGCGCGCCAAGACGCGCGAGGAGCTGTTCGAAGGGGCGTGCCAGGCAGCCGTGCTCGGCGGCGTATTCGCCTCGGCGACAATCGGCATTATGGACGACCAGCGTGAACTCGTTCGCGTGGTTGCCGTGAAGGGGCGCCTCCAGGAGCGGATGGTGGGACGCACCTGCTTTGTTTCCGCCGACCATCCTGAGGGTCGCGGAATCATAGGGATGTCGCTGCGGACCCGCGGGCCCAGCGTCATCAACGACTATCTCCACGACCTCCGAGCGGCGCATTGGCACTCTAAGGCGATCGAAGATGGAACGCGAGCGGCTGCCAGCTTCCCGCTGCTGCGCGCCGGCCAGGAGCCGATCGGCATTCTGCTTTTCCTCGCGCCGGAAGAGAATACGTTCACACCCGATATGGTCGAGTTGCTCGGGCGCCTCGCCGAGAACGTGTCATTTGCACTCGATAATTTCGATCGCGCCGAGGAAAAGGCCCGCAACGAGGCGCGGACGGAGCGTTTGGCTCGCATGTTCGCGGCGCTGAGCGCGACCAACGAGGCGATCATGCGGGCGAAGTCGCGCGCCGAACTGTTCGACCTCGTCTGTCTCGCCGCATCGAACGGCGCCAAGTTCACCTCGACCACCATTGCGCTGGCGAGGGTCGATAGCGATCAGCTGGAGATCGTGTCGAGCGCCGGACCGTCGTCTGACACCACGCGCAATGTCCGCCTATCAATCGACCCCGAGCGCCCCGAGGGGCGCGGAATGAGCGGCACGGCGTTCCGCACTCGCCAGCCCTGCATCAGCAACGACTATCTCAATGACGATCGCGTTCGCGCCTTTCATTCCATTGTCCGCAACGACGGCGCGCGGTCGGGCGCGGCTTTTCCCCTCGTCGCACACGATCGGGCCGTCGGCGTCATGATCTACATGTCGACCGAGCCCGGCACCTTCACGGCCGAGTTCGTCGAGCTGTTGCAGCGCCTCGCCGACAACGTCTCCTTCGCGATGGAGAATTTCGACCGGGCCGACGAGAAAAACCAGGCCGACGAGCGAATCGAATACCTCGCTTCGCACGACAGCCTGACCGACCTGCCGAACCGCGAGACCTTCAACGGGTTGCTGCATGAGGCGATCGACGAGGCGCAGCGCCACGATCAGCGCTTTGCGGTGCTGTTCATCGACCTCGATCGTTTCAAGGTCATCAATGATTCGCTGGGCCACGAGGCCGGCGATCTGCTCCTGCTCGAAGTGGCCAACCGGCTGCGTGGTGCGCTGCGCGCAACCGACGTCGTGGCGCGGCTCGGCGGCGACGAGTTCGTGGTGATCCTCGATCAATGCGGCGAGATCGATGACGTCCAGCGCATCGCGACCGGGCTGTTGACGGCGCTTGCGGAGCCCATGGAGCTAGCGGGGCACGAGTGCCACACCACGGCCTCGATCGGTATCGCGATGTATCCGACCAACGGCTCCGACGTGCAGACGCTGACCAAGAACGCCGACATGGCGATGTATCTCGCCAAGGAAGACGGCAAGAACGGCTATCGCTTCTTCTCCAAGGAAGTGAAGACGCAGTCGATCGAGCGGCTGTCGTTGGAGAGTGCGCTGCGCCGGGCGCTGGAGCGGAATCAGTTCACTTTGAACTACCAGCCCAAGGTGGACATGGAGACCGGCCAGATCACGGGCGTGGAAGCCCTGCTGCGCTGGACGCACCCCGATCTGGGCAGCATCTCGCCGGCGCAGTTCATTCCGCTCGCGGAGGAGACCGGATTGATCGTGCCGATCGGCCGCTGGGTGGTAAAGGAGGCCTGCGCGCAGGCCATGGCCTGGCAGCGCCGCGGCCTGTTGCCGGTGTCGATGGCGGTCAACCTGTCACCGCGGCAGTTTGTCGACGAGCATCTGTTGCAGGACGTCGACGAGGCGCTGGCCGCCAGCGGCATGTCGCCCGTGCTGCTCCAGTTGGAGGTCACTGAGAGCATGATGATGCGCAACGTCGGGCGTGCGCTCAAGGTGCTCGACGCGATCCAGAGCCGCGGCATCCGCCTTGCCATCGACGACTTCGGCACCGGCTATTCGTCGATGTCGCTGATGAAGCATTTTCCGATCGACACCATCAAGATCGACCGCTCCTTCGTGCGCGATTTGCCACAGGATCTGGAAGACCAGGCGATCGCGCAGGCGATCATCAGCATGGGCAAGGCGCTCGGCATGACCGTGGTGGCGGAAGGCGTCGAGAATGCCGAACAGGAGGCATTCCTGCGCGCCCATGGCTGCGACGAGATGCAGGGCTTCCTGATCTCCAAGCCGCTGCCGGCGCGGCAGATGGCCGAGCTGCTGCAGCCCATGGAGCTGCCCTACGCGCCGCCGCTCCAGCCGGAGCCGGACCATGCCGCCACCGCGGCCGCGGCGCTACGGTTGAAAAGCGCTGTCGTCTGACGGCTGCGGGTGCAGCTCGCGGGCGTCGTCTTCCTTGATTTCCGCCTTGCGCGGAAAATCATCCGGCCAGGTCGGCGAGGTTTGCTTGGCGAACAGGGCGAGCAGGGCGTGCGCGCCTTCGGCAAAGCTCGAGTCGTGGCTCAGACCGAGTTCAGAACACCACGCGTGTGGCATCGGCTCGTGCGTGTCGAGCACGGCCATCGCCGGACCCCACCACCAGGCCGGCGCCGGCGATCGTTCGTGCTCCGGCACGGCATGCCAGAGGACGAGCTCGCCCATCATGCGCTCGAATTGCAGGCTTGCGGCCTGATGCATTCGTTCCGTGCTCCCTTGGGTCGCGCCTGAAAGCAGGCCGATGCGCGGACTCGATCGTGGCCTTCGCTGTGAAAAGCTGGCTCGCACTATTGGCTGAGCCGACTGTGCCGCTTGTGTCGGCGGCCATACAAAACACGCGGCGGCCGGGAAAGTTGCCGACACCGACTGTGACAGTCTCTTTAGCCGCTTATGAGCCCGGCCCGCAAGGCGCAATACCGGCGCCGCTGGCGTTGAAATAGCGCAGGTGGGGCTGGCAACCGGCGGCGATCATGTCGTCGTCTACTCAGCGATTATTAAAGGGCCGATTGCGGCTGAACAGCAGATAGATTGCGCGTGGGTTGGTGGTTAAATAGCGCCAGAACAGGCGGCGGGGCTCGAGCAAGGTGCGCCAGGCCCATTCCAGCCCGATCTTCTGCATCCATCGCGGCGCGCGGGCGCGGCTTCCCGACAAGAAGTTGAACAGGCCGCCGGATGTCTTGATGACGCCGACATTGGTGAGATGCGGGGTGAATTCCTCGACGAACGCCTGCTCGTTTGGCACGCCCAGCGCAACCCAGAGATAATCCGGCGCAAGCGCGTTGATCTCGTCGACCTTCGCGCGCAGCGCGTCGCCACGGAGATAACCGTGGCTGTAGCCAACGATCTTGAGGTTTGGATACATCTTTCGGACGTTCTCGACCGCAAGGGCGTTCTCGTCCTCGCTGGCGCCGAACATGTAGAAGGTGCGGCCGACCGCTTCAGCCTTGCGCGCGACGACGTGAAACAGGTCCGTCGTGGCGACCCGCTCGGGCAACGGAAACCAGGATTGTAGCCTGGACGCCGCCACCAGCGGCTGGCCATCGGCGTTGATCAGGTCAGCGCTGCGGAACAGGCGCTCGGTCTCGGGTTCGGTCGAGCACCGCGCCAGCACCTCGCCATTGGCCGAGGTCAGGTGCAGCGGACGGCCGATGCGATGGCGCGGATCGGTCGCCTCGATCATGAAATTTGCGGTCGCTTCCAGATCGAGTGCGGCCATGCGAAGGCCGCCGATGGTGATCCGCGGCACGTCGGCGGTTGCGGCCCGGCCATCGAGATTGATGCGGCGCTCAAGCATATTGTCTGCCTCGTTGGCGAGCTTGGGCCATAGGGGTGAGTTCGTCGAGCACGACGCCGACGAGCTTGCGCTCCGCGCGGCCGAGTGTGCTCAAGATCTCCTCCAGGCCGTCGTTGATGTCGAGGCTGGTCGGCAGCACCGCCACCAGCGCGTCGGCATCATCGAGCAGCTTACGGCTGCCGGCCGTGAGTGGCGCCGCGGGGCCGTCAAGGATCACAAGGTCATAGCCGCCGGCGGAGCGCGCCTGCTCGATGGCCTTGCGGATGGCGTCAGTGGCCTTGCCGGCGTCGCGTTCGGCGGCCGGCAATATCGAGATGCCGTTGAGTGTCTTGATCTCGCACGCGGCCTTGCTGCCGATCGAAAGCCATCCGACCTTGCTCGGCTCGCTCTTGCCGGGACGGCTGACCTTGTTCGAGAGCGGGTGCGCCTGATGGTCGGCATCGATCATCAGGACCCGGGCGCCGTCGCGCGCGGCCGCGAGCGCGAAATTCAGCGCGGTCACGCTGCGCCCGGTGGTCTCACCGGCACCGACGAGCGCGATGACCGGCATTGTCTTTCCGCCGGCGCGCCGGGCCGCCGTAGCGCGCATGTCGCGCCAGGCGTTGAGCAGCGTCGTCAGTGGAAAGCCGGGGCGCAGCGTTGGCCAGCCGAGCCGGGTGAGGTCGATGCCGCCGCCGGTGGCGAGAATGGCACCGAGCGTGTGGATGACGTCGGCCTCCTGGAGGCGCGCGATCAGCGGCTTTTCGATCAGGGGCTTCTCGACCATCGAAGGTTGCAGCGGCGGGGCGGCGAGTTCCGGCAGTGCCTCCGCGACTTCCGGGGCTCGCGAGACCGGCTGGGACCGGGCAGTCTCCGGCGCCCGCGAAGGCTCTGGAGCTCGCGGAGCTTGCGGCAACGGAGTGCGATTGGGACGGGCCGGCGCCGGTGCCGGCGCGAACGCACCGGCCAACAGCAGCTCTGCCGCGACGAACCAGCTCGATGCAGCGATTGCGCCGAAGATGAAGCCGATCATGGCGAACAGGCTCATCGCCGGCGGGAACGAGCGCCGCTGCGGCACCGTCGCTTCGCCGATGATTCGCGCCGCCGAGGTGTTCAGCGTCTCCTGCTCCTCGGTCTCGCGCGAGCGCTTGAGGAAGGATTGATAGACGTCACGGCTGGCATCGGCTTCGCGCTCGAGTTCGCGCAGGCGCACGGCGGCCTGGCTGAGCTGGACGCTCTGCCGCTTCTGTGCCTCCAGCGCCCGGCTGAGCGAGGCTTCAAAGTCGCGGGCGCGCGTCAAATCGTTCTTGGCGGACTGGGCGAAGCGGTCGATCTCTTCGTTGATGGTGCGCTTGAGATCCTCGACCTGCTTTTCGGTCTGGCGCAGCGCTGGATGACGCGGGCCGAGTTCGCCGGCCTGCTCCGCATATTTCTTGCGCGCGTCGGCATATTGCGCGCGCAGGTTGGCGATGGTTGGCGATTGCAGCGCCTCGGAGTTCGCGCCTGCATCTGCCGTCGTGCGCCGGCTCGCCTCGATCTGGTCGAGGCGCGCCTGCGCGTCCATCGTCGCGGCGCGGGCGGCGGAAAGCCGCTGGTTGCTGGCGGAAAGCTGCTGGTCGCTGATCAGCGCGTCCTGGGTGCCGACGAAATTGTTCTGGGCCTTGTAGGTCGCGAGCACGGTCTCGGCGTTGCGCAGCCGCTCGCGCAGTTCCTTCAGGCGGCCGGAGAGATCGTTGGTGGCGCGCCGCGCGGCTGACGCCTGCGAGTTGCGGGACTCCGCGAGGTAGGCGCTGGTCAGCGTGTTGGCGAGCATTGCCGCTTTCGCCGGATCGGTCGACCAGACTTCGATATCGACGATGAAGCTCTTCTCGGTCTTGCGGATCGTGATGTGCCGGTTCAGCGCCTCGAGGGCGGCGAGCTGCACTTCCATTTTCTCCGCGGCGGAGGGCGCGTGGGGCTGAAGGCCGATCAGGCCGAGCAGCGACGACATCACGCCTTTGCCGTCGGCGCCGCCGCCGAATTCGGGATCCTTGTCCAGATCAGCCTGCTGGATCACCTGGAGCAGCACGCTGTTGGAGGTGATCAGGCGCGCCTGGCTCTCGACCACCATCGACATGCCGGAGACGTCCTGCGCGCGGGGCGTTAGCTCGCGGTCGACGAGCTGAAGCTCGCGCGGGTCGACATAGAGCTGGGCGGTGGCGGTGTAGCGGGGCGTCAGGCTCTTGCCCACGGTGACGGCAAGCGTCGCACCGAGCAGCGCGGCAACGGCAATCGCGATCTTCCGCCGCCAGAGCAGATTGACCAGCTCCAGCACGTTGAAGCTGGCCTGAGGCCGGTGCTGCGGGGCCTCCGGTCTGGCCCGATCTATCGGCTGGTTATAGTCAAGCATGATCCCCAGCTTTCATTCCAAGTGCCGCGAGCTGAGGGGGTACTCTTCGCTCTACGCCACGCACCTCAGATATAGGTGCCCACTCAACGCAACAGGGAAAATTAACCATACTCATTGAGGGACTATTCACCGAAATGGCAAACAAAGCGTTTAAGCGCGTGCCTCTCTTCGACGCGTCGTCGTGACGCGTGCGATGGCGCGGTCCTTCAGAGATTAACGGTTCGTTACCCCGTGCGGCGTGGCCGCGAGGCTTCGCTGGTCTTGCGATCGGCCGCGCGCGCACCATGGCCGTCAGCTTTTCCGCAGGATGACGTGATAATCGCCGCGGCGGACGTCGGTCCCGCGCGGGAGCACGGCGTTGAGAACGGCGGCGCCGGCGTCGACCAGGGCTGCGAACAGCGGCTTGCGCCGGCGCATCTCGGGATAGCGCGGGCTCTCGACCTCACGGCGGTAGATCATCTCGAGGCCATTGGCGGCGGCGAACGCTTCGAGCCTCGGCAGCGACACCAGGGGATGGAAGAAGGTCGGGAACGGCGGCTCGCCCGGCAGGCCGGCATCCTTGATGCCTCGAATGTGCCGGTAGAACCAGACGTGGAACCAGTGCGGCGAGTATTTGGTGACGACCCCGGACAATGAGCGCGGATTGGGCGCGCCGATCAGAATCATCCCGCCGCGCTTGAGCGCATCGCGGAAATTCAAGAGTGCGGCGTCGACCTTGGGAAGATGTTCGATCACGTTGTAGCAGATCACCAGATCGAAGGTCTCGCGCCCGAAGCGGTAGGTCTGGACGTCGCCGAGGATCGCTTCGTCCGCGTAGCTGTTGTTGCGAACCTGGTCCTCGTCGATGTCGACGACGGTGACCTTGCTGCGGTTCAGCAATTCCGGTGGCAGGACGCTGCACGAGCCGCCTCCGGCTTCGTAGGTGGCGAGCTGGCCCCGTGGCAGTTCGCGGCGCAGTACGTCGTGAACGGCGAGCAGGCTGTCGCGGGCTTCACCGGGGACGAGATCGTGCAGCGCCTGAGTGTGTGCAATGGCCGCGGGAATTTGGACCGCCGTGGCTGTCGCGAAATCGATCGTGGCTGGCTTGTTCATTTTTTTCGGACCGCGCTTGTTCGACTTAAATTTACAGGAAAAATCTCGTGTGCCCGTAGAGCAAATCCGATGCCGCGACGCTTCACCCGCCGCGGTGCTTACGATCAGGTTAATGAGCATGTGCGTTAACTACGGCATCGTCCGCGTCAGCCGCCGTCGGCACGGTGGACCGCGAATTGCAGTATCACGCGCGCAAGGTTTCGCGGCAGAAACACCCGAAAGCGGTTAAGTGCATGGATGGCGGAACATCGGCGGCCTTGGCGCCGTCGTCAGGCTCAAACCGGCCGTTCATTTTGGGACGCATCCGTCCCGGGGCGATGTGCCGTCGCGGGACGGCGCTGATCCCGGGATCGAAGCAGGGCTTTTTCAATCTATCTCGGACATCTAGAACGTCATGACATTGATCCCGACAGACCTGTCCGCCACGCGTATCTCGCATGCCGTGCGCGATCCCAACCGGGAGATCGCGGCCAGCTCCCGGATCATCGACCTGTCGGTTGGTATCGTCGTCTGCATCCCCTGCTTCCGCCGCCCGCAGCATCTGCGGTTGACACTGGACTCGCTCGCCAGCCAGCGCACCCCGCGCTCTTTCGCCGTCGTCATGGCCGAGAACGATGCGGTCCGGCGCGAAAGCGCGCCGGTGGCCGCGGAGTATCTCGCCGATGGCAGACTTCAGGGTGTCTGCCTGGTCGAGAAACGGCAAGGCAACGTCCAGGCGATCAACGCCGCCTTCGAGACGGCGCTGGCGCTGTTTCCCGCCGCGACCCGGTTCCTGATGATCGACGACGACGAGATTGCCTCGCCCGATTGGCTCGAGCTGATGGTCCGCACCGCGGAGGCGACCGGCGCCGATGTGGTCGGCGGGCCGGTGCTGCCGGTCTTCGAGGACCACCGCATGCCCTGGCTTTCGCGCCACCCCGTTTTCTGTCCCGCCTATGATTACAGCGGCGCTGTGCCCTTGATCTACGGCTGCGGCAATTGCCTGATCACGCGTGCGGCGTTCGAGAGCTTTGCCCGTCCCGCCTTCGACCCGCGCTTCAACTTCCTCGGGGGCGGCGACTGCGATTTCTTCGTGCGCTGCCGCGACGCCGGCATGACCTTCCACTGGACGGCGGAAGCAGTCATCACCGAGACCGTGCCGCAAAGCCGCACCAGTTTCGGCTGGATCGTGAAGCGAGGCCTGCGCATCGGCGCGATCAATTATCGTGTGCAGTCCAAGGCCGCGCAGGGCGCTGCGGCGCGAGTGTGGGTGTTTGCGCAGATGCTCGGGAGGTTGCCGCTGTCGCTGTTGCTCGCGGCCGCTCTGCTGAAATCGTCGAAAGCCGTCGTCGCGATGCATCCCGTGATGGTCGCGCTCGGCTCGGCGCTCGCCGCGTTCGGCATCGAGCCGAAGCCCTATGAGGCCTCGAAGATCGTGTCCTGACGCCGAGGCGGCGGGCTAAATACCGAAGCAGGCGAGGGCGACCCTGACCGCGGAACGCGGCAGCGATTTGAGCGAGCGGCGCCCGACTATCCCGAGATAGGCGAAGGCCTGGCGATATCTACCGAAGCGGACCGCTTGCATTGCCGAATACGTGACGAGATGAACCTCGGCGGCCTGGCGCAGCCCGGCCGCCATGCCCGCGGGCAATCGCGCCATGATCAGCCCGTCGTCGAACACCCGCGCGATCGCCGGAAAGAAATCCTGTGGCGTCCGCACCGCCGCGTTCATGGTGTTGGCCGTGTGAAGGCGGTAGTCGAGCAGAAGGTTCGGCGCAAATTCGAATTCGCCGATCGCGGCAAGGCGGCACCAGCAGTGCCAGTCCTCGCAATATCTGAGCGAGACGTCGAACCCGCCGATGGCGCGGAAGGCCTCTGCACGTGCGAGCGCAATGCCGCCATTGACGATGAAGTTGCCGGCGGCGAGCCGCGCCAGCACGTCGCCGGACGGTTTGCGGCGGCCCTTGAGCAGATCCCGACGGCCGATCTGCCGTCCCTCGCTGTCGATCGTATTGTAGTCGCCGTAGACCAGAACCGCTCGCGGCGCGCCACGCGCAGCCGCCAGCAGCGCCGCGACCGCGCCGGGCCGCAGGCGATCGTCGGCATCGAGGAAGAGCAGCCATTGGCCGTTCGCATGCTGCGCGCCGAGATTGCGCGCTGCCGATACGCCGGCGGCGCCGTTGGTCATCAGGCGCAGTCGAGGGTCACGAATGGCGCGGACGATGGCGGGGGTGTCGTCGGTCGAGCCGTCGTCCACGACGATCACTTCGGTGACCTCGGTTTGTGCCAGTGCGCTGGCGAGGGTTTCGCCGACATAAGCCGCAACATTCTTGGCCGGAATGACGACGGACACCGACGTGGTTGAGCCGACCTGCAGCGGGACGCGCGCCGCTGGAACGACGCGCGATGTGGCAGGCAATTCGAGAATGTCTTCCGCGGTGATCAAGATACGGCTCGCCTTTAACGGTCTGTTAACCAGGGCGCATCTGCGCTTGGCAATGCGATCGATCGCAACCCTGGCCGCCCTCGATGATACTCGCATCGGGAAAAAAGCGTCGCCACGAAGGCTGCCGCAGCGTTGGTTTCGTCAATTAGCGTTAAGCCGCCGGCATTAAGCCTGTGGCAAATTAGGAAGAGTGCGACAGCCGGTCCCATGCGAGAATGCGCATCAGGCCGCCGCGGATGGACACCAGTGCCCGCAAAGACATTCGACTACGATCCCGACGATATGGTCCTCAACCTGTTCTACGAGGACAAGGACGATCGCTGGTTTCCCGGCGACCGGCATCTGCGGCGCATGGCGCGTCGCATGCTGCTTGGCGAGCCGCGCATGAGCGGGCAGCTGCGCGTGTTCCTCAATCTCTGTGCGGGGCTCGATCGGCTCGGTATCCGCTATCGCGTCAACGACTATGGCTACATCGCGCGACATCCGGGCGAACTCGCCTGCATCATCGGCCGCACCTTCTTGCTCGACAAGTTCGCCTGGAAAAATCCGATCCTGCTCGGCGTCGCCGCCCACAATCATCCGCTCGACGATCCCGACCTGTTCAAGCGCCTGCCGGTGAAGAAGGTCGTGGTGCCCGGCCCGTGGTACGCCGACATGTATCGGCCGCATTGGCCCGACACGGAGGCCTGGCCGATCGGCATCGACACGGATCTCTGGGCACCGCCGGCGACGTCGCAGAAGAGCGTCGACGTCCTGATCTACGACAAGGTGCACTGGGACCGCGATCGCTACGCGGCGGAGCTGATCGAACCCGTCCGCGCCCGGCTCACGAGGGAAGGCCGCTCGTTCGCCGAGCTGCGTTACGGCAGCTACAAGGAAGAAGACTATCGGGCCGCGCTCGCGCAATCGCGTGCGATGATCTTCCTCTGCCAGAACGAGAGCCAGGGCATCGCCTATCAGCAGGCATTGTCTTGCGGCGTGCCGGTGCTGGCCTGGGATCCAGGCGGGCCGTGGCGAGACCCCGACTACTATCCGCATCGGGTCCAATTCGCGCCGGTGTCGTCGGTGCCGTACTGGGACGATCGTTGCGGCGCCAAGTTCGTCGACATCGCCGGGTTTGAGGCGGGCTGGGATGATTTCTGGGCCGGGTGCGCCGCCGATACGTTCGATCCCCGCGGTTTCGTGCTGGACAACCTGACGCTGGAACAGCGCGCGCTTCAATATTACGAGATCGCGCGGAGCATCGTGCGGCAGCAGGCGGTGCCGCAGCGCCCCGCTGGACTGGTTGACGGATGCTTAACAGGGATCGGCTAAGACTTCGAGCTTCCCCCGGGCTTCACCACCAGCCTTGAGCCATGGATCGCAGCGCCACTGACATGACCGACGTCGAGGCCCGATCGTTCGGCGGCGTCCTGCGCGGTGGGCTTGCAGGGGTCGACGCCGTGCGGGCGGCGCGCTGCCTCGTCGCAGTCGCAGCGCTGCTCCTCGTGCTGGTGACGCTCGATCCGTTTCCCGACCTGCGCAGCGAGGATGTCACCACCGTCGTCGGCGGACGAATGGCGCTCACTTATGTCGCCTGGGGCCTGCTGGCCGCGCTCGCAGTCCTGTTGGTCGCCGCAACGGATGCGCCCGCGTTGAAGACGCTGGTGACGCCGCTGCATCTCTGCCTGGTCGGCTGGCTGTTGATCAGCATCGTCTTCTCCGAGAATCGCGGAGTCTCGATGCAGCGCTTCATGCTCGCAGCCAGCGTGATGTCGCTCGCGG
Source organism: Bradyrhizobium lupini (assembly GCF_040939785.1). Taxonomy (NCBI): domain Bacteria; kingdom Pseudomonadati; phylum Pseudomonadota; class Alphaproteobacteria; order Hyphomicrobiales; family Nitrobacteraceae; genus Bradyrhizobium; species Bradyrhizobium lupini. The sequence continues at coordinate 4,702,741 of NZ_CP162553.1, forward strand.
TGCTGTTGCCGTTGCTGCCGCCGACGCAGCGCAGCTTCAACCTGTGCCTCGGCGGCGCCGCCCTCGTACTGCTTGCGCTCTGCTATCTCGGCGTCTTCGTGGCGCCGCAATACTCGATCCACACCGCACTCGACGTCACCGAGCCGCAGTTGGCCGGCGACTGGCGCGGCAGCTTTGGTCACAAGAACATCGCTTCGCCGGTGATGACCATCCTGATTTATGTCGGCATTTACCTGTCTGCCATTGGTTCGTTCTTGATGGGGCCGGCCATCGCCGCGCTGGCTGGAATCTTCCTGATCTTCACCGGCGGCAAGACGTCGTCGGTACTGTGCCTTGCGACTTATGCGCTCGCCTCGCTGGTCTGCGTGACGCCGGGCCTGTGGCTGAAGCGGATCATCTGCTTCGTGCCGCTGATCGTGATGAACCTGCTGACGGTCGGCAGCGTCATGAGCCCGGCGCTCGGAGCGATGACGCGGCTGCTTCCGCTCGATCCCACCTTCACCGGCCGTTCCGCCATCTGGGAGTTCGCGCTCGCAGCTGTCGCGGAGAAGCCGATCATCGGTCACGGCTACGCCGCGTTCTGGGACGACGTGGCCGCGCGGCAGACCGCCCAGGGCGCCGAATGGGCGACGAGCGCGGCGCACAGCCACAACAGCTATCTCGACCTCGCGGTCACCATCGGCCTGCCGGGGCTGTTGCTGGTGATCCTCGTCTTCGTGCTCGCGCCGCTCGGCAATTTCCAGACGGCCCGAACTCACAACCGCAGCGGTGCCTTGGCAAAGCTGTTCCTGACCGTATGGCTGTTCGGCCTGTACTACGGAGCCACCGAGACCTTCCTGCTCGAACGGCAAAATCCGATCTGGTTCATGTTCACTGTTGCCGTGGCCGGCCTGCACTTCCTGGCCAGGTTCCAATGCGTCGCGGAAATGGAACCGGACCCCGACGACTTGTCGCAGCCGATGCAGGTGCAGTGGCATCAGCTTAACGATAAGCCGTGAGCTCACTTGTGGCGGCGACAAAACATAATCTATCTCGAAACACCAGTAATCGTATGTCCCGCGGATGACGATCCTCAGCGTCGAGCAACCAGATGGTCTTGTGTCCAGCACGTCGGGAATCGCGGTCGATTTCGTGCGTGAGTGGCCGCTGGCCGCATCGCGCCTGAACGCAGGCCATCGCACTGCATTCCAGCATGGCTACTGGCTCGGCGCCTGGTACGAGGCGTTCCACGATCTCTCGCCGCTGATTGCATTGATCTCCGATGCCACGACCGGCAGGGACATCGCAATGGTGCCGATGATCAGCCACCTCAGGCGCGGCATCCGCATCGTCGAATTCGCCGATTTCGGCGTCTGCGACAACAACGCGCCGATCCTTGCGCTTGATGCCGCATTGGACGCGGCGGCGATGGATGCGATCGGCAAGGCGCTGATCGGCGCATTGCGCGCATTGCCGGACCGCTTCGATCTGCTGCGCCTGAAGAAGATGCCAGCCCAGATCGGCGGAAGCCCGAACCCGCTGGTGTCGCTCGGCCGGATCGGATCCTGCTCGCTCAACGGCAACCTCGTGCTGACCGGCGACGACTATGAAGATTACCAGGCCTCGATCAAGCGCATGCAGATGCCACGCTGCTGGCGCGTCTTCAACCGTCACGCCGGCGCGCGATTCGAGATCGCCACCGATGTCGCGCGTGCGCGCGAGCTGCTGGACGTGATGGATGCCCAGCAGCAGGCGCGCATGCGAAAGCTCGGCTCGCGCTTCGTCCTCAACGACGAAACCCATGCGCAGTTTTATCGCGAGGTCGCGCGTCGGGGCGTCGCGAACGGTTATGCCGTCATCTCGGCGCTGGTTTGCGACGAGGCCATTGTCGCCACCGCGCTCGGCGTCAGGTTCGGTGAGACCTATTTCCTGCTGCGCATCAGCCACACCGGCGATTCCTGGTCGAACTGCTCGCCGGGGCTGCTCGTGACCGAGCGCACTATGGCGGCGCTGCATGCGGAAGGCGTGCGCCGTTTCGACCTCAGCATCGGCAACCAGGACTACAAGCGCCGCTTCGGCGCCGAGCCGGTGCCGCTGACGGATGTCAGCGTCGCGCTGTCCTGGCGCGGCATGCCCTTCGCGTGGCGCGACCACGCCGCGCAGGGCCTGCGTCGTCACCCCAGGCTTGCCGCCTTTGCGGCGCAGGCGATGGGCAAGAGGACGCGCTGACGCGCCGCCCTGGATTGTAGGGTCACTCGATTATCGCAATCGTTGTGTTATCGTCGCCTGTTTCCCGGAGGCGACATGGAAGATAGTTCGGCAAAATATCGCGCATTCTATGCACAGTTGATCAGCGCCGCGGCGAGGGCCGCGGACCCCCGTATCGAAGAAGCGTTTCGCACCGTCAGGCGCGAGACGTTCGCCGGACCCGGGCCGTGGTCGATCTCGGTTGGCGGCCACCCCTATGTTGTCACACCCGATGATGATCCCGCTTTCCTCTATCAGAACACGCTGCTCGCGCTCGACAGCGCGCGGGTCTCAATATCGGGATGCCCGGCGCGCACGCCTATTGGCTCAGCGGTTGCGCGGTGAAGGAAGGCGAGACTGTGATCCAGATCGGCGCGGGGAGCGGCTATTACACCGCAATCCTCGCGCATCTCGTCGGCCCCGGCGGCCGCGTCCATGCCTACGAGATCGACGAACGTCTGGCAGGCCTCGCGCGCGAGAATCTGAAGGACATCGCCCATACGGACGTGCGGGATCGATCGGGCATCGCGTCCGATCTTCCCAAAGCCGACGTGATCTATGTCTGCGCGGGTGCGGCGCAGCCGGCCACCGAATGGCTCGATGCCTTGCTGCCCGGTGGGCGGCTGGTGTTTCCACTCGCGCCCGAAGGCATGATCGGCGGCATGTTGATGATCACGCGCCCCGACGAGGGGGCGGTCTGGCCCGCCAAATTCCTCGGGCGTGCCCAATTCATCGGCTGCGCGGGATTGCAGAACGCGGATGCCGCCCGGCGACTGGCCGAGGCGTTCGCAAGGGGGTGGGAGGGCGTGCAGTCGTTGCGGAGAGAGGGCGCTCCCGACGAGACCTGCTGGTTCGCCGGTGAGGGCTGGTGGCTGTCGACAGCGCCGGCGCCTGTCGCGACTGCGCCCATTAAGCCCAACGCGGACATCACGCAGGCCTAGTGGCTAGAGCATCATGACTTCGCGCAGCCGGCACAGTGAAAGCGGCCGCGTGAGGCCTTGAACAGGCTCCGGCAATACCAGCGCCGCGCCAGCGCCTGAGCGGGCCTGCGGATCATCTGCGCGATCAACAAGAGTTCGAAAGCCATTCGTATCGCTTTTGGTGAAATATCCTGGCCACAGAGATGGGGCGGCATCTCCAGAAGAGAATGCCGCCCAGATCGCACCTGCCATGCAGTGGTTCGGACGTAAAGCTTAACCGCGCTCAGCCGTGCAGCTTCCGGGCTGTCTCCGCGATCTGGCGGCCCTGATAGCGTGCGCCGGCGAGCTCGTTGGCGCTGGGCTGCCGGCTGCCGTCGCCTCCGGTGATCGTGGTGGCGCCGTAAGGCGCGCCGCCGGTGACCTCGTCGAGCTTCATCTGGCCGGCAAAGCCGTAATTCAGGCCGACCACGACCATGCCGAAATGCAACAGGTTGGTGATGATCGAGAACAGCGTCGTCTCCTGACCACCATGCTGGGTCGCGGTCGCCGTGAAGGCGCCGCCGACTTTGCCGTGCAGCGCGCCCTTGGCCCAGAGACCGCCGGCCTGGTCGAGGAAGTTCGCCATCTGCGAGGCCATGCGGCCGAAGCGGGTGCCGGTGCCGACAATGATCGCGTCGTAATTGGCGAGGTCGTCGATCGTGGCGACGGGGGCGGCCTGGTCGAGCTTGTAATAGGACGCCTTGGCGACCTCGGCCGGCACCAGCTCGGGTACGCGCTTGATGTCGACGGTGGCACCGGCTTCGCGCGCGCCTTCGGCAACGGCATTGGCAATCGTTTCGATGTGGCCATAGGCGGAATAATACAGGACGAGAACTTTGGTCATGATGTCTCCGATGGGATTGAGTGAGTGCTTTTTTTGGGTCGTCATGCCCGGGCTCGTCCCGGGCATCCACGTTCTTGTTCGCTCGTCGCGGGGCGTGGATGGCCGGGACAAGCCCGGCCATGACAGAGAGAGCCGTTACGCCGCGTCGACGAGCACGATCTCGGAATCTTCGAGTGCCGTGATTTTCAGCCTGTCCTCGTCGCGGATCGCGGCGCCGTCGCGGGCGTTGACGCGCACGCCGTTAATTTGGACTGACCCCGCCGCGGGCACCAGATAAAGGTGCCGCGACTTGTGCGGCACGTACTCGGCGCTCTCACCGGCCTTCAGCGTGGTGGCGAGCACCCGCGCATCGGCGCGGATCGGCAGCGCGTCCGTGTCATGCTCGAAGCCGCTCGCGATGGTGACGAGCTTGCCCGAGCGGTCTCCTTTCGGAAACGGCTTCGAGCCCCAGGTCGGCTGCCCGCCGCGCGCGGTCGGCTCGATCCAGATCTGGAAGATGCGTGTCTTGGTCGACTCGAGATTGTACTCGGAGTGGCGGATGCCGCTGCCGGCGCTCATCACCTGCACGTCGCCCGCTTCGGTGCGGCCTTCGTTGCCGAGGCTGTCCTGATGGGTGATCGCGCCCTCGCGCACATAGGTGATGATTTCCATGTTGGCGTGGGGATGGGCGGGAAAGCCGGTGTTCGGCGCGATCTCGTCGTCGTTCCAGACCCGCAAGGCGCCGTGACCCATGTTGTCGGGGTCGTAGTGGCTTGCGAAGGAGAAATGATGCTTGGCGTTGAGCCAACCGTGATCGGCGCCGCCGAGCTTTGCGAAGGGTCTGAGTTCGATCATCTGCGTAATTCCTTGTTTTGGCGGATGGCGCCTTGATCAGGCGCCAAAACCGCCGTCGACGTTGAGCACCGTGCCGGTGACGAAGGAGGCTTCCGGACTTGCGAGGAACACGACGCCAGCCGCGACTTCCTCGGGGCGGCCGAAGCGCTGCAACGCGTGCTGCTTGCGCTGGGTCTCGGCGAACTCGCCGCCGTCCTTCGGGTTCATGTCAGTGTCGATCGAGCCGGGCTGCACCACATTCACGGTGATGCCGCGTGGGCCGAGGTCGCGCGCTGCGCCCTTGGTGTAGCCGACCACGGCGGCCTTGGTGGCGACGTAGTCCGCAAGCCCCGGGAACGAGGCACGATCGGCGAGCATCGAGCCGACGGTGACGATGCGGCCGCCTTCGCCCATCAATTGCGAAGCGGCGCGGATCGCAGCGATCACGCCATGCACGTTGATGGCATCCTGGCGGGCGAGCGCTTCGGTGTCGGCATTGGCGTCATCGATCGCACCGCCCGCGGCGACGCCGGCATTGTTGACGAGGATATCGAGATGGCCGAACTCCTTCGCGACGTCGTTGACGAGCTGCGTCACGTCATTGGCCGAGGCCTGGTCCGCCTTGAAGGCGCGGGCATTGACGCCTCGGGCCTTCAACTCGGTGACGACCGCTTCCGCCTTTTCGGGAGAGGCAACGTAGCTGATCGCGACATCCGCGCCTTCATCGGCGAGGGCGCGGGCAGAGGCCGCGCCGATACCGCGCGAGCCACCAGTGACGAGGGCAACCTTGCCCGAGAGCTTCTTGGTCATTGGATTTCTCCATTCCTGAATTTCTGATGACCCTTGGATAAGCCTCTGTTTGTGGTGTAGAAATAGAAACTGTCGAAACACATTGTTTCCTTAAACATCCCAATTGGATCCGCTTTCATGGCCAAACTCCCCGATTTCGAGGCGCTCGCGATTTTCGCAAAAGTCGTGGAATTACGGTCGTTTGCGGGGGCCGCTGGTGAGCTCGCGATGTCCAAGGCGACGGTGTCCAAGGCGGTCACGCGCCTCGAAGAGCGGCTCGGCGCCCGGCTGTTCAACCGCACCTCACGCCGGCTCGCGCTGACCGATGCCGGGCATAAGCTCGCCGAGCGTGCGACGCGCCTGCTGTCCGACGGCGAGGCGGCGGAGAACGAGGCGCTGGCGCAATCGGTCGCACCGCGCGGCCTCGTGCGGCTCGCCGTGCCCATGACATTCGGGATCAAGGCGGTGGCGCCGCTGCTGCCGGAGTTCTTCGAGGCGTATCCGGAGGTCTCGGTCGATCTGCACTTGAGCGATGCGACCATCGATTTGATTGGCGAGGGCTTTGACATGGCGGTGCGGATCGCGCGGCTGCCGGATTCCTCGCTGATCGCCCGCCGGCTCTTCACCATGCCGCGTTTCACGGTGGCCGCGCCGTCATATCTCGAGCAACACGGGCGGCCAACGCATCCGATGCATCTGGCCGAGCACAAATGCTTCAGCTACGCCTATCTCTCCACGCCCAACGTCTGGCACTACACCAACTCGGCCGGCGAGCAGGCCAGCGTACGTCCGGGCGGACAGCTCCGCGTCAACAACGGCGAAGCGGTGATGCCGGCGCTGATCGCCGGCCTCGGCATCGCCGACCTTCCGGAATTCATCGTCGGTGACGCCATCTCCTCCGGCGAGGTCGAAGTGATCCTGAAGGACTGGAAGCAGGTCGAAGGCGCCGTGCATCTGGTGACGCCACCTGGCGGCCCGCGCCCCGCGCGCGTCGAGGCGCTCGGTGATTTTCTCGCGGCGAAGCTGCCGGGGACGTGCAAGCGGCGAGTGCGCGGAAAGGCAAAGCCGTCTTAGAAAAGCCGTCGTAGAGCGAGCGGCTTCATCGACCTCCGTCATTGCGAGGAGTGAAGCGACGAAGCAATCCAGAATGTCTCCGCGGAGGTATTCTGGATTGTTTCGCTGCGCTCGCAATGACGGGTTGGACTAAGACACCTTCTCACCATTACGCACCACAATTCGCAAGCTCGGCTTCAACGTCTCCTCCAGTTGCGACTTCAAATCATGAACACGCGGATCGCGCGAACGCTTCGCGCAGACCGCGTATTGGTGCACGGATTGCGCCAAGGCGCGTCGCGCTTCCGGCGTTCGCGTCACGTCCGGCTTTGAAAGCCGCAAGACGATGGCGGCGAGATTCACCAGCATCTCGTCCAGCGCCACGTCAATGGTCTGAAGTCTATTCATCGCTCCACTCCCTGGGAGGCAACGGTGAGCCCAGGGGGCGTTCCTGACCGGGCGGAACATGGATAATGCTTCGTTAATCCCGCCGCGCGGCTTGTTCTTGCGGACGGTCACGCTAGGCTGGCAGCGAAATAAGAAAACAGGGGGAAATCTGCCATGGATCGACGCGATGTCCTGCGCGCGGCTGCCGCATTGCCGTTGTTGCCTGTGTTGTCGAGCGCGGCTTTCGCGCAAGCCTATCCCTCTCGCAACGTCACCATGATCGTGCCGTTTCCGGCCGGCGGCCAGGCGGATCTTGCGGCGCGCCCCGTCGCACAGGCGCTGGAGCGAATCCTCGGCAAGGCGGTCATCGTCGACAACCGCGCCGGCGGTGGCGGTGGATCCGTCGGCAATGCCGCGGCGGCGCGCGCCGAGCCCGACGGCTACACGCTGCTGATGACGCTGTCCTCGCTCGCGGTGCTGCCCGAGGCCGACCGGCTGTTCGACCGTCCGGTCGCCTACGAGCTCTCGCAGTTCATGCCGATCGCGCGGGTGCTGGCCGATCCCACGCTGCTCGCGGTGCCCGCCTCGGCGCCATGGAAGACCGCGCAGGATTTCGTCGAGGATGCCAGGAAGCGTCCCGGCCAGATCACCTACGGCTCATCGGGGCCTTACGGCACGCTGCACGTGGCGATGGAGATGTTTGCGAGCAGCGCCGACATCAAGCTGCTGCATGTGCCGTTTCGCGGCGCCGGACCGGCGATCACCGCGCTGCTCAGCGGCACCGTGCAGGCGATCGCCGCCGCACCGGGAACGCTGAAGCCGCAAGTGGAGGACGGCAAGCTGCGCGTGCTCGGCAATTGCGGCGCCAAGCGCGTCGCAAGCTTCCCCGATGTGCCGACCTTCCAGGAGCTCGGTTACAAGGACGTCGAGATGTACATCTGGGCCGGACTCTTTTGCACAGAGTGCTCTTCCCGCGCCGATCGCGACTCGCCTGCGCGAGGCGATGGCGCAGGTGATGACGAGCCCCGACGTGCTCAAGGCCTTCGAAACGTCGGGCAGTCTCGTTGCCTATCAGGACGCGCCGGCGTTTGCCGAGTTCGTGGCGGTCGACAGCGCGCGGCTGATTGCTGCGGTGAAGAAGATCGGCAAGGTCGAATAGGTTCCTGGCCCATTTTCACAATTTTTTGTTGGTCCAGAACCTCTCCGCGTCTCATTGATTGAACAGAATTCGAGAGACTCGCGAAGGAATCGGACATGCGAACAGAGCGGATCGCGCTGGGTGTGGCGCTTGCAATCGGCGGCATCGTCGCGCAAGGCGCTGCATCCGCTGAAGAGTATCGCGGAACCATGGAGCAGCAGATGGCCTGCACGCCGGATGTGTGGCGGCTGTGCAGCGATCAGATCCCTGATGTGAGCCGCATTACGGCCTGCTTGCGGCAGAATACGCCCCAGCTCTCCAGCGGCTGTCGCGCGGTGTTCCAGTCCAACAACCAGATGCTGCCGCAGCAGCAGGTTCCGGCAATCGCGCCGCGCCGGCGCCGCGATACAACAATGTGCCGCCACCACCTCCGCAGGCGCAGCCGCGGCCTTATGACGATAGCGACGATTAGTGCTGCCCAAGCATGATCGGGGCGCGCGCGCGCAGCAGTGGGCGCGAAGCGCGGTTGTGCCGCCTCGTTCAGCGCTCGCCCTTGCCGTCCGACTCAGGTCGATCCCGGAGCGCCGTCCGCATGATGGCGCCGAAGAGCAAAGCTGCCACCGGCCAATGGAACCAGATCTTGTGCATGCCGGTGAAAATATTGATCAGAATCAGAAAGGCCGACACCGTGAGGGCCGCCGCAACCGGGCGGGGCAGCTTCGCCAGTCCGTCTGAAACGAAGCCCATCCAATTGGATGACTCGGATCTGTCGCGGTGCGCGGCGTCAGTTTGCGAGCCCGCACTTGCGGTCTGAGATGTCAGGCGTTCGCCAGGCGGAAAGCTCCGTGCTTGAGCGGTTTGGCCGCTCATGGTCACACGATAGCTGGTCACGGGAGCAATGTTTTTCATTGGACGCTGGCCGAGGCAGTCGAAGCCAACAGATAATTTGTTGTGCACCTGATCATAGGCGGAGCTGGAGATCACGATACCACCGGGTTCGGCAAGTTCTTGCAGACGCGCCGCGATATTCACCCCGTCTCCATAGAGGTCGGAACCATCCACCATCACATCGCCGAGATTGATGCCGATGCGAAACCGCATCGGGGGAGGTGGGCCCGAATCCTGGTTGGAAATTTCCTGCTGAATCTCGACCGCACACTGCACGGCTTCCACGACGCTGGCGAATTCGGCGATGACGGCATCGCCCCAGGTATTCACGATCCGGCCGTCATGGCGCTCCACCAATCGCGCGATGGCCGTGCGATAGCGGCGGAGTGTCTCCAGCGTTCCCGCCTCGTCTGCTTCCATGAGACGAGAATAGCCGTGCACATCAGCGCATAGCACGGTGGTCAGCCGCCGTTTGACCTTATCATCGGGCATGGTCCGTACATTAGCCTCCCTGACCGGCAAATGCATCAGGCATCCCCCAGCTGCCTTACGGCCTGACTTCGCAGACATCGACCCATTCAGCCCGGGTCAGCTCCGCCATCCGCTCCGGCGTGATGCGCACGGCGCTGTGGGTCGAGCCGGCGGCCGGCACCACCACGTCGAACGCTTTCAGCGAGACGTCGCAATAGACCGGCAGCGGCGCCTTTAATCCGAACGGGCAGACGCCGCCGACCTCGTGGCCGGTGATCTCGGCGACCTCTTCCAGTCCCAGCATTTTCGGCTTGCCGCCGAACGCCGCCTTCACCTTCTTGTTGTCCATGCGCGAAGTGCCGGCCGCGACGATCAGGATCACGCGCTCGCCGATCCGCAACGACAGCGTCTTGGCAATCCGTCCGGGCTCGACGCCATAAGCCTCGGCGGCCAGCGGCACTGTCGCGGAGCTGATCGGGGATTCTGATAACTGATATGTCGGGGGCTTTCTCGGCGAAGAAGGCGCGAACGGATTCCAGGGTCATTCAGGTCGGCTCATTCCAGACTTACGGTTGGGCGGCGATGCCTAAGCAACTTGGCAGCTCCGAGAGCGCCCGGATGCGATGATCCGGCGCAAAGCCGAGCTCGTCCATCTGGGTGCGGATCGCCTTGAACATCGTCAGCGGTGCCACGAGTTCGTTCTCGACGCAAGCCAGCGCCATCGCTTCCGGCGTCACCCGTTCGATCCAGGCAACGTTCAGTCCGAATGCTTTCGCGCCCGCGACATCCCAGGGATTGGAGGAGACGAACAGCACCTCGTCAGGCGCGGTGCCGAGCACTTCGCCGATCAGCTCATAGGCCTCCGGGCTCGGCTTGAAGATCTTCTTCGCGTCGGCGCTGATCGTGGCGTCGAGCAGGGCGTCGAGGCCGGAGTTGCGCACGAGCGCATTCAGCATGTCCGGACTGCCGTTGGAGAGGATGGCGAGCTTTCGCGGTTTCAGAGCCGTGAGCGCCGCCGTCGCATCCGGATAGAGATCGAGATGAAGGTACTTCTCGACGACGCGCTCGAATGCCTCATTCTCGTAAGCGAGCCCGAGCACGCGCAGCGTATAGGCAAGCGAGTCGCGCGTGATGGCTGCAAAGTCCTCGTAGCGCCGCATCAGCGAGCGCAACCAGGTGTATTCGAGCTGCTTGATTCGCCAGATCTGCGTGATGATCTCACCGTAGCCCGGAAACGCATCCTCGGTGGTCTCGGCGACCGACTGGATATCGTAAAGCGTTCCGTAGGCATCGAAGACAACGGCTTTGAGACTCAATTGACCTGTCCTCCGGGATCGTTGCGGTCCCACGGACTATACAAGGCGCCGCGGTATCGATCCAACACGGAAACGCGAACTGAGCCCCTCGCTTCTAAAGCCTGATCACGATCTTGCCGAAGTGTGAGCCGGTCCGCAGGTGCGCATACGCTTCGGGAACGTCGTCGAAGTCGTAGACCCGATCCACGATCGGGTGGATCGCGTGTTCGGTCAGGAAGCGATTCATCGCGGCAAAGTGTTCGACCGATCCGACGGTGACACCGATGATGTCGGCATTCTCCCACTGAAGGCGCGCGAGGTCCGGCTTGGGACCGAACCCCGTCAAGACACCGATCTGGACGATCTTGCCACCCGAAGCGACCGATCGCAGCGATCGGTCGTAGGTGCCGGGACCGCCGAGTTCGAGGATGTGACTGGCACCTCTGCCATCCGTTGCGTTCATCAGCGCGACATCCCAGTCGGGCGTGTCGCGGTAGTTGATAGAATCGAGCCGCCCAGCGCCTTGGCGCGGGCGAGTTTTTCGTCGGAGGAGGATATCACGATCGCACGCGCCCCCAGCGCCACTGCGAATTGAAGCCCGAACAGCGCGACGCCGCCTGTTCCCTGGACCAGCAGCGTGTCGCCTTTGCGCATCCCGCCGCGTGCGATGAGGCCATGGAAAGCCGTGACGCCGGCACAGGGCAGGGTCGCTGCCTCCACCGCGGACAGATGGGCCGGCACTGAGACCAGCGCGGTCGCCGGCAGCACGACATACTCAGCCAGCATTCCATCCATCGTGTTGCCACCGAGGGATGACGGAATATAGCTGGACTTGAACGGCCCCGAGATCCAATCGCGGAAGAACGACGCAGCGACGCGGTCTCCGAGTCGCCATTGCGCGACGCCGGCGCCGATGGCGTCAACGACACCCGCACCGTCGGAGAGTGGCACGCGGCCGTTGATCTCGCCTTGGCCTGCACGGTCGAGGATCAGGAGGTCGCGGTAATTCAGACTTGCCGCTTCGACCCGAATGCGGACCTCGCCATCGGAGGGTTCGGGTTTGCCGACGTCGACGCACGCAAGGCGGCCAGCACCAGCATGGCCATTCAAATGGTAGGCTTTCATCGTTGCTCCCTTCACAAGTGGCATTCACTTGGACGAGCAAAGTCTTTAGGGTCTGACAGTGCTGTCAGGGTCAAGAGGCTTCAGATGAAGATCGGCGAACTCTCCCGGCGGACGGGGGTCAGCGTCCGAATGCTGCGCTACTACGAAGGCGAAGGACTGCTCGCGCCGCTGCGGACGAACTCCGGCTATCGCGACTACGGCCAGGCCGAAGAGGAAACCGTACGGCGCATCAAGATGCTCGGCGGCGCCGGGATGACGCTCGAAACCATCAAGCGGTTGCTCCCTTGCGTGCGGAACAACGATCCGGCTTTCACGCCGTGCAACGAGTTGCGAAAAATACTCACGCAGCAGGTCGGTCTGATCGACGAACGTATCGAGACGCTCAGCCAGAGCCGGACAATCCTGGCCGGCTTCCTCGCAAGCGTGAACTGATCGCATAACATAGCCATCAGATTCACCGCGCCAAAGTCTTCGGCCCTCAGGGCCGGAGCGTGAGGGCTTCGATAGCAGCGTCGAAACCCTCGATGCGCTGATGAGTATGCGCCTAGATCCCCAGCAGCTTTCGCGCGTTGGCCTTGAGCACCTTCGGCCGGACCTCGTCGCGGATCTCGATCTTGGCGAAGTCCGACAGCCAGCGGTCGGGCGTGATCACCGGCCAGTCCGAACCGAACAGCATCTTGTCCTGCAGGATCGAGTTGATGTAGCGCACCAGGATCGGCGGGAAATATTTCGGCGACCAGCCCGAGAGGTCGATGTAGACGTTGGGCTTGTGGGTCGCGACCGACAGCGCCTCTTCCTGCCAGGGGAAGGAGGGATGGGCGAGAATGATCTTGAGGTCGGGGAAATCGGCCGCGACGTCGTCCATGTACATCGGGTTGGAATATTTCAGCCGCATGCCCATGCCACCGGGCATGCCCGAGCCGACGCCGGTCTGGCCGGTGTGGAACAGCGCGATCGCGCCGCCATTGTTGATCTCTTCATAGAGCGGATAGGCCATGCGGTCGTTGGCGTAGAAGCCCTGCATGGTTGGGTGGAATTTGAAGCCGCGCACCCCGTATTCCTCGATCAGCTTGCGCGCCTCGCGCACACCGAGCTTGCCCTTGTGCGGGTCGATCGAGACGAAGGGGATGAGAACGTCGAGATGGTCGGAGGCGATCTCCAGCATCTCCTCATTCTTGTAGCGGCGGAAGCCGGTCTCGCGCTCGGCGTCGACGGGGAAGATCACCGCGGCGATGTTCTTGGACCGATAGTAGGCGGCGGTCTCCGGCACGGTCGGCGGATGCTTGTGCGGCGACTTGAAATAGTCCGCCATCTGCGCCTGGAAGTCGTCATAGCCGTCGTCGGGATGGGTGCCGCAGGGCTCCTCGGCGTGGGTGTGGATGTCGATGGCAACGACGTCGTCGATGTTCGGCAGCTTCAGCTTCGGCATGGGTTTCCTCCCGACGGGTTGCCGAATTGATTATATGATATAACGAACTTGGCAAGGCATTGTGGGACAAGGCGTTGTGGGGCGGGCTTCGTCCGAGATGCTGATTGGGCCGATCCGGCCGCTTCTACTTTGCATGGGGTTGTTTTCCTGAATTTGCTGGGTGGGATCGGGCCAGTTAACATTGACATCCGGTCCTCCCATGCCTTAAGAACCGCCCCGTCCCGGGCGGTCGGTCCGCCAGCGGGAAAATCTCATTTTGCCTCATTCGCGCGTGCCGAAACGGTAGTGCCGAACACGGCCTTTCGAACGTTCAGGATTCTGCCATGAAGGTCCGTAACTCGCTGAAATCGCTGCGCGGTCGCCATCGCGCCAACCGCCTGGTCCGCCGCAAGGGCCGGGTCTATGTGATCAACAAGGTGCAGCGCCGCTTCAAGGCTCGCCAGGGCTGATTTGGGCGGCTGATTTCGCCCTGTCTGACGCTCGCGCGCCCGCAAGACCACGGTCTCACACGAGTTTGACGCCGCCCCTGCTTTGCAAGGGCGGCTTTGCGCGTTTAGACTTCGACCATGGCAGTGAGATTCCTCTTCGCGCGCACCCTGTGTCTGGCTCTTGTGCTGGGAGCCGCCGGCCTCGCTCCGGCGCTGGCGCAGGCTGATCCGCCGGCTCCGCCCGGCAAGCAGAAGAAACTTCCGGAAGCGCCGGCCAAGCTGCCCAAGGTCGACCGCACCAAGAATCTCGATTTCCTGTTCGGCGCGCTGAAAGCTGCGCCCGACGAAGCCAGCGCCAAGCATGTCGAGGCGCGGATCTGGGCGATCTGGATCCAGACCCCGAGCGACACCGCGGCGCTTTTGATGGCGCGGGCCAAGACCGCCGTCGACGCAAAGAAGATCGAGGTTGCGATCAAGCTGCTGGATTCGGTCGTCAAGCTCAGGCCCGACTACATCGAGGCCTGGAATCGTCGCGCGACGCTCTACTACATGCAGAACGATTATGGCCGTTCGCTCGCCGACATTCGCGAGGTGTTGATCCGCGAGCCTCGTCATTTCGGCGCGCTCGCAGGCCTCGGCATGATCATGCAGGAGGTCGGCGACGAAAAGCGCGCGCTCGAAGCCTACCGCAAGGCGCTCGCCGTCAATCCGCACCTCGAGAAGATCCCCGACCAGGTCAAGGCGCTGACCGAGAAGGTCGAAGGCCGCGATATTTAGCGGACAAGTCGATCATTGCTCGAGCGAATGCGGCGCAGGGGGATTAACCACGATGACACGCGCCGCGTTACAAGGGGTGTGGCTGGCACCGCCGCAGACCTACCTTCATGGCGGGAGCACAGCCATGAAGCGTTTGATCTTTGCAGGTACGTTGCTGTTGGCGTCGGGCACGGCGAGCCTCGCCGACGGACTGTTCTGGGTGGTCGGCAATCGCGCCACCGGAAAATGCAACATCGTGACCAGCAATCCCGTGATCATCGGCGACGTCTGGTTCGGTGACGGTCCTTACAAATCGAAGGCCGACGCCAAGCTTGCCCGCTCGACCATCCGCGCCTGTCCCGCACCCACGCCTGACGAGGAAAAGGACGAGGACAGCACGAACTAGGTCGACAGCAATCTAGTGCAAAACGCTGCCCTCGCGCTCGGCGAGTCCGCGATCGACCGCTGCGGCGTAGGCCTTTGCAAGCTCCGTCTCGAGGTGCTCGTTGATCAGCAGCAGCGCGCGCACGGCACCGCGCAGGTCACCGTGGCAGCTTGCCACGATCTCGTCGATCGCAGTATCTTTGGATCTCAGGCTCATCGAAATTCTCCGGTTCAAATCAGGATAAATCCTGCCGGTCTTCCCGCATCCCTGAGGGTTGCGAGCACGATCGGCGCCCACCTGCGTCTAAATGGCGGAACCGACCATGGCGATTATAAGGAAGCCGCGATGACGAGTGCATGAAGCTGTTTCGAAGCCTGCGTGCTCCGGGGAGCGGTATTGATTTCATTGCGTTTTTCTCGCTTGAATTATGCACATATCCACAGCCCCGGCATTTCAAGTGGAGCGCGGGGGCTCCCCGGGCGAAACTGCCGGCCGCAAGCCACGTAACTGCCCTGTGCCTTGGGTCGCCCGGATTCCGTCCATGATCGTGATGTCAGTCGTGACCGCGCTGGTTGTGCTGGCGCTGGTCACGCAGGCCGGCGTCCTCGCCGTGCAACGCGCCTTTCCACCGCAGGGCCGGATGATCGAGGTCGAGGGTGCCGTGCTTCACCTCGTCGATATCGGCCCGCGCGATTCGGGCCTGCCGATCGTGATGCTGCACGGCGCGAGCTCCAACCTCGAGGCAATGCGGCGGCCGCTCGGCGATCTCCTCGCCAGGAACCATCGCGTCATCCTGATCGACCGTCCCGGCCACGGCTGGAGCACGCGGGCGCGGCGGCAGGATTCGACGCCGGAGGTCCAGGCGCGAATGATCGATGAGGCGCTAGGCAAGCTCGGGATCGATCGCGCGGTGTTCGTGGTGCATTCCTGGAGCGGCGCGCTCGGCGCGCGGCTGGCGCTCGATCATCCCGGCCGCGTCGCGGGCCTTGTGATGCTCGCGCCCGTCACCCATCCTTGGCGCGGCGGCGTCGGCCGCTACAACGAGATCATCGCAACGCCCGTAATCGGCCCGCTGCTCGCCTACACCATAACCCTCCCGCTGGGCTATTTCCTGAGCGAGTCCGGCGCGCGCAACGTCTTCCTGCCGCAAACGATGCCGGACGGTTTCGTGCAGGACTCCGCGACGCCGTTGCTGCTGCGCCCGCGCGAGTTCATCGCCAATGCCTATGATCTGGTGTCGCTGAAGCAGGCGGTGGCTGCGCAAGCTCCGCGCTACGGCGAGATAACGGCGCCGGTCACGATCATCGCCGGCGAACCCGACAAGACGGTAAAGACCGCCATTCACGCCCGCCCGTTCGCCGCCACCGTGCAGAATGCCAAGCTGATCGTGCTGCCTGATCTCGGCCACATGGTGCAGAACGCGGTGCCCGATCTCGTGAAGACAGAGATCGAGACGATGATCGGGAAAATCGTCCCGGCGCAGGCGACCGCCGATTAGAGCGTTTTCGAGCGAAGTGGATGCCGGTTCGCGTGAAGAAAACGCGTCAAAACGAGAAGCTGGAGCTTCGGTTCAGAACCGAAGCTCCAGCGGCCGCCGTTCGCGCGCTTACTGCTTGATCTTTCCGTCTTTGTCGAACTGCGACACGTAGGCCCAGAGATTGTTGATCTCGGTCTCGTTCTTGATGCCGGCGAACGCCATCTTGGTGCCGGGGATCTTGGCCTTGGGGTCCTTGATGTATTCCTTGAACACGGCCTCGTTCCAGGTGATGCCGGAATTCTTGTTGGCGTCGGAGTAATTGTAGTCCGGCGCGGTGCCGGACTTGCGGCCGTCGAGGCCGTTGAGCTCGGGGCCGACCTTGTTCTTGGCGCCTTCGCCGATCGCGTGACAGGCCAGGCATTTGTTGAACGACGACTTGCCGGCCGCGACGTCCTGCGCCATCGCGGCGGGTGCGGTGGCAATCGCGGTGAGGATGGTCAATGCGCCAAAAATCAGTTTTGTCATCGGGTGCTCTTCGTCTCTTCCCTGGGGGCTGGTCAGTTGCATGCCTGATCGGCAACGGTCGGACCTGCCGGTTTTGGCAGGCCTGCTCGGATTGGACAAGCCGCCAAACCATGGCAGGTTTCACGATTTCCTACTTGTCCCAGAGCGAACTCGCGCAGGATCGTCGATCCGACTTTCGGACGGCCTACCCAAACCACCGCGGACGTGGTTGATTTACCGCGACAAATCGATCATGCGGCCTTGGCCGGAAGGATATGCCATGAAGGAAATGTTATGGCCATCATGATGCCCGCGAGCGACCAGGCCGTGCTCGCGCGCCGCGCCGAGATCGTGGCTGCATTGCGCGCAATCGTGCCGGGCGAAGGCGTGATCGACAGCGCCGCCGAGATGCGGGCCTATGAATCCGATGGGTTGACGGCCTATCGGCAGCCGCCGATGGTCGTTGTGCTGCCCGACACGACCGAGCAGGTTTCGCTGGTCCTGAAATATTGTGCAGGGCAGGGCATCAAGGTGGTGCCCCGCGGCTCCGGCACCTCGCTGTCCGGCGGCGCGCTGCCGCTGGAAGACGGCGTGCTTCTGGGCCTCGGCAAGTTCAAGCGCATCCGCGAGATCGATTTCGACAACCGCGCCGTCGTCACCGAACCCGGCGTCACCAACCTCGCGATCAGCCAGGCCGTCGCCCATGCTGGGTTCTACTACGCGCCGGATCCGTCCTCGCAGATCGCCTGCTCGATCGGCGGCAATGTCGCGGAGAATTCGGGCGGCGTGCACTGCCTGAAATACGGCATGACCACCAACAACGTGCTCGGCTGCGAGATCGTGCTGATGAGCGGCGAGATCCTGCGCATCGGCGGTAAATCGGCGGAGAACTCCGGCTACGATTTGATGGGCGTCATCACCGGCTCGGAAGGCCTGCTCGGCGTCATCACCGAGATCACGGTGCGCATCCTGCAAAAGCCGGAGACGGCGCGCGCGCTGATGGTCGGCTTCGCGCAAGTCGAGGCGGCCGGCGAATGCGTGGCGCGCATCATCGGCGCCGGCATCATTCCCGGCGGCATGGAGATGATGGACAAGCCCGCGATCCACGCCGCGGAGGCCTTCGTCCATGCCGGCTATCCGCTCAATGTCGAGGCCCTCCTTATTATCGAGCTCGACGGTCCCAAGATCGAGGTCGACGAGCTGATCACGCGGGTCGAGACGATTGCGAACGCTTGCGGCTCGACCACCTGCCAGATCTCGACCTCGGAAGCCGAGCGCAATCTGTTCTGGGCCGGCCGGAAAGCCGCCTTCCCCGCCGTCGGCCGCATCTCCCCGGACTATCTCTGCATGGACGGCACCATCCCGCGCGGTGCGCTGCCGAAGGCGCTGGCGCGCATCCGCGAGCTCTCGGAAAAGTACCAGCTCGGTTGCGCCAACGTGTTCCATGCCGGCGACGGCAATCTGCATCCGCTGATCCTCTATGACGCCAACAAGCCCGGCGAGATCGAGCGCGCCGAAGCCTTCGGCGCCGACATCCTGCGCGCCTGCGTCGAGTTCGGCGGCGTGCTCACCGGCGAGCACGGCGTCGGCATCGAGAAGCGCGATCTGATGCCGGAAATGTTCAGCGAGATCGACCTCAACCAGCAGCAGCGTCTGAAATGCGCCTTCGACGCGCAGGGCCTGCTCAATCCCGGAAAGGTGTTTCCGACCCTGCACCGCTGCGCTGAGCTCGGCCGCATGCACGTCCATGCCGGGAAGCTGGCATTCCCGGACATCCCCCGGTTCTAGGCGCTTGCGCCGATGGAAGGGCTTGCGATGCACGCCTCTTTCCTCGGCAATGCCTACAGCAGTCCGTATTGCGCCCGCTCGCGCTTCGCCAGCAGCGGTAGGGCTTCGCCAGCGATCCAGGTCTTGAAATGCGCGCTCTCCTGGTGCGCCTTGAATGCCGCCTCGTCGCGGAACAGTTCGTAGAACAGGAACTGGGCCGGATTGTCCTTTGCGCGCGAGATCAAGAACAGCTTGACGCCGTCCTCGCGCTGGGCCTCCGGCAGGAAGCGGTCGAGGATCGCGGCGATCTTGTCGGCCTCGCCCGGCTTCGCTTCCCATTGCGCGACGACGAGCAGGCCGCCGCCGTCGACGGCGTCGCTGAGCGATTTCTGCGTGGCATAGTGGTTCATGATGTCGTCTCCATCGGTTGGTCTCTCGGTGCAGATTTGTAGCGATCGGCTGTCGGCTTTGGTTCGCCGGTGATCGAAGTGTCGATGTCGTGAATGCTTCGATGAGGATCGAATGTTGGCCGTGGCTCCGAGGTCGAGCCGGATCGCGCGGCAATGGCGGCTGTCGTCACGCTGCATTTGATTTTGGCGGCGAATTTCGCTACCGCCTTTGCCCGTGGATACGCTCAAGGTACGAGACGCCAAAGACGTCGAAGAGGTGGTGCGCGCGGCGATTGCCAATGAGCAGCCGCTCGAGATCATCGGCCATGGCTCCAAGCGCGGCATCGGCCACGCGATGGCGACCAACGCCGTGCTCGACGTCTCCGCGCTGAATGCCATCACCGCCTACGAGCCCAACGAACTCATTGTCACGCTCCAGGCCGGGGCGCCGCTGGCCGACGTGCTGTCGCTGATCGATGCCAAGAACCAGCAATTCGCCTTCGAGCCGATGAACACCGCGCCGCTGCTCGGCACGCCCGCGCTCGGCACCATCGGCGGCATGATCGCGGCTGGCCTGGCCGGTCCGCGCCGGATCAAGGCGGGCGGCGCGCGCGACCATCTGCTCGGGGCGCATGCCGTCTCCGGTTTCGGCGACAGCTTCAAGACCGGCGGCAAGGTGGTGAAGAACGTCACCGGCTACGACCTCTGCAAGCTTCTCGCCGGTTCCTGGGGCACGCTGTCGGTCATGACCGAGGTCACGCTGAAAGTGATGCCCAAGCCGGAGGCCGAGCGGACGCTGTTGCTGCGCGGGCTCGACGATGCCGCCGCCAACAAGGCAATGACGGCGGCGCTCGGCTCGCCTTTCGATGTCTCCGGGGCCGCGCATCTGCCGACATCGGCGTTCCGGACCGAGATCGAAGGTCTCGGCGATATCGCAGGCCAGGGCGAGGCGCTGACCGCGCTGCGGCTCGAGGGCATTACCGTCTCGGCCGCCCACCGTGCCGGCTCGCTGCGCGAATTGCTGGCGCCGTTCGGAACCGCAATTCTCGTCGAGGACACGGCGTCAGCGGCGCTGTGGACCACGATCCGCGACGTCCTGCCGTTCGCGGCCAGTGGCGCGCTGGGGGCCTGGCCGGTCTGGCGGATCGTCTGCCCGCCGGCGTCGGGCGCGACGCTCGGGACCCTGCTGGCGCGCGAGACCGGTGGCGACGTGATCTACGATTGGGGTGGTGGACTGATCTGGGCGGCGGTGCCACCGAAGCCGGACGCGCATGCTCGGGCCGTGCGCGAACGTACGAATGCCGCCGGCGGGCACGCCACGCTGATCCGGGCGGCCGAGGACATCAGGCGCGCGATCGATGTATTCCACCCGCAAGCCCCTGGCCTTGCCGCCTTGAGCGAGCGGGTCCGCGCCAGTTTCGATCCGAAGATCATCCTCAACCGGGGGCGGCTGACGCGAGGCACTGCCGCATGAAGACCGAATTCTCACTCGCGCAGCTCGCCGATCCCGACATCGCGGAAGCCGACAAGATCCTGCGCGCCTGCGTCCATTGCGGCTTCTGCACCGCAACCTGTCCGACCTATGTGCTGCTTGGCGACGAGCTCGATAGCCCGCGCGGCCGCATCTATCTGATCAAGGAGATGCTGGAGAAGGACCAGACGCCGACGGCCGAAGTGGTCAAACATGTCGACCGCTGCCTGTCGTGCCTGGCCTGCATGACGACCTGCCCCTCGGGCGTGAATTACATGCATCTGGTCGATCAGGCCCGGGTCAGGATCGAGCAGCGTTACGAGCGGCCGCTCGCCGAGCGGCTGCTGCGCCGAGTGCTGGCCTTCGTCCTGCCGCACCCGCAGCGTTTCCGCGCCAGCATGTGGCTGGCGCGGCTGGCCCGCCCGCTGGCCGCGTTCCTGCCGACGCCGCGGCCGTCGGCGACGCCCGGCCTGGTTCTGCGCCTCAAGGCGATGCTGGCGCTGGCGCCGGACCGGCTGCCGCCGCCCGGGCCCGCCGCCGGCAGTGTGTTCGCGGCACTCGGCAAGAAGCGCGGCCGGGTCGCGCTGCTCCAGGGCTGCGCCCAGCAGGTGCTGGCGCCGCGAATCAACCAGGCCGCCATCAGTCTCCTCACGCGCCACGGCATCGAGGTCGTCCTTGTCAGGGACGAGCAGTGCTGCGGCGCCCTGACCCATCACCTCGGCGACGATCAGGACGCATTGGCACGGGCTCGCGCCAATGTCGCGGCGTGGCGCGCGGAAGCGGCCGGCGAGGGGCTCGACGCCATCCTGGTGACGGCGTCAGGCTGCGGCACCGTGATCAAGGACTACGGCTATCTTCTGCGCGAAGACGCTGCGTTTGCCGCCGATGCGGCGAAGGTCTCTGCGCTCGCCAAGGACATCACTGAATACGTCGCCGGCCTTGGACTCGCGGCCACGACGCGACAGGACAACATCGTCGTCGCTTATCACTCTGCGTGTTCGTTGCAGCACGGGCAGAAAATCACGGGCCTTCCGAAAGAATTGCTTTCCAATAACGGATTCGTGGTGAAAGATGTGCCGGAGAGCCATTTGTGTTGCGGTTCGGCGGGGACTTACAACATTCTCCAGCCCGAGCTTGCGGGCCGGTTGCGCGATCGCAAGGTCGCCAACATCGCGAGCGTCAAGCCGGACATGATTGCCGCAGGCAATATCGGCTGCATGGTGCAGATTGCCAGTGGCACGTCAGTTCCGGTCGTACACACGATTGAGCTTCTCGATTGGGCTACGGGCGGGTCGCAGCCGGCATTGAACGCGCAAGACTGAGCTTTCGAAGACTAAGCTTTCGAAGGCTGAGCTTTCGTCCGGAGATAACGGCTGAAGACACCCGATCGACCATTGTTCGGCGGCAACAGGAGGATCACGATGGCGAAAGCGAAGAAGAAAAAAAGCAAGAAGGCCAAAAAGGCCAAGAAGGCAGTAGCGGCGAAGAAGACCTCAAAGAAGGCAGCCAAGAAGTCCGCGAAGAAATCCGCGAAGAAGTCTGCCAAGAAGGCTCCAAAGAAATCTGCGAAGAAGGCCGCGCCAAAGAAGGCCGCTAAGAAGGCTGCGCCTAAGAAGGCCGCCAAGAAGGCTGCGAAGAAAGCGGCGCCGAAGAAGGCGAAGGCAGCTCCGAAGCCGTCAACGCCGGCAGCTCCGGCTCCCGAGCCTGCCGCCGAGACAAGCTGGGCGATGCCTTCGTCTTCTGCGGACACGACACCGGCCGAAGGACAAGGTTAGGCCCAAGGTCAGGCCAAAGGCTGGATCCAATCCGACGACCATGATCGGCAACAGGAAGGCCGCAGCCGGCGATGCTGCGGCCTTTTTGCATCGGCGCGTCGGCGCGCGGGGATGATCTCGTCGGGAAGCAGCCTGATTCGTGGCACGGGCAGCACGGTACCGCCGGACCCGTACTAACGCGGGCCTCCCAGTGCACTTTGGAATGCAAATAATGTGATCGAGAAGACACACGGGCTGACAACCTTTCGTGGAATCGTCAGAACGCCCAAAAAGTCGGCAGATGCCCGCGTTTTTTGCTTCACGGTTTGCCTCACCCCATCCAGATTGCCGCAGTTACGAAATTTGCAATCAGGTCGAGCGTTCCGGGGGCTTCCGGGATCCGGCTGGGGTCTTAGAACTGGTGATGGGGATCGAAATGAAAAAAGTGGCTTTGTTGGCAACGGCGCTGGCAATGGTGACGGGCTCGGCTTTCGCGGCAGACATGCGAGTGAAGGCACTGAAGGCCCCGCCGGTGGTCGCGTTTGATCCCTGGGATATCGCCTTCGGCGGCGCCATCATGAGCGACTACATCTTCCGCGGCGTCACGCAGTCGAACCACAAGCCGTCGGTCGCGGCCTATTTCGAGCCGCGCTACAACGTCAACAAGGACCTCCAGCTCTACGTCGGCGTGTCCGCCGAGAGCATCTCCTTCGCCAATCGCGCTGCTGCTGAAGTCGACATCTACGGCGGTATCCGCCCGACCTTCGGCGCCTTCGCCTTCGATATCGGTGTCTGGGGCTACCTGTATCCGGGCGGCAGCTGCGCCGACAACGTGCTCACCGGCGGCATTCCGGGCGGCAACGTCTGCGGCGTCAGCACGACCACTATCTTCCTCGCCGACGGCAACGTCATGAAGAAGGACGTCAGCTTCGTCGAAGTCTACGGCAAGGTGAACTACACCATCAACGACAGCTTCACGGTCGGCGCGACCGAGTACTACTCGCCGAACTTCCTGAACTCGGGTGCCTGGGGCAACTACGCTTCGTTGACCGCCAAGTACACGGCGCCCAGCACGGCCTTCGGTGCTTCCGGCATGGGCATGTACGTCTCGGGTGAGTTCGGCCGGCAGTGGTTTGGTACTTCGGACGCCTTCTACGGCACCGGCGTCGGCACCGTTTTCGCCAACGGTATCCCCTACAAGGACTACAACACCTGGAACATCGGCATCGGCTTCACCTACAAAGTGTTCACGCTGGACCTGCGTTACTCCGACACCGACCTGAACAAGGGTGATTGCAACGCCTTCACCAGCGCCTTCAACGCCACCGGCACCACCAACGTCACCGCGATCAATCCGGGCGGCGCTGGCTCCAACTGGTGCGGCGCGGCCGGCATTGCCAAGCTGTCGTTCGACCTGACGGCCATGAGCAACCTGAAGTAAGCTTCTTCCCGAAGCGACTTGATGAGGGCGGCAGGGCAACCTGCCGCCCTTTTGCTTTGGGGCTTTGGGGCGTAGGCCAGGGCCCGCATGGTTCGAGACGCAAGCCTCCGGCGGGCTCCTCACCATGAGGGGGTCACAGATCTCACCGCGAGGACAGACCTCATCCTGAAGGCCCGCCAAAGGCGGGCGTCTCGAAGAATGGCCGCAACGAACGGCCATAGCCTCAGGGCTTCGTCGGGCCGTCTCAGCGTGCCGCGCTCGGCTCCTTCTCGACCGGCACACCACCGTCACCGAGGACGTGGATCGCGCCGTGCTTCACCATCGTCACCTTGCGGGTATGGAAGGCTTCCAGCGTCGACCGGTGGCCGATCGAGACGAGGGTGGCCTGTGGCAGCTTCTCCGCCAGCAGCCGGTACAGGCGGGCCTCGGACGGCTCGTCCAGCGAGGCCGTGGCCTCGTCCAGGAACAGATAGTCCGGCGCGTGCAGCAGCGCGCGGGCGAGCCCGAGGCGCTGCTGCTCGCCCAGCGACAGCATCCGGTTCCAATGACCGTCCTCCTCAAGCCGCTCGGCGAGGTCGGGCAGGCCGACCGCGATCAGCGCGTCCCTGACGCGTGCAGTTTCGAATGCGCCCGGCGCGGCCGGATAGACCACCGCGTCGCGCAACACGCCGACCGGGAAATAGGGGCGCTGGGGCAGCATCATCAGCTTCGCTTTTTCCGGGACGAAGATGGTCCCGGTGCCGAACGGCCAGATGCCGGCGATGGCGCGGAACAGCGTCGACTTGCCGGAGCCCGACGGTCCGGTCACCAGCACGCGCTCCGGCATCTGGACGGAGAAGGCGTCGGTGGCGACCAGCGGCGTGCCGCTCGGCAGGTTCACGCAGAGCTGTTCGAGGGTGATATTGCGATTGCCGCCGGCGGCCTTGAGGGCGATCGCAGGCTCGTGCGGCGGCAGGTGCGCGGCCGCATCGACCGACATCTCGAAGCCGTCGAGGCGGGCGACGATCGAGCGCCATTCCGCCAGCGATCGGTACGCCGTGACGAAGAACGACAATGCGCCCTGTACGCTCGAGAAGGCGGAGGCGGTCTGCATCATGTCGCCAAGCTGGATCTTCTTGGCGAAGAAGGCCGGCGCCACCAGCACATAGGGAAAGATCACGGCAGCCTGCTGGTAGCTCGCGCTGAACGCGGTGAGGCGCTTGGTGCGGCTCATGATGGCGTACCAATTGCCGATCACGAAGCCGAAGCGGTCCAGCAGCCGGCCGCGCTCGGCGCCTTCGCCCTTGAGCAGCGCGATCTGCTCGGAATTCTCGCGGACGCGGACGAGGTTGAAGCGGAAGTCGGCCTCGAAGCGCTGCTGCTCGAAATTGAGATTGACCAGCGGGGCACCGATCCAGTGCGTCAGCGCGGTGCCGAAGATCGCGTAGACCAGCGCGCCCCAGCACAGATAGCCGGGGATCATGAGATCGGCGCCGAACAGGTGCAACGGCGCGGCGTTGGAAAGCCCCCAGAGGATGATCACGAAGGAGAACAGCGTCACGATCGATGAGAGCAGGCCGAGCCCGATGGTCAGGGTCTGCTCGACGAAGTTCTTGACGTCCTCGGTGATGCGCTGGTCCGGGTTGTCGGCCGCATCGCCCTTGAGCTGCATGCGGTAGTGGGTAGCGCCCTGCAGCCATTCGCCCAAATAGTGCCGGGTCAGCCATTGCCGCCAGCGGATCTGGAGCCACTGGTTCAAGTACAGCTTGTAGACCGCCAGCGCGATGAAGGCGGAGGCGAGGCCGATGAAGATCCAGATCTCCCTGACGAAGCTATCCCAGTCACTTGCCTGCAGTGAGCTGTAGAACCGGTTCTGCCATTGATTGACCAGGACGTCGATCGCGACCAGCGCCAGCTCCATCGCGATGACTGCGGCAAGCAGGCCGCGGCCGGCCCATTTGTCCTCCGACCGGAAATACGGGGCGGCGATTCGCCAGACGATCGCGAGCGTGGCGCTGATGTTCTTCACAGAGCTGAGTCTCCTGAGGGGATGTGCACAACTGCCCGGGCCAAAGACTTGGGACGACGGCGGAAATCGGCGCGCTTAGACTAAAGTCGCAAGTCCTGCAATTTGCGTTGGCTTGTCGCAGCTTGCAACCCTAGCATGGGGCTCGACGGCGCGGGGTGGGGGCCTTCGGGATTTCGCGAGCTTGTGAGCGGACGGGAACCGCTGCATTCGCGAGGAATTCGCGTCCGGCTCGGGGGTTATCGCTTCAGCGTCAAGCAGGATCGGCTGTCCACGCGGGCCGCCTGCAGCACACATGCGTGGGGGAGGAAGATCATGTGGAATCAAGTTTATGACCCGTTGCACAGCCCCGTGCTGTCGACGATCGCCGCGGCAGTCCCTGTCGTCACATTGCTGGTCCTGATCGCGAGCGGACGGGTCCAGGCTCATATCGCGGCGGTCATCGCCGTGATCGTGGCCAATTTGATCACGATCTTCGTCTTCACCATGCCGGCGAACATGTCGATCCGCGCCTCGGTGCTGGGCATCGTCACCGGGTTCTTCCCGATCGGCTGGATCGTTCTCAACGTCATCTTCCTCTACCAGGTGACGGTGAGCACCGGGCGCTTCGAATTGCTCAAGCGCGCGGTCGGCGGCGTCACCGAGGACCGGCGGCTGCAATTGCTGCTGATCGCGTTCTCGTTCGGCGCCTTCTTCGAAGGCGCCTCGGGCTTCGGCACGCCGGTCGCGATCACGGGCGCCGTCCTGATCGGCCTCGGCTTCTCGCCGCTTGCAGCAAGCGGCCTGTCGCTGATCGCCAACACCGCGCCGGTCGCTTATGGGGCGCTGGGCACGCCGATCCAGGGCCTTGCCTCGGTGACCGGGCTTGATCCCTACATCCTCGGCGCGATGGTCGGCCGGCAATTGCCGTTCTTCTCGCTGATCGTGCCGTTCTGGGTGGTGTGGGCGTTCGCGGGCTGGAAGGGCATGAAGGACGTCTGGCCGGCGATCCTGGTCACCGGCGTGTCGTTCGCTGTCCCGCAATTCGTGATCTCGAACTACGTCAATCCCTGGATCGTCGACATCGGGGCGTCGCTGATCTCGATGGGGGCGCTGATCCTGTTCCTGAAGGTCTGGCAGCCCAGGCAGCTCTGGCTGTCGCCGGCGCTGCGCGGCCGCGATGAATCGGCCGCCACCATGGCCGCGGCAAAACCGATGGACAAGACGCCGCTGACGCAGAGCGAGCTGTTCAGCGCGCTGCTGCCGTGGATCATCGTCTGCATCGTGATGCTGATCTGGGGCAATGGTGGATTCAAGACCTGGGCGAACTCGATCTTCACCTGGAACTATCCCGTTCCCGAGCTGCATCAGATGATCAACAAGATGCCGCCGGTCGCGCCGGGGCCGACGAAAGAGAGCGCGGTGTTCGGCTTCACCTATCTCTCGTTCACCGGCACCGGCATGCTGATTGCGGCGATCATCTCAGGCTTCCTGATGGGCGTCGGTCCTGGCCGGCTCTTGACGGAATACGGGCGCACCATCCGGCTTTGCGCGATCTCGCTGATCACGATCTCGGCGATGCTCGCGATTGGCACGCTGACGCGGCTCTCCGGCGTGGACGCGACGCTCGGCCTCGCCTTTGCTGCAACCGGCGTGCTCTATCCCTTCTTCGGCACGCTGCTCGGTTGGTTGGGCGTGGCGCTAACGGGATCGGATACCGCTTCCAACGTTCTGTTCGGAAATCTTCAGAAGATCACCTCCGAGCAGCTTGGTCTATCGCCGATCCTGATGGCTGCGGCGAACTCGTCCGGCGGCGTGATGGGCAAGATGATCGACGCCCAGTCGATCGTGGTCGCGTCCACCGCGACGAATTGGTACGGGCACGAGGGCACGATCCTGCGCTTCGTGTTCTGGCACTCGATCGTGCTGGCCTCGTTGGTCGGCGTGTTCGTGACGTTGCAGGCCTATGTCTGGCCGTTCACGGCGATGGTCCTGAAGTAGCAGGCCACGCCCGGCTTCAACCCAAATCCCCGCGAGGTTGCTCCTCGCGGGGATTTTTGCGCCGCGCATGGACGAACCTTCTCAACGGCGCCGCCGTCTTATAGAAGGTGCCGCAAATCAGGTCGGTCGAGAGGTCTCATGGTTTCGTTCAGCCAGACGGTGTGTGCGGCGGTTGCAATGCTCGCGATGTCCACGCTCGCGCGCGCGGAGGACGGTTTTCCGTTCGGCACCGAGATGACGCTGGAGGCGCTGCCGCAGCCGGGCTCGAAGCGGATTCCGAACATCGAGATCGGCGACAATGGCGAGGTCGTGCTGGAGCTCTGGTGCAAGGGCGGCAAGGGCCAGTTCTCGGTTGCTGGCAACACCGTGATCTTCGTCCCCGGCCAGATCCAGGACCGCTCCTGCCCGCCGGCAAGGGCCCAGGCCGACGACGATCTCGTTGCAGCCCTGGGCAGTGTCGAGACCTGGAAGCGCCAGGGTGACGTGCTCACGCTCGTCGGCCCCAAGCCGCTGCGCCTTCGCGTCAACGGCAATTAGCCCCTGCTGTCATTCCCCGCGACCCGGCTACGCCAAGGCTTCGCCGGGGTTGAGGTCCAGGGGCGCCGAAGCTTTAGCACAGGCGGCAGGCGGGGTATCCAGTACGCCGCGGCTTCTCGATTCATCTGGATCGCCCGGTCAAGCCGGGCGATGACCGAGAGTTGATGCGCGGGCTACATCACTTCCACACAGACTTGTCGGCGTCCCAGCGCTGGCCTTTCAGCTCCTTGGCGAGCGCCTCGACCGAACCGTTGTCGTCGGGCTGATCGCCTTCCTCGTCCGCGGTCGCTTCGTCCGAGAGATTGAGCTTGGCGCCGCTGCTCTCGTCAGTGGTCGTGGTCGCGGGACTCCCGATCCAGAGCATGAGCTTGTCGGTCGTGCCGGGCTTGTCCGGCGAGACGAGACCTGCAACCTCGATCGTGTCGGTGAGCTCGAGCGCGGGAAAGTCCTGGTTCGGCCGCTTGAACACCAGCTTGAGCTTGCCGGTCGCCGGGTTGAAGCTTTGCGAGACCGGCTTTGCCGCGAGCGTCCTGCTCAGCACGCCAGCCACCGCGGCCGCGAGCTTGTCGCGGTTGATCTTGTCGCCGTCGCGCCAATCGGCGGCGGGAATGCGGATGGTGCGGTCCATCTCGGTCATGCCCGCGGTCCAGCCCGCGGCGGTCACGCCGGGCGTCGCCTTGAATTTCGCCAGCAGCGCGCCGGCGCGCTCCGGATCGACCGACATATTGATGGTCTGCTCGCCCGCGCGTAGCGCGTCGCAGCCGACGGTGAGACTCGCCAGCGTCACCTCGACGTCCTGGCCCTTCAGGCTCTTCAGGAACTCGGTCGCGGCATCCAGCTTGACCTTGACCGCGATCGCTTCCGGCGAGACGTCGGTGAAATCCTTTGGTTGGGGCGTGATGCCGTCGTCGGAGGTCTGGTTGTCGAGGAATTCCTTCTCGCTGAGATCGGAATTGTCGGGCGAGGTGACCTCGGTCACGGTCTGGCCAATGCTGATCTGGCCGCGGAATTCGAACGTGTCTCCGGCCTCTTTGCGCAGCAGCTTGACTGTGACCGGCGCCTTCGCGCCGAGGCTCTGCGTCGTACCCGTCAGGTTCTGGCCCGCGACCTGGAGATTGACGACGAAGCGGTCCTTGCGGTCGGAATTCTTCGCGACGGGATAACAGACGTCGAGCACGGCTGCGGTGACGGTCTTGCCCTGGCGTGTCTCCTTCAGGATCACGTCGGCATTGCCGTCCATCAGCCCGTCGATCGAGGTGAAATAGCGCGTCTCGACGCCGCCGGGCGCCGTGGCCTTCGGCGCCAGCTTCATCTGGGCGGATGCGACCTCAGGCGAAACTGCAAGCAGAGCCGCCAGAACGGCCGTGGAGCAAAACACAAGCGCGCGCATCGACGAAATCCCTGAGGCAATGGGGCATGACTCGGAAAGTGTGAAGCGGTTTTCCGTTGAGATCAGGCCCAAACAATTCGAATCGGCGTCACCGTAGTGGGTTTTGGCTGCCGGTTGAATTGGAAAGCACGGGTCATGATCGGCAAAAAGAAGGCCGCCCGGAGGCGGCCTTCGTAACACTGCAATGGAACGGACGGCTTAGAAGCCGCCCATACCGCCACCGGCCGGCATGCCGGAAGCGGCTTCCTTCTTCGGCGACTCCGCGACCATGGCCTCGGTGGTCACCAGCAGGCCGGCGATCGAGGCGGCGTCCTGGAGTGCGGTGCGCACCACCTTGGCGGGGTCGATGATGCCCTTCTCGACCATGTCGACATACTCCTCGGTCTGGGCGTCGAAGCCGAAGGTCTCGGACCTGTTCTCCAGGATCTTGCCGACGACGATCGAGCCTTCCACGCCCGCGTTCTCGGAGATTTGGCGGATCGGGGCTTCCAGTGCCTTCAGCACGATGTTGATGCCGGCCTGGACGTCGGCATTGGCGTTGGTCAGACGGCCGACCGCCTTCTTGGCGCGGAGCAGCGCGACGCCGCCGCCGGGGACGATGCCTTCCTGCACCGCGGCGCGCGTGGCGTTGAGCGCATCCTCGACGCGGTCCTTCTTCTCCTTGACCTCGATCTCGGTGGCACCGCCGACGCGGATCACCGCGACGCCGCCTGCGAGCTTGGCGAGGCGCTCCTGGAGCTTCTCACGGTCGTAATCCGAGGTGGTTTCCTCGATCTGGGCCTTGATCTGGCCGACGCGGGCCTCGATCTCCGGCTTCTTGCCGGCGCCCTTGACGATCGTGGTGTTCTCCTTGTCGATCACAACCTTGCCCGCGCGCCCAAGCATCTTCACCGTGACGCTCTCGAGCTTCATGCCGAGGTCTTCGGAGATCAGCTGGCCGCCGGTGAGGATCGCGAGGTCCTCGAGCATGGCCTTGCGGCGGTCGCCGAAGCCCGGCGCCTTGACGGCGGCGACCTTCAGGCCGCCACGGAGGCGGTTGACGACCAGGGTGGCCAGCGCCTCGCCCTCGACGTCCTCGGCGATGATGACGAGCGGCTTGCCCGACTGCACCACGGCTTCCAGCACGGGCAGCATGGCCTGCAGGCCGGACAGCTTCTTCTCGTGCAGGAGGATGTAAGCGTCCTCGAGTTCGGCCGTCATCTTCTCGGGGTTGGTGACGAAGTAGGGGCTGAGATAGCCGCGGTCGAACTTCATGCCCTCGACGATGTCCACCTCGGTGTCGAGTGACTTGTTCTCCTCGACGGTGATGACGCCCTCGTTGCCGACCTTCTGCATCGCCTGCGCGATCATCTTGCCGATGGCGGCGTCGCCGTTGGCCGAGATGGTGCCGACCTGGGCAACCTCGGAGGAGGCGGCGACCGGCTTGGCGCGCTTCTCGATGTCCTTGACGACGGCCGCGACCGCAATGTCGATGCCGCGCTTGAGGTCCATCGGGTTCATGCCGGCGGCAACCGACTTGGCGCCTTCGCGGACGATGGACTGGGCCAGCACGGTCGCGGTGGTGGTGCCGTCGCCGGCGAGGTCGTTGGTCTTGGAGGCGACCTCACGCACCATCTGGGCGCCCATGTTCTCGAACTTGTCCTCTAGCTCGATCTCCTTGGCGACGGTGACGCCGTCCTTGGTGATGCGGGGCGCGCCGAACGACTTCTCGATGAGCACGTTGCGGCCTTTCGGGCCGAGCGTCACCTTGACGGCGTTGGCGAGAATATCGACGCCGCGCAGCATGCGTTCGCGCGCGTCTCCGGAAAACTTGACGTCTTTGGCAGCCATGGTCTGCAATTCCTCTTCTTTTTCGTGATGTGTCTTGCTTATTGGGTCGCCTCATTCCGGGGTCCGCGATCGAACCCGGCGGAATGATGCATGCCCGGATCGAGTGACCCGGGCATGCATTCAGCGGCCGTTCAGGCGTCTGGCCTTAGGCCATCACGCCCATAATGTCCGACTCCTTCATGATCAGGAGCTCATCGTTGTCGATCTTGACCTCGGTGCCCGACCACTTGCCAAACAGCACACGGTCGCCGACCTTGAGGTCGATCGGGATCAGCTTGCCGGCCTCGTCGCGGCCACCGGGGCCGACGGCGACGACTTCGCCCTGGGACGGCTTTTCCTTGGCCGTGTCCGGAATGATGATGCCGCCCTTGGTCTTTGACTCGGCGTCGATACGTTTGACCACGACACGGTCATGCAGCGGACGAAATTTGGATTTAGTCATGACGTTTCCCTTTGGAGGCTCGCTTCGGAAGGAGAGGAAGTGGGCGGGCGGCGCTTCCGTCCACCCTTCCCGAGGATCGATCGGCGCGCGTTAGCAATCCATCTTTCAGAGTGCTAATGGTGCGCCCGGGAATATGGCTTGGCCGCGATCCTGTCAAGCAAAGGTGGTTAAGCGATTGGTGAGACGGATATAGGATGGTGACATTGGAAACTTGTTCGGGGTGCCGGCGTATTAAAGGACGTCATTGCTCCGGCAGCGGTTTTGCGCTTGGCTGCGTAAGGGGTGCGGCCATGGTTTTGTCCGGGGGAATGCCATGATCAGTTCAGCTCACGCGCGCACGGTCGCCAATCTGGCGGCGGCTTCTTGCCTGGCGCTGCTGCTTGGTGCCTGCGGCGGCGGCATGAGCCTGCCGTCCTTTTCTTCGTCCTCACCGCCCCCCGAGGCCGAGCCCGGCACCGGTCCGGAAATGCCCGCGTCGATCCGCGCCGACGAGATCGTCGGGCGCTGGGGCCTCGCCTCATTCCAGAACCCGGCCGACCGCGCCCGCACCGAGGCTGCCGCCCGGGCCCAATGCAAAAATCCTTACGTGATCACCGCCGGCTCCTCCGGCGGCGTGATCATGCATCTGGCGGACCAGGCAACACCGCAGGAACTGCGGCTGAAGGGTTCGCCCAGCGGCAAGAATTATATTGGGCCGGCGGGTCCGACGCCCGGCGAGCAGGACCGCGAAATCGTCTCCTTCGACGGCCGCGTCCTCATCACCCGCTTCATCGACAAGGACGCCGCCACCCGCTACGGCAACATGGTCTACGTCCGCTGCGCGCCGAGGGCGTAGTCTCTATCCTTCGTCATGCCCCGCGACCCGGCTACGCCAAGGCTTCGCCGGGGTTGAGGTCCAGGGGCGCCGAAGCTTTAGCGTAGGCGGCAGGCGGGGCATCCAGTACGCCGCAGCTTCTCGGCTCAATCATTGCCGTCTCTGGAATACTGGATCGTCCGCCTGCGCGGACGACGACAGCAGGGGACGATAGACAACAAAAAAACGCCGGCTTGCGCCGGCGTTCGTTATTCAGAGCGTCGCGTCCGTTCAGTCGAACAGCGCGTCGATGTCGTCCTGCGAGGCGTGGCCGACGTCGCCGGCGAGCTTCGGGCCGTTGAGAAGCTTGTCGTCATCGCTGCGAGTGTCGACCTGCGGCACGACGTGAGACTTGATCGCGTCGACACCGCCCCAGATTTCCATCATGGAATTGATGTGCTGCTCGATGAACTTCATCGTGCTCATGACCTTGCTGATGCGCTGGCCGGTCAGGTCCTGGAAGTTGCAGGCTTCGAAGATCGAGATGACGCGTTCCTGGATATCGTCGGCGAGCCGCTTCTGCTGATCGGCCGATTGCACCTTGGCCATCGCGCTGGCCGCCTGGTCGATCGACTCGGCGGCTTCGAGGATCTGCTGGGTCGCCTGTTCGGTACCGCCGACGACCGCGCCGAGCTCGCCATTGACCTTGGCCATTTCGCCGCCGTCGAAGCTCTTGCCATGCAGTGTCGCGATCTCGCGCTTGGTGCGGTCGATGGCGTCGTGGATGAGGTCGAGCTCGACCTTCAGCTTCTCGCACTGCTCGATCTGCGCCCGGTAAGTATCGAGCATGGTACGGGCTTCGGAGAGCTCGTGGGCGGTGGAGGCGTCGATCGCCGCCATGGCGGCGCTGCCGGACAACGGCGCGGTGCCCTTCGCCATCTGCGTGCGGATCGCACGCAGCTCGGCCATGATCTCGCTATGCATCGGCGCAGCCTCCTCAATCATTTCGGGGCTGGGCATCTCGCCGACAATAGCCTCCTCGACACGAAAACGTTTGCGGTGAATAGCCATCAAGAACTCCCCCCCACCTCACTCACGCGTCTTTGTAGGCAGAAGCGATTTAACACGAAGTTCACAGCCGGAACTGTCGTGCGGCTGCGCGCGACGGCGTGCAAACGGGCGATTAACCATGCGTGCGCGGCGTTCATCGAAAATAAACGCTGATCGACAAATTGCGCCGCTGCCGACGACGTGGTGAATCGAAATGGCGTTTCCGTTTACCAAACAAAACGGCTTTTGCTCTTTATTGACCACGTCGCGGGTGCGGATCAGCCATCACCTCGCCACGACGCATGTGATCTAGACGAAACAGTACAGAGTACGTCGATGTTCAAGAAAATGTCTGTTGCGCTGCTTGGCAGCGCTTGCACCTTCCTTGCCGGCGTCAACAGCGCCAGCGCCTTCGACAATAGCGTGCCGAACGATCCGCCCGCGGTGCTGTACCAGCCGCAGGTGCCGCCTGCGCCCGTGCGCGTCGCCTCCAACATGGGCGGTGGCTTCATCGAGTTCATATTTGGCGACGGGCCCGGTCGCGGTCCGGCCTACGCTCCGCAGCAGCCGGTGTATCAGCAGCAGCCAGGTTATTATGACCAGCGCCGCCTGCCGCCGATGGGCGAGCCGCAGATGCAGGGCGCAAGTCTCCAGCAGGAGGCGGTCGATCCGCGGCAGCGTCAGTTTGACCCGAGATTCGAGAAACAACTCGTTGACTATAGCGGCAACGAAAGCGCCGGCACGATCGTGGTCGATACGCCGAACAAATTCCTCTACCTCGTCGAGGGCAACGGCCGCGCGATGCGCTACGGCATCGGCGTCGGCCGCCCCGGCTTCACCTGGTCTGGCGTGAAGTCGATCACGGCCAAGCGCGAATGGCCGGCCTGGACGCCGCCGGCGGAAATGATCGCGCGCCGCCCCGACCTGCCGAGGCACATGGAAGGCGGCCCGGAAAATCCGCTCGGTGCGCGCGCGATGTATCTCGGCTCGACGCTTTACCGTATCCACGGCTCCAACGAGCCCTGGACCATCGGCACCAACGTCTCCTCGGGCTGCATTCGCATGCGCAACGAGGACGTCATCGATCTCTATGGCCGCGTCAACGTGGGCACCAAGGTCGTGGTGATGTAGGCGCATAGTGCTCGGAACCAAAACGGCCGCCTCATCGGCGGCCGTTCTCGTTTGGAGCAAGGATAAGAAGCGTCAGGCGTAATCGCTGCCGCCATCGTCGCCGCCGCCGAAATCGCTGTCGTCGGCGAGGTCGACATTATCGATGCCATTGTCGTTCTGATCGTTGTAATTCTGGTCGTCGTTCGAAGCGTGGTCGGCGAAGCCCTGCCGGGAAGCATCACCGCGGTTCGAGCCGATGTCATCGAGGCCGGCATCGCGCGCGAGCGAGCCGCCGGACTGATCGCTGCCGGTCCAGGGGCTGCGATCGCCCAGAGCATTGGTGTCGCCGAAGGCCTGCTGATGCGATCCGCCCATCATGCCGCGGATGCTGGAGAGCAGCAGCGAGCCGCCGACGACGCCGGCCGCGGCGGCCGCCGCCGTGCCGAGGAACGAGCCACCGCCACCGCCGATCGGCGGCGCACCATAGCCCTGACCCGGTCCTTGGCCGTAGGCCTGTCCGTACGGTGGTTGGCCATAGCCCGGCTGTGGCTGCTGCATCGCCTGGCCGCTGTTCCAGACCGGCCGCGAGTCCCGCGGCGGTACGTTCGGAACCGAGCCGCGCGACGGACCCCCGCCGAATAGCGTGTCGCGCATGGTGTCCAGGAAACCGCCGGACTGCGCCTGCTCGGGCGCCTGCGCCGCCTCCAGCTCCTGGATGCGATTGTGAGCACGCTTCAACGCCTCGTCCTGCAACAGCACGGTCTGCACCAGCGCATAGATGGCGCCGGGCGCCTTGCGCAGGCCGTCGGAGATCGCGGCGATCGCGTCGGGATCGCGCGGTGCATTTTCCAGTTTCGAAAGCCGGTCGAAAAGCTCGTCGACGAGCTGGCGTTCCTGCGGCGTCATGGTCAGTCTCCCTCGCGCAAAACAAGCGCGAGGCAGATGTAGGGTTCCATTGTGGCCCCAACAGTGCCGGCTGGATTAAATTTCGGTATGCGACAAGCTGCCCCGCGGGGCGGCTTTCTCGCAAACTTCGCCGGTTTTACCCCAGCGTGACGCCGCTGTCCGTCAGCAGGCGCGCAAAGGCATCGCCGGCGAGATAGGCGTGCTCGCGTTCGCGGACATCCGTCATCGGGTCGAGCCCGGTGAGAATTTCGTCGACGAAGCCGGGATGACACATCACGAGGCCGCCATCCGGCAGGCCTTCGAGAAATTGCCGCATCAGCTCGCCGAAATCGGCCGCCTGCGTGAAATCATAGGCGCCGGCGAAGCCGGGATTGAAGCTGAGGCCCGCGCTGCCGGCACGGCGGCGGAATTGCGCGCTGAGAATGTCGAGCACCATGGCTTTCGGTGAGGCCAGCCGCTGCATCAGCGGCAGGTCGCGGCCGCCCTGGCGCACCCAGGCTTTTGGCGCGACTTCGCTCACCGCATCGACAAAGCCGTCGCGCACCTGCGGGTAGAGCTGCACATGCTGATGGCCGTCGACGAAGTCAGGCGCGCGTCCGAACGCTTTCGCGAAGGCTGCCAGCTGCGCCTTGACCTCGTTGCGAAAGAACTCGCGGTCGAGCCTTCGGGCAAGACCCGCGCGCAGCAGCTTCGGAAACGGGAGAAACATGTCGCCGTCGAGCGGACGGAAATGCATGGTGAGCGGCCGGAACGGTGCCGACAACGTCACGTGCAATCCGATCGCGCAGCGTGGGCTCGCTTGCGCTGCCGCCTGGAGCGCCTCGATCTCGCTGCGCTCGACCGCAGGTCCCACCATCATCACCGAGGTAGCGTTGAGACGGCCGCGTTCGATCAGGTCGCGGATGGCGCGATTGACGCCCGGGCTGATGCCGTAATCGTCGGCGCAGAGCCAGATCCGCCGCAGCGGCGCGGCCGCGCTCATTCGGCCGCCGTCCTCTTCGCGGCGTCCAAGCTTGAAGCGTCCTGGGCCTTCTCGGTTTCGAAATGCTTTTCACTGTGCTCGGCGACGAAGTAGATCGGGCGCGCCTTCAGCTCGGAGAGGATCTTGCCGATATATTCGCCGACGATGCCGATCATGATGAGCTGCACGCCGCCGATCGTCATCAGGCCGATCACGAGTGAGGGATAGCCGGGCACCTGCTTGCCGGTGGTCAAGACCTCCCAGAGGATCGACAGACCGAACAGGAACGCTCCGCCGGCGAGGATCACGCCGAGCAGGCTGGCGAAGCGCAGCGGCGCCACCGAGAACGAGGTGACGCCTTCGATCGAAAGACCAAGCAGGCGTGCGGCGCTGAAGGTCGTCACGCCATGGGTGCGCGGCGCGGGCTCGTAATCGACGCGGATCTGGCGGAAGCCGATCCAGCTCGCGAGGCCCTTGAAGAAGCGGTTGCGCTCGGGCAGCTGCCTCAGTGCTGCGACCGCGCGCGGCGACAGCAGGCGGAAGTCGCCGGCGTCTTCGGGAATCTTCTGGCGCGCGCCCCAATTGATCAGCGCATAGAAGCCGCGTCCGGCGAGCCGCCGCAGGAAGGGCTCGTTGTCGCGATGCGCCTTGGCGGTATAGACGACGTCGTAGCCGTCCTCGATCCAGTGCCGCACCAGTCGCTCGACCAGCGACGGCGGATGCTGGCCGTCGCCGTCCATGAACAGCACCGCGCCGAGCCGGGCATGGTCGAGGCCGGCCATCAGCGCGGCCTCCTTGCCGAAATTGCGCGACAGCGACACCACCTGGACGTCGACCGCGTCGGCCGGCAGCGAGCGGGCGATCGACAGCGTCGCGTCCGCGCTGCCGTCATCGACATAGACGACCTCGCAAGCCAAGCGATAGCGCTCCCGCAAGGTCTTTGCGAGATCGCAGATGCGCTGGTGCAGGGCGGCGAGGCCCGCGGCTTCGTTGTAGAGCGGGACGACAATCGACAGCCCCTTCGCGGCGGCGCTTGCCGCGTTGGTCGTCATGCCGGAAACGTCAGAGCCCAGCGTCATCGATCAAGGTTCCAGAGGCGTTCAAGGTCATCTCAACAGCATATGGTAGCTGCCGTTTGCTGTCGCTACGCTGAACGGAATTGCTCAACAAACTTTGGGCTCACTGCCGCAGGAACGCCTCGAGCCTGGCGAACAGCGGGTTCTCCCGGTCGAACACGTAATCCAGCGAAACCACCGAGACGGTCTCGGCGCCATGCCCGCGCAGGAAGCTCGCGAGTGCATAGAGCTGGCCCGGCGGGCAGTGCAGCGTGAGCATGCCTGACGAGGTCGGTCCGCCGAACGGGGCTTCGACGCCGAAGCGCTCGTGGGCCTCGGTGAGCATGGCCGCGTCGCACTGGCGGAAGCGGGTGCGGACTTCGCGGTATTTGTTGGCCCGCGCCCGCGCCGCGATGTGATCGAGGATGATTCGCGCGGTCTCCCGCGCTTGCGGCGACCAATCGGCGTCCCTTGAGGCGACCAGATTGGCCTGGCTGCGCAGGATCACGCCGTCGTCGAGCACCCGCAATCCGTTGGCGGCGAGCGTCGCGCCGGTCGTGGTGATATCGACGATCAACTCGGCGCTGCCGGCGGCCGGTGCGCCTTCGGTCGCGCCCGTGCTTTCGACGATGCGGTAATCGGTGATGCCTTGGCTCTGGAAGAAGGCGCGGGTGAGATTGATGAACTTGGTCGCGACCCGCATCCGCATGTGATGCTGCTCGCGGAAGCCGGTGGTGACGTCGTCGAGGTCGGCCATGGTGCGGACGTCGATCCACGCCTGCGGCACCGCGACGACGACGTCGGCATAACCGAAGCCGAGGCCTTCGATCAGGGAGACGCGCTTGTCGGCGTCCGCGATGGTCTCGCGCACCAGATCCTCGCCGGTGACGCCGAGATGCGCCGAGCCGCGGGACAGTTGCGAGGCGATCTCGCTCGCCGAGAGATAGGCGACTTCGACATTGTCGAGGCCCGCGAGCGTGCCGCGATAGTCGCGGGCGCCGCCCGCCTTCGACAGCTTGAGCCCGGCGCGGGCGAAGAAGGCCTCGGTGTTTTCCTGAAGGCGACCCTTGGAGGGAACGGCCAGAACGAATGGCGCGCTCATGACTTAAGCTCCCACCTTGCGGCCGATCCGGGTCAGCGCATCCACCCAGACCGAGAAACCGACCGCGGGGATCGGCTCGGCCGATCCAAGCTGGGTCATCAGACCGTCATAGCGGCCGCCGGCAACCAGCGGCTCGGCGCCGTTGCCGCGGTGATGCAGCTCGAATTCGAAGCCGGTGTAGTAGTCGAGCCCGCGCCCGAACGCGGTCGAAAACCGCGTCCCCTTCACATCGATGCCGCGCGCCGCCATGAAGCCGACCCGGCTTTCAAACTGGTCGATCGCAGCACTGAGGTCGAGCTTCGCATCATTGGTGAGCGCGCGCAGCTCGGCCACGGCGTCATCGGGGTTACCCGATATCGACAGGAAACGCTTGAGCACGGCGATGGCTTCGCGCGGCAGCGCGCCGCCCTTCAGCGTCGACTGCTCGAGGAAGCGGTCGGCAATCTCGGCCGTGGTGCGGCCGCCGACATTGGTGGTGCCGGCGATCGACATCAGATCGGTGACGAAAGCGAGTGCTGCCTTGCGGTCGGAGCCGGCGAGCGCCGCGAGCACGCCCTCATATTCGCTGCGGGTCGCTGTGGTCGCGGCTGCCAGCCGTTCCAGATCCTGCTCCAGGCTGATCTTGCGGTTGAAATCCTTGACCAAGCGGCGGCGCCAGACCGGATAGAGGTCGAGCGCGTCGAGCAGCGCGTTGAACAGCGCCA
Source organism: Bradyrhizobium lupini (assembly GCF_040939785.1). Taxonomy (NCBI): domain Bacteria; kingdom Pseudomonadati; phylum Pseudomonadota; class Alphaproteobacteria; order Hyphomicrobiales; family Nitrobacteraceae; genus Bradyrhizobium; species Bradyrhizobium lupini. The sequence goes on from NZ_CP162553.1 coordinate 4,742,395, forward strand.
CGTCGCCGGTGCGGATCTCGACGTCGCGAACGCCGAAGGCGGCGGTCGCCTCCAGCGCCAGCGCCAGCATCTCGGCATCGGCCGCGGCGCGGTCCTGGCGGCCGAACGACTCGATGCCGGCCTGCAGGAATTCGCTGCTCTGGCCGTTGCGGTAGCGGAACACCGGGCCGAGATAACTGAACCCGGCCGGCTGGCCGGCACGGCCAGAGCTGAGGTAATCGCGGGCCACCGGTATGGTCAGGTCCGGGCGCAGGCAGAGCTCATCGCCGGAGAGGTCCGTGGTCAGGTACAGGCTCTTGCGGATGTCCTCGCCGGAGAGATCCAGGAACGGTTCGGCCGGCTGCAGGATGGCGGGCTCGGCCCTGACATAGCCGGCCTGGCCGAACGACAGCAGCAGCGTGTCCGCCCAGGCGGCGGAGCCGGCAGCGTTTGAGGTGGCAGTCGCGGTCATCTCGGGGTCCATCGTCCCGGTGGAACCGGGCAGGGCAAGCAGGGAACGAATTGCCGCAGGCCTTAGCATGGCCCGAAAGCGGTTTCGACCTCCAAAGGATCAATCGCTTAACAGCGCCGGAGCGACGCGCCGTCAGCAGAGGATGCGAAGCCCAAATCAGGTATCGTCGCCAAGCTAGGTAATATAATACCGATCGATCGCGCTGCGGCCGACCCAGTTAGGTTGGACGCCTCACCCTCATTCATTTCGGCCAGGCAGGTCTCCGGGCCGCTTTCACGAAGGAATGGGCCGCCTGGGCGGAAAGCTCGGCCCTCGCATGTAACCTCATCCGCGAACTGCTTGGCCCGGTTGAGGATGTCCACTGGTCGCATGCTCAATTTGGGTAGGGCGGACGATCCGTTCGCAGAGCCTTCGTTTACAATGCGAAAGTAGGTTTCCGATTCATGCGGCAACGCACAGACGTTATCGGAACGGTCGCGCGACACACGCTGGCCTATATGCTGTTTTGATTAGCGAGATGTTCCGGCACTACGACTTAGATCCACTCGACCTTCTGATCGTTCGTGCCATTCTCAATGCCCCGCGACCTGCGGCGCGCCGGGGCCAGAGGGCCGGGTGGTTTGCGTCGCGCTAAAGTCGCCGTCTCTACGAAGAAGGTCAGGTAAGCAGCAGAACATGGATCAAAGCCGTCTAGTCCCTGCTCGCGAGGCAATGCAAAAGATAGCGGCGGATCGCTTGATGTCGTTCCAGGATCTCAAGCCATCCTCGGCGCTCGAGCTCAAATCGTATGACATCGATCATTTCGGTGAGACCGAGAAATACGCCGGCGCATCGAGCATGCCGTTGTCTGTCGGGACGACCGCGATCATGCGTGCCCGGCTCACCTTGCCGACCCTGACCCTGTCGCTGTTGAAAACCTTCCCCCGGATCATTCGCGGCTATCAGCTCACCAATGCTGCCGCAGTGGTGGTACCGATGGATCACGTGACCTCTGCCCGCATCAACGGGCAATCGATCGGCGGTTCTGTTGTCATTCTAAAAGGCGGTTCAGATTGCTTGGTGCATGAGCCGGAGGGGCGTCTGCTGGCGGTGGTCTACTTCAGTCCATCCGGGCGGGAGCCATTGCCTGAATTGAGCGATGGATGCCATTTGCTGAATCCGGCGCCGGACGTGCTTGCCTCGCTGCGCCGTCTGATCTCGATCTCGCTTGAAACCGCGGCAAATGACCCGGACTTCCTGAACGAGCCGGCTTCGCAAACGATTGTCGAACGATCACTGCTCAGCACGATGGATGCGGCGATCTGGTCCAGTGTCGCAAGCGCACCTGCGTCGTCCACCACCGAGCATTATCGGCGGATCGTGGCTGATATGGAAAAACTGATTCGGCGCGATCTGATGATCTGGCACAAGACCACCGAACTGGCGGAACAGGCGGGCGTGTCGGTCCGGACTCTCCAGAGTGCGACACGGGCCATCTGCGGCATGAGCCCACATCGCTATAGCCGGGTCTTGCGCCTCTGGTCGGTACGCAAGCAACTGCGCACCGGCCGAGCAGGCCGGAGTGTGAAGTCCTGCGCGCTTGCGCATGGTTTCTGGCATCTCAGCGAATTCGCAGCGAGCTACAGAGAGGCTTTCGGAGAGTTGCCTTCGGAGACCCTGAACCGATCGCTACGAGGCGAATAGCAACGTGCCTTAGCCGCGTTCGCCACCCCAGTCGCCCAGCACCGCCTGCACCAGCGCCAGCGCGGCCACCGCGGCGGTGTCGGCCCGCATGATGCGGGGTCCGAGCGCCAGCCGCAGGATTTTCGGCTGCCGCAGCAGCAGGACCCGCTCTTCCTCGGCAAAGCCGCCTTCGGGTCCGATCAGCACGTCGATTCCCTCCCCGGCGCGTGTGGCTTGCAAGCTCCGAATGGGGTTTTCGAGCTCCGCCGCCTCGTCGCAGAAGATCAGCAGTCTGCCAGCGGCGCGCAGGGTCAAGAAGCGCTCCAGCGGCACCGGCTCGGCAACGGTGGCGATGCTGAGAATGCCGCATTGCTCGGCCGCCTCGACGACATTGGCGCGCATCCGCTCGGTATTGACGCGTGAAGCCTGGGTGAATCGGGTCAGAACCGGCTGCAGGCTGGCGGCGCCCATCTCGATGGCCTTCTGCACCATGTAGTCGAGCCGGGCATGCTTGAGCGGGGCGAAGACGTAGGCGAGGTCGGGCAGCCGGTCCTGCGGCCGGGTCTGTTGGAGGATGACGAGACCGTCCGGCCGCTTGCGGCCTTCAATGGCGGCCTGCCACTCGCCGTCGCGGCCGTTGAACGCCAAAACCTCGGCCCCGGCGGCAAGCCGCAGCACATTGCCGAGATAATTGCTCTGGTCGCGGTCGAGCTCGACCCGGCCGTCCTGGGCAAGCGGGGCGTCGACGAACAGGCGGGGGCCGCGGAAATCGTGGGAAGGCATCGTCAAAGGTCCGATTTGCCGCCGTTCTTAACCGAAAGCAGTCCTTTCGGGGTAAATTTTGCCAAAATGGTGCGTCGGCGCGCCGCGCTCCCGCCCTATTCAACGGGTTGTTAAGGGCCGGCGGGAATCGTAAAATGGCGAGCACGCTGGTTGCGCTTCAATTGGGAAGACGCCGAACCCCGCAAGCTCCTGCCGGAGAGACTGCCTTGATGATCCGTCATTTGATGGTTCCAATCACTGCCGCCATGGTCACGATGGGCGCCGTTGGTGCCTATGCGCAGGGTTTTCCCGCGCCGCTGCCGGGCCAGGCCCCAACCAGTTCCGCCTTCCCGCCCGTCAATGGCTCGGCGCCCGTCGCCTCCGTCGGCGGCGCGCCGCAATCGTCCTTCCCCGTGAATGGGGCCGCTCCTGTCGGTGGCGCCGGCGCCTTCAGCGCGGCCCCGCCGACGCAAGCCGGTCCCGGCGAGGACTGCATGAAGGCGTTCATGCCTCTGCGCGAAGATGCCGAAAAACGCGGCAAGCTGATCAAGGCCGCGAGCGACCGTCACGCCCCGCCTGACGAGGCCTGCAAGCTGATCCGCAACTTCAGCCAGGCTGAGACCAAGATGATCAAGTACATCGAGGCCAACGCCTCGAAGTGCGGGATTCCGGCGCAGGTCGGCGCGCAGATGAAGGACGGCCACAAGAACACCGAGGCCATGGCGGCGAAGGTCTGCAATGTCGCGCAGCAGATGCAGAACCAGCCGCGCGGACCGGCCGGTCCGTCGCTGAGCGAAGTGCTGGGTTCGGGCTCGCCGCCCGAGGCCAATGCCGGCAAGAAGGGCGGCAGCACCTTCGACACACTCAACGGCAACGTCCTGACGCGATGAGCGACACGTCAGCCCGAGTTGCCGATTCCACTGACAACTGGGTCGATACGCGTGCGCCGCAATGGGCGCGGCCTTATCTGCGCTTGTCCCGCTTCGATCGTCCGATCGGCTCCTGGCTCCTGTTGATGCCGTGCTGGTGGTCGGCGGCGCTCGCCGCCGGCATGGCCCATGACGTCCGCGGCCTGCCGCTCACCATCGTCCTGTTCTTCATCGGCGCCTTCGTCATGCGGGGGGCAGGCTGTACCTGGAACGACATCACCGACCGTGACCTCGACGACAAGGTCGAGCGCACCCGCTCGCGGCCGCTGCCCTCGGGCCAGGTGAGCGCGAAGCAGGCGCTGGCGTTCATGGTCGCGCAGGCGCTGATCGGGCTCGTGGTGTTGCTGCAGTTCAACCGCTTCGCGATCCTGACCGGCATTGCCTCGCTGCTGATCGTCGCGATCTACCCGTTCATGAAGCGCATCACCTGGTGGCCGCAGATCGTGCTCGGGCTCGCGTTCTCCTGGGGCGCCCTGATGGGATTTGCCGTCACCTTCGGGCGGATCGATGTCACCGCGCTCGTGCTCTATGCCGGCGCGATCTCCTGGGTGATCGGCTACGACACGATCTACGCGCATCAGGACGCCGAGGACGATGCGCTGATCGGCATCAAGTCCACCGCGCGCCTGTTCGGCGCGCATACGCACCAGGCGCTGATACTGTTCTACGGCCTCGCGGTGCTGCTGATCGGCGTGGCGCTGGCGTCGGGCGATGCGCGCTGGCCGGCCTGGCTCGGACTTGGGGCCTTCGCCGTGCATCTGGCCTCGCAGATCGGGCGGCTGAATATCAGCGACGGCGATCTCTGCAAGCGCCTGTTCTACTCGAACCGCGACGCGGGGCTGTTGTTGTTTGCGGGTTTGCTGGCCGACGCGGTGATGCGGACGGCTTAACTCCGGGCGATGATCTCGCGCTCATCGCGATGCACCGACAACTCGCGTGCGACACCGGTGCGGCGGCGCATCAGAAATTTCGGACGGCGGTCGCGGATCGCGTTGGCGCGGCGACGGCGCGGCGTGGGCTTGCGTGCGCCTTCGTCGAGCTGCGGAAGCGCGAACAGCTCGCTCCAGATCGCCCAGGCTTCAACGAGTTCGTCGCCATCGGCGCTGACCAGCAGCGGAATGGAGAGCGAGGGATCGCGATGCACGAGGACGAGGGTCTGGGCCTCGTCGTTGCCGCGCAGCGCGACGCCGGTGAAGTCGCTGACGCGAACATTGATTGCCATCCGCATGCCGCGGACGGCACGGTGCAGCACGACACGTTCGCGATGAAGCTCGATCTGCCGGACATATCCGTCGGCGCGCGGATCATGCGCATCGAAGCGGACCGGGGAGGAAAGGGGGTCGAGCCGCAGGGAGCGGCTCGACCCGGCGGGAGCGATCCCGCTTGTTGCTGTTTGACGCCTCACGGCTTTAGTTCTCCCCGCCAGGATTATGTTCCCGGTCGATGCGAGGACCTTAGCGCGAGCCTTTCCGAAACCGCTTAAAAAGGCTGGTTAATCCAACCTCACCGCCGCGCATGATTGACAAGACCTTGGCACGCATGATTGACGAGACGTTGCGCGCAAGGTGCGAATCTGAGCTTTTGGTGGGCTGAAAATGCTTGAAGTCCGCGCGATCAGGGCACATCTGTGGGTTCCGGTCCCGCAGCCCGCCCCAACAGGATTTCGTTTGTGAACCCTTCACCAAGCTCGACGCTTTCGCCCAAGGATTCATCCACAGCCAGCCGCGACCTGTTCGACCAGTCTGCGCTCTCCGATCTCGCGCAGCGGCTGGTGGAGGCTGCCAGGCGCGCCGGCGCGGATGCGGCCGATGCAGTCGCCGTGCGTGGCGTCTCGCAAGGCGTCGAGGTCCGCGACGGCCGCGTCGAGGAATCCGAACGGTCCGAGGGCGACGATGTCGGCCTGCGCGTGCTGGTCGGCCGCCGTCAGGCGGTGGTCTCGACCAATGATACCAGCGGCGATGCCGTGACCAAGCTTGCCGAGCGAGCGGTTGCGATGGCGCGCGTCGCGCCCGACGACAAATATGTCGGCCTTGCCGATCCGGCACTGCTCGCGCGCGACTTCCCCGATCTCGATCTGCTCGACCCTGACGTGCCCGCGACCTCGGAACTCGAGCGTCGCGCGCTCGAAGCCGAGGCTGCGGCGCTTGGTGTGAAGGGCGTGACCAAATCCGGCGGCGCCTCGGCCTCCGCCGGCATGGGCGGCATGGTGCTCGTCACCAGCACCGGCTTCCACGGTTCTTATCTGCGGTCCAGCCAGGGCATCTCCGCCACCGCCATTGTCGGTGACGGCACCGGCATGGAGCGCGACTACGACTTCACCTCGGCGCCGCATGGTGTAGACCTCTTGTCACCGGAGATCGTCGGCCGTTCCGCGGGCGAGCGCACCGTGGCGCGCTTCAATCCGCGCAAGGTCGAGACCTGCAAGGTGCCTGTGGTGTTCGATCCGCGCGTCGCGGGCTCGCTGGTCGGTCACGTCGTCGGCGCCATCAATGGCGCTTCGATCGCGCGCAAGACCAGCTTCCTGAAGGACAAGCTCGGCCAGCAGCTGTTCGCCAAGAACATCCGCATCATCGACGATCCGCTGCGCAAACGCGGCCTGCGCTCGCAGACGTTCGACGCCGAAGGCGTCGCCGTGAAGAAGATCGCGCTGATCGACGAAGGCGTGCTGACGACCTGGCTGCTCGATTGCGCCACCGCGCGTGAGCTCGGCCTCACCACCACCGGCCATGCCCACCGCGGCGTGTCCTCCTCGCCGTCACCCGGCCCGTACAATCTGCATCTTGAACCCGGCACGCCGACGCCGGCCGAGCTGATCTCCGACATCAAGCAGGGGTTCTACGTCACCGATTTGATCGGCTCGGGCGTCAACGGCGTCACCGGCGATTACAGCCGCGGCGCCTCCGGCTTCTGGATTGAGAACGGCGAACTCACTTATCCCGTGAGCGAGGTGACGATCGCCGGCCATCTGTTCGAGATCTTCAAGTCGATGCAGCCGGCGAACAATCTCGAGTTCCGCTACGGCGTCAATGCGCCGACGGTGCGCATCGAGGGTTTGACGCTTGGCGGACGTTGACGCGAACGCAACCGGTGAAGCCATCCTGACGCGCGACGCGGCGCTGCTGCAAGAGACGGTGCGGGAGGCGGGCGCACTGGCGCAGTCGATGTTCCGCACCGAGCTGAAGAAGTGGACCAAGGGCGCGTCCTCGCCGGTCTCGGAAGCCGACATTGCCGTCAACGATCTCCTGGAAGCGCGCCTGCGCGCGGCGACGCCCGACTATGGCTGGCTGTCGGAGGAGAGCGCCGACGACGAGGTGCGGCTGTCGCGGCGGCTGACCTGGATCGTCGATCCCATCGACGGCACCCGCAACTATCTCAATGGCCATGACGAATGGTGCGTCAGCGTGGCGCTGGTCGAGGATGCCTCGCCAGTGCTGGCCGCGGTGTTCGCGCCGACGAGCGAAGAGTTCTTTTTGCCGCCCGCGGCCAGGGCACGACCCTCAACGAGGTGCCGGTGCGGGCGACGTCGGGATCCGAGCTTGACTTCTCGCGGGTCGCGGGTCCGAAGCCCCTGGTCGAGCGCCTGAAGCCGTCACTGGGCGAGATCAAGCTGCATCCGCGAATCGGTTCGCTCGCGCTGCGTCTGTGCCGGGTCGCTCATGGCGCGCTGGATGCGGCTTTTGCGGGCGGCAACAGTCATGATTGGGACCTTGCGGCGGCGGATTTGATCGTGCAGGAAGCCGATGGTAGGATGAGCGATCTCTCCGGAGATCCCATCCTCTATAACCGCCGGCAAGTCACGCATGGGGTGCTGGTGGCAGCGGGTCGCGATCGTCATGCGAACATTGTCTCGCATTTTCGAAACCGCCCCTTGCCGTGAAGCGCTTTCTCGTGCTTGTCGAACACTGCTTTGCCGGGCAGCCCGTTAGGAACAGAACCGATGCCAGATAGTGCCCCGCAACAACTGCTCCACCTCGTCGTCGGCGGCGAGCTCGTCGATCTCGAGCACAACACCTTCAAGAACCTCGACGACGTTGAGATCGTTGGCCTCTATCCGAACTATGCGACCGCGCACGCCGCCTGGCGCGCCAAGGCGCAGAGCACGGTCGACAACGCGCAGATGCGCTATTTCATCGTCCATCTCCACCGGCTGCTCGACCCGAATCAAGAACCGGCGCGTTGAAAAAGCTGCTTCGCAATACGCTGAGGAGCAGCTTCGTTCAGCGTGCCGTCGGAATCCTGGCGGCCGAATATCTGCGTCTGGTCTGGCGGACGAACACATTCACGTTCGATCCGCCTGACGTCTATGACCGCGTCGAACCGCAGATCCCGGCGATCTTCGCCTTTTGGCACGGCCAGCATTTCCTCACCCCTTCATCAAGAACAAGGACTGGTACAAGGCCAGGGTCCTGATCTCCCGCCACCGCGACGGCGAGTTCAACGCGATTGCCGCCGAGCGGCTCGGCATCGGCACCATCCGCGGCTCCGGCGACCATGGCGGCGCGTTTCACCGCAAGGGCGGGGTCGGTGCCTTCAAGGAAATGGTGCGGACGCTCGAGGACGGTTGTAATGTCGCGCTGACCGCCGACGTCCCCAAGCGCTCGCGCGTGGCCGGGCTCGGCATCATCATGCTGGCACGGGAATCGGGGCGGCCGATCATGCCTTTTGCGATGGCGACCAGCCGCTTCGTCCGGCTCAAGAACTGGGACCGCACCACCATCAACCTGCCGTTCGGGCGGGGCGCGTTGGTCGGCATCAAGGAAATCCACGTTCCGCCGGATGCGGACGCCGCCACCATGGAAGCGCTGCGGCTCGAGCTGGAGGAGACCTTGAACGAGGCGACCCGCCGCGCCTATGCGCAACTCGGCCGGCCGGGACCTGCAGATGCCTAAATCGCTACCGGGCTCGCTGCCGTTGACGCTGCGGATGTACCGGCGCCTGGCGCGCGGCCTGGTGCCGCTCGCGCCTGTGCTGATCAACCGGCGCCTGAAGCAGGGCAAGGAAGATCCCGCGCGCGTCGGCGAACGGCGGGGCCTGTCCCGGGACGTGCGACCGCACGGTCCGCTGGTCTGGATTCACGGCGCCAGCGTCGGCGAGGTCCTCGCCGCGGCGGCCCTGATCGAGCGCTTGCGCGATCTGAACCTGCGCATTCTGCTCACCTCGGGCACCGTCACGTCGGCTGCTATTGTCGCAAAGCGCTTTCCGCCCGACGTCATCCATCAATACGTGCCGTATGATTCCCCGCGCTACGTCGCGCGCTTCCTCGACCATTGGAAGCCGTCGCTGGCGCTGTTCATCGAATCCGATCTCTGGCCGAACCTGATCCTGGCAGGCGCTGCGCGTCGCGTGCCGATGGTGCTGATCAACGGGCGGATGTCGCCGCGCTCCTTCCCGCGCTGGCGCCGCATGCAGGGCACCATCTCGGCGCTGCTGTCGCGTTTCGACATTTGTCTGGCGCAGTCGAAGACCGATGCCGAGCGCTTCTCGGCGCTCGGCGGCCGGGACGTCGTCACCACGGGCAATCTCAAGCTCGACGTGCCGGCGCCGCCGGCCGATCCTGCCAAGCTCGAACGGCTGATGGCGATGACGCGCGGGCGTCCGATCATCGTCGCGGCCTCGACCCATCTGGGCGAGGAGGAGATGCTGGTGGCGGCGCATCGCAGCCTCAGCGGTTTCTTCCCGCAGCTCCTGACCGTGATCGTGCCGCGCCATCCGGATCGCGGCTCCTCGATCACAGGCCTGATCACGGCGTCCGGCCTGAAGCCGGCCCTGCGCTCGCGCGACGAGCTGCCGACGGCGACCACCGACGTTTATATCGCCGACACCATGGGCGAGCTCGGCCTGTTCTATCGCCTCTCGGACATCGTGTTCATGGGCGGATCGCTGATCCGCCATGGTGGCCAGAATCCGATCGAAGCGATCAAGCTCGGCGCGGCCATCGTCCATGGTCCGCACGTCTTCAATTTCGCCGACGTCTACGAGGCGCTCGATCACAGCGGCGGTGCGCGCCAGGCCGACACGCAGGAGCTGCTGATCAAGCAGCTCGGCCAGCTGCTCGCCGATCCTGCCGTGCGTCACAAGATCCAGCAATCGGGCGCCGGCGTGGTCGAGGATCTCGGCGGCGCGCTCAACCGCACCATGACCGCGCTCGAGCCTTATCTTCTGCAGTTGCGGATCGAGATGGGGGCCGCCAATGCGTGAGCCGGCCTTCTGGTACCGGCCACGTTCGCTCGAATCGTACGCGTTGGGGCCGCTGGGTGCGCTCTACGGCGCGATCACCGAACGGCGGATGCTGCGCGAGGGCGTCGACGCCGGCATCCCCGTGATCTGCGTCGGCAACTACCATGTCGGCGGCGCCGGCAAGACGCCGACCGTGCTGGCGCTGACGAAGCTCCTGCGCGAGCTCGGCGAGACGCCGGTGGTGCTCAGCCGCGGCTATGGCGGTAGCCTCAGGGGCCCGGTAATGGTCGACCGCATGCGTCACACCGCGTCCGACGTCGGCGACGAGCCGCTGATGATGGCGCGCGACGTTCCCGTCACGGTCGCGCGCGACCGCCTCGACGGCGTCGTGCTGGCGAAGTCGCAAGGCGCCACCGTGATCCTGATGGACGACGGTTTCCAGAACCCGCGTCTCTTGAAGGACACCTCGTTGATCGTGATCGACAGCGAGCGCGGCCTCGGCAATGGCAAGGTGTTTCCGGCCGGTCCGCTGCGTGCGCCGCTGGAGGCGCAGCTCGCGCGCACCGACGCGCTGGTCGTGATCGGCGGCGGCCGCGCCGCCGACGATGTCGCGGCCGAGCTAGCCAGGCGCAACAAGCCGGAACTCCGCGCGCGGCTGAAACCCGACGCCGAGGCGGTCGCAAGACTGTTGGGCAAGCCGGTGTTCGCGTTCGCCGGCATCGGCGATCCCGAACGGTTCTTCCGTACGTTGCGCGCTGGCGGCATCGAGCTCGCGCGCACGCGCGCCTTCGCCGATCACCACATGTTTTCGAACGAGGAGATCGCAGCCGTCGCTGCGGAGGCGCGGCGCGAGCAGCAAACACTGGTGACGACCGAAAAGGATATCGCTCGCCTGCACGGCCGCGAAGGCGTGCCGGATGACATCGTGCCTTTCGCGGTGCAGCTCGAGTTCGATGACCCGGTTGCGCTTCGGCAATTGATCAGCGATCATCTCTACAAGGCGCGCGAGCGGCGGTTTTCCAGGCGATGATCTCGTAAGGTGGGCGAGGTCTGATCGGGACGACATGTCGCACTGATGAATTTCCTTCCGCACGTTCGGGAGTTGATGTAGCCCTCGCATGAGAGCCGTCACCGGGACGTGCCGAACTCCCGGAAATCATCGACGGCGTTTATGCCCACGGCGGGCAGTACCTTCATCATTTCAGATGCAGCGGCCGTAACGACGAGTTCGGAACGGCAGGGAAAGTCATTGCCAAAAACCCAGAGGAGAACATGCCATGCATTTTTGCCTCACCGGACAATACACACCCCGCGCTCTCAATGCCATTTTGGAGAACCCCAAGACCGATCGTCAGGAGGCGGCAAGAAAACTCATCGAAGCGGCCGGCGGAAAGCTGATTTCGATGTTCAGCGTTGCGGCCGACGGCCCAGGCGTGTTGGTGATTTTCGATGTGCCTGATCCGGGTGCGGCTCCGGCCATCTCCGGCCTGACCGTCACGGCGGGCACCCTGCAGAACGTGAAACTGACGCGGCTGTTCACGCAGGACGAGATCAAGCAGGTCCGCCAGAACGCGGCGAAGCTGCGTTCTTCGTATACTCCGCCCGGAAGCTGACATCCGGATCTAAAGCGAAGCCGCCGCAGTCGAAGGAAGCGGCGGCAACGCTCACCTCACAGCAAGAAGCACGTCTGCAACCGAGGCAAGGCGAAGGCCTTCCAGCCTGCGTTGACGAACCATGCTGTCCGGTGCGTGCTGCGTCCGCGGCGTTCAGCAGTCAATCATGCTCACCACGCCCCAACGGCCATCAATCCGATAATGGTCAGGCACGAGACGCAGGCCACCATGGCGGTATAGTACTCGGGTGTATTCATTGCTGCCTCCCAAACTGTTGCCAACTGCTTGGTCACTGCTACGGGGAGAGATCGCCGGTCTCGGGCCGCTTCAATTCGGCGCGCGGCGACCGGTCTTGCGTTGTGCGTCCGTCCTCTCATCATCACCCTGATCCGGATGATGATGCGCGTCGAGACCTTCAAAGCGTTCAGCTGCGATCAGAAGCTGTTTCCGCATTTCAGCGAGGCGGGCGCGGCAATATTCACGATAGAGCAGGTCTAATATGGTGGGCATGATCACCCCCATCGTTGATTTTCGATTTACAGATATTCCACCGCAAATTTTCGAGGTGATCGTAGCCCGACAGATGGCTCTTCGATATGAGCCCGTTCACAGACGGCGCCAATTCCAGAGCTCAGTGGCCGTTTGGCTGACTTGATTGTCTGTGCGATAAAAAGATCAGGGCCAATTACCTAAGATGAAGCATAGCGGCGCTTTGTTTCACCAAGACTTCGTCAAACAACCTAAGAGCGCCAATCGCAACAAAGAATCCAACCACAACGCGAAATAACTAACCATGGAGTGCAAGCACTCTTCGATGCAACGCGGATTGGCATAACGGAAATCATCTCGGCTGTGAGAGCAGCATTTCTGATGCGTCCGAACATGCCTCGTGAAAAAGCTGCACCGCTCGTGCTATGCCGGCAGGGCAGCTGCGCTTTGCCCATCGACAGCAGCCTGCCATTCAGGCGCCATTCATCGCAAGCTCCTATCGTTTTCAGACGCTCAGGAGAATGCGATGAAGTTGCCGTCCGCCGCCGTTGCCGCCAGTCTTGTGGGTCTGATCATTGCGCCGGTGTTTGCACAGACGGCACCGCCGGCGGCGTCCACCGCCACAGTGTCGGTCCCCGCGACCAAGCGCGTGACGTGTCTTTCCGCGACGGCGAGCCTGAAGGGACAGGACAAGCGCGACCAGATGCAGCTCTGCATGGCGCAGGCGCGGCTCGATTGCCTGAAGCAGGCGATCGATCAGAAGATCGTCGGCGAGACCAGGAAGAGTTTCATCAAGACCTGCGTGGGCGCGGATGGCGCGGAGCAGCGATAGACGCGCGGCCGCGGCCTCACGCTTGCGGCTTGGGCGCGCCCGGGTAATGCCGCTCGAGCACGGCGGCGGGTGTGGCGTAGGCTTCCTGCAGGTCCACGCTCCAATATTTCAACTCGTCGAGCGGGATGCGCGTATCGGTGATCGCGCAGCGCACGAAGGTCCCCGGCGAGATCACGCGGAAATCGCCGTCGAGATACTGCACCTGGGCTTCGCCATGGCCCGAGGGGCCGAACTTGTTCAGCACGGTCGAAAGTCTCCGTGGAAGGCCGCTCCGGGATCACATGGGAGGGCACGATGTGTTGGACGGGATGTAGCACAGATAGGGTGGCTTGTCCGCCCGGTAAACCCACCGGTTTGTGATGTTTTGGCGGCGTTTCCGCATGATAGTGCTTGAGCGAAGGATCCAACGGCAAAGTTCGATGCGCCTTCCGTTCACCGCCCTGTTCCTGACGTTCCTGATCTCGGCCGCGCACGGCTCGCCGGCACCGCAGCCGGTCGAGATTCCGCTGGCGTCCGGCGTGCTGCATGCGCAGCTCTACAAGCCCGAGGGCACGGGGCCGTTTCCGACCGTGATCGCGCTCCACGGCTGCGGCGGCCTCGGTGGCCATTCCGATTCCGTCCTGCCGCGCTACCGCGAATGGGCCGAGCGGCTGCTCAAGTCCGGCAACGCCGTCCTGCTCCCTGACAGCTACGGCTCGCGCGAGCTCGGGCCGCAATGCCGCGTCAAGGAGATCCACGTCAAGGCGCGGCGCGAACGCGTCACCGACATCGCGGCGTCGCGCGCGTGGCTGATGAAGCAGAGCTGGGTTGCGCGCGACCGCGTCAGCCTGATGGGGTGGGCCAACGGCGCCAGCGCGCTGCTCTGGGCCGTGCGTCCGCAAAACCTTGCGCGCGAGACGGGTCCGGATTTCCGCGCCGCGATCGCGTTCTATCCGGACTGCAGGATTTCCGCCGGCCTCGGGTGGAGCACACGGGTGCCGACGCTGGTGCTGATCGGTGGCAATGACGACGTCTCGTCGCCGCCGGCCTGCCGCCAGATGGTCGATGGTGCGCATGGCCGCAGCGCGCTCGCGCGCATCGTGGTCTATCCCGGCGCCTATCACGACTTCGACCGCGCCAACACGCCGCTGCACGCAGCGAGCGGCAGCACCGACGCCGCCGCGCCCGAGCACGGCCATCTCGGCACCGATGCGGCAGCGCGCGCGGCGTCGCAGAAGGAAGTCGCAGAGTGGCTGGCACGGTGATGGCAGTGCCGTAGCCCGGATGAGCGTAGCGATATCCGGGTAGGCCTGTCCCGCATGTCGCTGCGCTCATGCGGGCTACATGTGGCGAGCGGGCTCGCCGCGCCGTAGCTCGTGAGAAGCGAAGGCGGGGCCGCCCGAGGGAACAACAGCGGACAACCCCGCATCGACCACCGCCCTGCACGGAAAATGGCCGACCGTGACTCTACGGATCGCGCGCCGTGATGGTTTCATTTCGAAACGACGCCATCATTTGACCACGATGTCGATTAAACGCAATCCCATGCGCAACCGCTCCGTCCTGTTCTCCTCCGCCCTGATCGTCTTCACCGTCGCGGTCTTCCTGTTTGAAGCCCATGCCGGCGCGCCGCAACGCGCGCCGGAACATTGCGGCTTCTGGACCACGATCGACGCGGGATTGTCCTGCCGCTGAGACGCGCAGTCTTGTAGCCCGGATGAGCGTAGCGATATCCGGGGCCGCTGCTCCCGCATGTCGCTACGCTCATGCGGGCCACGACAGCGAGTTCGTGACACGCGTCCCACACACTCACTGTCACCGCCCGGCTTGACCGGGCGATCCAGTACGCCGAGGCGGTTGTGATGGATCGAGAAGCCGCGGCGTACTGGATTCCCGCTCCTGTGCGCAATTGCGCACAAGGCGGGGAATGACAGCCAGGGTGGAACGCCGCCCTCCGCCTAAAACAAATTCCCCTGATCCACCGGCTTGCCCACGCGCTTCGGCGCAGGCTTGGCGTCCTGCGCGGCTGGCTTCGCTTGCGCCGGCGCGCGCTTCGCTGCAGCCGCGGGCCGATCCGCATCCGCGGTCGCACCGACACGGCCATCCGCAAACTCGATCTCGACCCGTGCGCCGGGACCGATCTCATTCGCCGAATGCAGCGGATGGCCGGCCTCGTCCCGCACCAGGGCAAAGCCGCGCGCGAGCACGCCGCGATAGGACAAGGCGGAGAGCAGCTTGCCGCTGTTCTCGATGCGGGCATCCAGCCGCTGCAACAGCGTCACCAGCGCGCGGCCCGCGCGCTCGGCCAGGCGATGCGTGCGCTCGCGCTGGCGGTGAATCGCGTTGCGCTGCGCCTGCGCATTGGACAGTTTTGAGGCACGCAAGCGCACCTCCAGCCCGGCAAAGCGGTCGCGCCGCCGCCGCAAGAGCGAGCGTGCGGATAGGCCGAGCCGTTCGCCGCACACGGTGAGGCGATGATCAGCCTGCGCGATCTGGCCGTGCAGCACCCGCAGCGTCAGCTTGGCGCCTGCGGCGGTGAACCTTCGGAAATGCGCGTGGGTGTTGGCCTTGAGGCAGCGGGGCAGGGACGCACCCGCCGAATCCAGCCGCTGCCGCGGGATCGCCAGCAAATCGCCGGCGGCCGGCAGGCGCGCGCGGCGGCACGCAGCTCGCTGCGGCGGCTCTCATGGCCGCGTTGCCAGCAGGACCGGGTGCGTCGCCCGAGATCGCCGACCTCGACGAAGAGATCGCTGCGCACCGGCACCGCCATCTCGGCCGCCGCCGTCGGCGTCGGCGCGCGCTTGTCGGCGACGAAATCGATCAGCGTGATGTCGGTCTCATGCCCCACGGCCGAGATCAGCGGGATCATGCTCTCGGCCGCGGCACGGACCACGATCTCCTCGTTGAACGACCAGAGATCCTCCAGCGAGCCGCCGCCGCGCGCGACGATCAGCACGTCGGGGCGCGGAACCTTGCCGCCCTCCGGCAGTGCGTTGAAGCCGCGGATCGCGGCCGCGACCTGCTCGGCCGAGCCTTCGCCCTGAACTTTCACCGGCCACACCAGCACGTGGCGGGGAAAGCGGTCCTCCAGCCGATGCAGGATGTCGCGGATTACGGCGCCGGTCGGCGAGGTCACCACGCCGATCACCTCCGGCAGCCACGGCAAAAGCTGCTTGCGCGCCTCGTCGAACAGGCCTTCGGCGGCGAGCTTCCTCTTGCGCTCCTCCATCAGCGCCATCAGCGCGCCGATGCCGGCCGGCTCCAGCGCCTCGATCACGATCTGGTATTTCGAGGAGCCCGGATAGGTCGTGAGCTTGCCGGTGGCGATGACCTCGAGCCCCTCCTGGGGCTTGAAGCGCATGCGGCCGTGCACGCCCTTCCAGATCACCGCCTCGATCTTGGCGCTCTCGTCCTTGAGCGCGAAATAGCAATGGCCCGACGAATGCGCGCCGCGGAAGCCGGAGATCTCGCCGCGGACCCGGACATGGCCATAGGTGTCCTCGACCGTCCGTTTCAGGGACTGGGAGAGCTCCGAGACGGTGAATTCGGGAGTGTTGAGCAGGGGTTCCGCTGACGGCATCGGCAAACGATTCGGCATGTGGGGATCAGACCCGACGTTAAGGATTTTTGCAGCGCCGCGCCAATCCGCGTATTGACCAAAAGAGTACTCTGCAGTATAGAGTCCTCTATAGTTGATCGGTTTAAGGGGAGTGGATCATGGCAATTCGAGTGCTGCGCGGCGTTTTGAACGGACTGAAATGGGCTCTGTGTGCGGTCGGCGGTGTGGCGCTGATCCTGGCCGTGATGATCGCAACGCCGCTGGAGCGGCCGCCGGAGATGCGATCGGTCTCCGACTCCGCCAAGGGCATCGATTGGTCCACACTGCCTCCGCTCGAGCGTTTCCAGGCCCGCGACGGCACCTGGATCGGCTTCCGCCACTACGCTGCCAATGGTCTTGCAACCGGCCGTGGCGCGATCTTCATCCACGGCTCGTCCGGCTCCAGCGGCACCGTCAATCATGCCCTGACCCATGCCATCGCCGCGCGGGGCGTGGAGACCTGGGCGCTCGACATCCGCGGCCATGGTGGATCCGGCACGCGCGGCGATATCGGCTATGTCGGCCAGCTCGAGGACGACCTCGTCGACTTCGTCGCTCAAATCCGCAAGACCGCACCGGAGCTGCCGCTCACCTTGATCGGCCATTCCGCCGGCGCCGGCTTCTCGCTGCGCGTCGCCGCGACGCCGATCATGCAGGACATGTTCGTGCGCACCGTGCTGCTCGCACCCTATCTCGGCTATGACGCGCCGACCAACAAGCCGCATGCCGGCGGCTGGGCCAATGTCGACCTGCCGCGCTTCTTCGCGCTGGCCACGCTGCGCAAGATCGGCATCGACTGCTGTTCGCAGCTTCCGGTGCTCGCGCTCGCCGTGCCCGCGAGTTCGGCAAAATATCTCGTCGCCACCTATTCGGACCGCCTGACGCGCAATTTCGCGACGCGCGGCTATCGCCTCGATCTTCCGGCGGCGACACGTCCGGTCACGATCTTCGGCGGCGCCGAGGACGAGATGATGATCTCGGATAAATATGCAGAAACCGTGCAGGCGGTGAAGCCATCGGTCGACGTCAAGATCATCGACGGCATCAACCACATGGGCATCGTCACCAACCCGAAGGCGATCTCGGTCATCGCCGACGATGTGACGACGCGCGGGACAGGGCAGTCATGATCGACAGCAAGGAAGCCTCCGCGGCGCTGGCCGATATCGACGACATCGTCCAGCGCGTGAAGCAATCGCAGCTCTATGAGCTGGCGAGCCACGCCGCCGTCTGGTGGGGCGCATTGGTGTTCGCGGGCAATCTCGTGACCTGGCTTTGGCCGGTCTATGCGGGCTACGCCTGGGTTGCCGTGGACGTTTTGGGCGCCGGCGGTCTGGTGGTGCTGCGCATTTTCAATCCGCCGCATCACTCCCATGGCACCGCTTTCAACGTCAGACTGCTTCTGGTGTTCGTGCTGTTCTTCGCCTTCGGTTATCTCTGCACCAACGTGCTCGGTCATTTCGGTCCGCGCCAGCTGGGCACGTTCTGGCCGCTCTACTTCATGCTGTTCTATTCGCTGGCGGGTCTCTGGTTCGGCTATGCCTTCATGGCGATCGGTCTCGGCATCTCCGCGCTGACGCTGATCGGTTATTTCTACATCGGCGAGGCGTTTCCGCTCTGGATGGCCTTCGTCAATGGCGGAGGCCTGATCCTCGGCGGCCTCTGGATGCGGCGGATCTGATGGCCGAGCTCGACGACATCATCCACCAGCCGTTGCGGCTGAAGATCATGGCGGCGCTGAATGCGCTGCCGGGCACCGGCGGCCTGGAGTTTTCGCGATTGAAGAAGCTCACCGGCGCGACCGACGGCAATCTCGGCGCGCACATCGAGACGCTGGCCAAGGCAGGCTACGTGTCGGTGGAGAAGGCCTTCGTCGGCAAGAAGCCGCAGACCACGGTGACCGCGACCGCTGCGGGGCGCGGAGCGTTCGCGCGGCATGTGGCGACGCTGCAGGAGATTATTGCGGGGAAGCAGGGGTAGGACGTACTCATAAACGTCGGCTTACTAACGCAAAGCGGAAGTCTCCCCACCTCGGGCATGATCGATGGCTTGTGACCCGAAGCTGACCTGCGAGGCTCGCCCGTACAACGATAGTCCATATCAATTTGGGATTGCCGGCATTGCGATGGCCGATTGCTGCGGGTCCAAAGCTATCTCGATACACGCTCCTTCAAAATGTCCGCATCTTCAAGTGCCAGAAGCTCATTGCGACGATTGAGGCACCCACGACATCGATTAATCTATGTTAAGGCCGCGCCCGTAACTGGGAGGTAAAATGTTCCCAACGGGGAAGGCGTGCGATGGACTACCGCGCTTATATCATGGGCGAGGACGGGCGGATCAGCGGCGTTCATGAGATCGATTGCGCCAACGACGACGAGGCCACAGCCAAAGCGAGACAGCTGCTCGACGGCCACGATTTAGAAGTGTGGCACAGAGATCGGCGCGTCACTGTTCTCAAGCACCACACAAGACAGTAACGCCGCTCAGTGGCGGTCGCGGCCATGCAATGTCCCCGGTCAGGCGGCGCTTAGCGGACATGCTCATCAGCTTGTCCTGACGCCGATAACCGCCATTAGCGGACCCTCGCGAACCCGTACCTACGGGGGAACCAAGGGGCCCGTGATGCGTTAAGAGCAGTTCGGCGGGCCGGAGGGGCGTCCGCCCATGTTTATTGCACGAACGACGCTCGTATCGGGTCGTCGTTCCTCTCGCCCCCGAGAGCCGGGCACCCGCATGTCGAACGTAGAAGAATTCCCACTCTCCGCCCGGCACCGCCCCACGGAGTTCGAGGCCCTGGTTGCGGCCGGCGCTGCCGCGCTCGATGCCATTCCGGGCGCAGTCTATCTCTGTGACGCGGAGGGGCTGCTGGTCGCCTATAACGCGGAGGCTGTGGTGCTGTGGGGGCGCACACCTGATGTCGGGAGGGAGCGCTTCTGCGGTTCACACCAGCTCTACCTGCTGGATGGAACTCCCCTCGCGCATGCCGACTGCCCCATGGCCACCGCCGTTCGCGCGGGAACGCCGACGCGCAATGCCGAAGTGATAATGGCGCGGCCGGATGGCTCTCGCTTCACGGCCATGGTCAACATCCGGGCGTTGCGCGACTTTTCTGGTCGCATCCAGGGCGCCATCAATTGCTTCCAGGACATCACCGGACGCAAGCAGGTCGAGGAGGAAGTCCGCCGCACGACGCAGGATCTGCAGGACTTTTTCGACAATGGCGCGGTGGGCCTTCACATCGTCAGTGGCGAGGGAATTATCATTCGCGCCAATAAGGCCGAATTGGATCTGCTTGGGTACCGGCCCGAGGAGTATATCGGGCGTCATGTCGCCGAGTTCCACGCCGACGCTCCCGTGATTGGCGATATTCTCCAGCGTCTTTCGTGCGGTGAGCCGCTGCAGCGCTACCCTGCCCGGCTGCGCGCCCGCGACGGCACGATCAAGCATGTCCTGATTACCTCGAACAGCCGCATTGTGGACGGCAAGTTTGTCAACACGCGCTGCTTCACGACCGACGTCACCGAACTGCATGCTGCCGAAGAGGCACGGCAAGCAAGTGAGGCGCGGCTTGCGGCGACTTATGAGGCCGCCAGCGTCGGCATTTCGGAGACCGACGAGAACGGTCGCTTCTTGCGGGTGAATGATTCCCTCTGCCGCATCACCGCGCGCAAACGCGACGAACTGTTGGGGATGACCTTCCTCGACTACACCGATTCCAACGATCAGACCGAAGATGCCGAACTGTACGCGCGGCAAGTCCGCGGCGACATCGAGAACTACACGGTTCGCAAGCGTGTACTACGGCCTGACGGGTCCGTTCGCCATCTGGATATCTTCAGTTCGTCGGTGCGGGATTCGGAAGGCTGCTTCCTTTATGGCGTGCGGGTCGCTCAGGATGTCACCACCACCAAGCAACTGGAGGATCGCTTGCGTGAAGGCGAGCAGCGCATGCGCGATCTCCTCGAGGCGTTGCCAGCAGCCATCTACACGACGGACGCCAAGGGGCGCATTAATTTCTTCAATCGGGCTGCCGTCGAGATGGCGGGCAGAACGCCGCAGCCAGGCGACGAATGGTGTGTGACCTGGAAGCTCTATTGGCCCGACGGCTCGCCGCTGCCGCACAATGAATGCCCGATGGCTGTTGCGCTGCGCGAAAACCGGCCGGTTCGCGGTGCCGAAGCGGTGGCCGAACGTCCAGACGGCAGACGCGTGCCGTTTATTCCTTTTCCAACGCCGCTGCGCGACGCGGACGGCAATCTGGTCGGCGCCATCAACATGCTCGTCGACATTAGCGAGCGGAAGAACGCCGAGAACGCTCAAAAGGCTCTCATCGACGAACTAAACCACCGTGTGAAAAACACCCTGGCCACGGTGCAATCTCTGGCGAACCAGACCGCCCGTCACGCCGCCGATCTGCAGGAATTTCTGCCGACCTTCACGGGACGGCTGCTTGCGCTCGCCCGCGGACATGACCTGCTGACGAAGCGAAACTGGCAGGATACGCCTTTCGAAAAGCTCGTCCACGATATCGTCGCTCCGATGTCGGGCGGACGGGTGCTGACTAGCGGGCCGCACGTTGAGCTAGACGCCCGCATGGCACTGAGCATCACCATGGTGCTCAACGAGCTTCTGACCAATGCGGCGAAGTACGGCGCACTCTCAGTGCCGAATGGATCAGTTTCGCTCACTTGGCGGATCAGCGCCGGCGAGCGCTCGCAAGCCGTGCTGGATTGCGAATGGCACGAACGTGGCGGACCACCTGTTACGCCTCCAAAGCGGCGCGGCTTCGGCACGCGGTTGATGGAACGTTGCGTCGAGCATGATCTCGCAGGTGAGTTCGATCTGGTATTCGAGCCGGAGGGCACTCGCTGCCGCATGGTGTTTCCCATTATGCCTGCAGCGTCCAATGGTTGAGCTGTCCGGCGCCAAGGTTCTCCTGGTCGAAGATGAGGGCCTTGTGGCCCTCATGCTCGAAGATATGCTTGAGGAACTGGGCTTGAAGGTCGTTGCCTCAGCAGCCCACGTACAAAAGGCGTGCGAACTCGCGACGACGGCATCGTTCGATTTGGCGCTCCTTGATGTGAACCTGGCTGGCGAACTTGTTTTCCCGGTAGCTCGCATCTTGCGGGAGCGAAGGATTCCCTTCCTGTTCAGCACGGGTTACGGCGGACCTCCGCTCGAGGAGGAGTTCAACAGTTCGCCCGCGATAGGCAAGCCGTTTTCTATCGATCAGTTGAACGAGAAATTGCGGGCGATTCTGGCGCTCCCATAGCAGGACGGCTTCGCGCGTTCCCTTGCGTCGGATGCCGATCCGGGCGCCGTGTGCAGGTGCCGAAAGCGAGTACGATTCTCCGGGGTCCAAGGCATCAAGGGGCCAACGCTGCTTTACTGGTACAAAGCTCGTAGGATGGGTTGAGCCCTTGCGAACCCATCGCTTCTCTATCCCCGTTCTCCGAAATCGCGGCCGTCATCCGACTGATCGCCGGCCCAATCGGCCGGGTAATTGCCGAGCTTTATGTGGCGATGAAACGAGGAGGGCGCCCAGTCACGGACTCTGTCGACGAGCCCGTGCTTGACCGGATTAATATGAACATAGTCTACATGCCGCGCGAAATCGGTTTCGTCGCGAATGGTATGCTCCCAATATCTGCGTTGCCAGATGCCCCGTTCACCTTTGGCCGCGCGGCTTGGGGATATCCTCTCGTTGCGCGCCAGACCGCGGGAAAAGGTGGATTTGATCAACTGCCAGCGCATTGCAAAATCGGCATCACCTTCTGGTAACGTCCACACCGTGTGAAGGTGATCAGGGAGCACCACGATGGCATCGATCGTGAATGGATGGCGTCGGTGCGTTTCACGAAACACCGTGCGCAACAACCCGATATGATCCGTCAGCAACGCTAGCCTCCGCTCCGCCAGGTTGACCGTGAAGAAGAAGCACCCACCCGGAAGAAAGTTGCGGCGGTACGCGGTCATGACGGGACGTTACCACGAAACAAGTGCGATGGGTTTCGCAAGGGCTCAACCCATCCTACGGGCTGCTTACGGTACAAGGTGAGCGTAAAATGGGTCCGTTAGAGCGACTGCGTGATGGTTTTCAACTGGGTTACTGCCACCGGCGCAATGCCCGCGTTCCGAAGGAGCGAGAGGAGCATCAAAAACTTTGCGTGCGAAATGCGATTTGGAAGTGAAGTGTTGTGAGCAACGATGAACTTTCTGATGGCTGTGAAGCCAGCAACGGTATTAGCAAGCTGGCGGTGAAACTGCGTTACACTTGAGGTAGCAAAGCCCCCTGCCTTGCGAAGTATTGCCTCAAACTTTGATTGAAGCGGAGAGCCAACAAATCTGGAAAACATTCCTGCGACTAATCGAGTGAGATGCTCGTTGCTTCCCCACATGGAGGCCTTCGTGTCAATTATTGCCATGAGTTCATCGTTCGATGAGTACTTCGAAGCAAGCCAGATTTGGGCATACAAGCTCCATATAGACGAAGAACCGAGACCACTTAGCGTTTGTTTGATGTGTCCACGTACCCAACTATTGTCCGGCAAACGTGCCGCCACAATGGCACTGGCGATTTCGACAAGGGACGCGTCATCTACGAGATGGCCATCTTGAAGGATTTGGGTAAGCAAGTTGAGCTTGAGAGCAGGAGAGCCGGTCAATCCCATCGCTGGTCGTCTGCGTATGGTCCCGATGAATTCGGGCTCGCGCCTCAGCGGCGAGCGCCGGAATGACGGGGAGTTCGGGCGCCGCCCCCTTGAGCCCGGCCCCGATTCGTGCGACCTCCGCCCCCAGCAAATCCCTCATTTCTGAGCCCTCGATGCACATTCTCCTGCTTGGTTCCGGCGGTCGCGAACATGCCCTGGCGTGGAAGATCGCGGCCTCTCCCCTGGTGACCAAATTCTGGTGCGCGCCGGGCAATGCCGGGATCGCGCGCGAGGCGGAATGCGTGGCGCTCGACATCGCCGACCATGCCGCCGTGATCGAGTTCTGCAAGGCGAACGCGGTCGCGCTCGTCGTGGTCGGCCCGGAGACGCCGCTGGCGGCCGGCATCGTCGATGACCTCACCGCCGCCGGCATCAAGGCGTTCGGGCCGGACAGGATCCCCGCCCAGCTCGAAAGCTCGAAGGGCTTCACCAAGGCGCTGTGCACCGAATTCGGCATTCCGACCGGCGCCTACAAGCGATTCACCAACGCCGCCGATGCGCGTGCCTACGTCCAGAGCCAGGGCGCGCCGATCGTGGTCAAGGCCGACGGTCTTGCCGCCGGCAAGGGCGTCGTCGTCGCCAAGTCGGTGCGCGAGGCGGAGGACGCCATCGCCATGATGTTCGACGGCACCTTTGGCGAGGCCGGCGCCGAGGTCGTGATCGAGGAGTTCTTGCCGGGCCGCGAGATCAGCTTCTTCGCGCTGTGCGACGGCGAGACCGCCATTCCGCTGGCCTCCGCGCAGGACCACAAGCGCGTGTTCGACCATGACGTCGGCCCGAACACCGGCGGCATGGGCGCCTATTCGCCGACGCCGCTGGTCACGCCGGCGATCCATGACGCGATCATGGCCAAGATCATTCTGCCGACGGTATCAGGCATGAAGCAGCGCGGCACGCCGTTTCGCGGCATTCTCTACGCCGGGATCATGCTGACGACGCAAGGGCCAAAACTGTTCGAGTTCAACGTCCGCTTCGGCGATCCCGAGTGCCAGGTGCTGATGCTCAGGATGATGTCGGACATCGTGCCGGCCTTCCTCGCCGCCTGCGACGGGCAGCTGAAGAACTTTGACCTGCGCTGGCATCCGGAGGCCGCGCTCACGGTGGTGATGGCGGCAAAGGGATATCCCGGCGATTACCAGAAAGGCACGCGGATCGAGGGGCTCGATGACGCCGCCAAGGTCGAGACCGCCGAGATCTTCCACGCCGGCACGGTCGAGAAGGACGGCGCCATCCTCGCCAATGGCGGCCGCGTCCTCAATGTCTGCGCGCTCGGCAAGACCGTGACGGAAGCGCAGGTGCGCGCCTACCAGGCCGTCGACCGCATCAATTGGCCGGAAGGCTTCTGCCGCCGCGACATCGGCTGGCAGGCCGTGGACGCCGAGAAGTCCAAGGGCTGACACGCTTTTTCGCACGCGCGCGCAATTTCCGCCGTGCCCGTCGGCACTCCGAATTTGTGTAGGCGGCTGTTGGACTTAGCTACTGTGCATGGGGTTGTTTTTCGACTTTTTTGTTTTGGGGCATTCTCAAGACCGAGCAGATCCCACGCTGACAGATAAGGATGCAGAAGATGTCCGATCTCGCCGACCTCTATCCCGGCTTCGCCTCCGAATGGATCAACACCTCCTTCGGCCGCATCTTCGCCCGCGTCGGCGGCAAGGGACCGCCGCTGTTGCTGCTGCACGGCTTCTCCGAGACCAACGTGATGTGGCACCGCGTGGCGCCGCAGCTGGCCGACCGGTTCACGCTGATCATCGCCGATCTGCCCGGCTATGGCTGGTCCGACATGCCCGAGAGCGACGCGCTGCACATGCCCTACAGCAAGCGCGCGATGGCCAAGGCCATGGTCGAGGCGATGGAGCGCCTCGGCCACGTGCACTTCGCGCTCGCCGGCCATGATCGCGGCGGCCGCGTCTCGTATCGGCTGGCGCTCGATCATCCCGGCCGGCTGTCGAAGCTTGCGGTGCTCGATATCCTGCCGACCTACAATTACTGGGAGCGGATGAACCGCGCCTATGCGCTGAAGATCTATCACTGGACTTTTCTGGCGCAGCCCTATCCGCTGCCGGAGACGCTGGTCGCGAGCAATGGCGAGTTCTTCCTGCGCTTCAAGATGGCGAGCCAGACCAAATCGAAGACGCTCGATGCGATCGACAAGCGTGCGCTCGAACACTACATCGCCCCGTTCCGCGATCTCGCCCGCGTCCACGCGATGTGCGAGGATTATCGCGCCGGCGCCTATTTCGACTACGATCTCGACAAGGCCGATTTCGAGGCCGGCAAGAAGATCACCATTCCGATGCTGGCGCTGTGGGGCAATGCCGGCGTGGCGCAAGCCGCCGCCACCCCGCTCGACATCTGGAAGCAATGGGCGACGAACGTGGACGGCATGCCGGTGGATTCCGGCCACTTCCTCACCGAGGAAAATCCCGGCGTCACCGCGAAGGCGCTGCGCGAGTTCTTTGCCGCGCCTTAGCGCCGCTCGCGAAAGAAGTCCTTCAGCATCCGCGCCGACTCGCTTTCGCCGACCCCGGAATAGACATCCGGGACGTGATGGCAGGTCGGCTGCGTGAAGAACCGCACACCTGATTCAACCGCGCCGCCCTTGGGGTCGGCGGCGCCGTAATAGAGCCGCCTCACCCTTGCAAACGAGATCGCGCCCGCACACATGGTGCACGGCTCCAGCGTCACGTAGAGGTCGCAGTCGACCAGACGCTCGCTGCCGATCTTTTTGGCCGCCTCGCGCAGCGCCACGATCTCTGCATGCGCCGTGGGGTCGTAGTCGGTCAGCGTCCGGTTCGCCGCGGTGGCGATGACCTCGTAATTGCGGACCACGACGCATCCGATCGGAACTTCGCCCGCCTTTCCGGCGTTTTCGGCCGTTTTGAGCGCCAAATCCATGAAAGAGGGGGCTTTCAAGCCTCGTATCATCGCGAGAAACCTGCTAGTAGCTGCGCCTTCAGCAGAAGTGCTTGACCGAATTTGCCTGAGCATGCGGCTCGAGACGAGCGCGCACAATGCTTTCTGGCCATCCCCTGAGTGAGATTATTCATGCCTCGCGACAGCGACAAAGACAACGATTCCCGCGGCCGGCGTGATCGCGGCCCGGCCAAGGGCGGCCCCGCCAAGGGCCGCTCCGGCAAGCCACGCGGACCCGACAAGAAGTTCGCCAAGCGCGGCCCTCCCGGGGACAAAGGCGACGCCCGCCCGCCCCGCGGCGACCGCGACAGCCGTCCATCATTCCGCCGCCGCGAGGAGGGCGATGCCCCGCGCCGCGACTTCAGCGAACGCCCGAAATTCAATCGCCAAGACCGGCCGCGTGAAGACCGGCCGCGCGGCGAGGATCGTGGCGAGCGCAGCTTCAAGCCGCGCGGCGATCGTCCCTTCAAGCCGCGTGAAGACCGTCCGTTTTCCGATCGTCCGTCGCGCGACGGCGAGAAGCGCCCGTTCAAGCCCCGTGGTGACCGCCCATTTTCTGATCGCCCCTCGCGCGATGGCGACAAGCGGCCGTTCAAGCCGCGCGGTGATCGCCCGTCCTATGGGCGTGATGACCGTCCGCCGCGCAGGGATCGCGACGATTCCCGTCCGGCCGGCCGAACCGGTGACGCGAAGTTTGGCGACAAGCGACCTTACGCGCCGCGTGGCGACCGTCCGGAACGCAAGTTCGACGGCGAGCGGAAGTTTTCGCGCGGCGCACCGGACCGCAATCGCAGCGAGCGCAGCGATTCAAAACCCTGGCAGAAGCGCGATGCGGCGCCTCGCGGCGACCGGCCGCCGCGCAAGGACTTCAGCAAGGGTCCGCGCAAGGATTTTGGCGGCAGCGACCGCGGTGGGGACAAGCCCTGGCAGAAGCGCGACGATCGGCATGGCGGTGGCGAAGACCGTCCGCGCTTTTCCCGTTCGCGCGACGATCGTCCATCGGGTGATCGTCCGTTCCGCGAGCGGCCCAAATTCGATCGCCCCAAGTTCGATCGTCCACGCGATGATCGTCCGAGGTTCGATCGCGGCGGCGATCGCCCGAAATTCGATCGTCCGCGCGAGCGTTCCGAGGGCCGTTCCGACTGGCACGAGCATCCCCGCAGCGAAGCGCGTTCCGGCGATCGTCCACGCCGCGAAAACGAGGACGAGAGCAGGATCTTCGAGAAGCGTCCGGCCTTCGGCGGTCGCGGCGCCTATCGCGAGCGCGATCGTGATTCCGAGCGGCGGCCGCGCCGCGAGGAAGAGACCAAGCCGAAGAAGGCCGGCGAGCGTATCGCCAAGGTGCTGTCGCGCGCGGGCCTCGCCTCGCGCCGCGATGCCGAGGAGATGGTCACGCAGGGCCGCGTCAGCGTCAACGGCCGTGTCATCAATTCGCCGGCGCTCGACATCACCTCGAACGATGTCGTCACTGTCGACGGCAAGCCGTTGCCGGAGCGCGAGCGCACGCGGCTGTTCCTCTATCACAAGCCCCGCGGCCTCATGACGACGCATGACGATCCCGAGGGCCGTCCGACCGTGTTCGACAATCTGCCCGAAGGTCTGCCGCGGCTGATCAGCGTCGGCCGGCTCGACTTCAACACCGAGGGCCTGCTGCTGCTCACCAATGATGGCGGGCTCGCGCGCACGCTCGAGCTGCCGGACACCGGCTGGCTGCGCCGCTACCGTGTCCGCGCCCATGGCGACGTCACGCAGGCGCAGCTCGACGAGCTGAAGAACGGCATCGAGATCGAGGGCATCAAATACGGTCCGATCGACGCCACGCTGGAGCGTGACCAGGGCGCGAATGTCTGGCTGGTTTTCGCGATCCGCGAGGGCAAGAACCGCGAAGTGCGCAACGTCTGCGCTCATCTCGGGCTCGAGGTGAACCGGCTGATCCGGGTCTCCTACGGCCCGTTCCAGCTCGGCGAGGTCCCCGAGGGCCAGGTCGAGGAGATCAAGTCCCGCGTGCTGCGCGACCAGCTCGGCGAAAAGATCATCGAGAAATCGGGTGCGCAGTTCGACGTGCCGCAGAAATCTGCCTCGCATGAGGGCGACGACGTGCCGCGCGAGAAGAAGCCGGCGACCAAGCGCGGCGTGATCAACGACCGCAAGGGCCGCCGCGTGCTGGTGCAACGCACCGGCAGCGAGGAAGCGCGCGAGCGCAACGAGGCTGAGGCGAGCGGCTACGGCCCGCCGCGCCGTCCCAAGCGCGGCTATCACGGCAAGCGCGATCTGGCGCCGAAGGAGGACTGACGTTGCGCGTCGTCGGCGGTCGATTGAAGGGGCGCAATCTGGCCTCACCGTCCTCGCGCGACATCCGCCCCACGGCGGACCGCCTGCGTGAGTCCGTGTTCAACATCCTCGTGCACGCCTATGACGATCCGATTGCGGATGCGCGCGTGCTCGATCTCTTCGCCGGCACCGGTGCGCTGGGAATCGAAGCGTCTTCACGCGGCGCGAAGTTCACGCTGTTCGTCGACAACGGCGCGGAAGCGCGCGCCCTGCTGCGGAATAATGTCGAGACGCTGGGCCTGGGTGGCGTGACAAAAGTCTATCGCCGTGATGCCACCGATCTCGGGCCTGCGCATCCGGTCGAGCCGTTCTCGCTGGTGTTCCTCGATCCGCCCTATGGCAAACGGTTTGCGGAGAAGGCGCTTGCGAGCTTGCGCGACGGGGGCTGGCTCACGCCGGGCGCGCTGCTCGTGGTGGAAGAGGCGAAGGCTGCGCAGTTCGTCACGCCGGAAGGCTTCGAGGAATTGGAGCGGCGCGCTTATGACGACACGGAGTTCGTGTTTTTGAAGCGGCCGTAATTTCGAACGTTACCGTCGCCCGAACAGCTTCTCGACATCCGACAGCTTCAGCTCGACATAGGTCGGCCGGCCGTGATTGCACTGGCCGGAGTTCGGGGTGTCCTCCATCTCGCGGAGCAGGGCATTCATCTCCTCCGGTCGCAGCCTGCGGCCGGCGCGCACCGAGCCGTGGCAGGCCATGGTGGCGGCGACGTGCATCAGGCGGCGCTCCAGAGGCAGCGCCTCGTCCCACTCGGCCATGTGCTCGGAAAGATCGCGCAACAGGCCGCCGGCGTTGGTCTTGCCGAGCAGCGACGGCGTCTCGCGCACCGCAACCGCGCCGGGGCCGAAGGATTCGATCGCAAGGCCGAACGACGCCAGCTCCTCGCTGCGCTCGAGCAGGCGCTCCACCGTGGCCTCGTCCATCTCGACGATCTCGGGGATCAGCAGGATCTGCCGCTGCACGCCGTTGGCCGCCAGCGAGGCCTTCAGCCGTTCATAGACGATGCGTTCATGCGCGGCGTGCTGGTCGACGATGATCAGGCCGTCGCGGGTCTGCGAGACGATATAGGTCTCGTGGATCTGGGTGCGCGCAGCGCCGAGCGGGCGGTCGACCAGGTCACTGACTGGCTGGGATTCGATCCGCACGTCCGCGCTGGGTGCGCCGACATCGAACGCGGCCTGTGCGCGCTCGGCGAAGGCCGGCACGGCGGCACCGTCGAATGACGGCATCGGCGCGACCGGGGCGGATGGCGACTGGCGCCAGTCCCAGCTTGCCGGGCGCGGCGTGAATGCGGGGCGGAACGAGGACAGCGCGCTTTCGCCGCTGTTGGCGGCGGTGCGCCGGCCCTCCCGCGCAAGCCCGTCCTTCAATCCGTGCACGATCAGCGCGCGGACCAGGCCGGCGTTGCGAAACCGCACCTCGGTCTTGGCCGGATGCACGTTGGCGTCGACCTCGCGCGGATCGAGCGTGACAAACAGCGCCAGCACCGGATGGCGGTCGCGCGGCAGATAGTCGGCATAGGCCCCGCGGACTGCCCCTAGGATCAGCTTGTCGCGCACCGGGCGGCCGTTGACGAAGAGATATTGCCCGAGCGCGTTGGCTTTGGTCAGCGCCGGCGCTGCGGCATAGCCGGCGACCACCACGCCCTCGCGCTCGGCATGGACCCCGATGGCATGGCTGCGGAACTCCGCCCCCAGGATGTCGCCGAGACGGGTCAGGCGACCGGCGACGCCGGGCAGCGCCGCAGCCCAGGTCACCGGCGCGCGCTCTTCGCCCGCGAGCGTGAAAGCGATTTCGGGTCGCGCCATCGCGAGGCGCCGCACCACCTCACGGATCGCTTCCGCCTCGGTCCGGTCGGTCTTCAAGAACTTCAGCCGCGCCGGCGTCGCGTAGAAGAGGTCGTTGACCTCGACCCGCGTGCCGTGGGCCAGCGCCGCCGGCATGATCTCGGATTTCTCGCCGCCCTCGACATTGAGCGCCCAGGCGTGCGGCTCGCTGGCATGCCGCGTGGTGATGGCAAGCCGCGCCACGGAGCCGATCGAGGGCAGCGCCTCGCCGCGGAATCCGAGCGTGCGGATCTGCAGCAAGTCCTCGTCGTCGAGCTTGGAGGTGGCGTGACGCTCGACCGCCAGCGACAGGTCCCTGGCGGTCATGCCGCCGCCGTCGTCGGTGATGCCGATCCGCCGGCGTCCGCCGCCATCGGTAAAGACGTCGATCCGGCTCGCGCCGGCGTCGATGGCGTTCTCGACCAGTTCCTTGACCACGCTCGCGGGACGCTCGACCACTTCGCCGGCGGCGATGCGGTTGACGACCTGTTCGGGTAATTGGCGGACGGGCATGAAACTCGATTTTCGGCTTTGATCTTGGGCTTCGATCTGGATTCGCGGAGAACGCCATTCTAGGCCGTGTTGCGTCAAAAGCATGTGTTGGGCAACAGGAACGTGGCGGGCTGGGGAAAAGGGCTATCTATCGCATTGATGGGATTGGACGTTCGAGAAAATCGCGCAACCGGGATGGATCGATCTTCGGCTGCCGTCCCGATTGTGGGGTACCGGGCTGCGGTGTAGCATCGCGAAAAAATGGCAACAGGACGGGAGGACGCCATGTGCCATCTCTTCGCGCATCAGCCCCAAGGCGACTACGAATCCCAGACCCGCTCGTTGCGGATCGGTGGGCATTGCACCTCGATCCGGCTGGAAATGGCATTCTGGGACACGCTGGAGGAGATCGCGGCCAAGGAGAACATGAGCGTCGGCAAGTTCCTGACGACGCTCTACACCGAGGTGCTCGACCATCACGGCGAGGTCAACAATTTCGCTTCGTTGCTGCGCTGCTCCTGCCTGATCTACCGCTCCAAGACGGCAGCGCCGGTGCAGGCGTTCAAGACGACGGTTGCGCCCATCCTCGATGCAGCGGAATAGCCCTGGTGTCGTCCTGGCGAAGGCCAGGACCCATACCGCGGAATCCATCAGCGATGGGCGGTATGAGTCCCGAACAACAAGCCTTCGCCGAACTCCTTCCCGGGGCAATGGGTCCTGGCTTTCGCCAGGACGACGAACGAGATTGGATCAAATTTCCTTCTTCTGCATCGCACCCGCAATGTAATCCGCCTGCCGGATCGCCAGCGAGACGATGGTCAGCGTCGGATTGCAGGCTGCGCCGCTGGTGAACTGGCTGCCGTCGGAGACGAACAGGTTCTTGACGTCGTGGCTTTGCCCGAACTTGTTGACCACACCATCCCTGGGCTTCTCGCTCATCCGGTTGGTGCCGAGATTGTGCGTGCTCGGATAGGGCGGTGTCGGATAGCTCACGGTGGCGCCGACGGCGTCGTAGACCGCAGCGCCCTGCTTGTAGGCGTGCGCGCGCATCGCGAGATCGTTGGGATGATCGTCGAAGTGCACGCTTGCGACCGGCTGGCCGAACTTGTCCTTCACGACAGGATCGAGCGTGATGCGGTTGGTTTCCTGCGCCATGTCCTCGCCGACCAGCCACATCCCGGCCATCCTGGGATAACCGTCGAGCGCGGCGGTGAACGGACGTCCCCAGGCGCCGGGGTTGAGGAACGCCGCCATGAAGGGCAGTCCGAGCGACAGCGTCTCCATCTCGTAGCCGCCGACGAAGCCGCGCTTCGGATTGTTGGCGGCCTCGTCGCGGATGATGCCGGCCATGGTGGTGCCGCGATACATGTGCACCGACTTCTCGAACACGGCATAGACGCTACCGGTCATGTGGCGCATGTAATTGCGGCCGACCTGACCGCTTGAGTTGCCGAGGCCGTCGGGGAACATCGTGGATGCGCTGTTCAACAGCAGCCGTGGGCTTTCAATCGAATTGCCGGCGACCGCAACGATGCGTGCCTTCTGGCGCTGCATTGCACCGCTCTCGTCGGCGTAAACCACGCCGGTGACTTTGCCGGCGGCATCGTGCTCGATCTTGACCGCCATGCTGGCGGGGCGAACCTCGAGATTGCCGGTCGCCTCGCCCTTGGGTATCTCGGTGTAGAGCGTCGACCATTTCGCGCCGGACTTGCAGCCCTGGAAGCAGAAGCCGATCTGCTGACAGGCGCCGCGTCCGTCGCGCGGCTGGCTGTTGATCGCCATGTTGCCGGTGTGCACCGTCTTGTAGCCGAGCTTCTTTGCGCCGGCCTCCATCACTCTGAAGTTATTGTTGCCGGGAAGTCCGGGAATGCCGTTGGTGCGGGTCACGCCCATCTTGTTCTCGGCCTTGGCGTACCACGGCTCCATCTCCGCGAGCGTGACCGGCCAGTCCAGCAGGTTGGCGCCGGGAATGTTGCCGTAGGTGCTCTTCACCTTGAACTCGTGCTCGTCGAACCGCAGCGACGCGCCAGCCCAGTGTGTGGTCGAGCCGCCGACCGCCTTGACGATCCAGGCGGGAAGACCCGAGAAGTCTTTTGCGACGCGCCATGATCCCGATGTGGTGCGCGCATCGGTCCAGGCGAGCTGCGAGAAACTCTCCCACTCGTCATTGACGAAGTCCTGATTCTCGATGCGGGGACCTGCTTCGAGAATCACGACCTTGACGCCCTTCTGTGCGAGCTCGTTGCCCAGCGTGCCGCCGCCGGCACCGGAGCCGACGATCACCACAACGCTGGAGTCGTTCAGATCGAATTTTGCCATATGCGTTGTCCTGAACCGTTGGGTGAGCCTTAAGCCTTCGGCAGCCAGTCGATGTCGGCGAAGCCGCGGTTGATGTAGCCGCCGTGTTCGGCGGAGGAGCCCTCGTAGCCGAACCGCGGCCAGACCTCTTTCTGGTTGTAGAGAGAGACGACGAGGTCGCCGCGCACCTTCTGGAAGAAGTCGCTCTGCTCGATCTCCTTCAAAAGCACCACGCGGTCGGCTTCCCAGGGCACTTCGGCATAGGGCGCCTTGTGGCGATCACGCGCGTTCTGATCGAGCCTGGTGATGCCGTCGCTGATTAGCGCCTTGACGGCGGGGTCCTTGGCGGCCTTTCCGTCCCACGGCTTGATCGCGGTGATGTAGTAGCTGTCGCCGAGGACGTCGTGCGGATAGATATCGCGCGCGACTTTCAGCAGCGTCTTCATCGTCGCGGGCGAAAGCGCGCTTGCCTCGTCGGCCCAGGCGCCCTCGATGCTGACGGCGATGCTGGTCGCGACTGCCGCGACCGGCACGGCGGCCGCGGCGCCCTTGAGAAAGATGCGGCGGCTGTGCCTGCTTCGACGATCGACTTCTCTCATGGCATTCCTCCTTTTATGATTTTGATTTTGTGGTTCGATCAGTTGAAACGTCCGCCGCGCTGGATCACCTCGATCTTGTAGCCGTCGGGATCGCTGACGAAGAAGAAGCGCGCCAGCGTTTTGCCGTCGTGCTTGAAGTCGCGCAGCGGACCCGGTGCGAGCTTCTCACGCTCGAAGCGGGCATGTTCGGCATCGAGATCCTCGACCACCACGGCGAGATGTCCGTAGCCGTCGCCGAGCGCATACGGCTCCTTGCGATCGAAATTGACCGTCAGCTCCAACTCGAAGGGTGAGGAGGGGTGACGCAGATAGATCAGGGCAAAGTCTGCGAACTTCAGACGATCGGTGACTTCCAGGCCAAAGGCCCGTCTGTAGAAGTCGAGTGAGCGCGCCTCGTCGAGTGCGCGGATCATGGAATGGACCGGCTTTGCCATTCAGTTCTGCTCCTTAAGAAAGGCGATGATGGCGGCGCGCGTCTCCGGCTTCGCCTGCCGGTAGACCATGACCACGCCGGGAATCACGGCTTGCGGATTGGTCAACCATGCGTCGAGCTTCGTCTCGTCCCAGGCGAAGGCTGCTTTTGCGAGGGGCTCTGAATAGTGAAAGCCTTCGACCTTGCCGGCGGGCCGCCCGACGATCCCGACCAGCGGCGGACCCTGCCGCACCGGTTCTGACAGGTTCGTGGTGTGGCACACCGCGCATTGCTGCTTGAACAGTGTTGCGCCATCCGGCGGCTTTGCAGCCGGCAAGGGCATCTGCGCCTCGGCCACCCGCACCACCAGCACCACCGCGGTGCACAATCCCAGCACGATCGCGCGCATCGTCAAAAGTCCGCCCGTCGACGTCAATTCAGCGTGCGCAAACTCTAGGCGCGGCAAAACATGCGGTGGTAGTAGCGGGCTGTTTCGCTGCGTGCGGAGGTGCACGCGGGTGCGTTGTTCCGCGCTGCCGTATATGCGGAGGACAATTCCGCGAAACCGCCGTCAAATCCCTAAACGATCACCACACGAGACAGGTTGCATTGCGGTCGCGCCGTTCGAGCTCGTAACGCGATGGACTGGTTCGGCTCAGACGGACGGCGCATCAAGCCGCCGAACCGATCATCGCGAAAATCCAGGAGAAATGGATGAAGTTGGTGAAGACCTCCGCAATCGCATGCGCCGTCTCGGCTCTCATTGTGACACCGGTTCTCGCGCAAGGTACGTCGTCTGGCGCGAGGCCTAGCGGCACCGTGCAAAGCAAACCCATGCAAGGCAGCACAATGGGCAGCGGCGACGAGGAGATGAGCGCCCAGCCGGGCGCGGCGGGCGAGACGACGGGCATGAAGCCGACGAAGGGCACCAGGGGCACGGTTGGCACCACGGGCAGTGCTGCACACAAAGGGACCGCCGACGATTCCGCGACGGGCGGTGCAGCCACGGGCAAGCGCTACTAGCCAATGGAGTGAGACGGCAGAACTCCGGTCGCCCTGCGGCCGGAGTTCTTTTGCAGTCTCTGCTAGTCGTCGAAACCGCGCCCGCGCTTCGACTTGATGTCGCTGCGGTGTTTCTTGCCCTCGAGCCGGCGCTGCTTGGAGCCAAAGGTCGGCTTTGTCGCGCGCCGGGGCTTCGGCCGGATCATGGCTTCGCCGAGCATTTCCGTAAGGCGGTCGATGGCGTCCTGGCGGTTGCGCTCCTGGGTGCGGAAGCGTTGGGCCTGGATCACGATGACGCCGTCCTTTGTCATGCGCTGCCCTGCGAGCCGGGCGAGGCGCAGCGCGGCATCCTCCGGAAGCGTCAGCTTCCGGGTGTCGAAGCGCAATTGCGCCGAGGTCGCGACCTTGTTGACGTTCTGCCCGCCCGGGCCGGAGGCGCGGACAAAGCCGATCTCGATGTCGTCCTCGTCGATGACGAGATCGCGGGATATCCGCAGCATGGTGGCACCACTCGTGATGCCCGGACATATCCCGGACGCCCAAGTTCGGCAATGGCGCCCTGAAATGCAAATGGCCGGGCGAGCGCGGCCATTCACGAAGCCTACGGAAGACGTCAGTTCGACTTCGTCGCCGGTGCGGCTGCCGGTTGCGCCGCGGCCTGCGGGGCGCGGCCGACGACGACGGTCAGAAGGCCTTGGCCCCAGAGGCGCCTTGCGGCCGCCTTGGCGTCGTCCATGGTGACCGCATCGACGACGGCGTTGCGCTTCTCGATATAGTCGATCGGCAGCTTGTCCTGTTGATATTGCAGCAGCGCCTGCGCGAGCTTCGAGGAGGTGTCGAGCGCCAGCATCTGCGAGCCTTTGAGGTAGGACTTGGCCTCGTCGAGCTCCTTCTGCGTCGGGCCTTCCTCGGCGATCCGGCGCACCTCCTTGTCGATGGCGTCGATGGTGTCGCCGGCACGGTCGGCGCGGGTGCCGGTATTGCCGATGAAAACCGCCGAATGCTCCATCCAAAGCAGCGATTCGAACACCGAATAGGCGAGCCCGCGCTTCTCGCGCACCTCGCGATAGAGCCGCGAGGACAACCCGCCGCCGCCGAGGATGTGGTTGACGACATAGGCCGCCATGAAGTTCGGATCGCTGCGCTTCACCCCGGGACCGCCGAAGGTGATCACGGTCTGGGGCACGTCGAGCGTCACGAAGGCGCGTTGCGGCGGCTTGGCGGCCTCGACGTCGGGGACGGGCACGAGATTGGCCTTGGCCGGCAGGCTACCAAATGTGTGGTCGAGCAGCTTGCCGAGCGTATCGGGATCCACGTCGCCAACCACCGCGATCTTGAGCGTGTCCTTGGCGAGCACGCGGCCGACATAATCCTTCATGTCGGCAACCGTAATGGTCGGAACGCTGTCGAGGTTGCCGTTGGACTGCCGACTGTAGGGATGATCGCCAAAGGCAACCTCCAGGAATTTGCGGCTCGCGAGCGAGGTCGGGTTGGTTGTCTCGCGGCGCAGGCCCGAGATCACCTGCGAGCGAATGCGTTCGACGTCGGCAGTTTCGAAATGCGGCGAGGTCAGCGCGCTCCGCAGCAGGTCGAAGGCCTCGTCCTTGTTGTCGCGCAGCATGCGCAGGCTGCCGCGGAACGTGTCGCGGGTGGCGCTGAAAGAGAGCTCGATGGCACGGCGATCGAGCCGCTCATGGAAGGTCTTGGAATCGAGATCGCCGGAGCCTTCGTCGAGGAGATCGCCGACCAGATTGGCGACGCCCGATTTGTCCTTGGGATCCTGGGCCGAACCGCCGGCAAAGGAATATTCCATGGCGATCAGCGGCACGGTCGCATCCTGCACGAACCAGGCCTCGATGCCGCCCGGCGAGGTCAAATGCTGGATCTTCGCCGCCGCCTGTGACGGCGAGACGGTAGCGAGCGCGAGTGCCGCGCCGGTGGCAAAGGAGAATGCAACGCGTCGAAGGAAGGGATAGGTCACGAACGCTTCTCCTCGCGCTTGGTGGTCGCGGTGTCTTTGATCAGATAGCCCGTCACCGAGCGCTTCTTCTCGAGCCATTTCTGCGCGACGGTGCGGACCTGCTCGGCGGTGACGGCGCGGATGCGATCTGGCCAGCTCCGGATGTCCTCGATCGACAGGCCCGTGGTCAGTGCGCCGCCATACCAGCGCGCCAGCACCGCCTGGTTGTCCTGGGCGTAGATCGCCTCGGCGATGAGCTGGGTCTTGACCCGCTCGAGATCCTCGGCGCGGATCGGATTCTGCGCGATGTCGGCAATGACGCCGTCGACCACCTGCTCGACCTCGGCGAAGCTGACCCCGGATTTGGGCGAAGCCGAGATCGCGAACTGGGTCGGGTCGAGCGAGATGCTCGAATAGCTGGCGCTGGCGGAGACCGCGAGCGGCTTGTCCACCACGAGCGCGCGGTAGAGATAGGAATTGCTGCCGCTGCCCATCAGCTGCGCCAGCACGTCGAGGGCCGCGCTTTCGCCGGCCGCAGCCGTGGTCGCCGAGGGCACTAGGTAATAGCGTCGCAAGCCGGTTTGCTCGACGCGCGGATCGGCCAGGGTCACGGTGCGCGGCGCCGCGGGTTCCGGCTCCTGCGGGCGGACGCGGCGCGCCGGGATCGCGGGCTGCGCCGGGATGGCGCCGAAACTGCGCTCGACCAGCGGGCGGATGTCGGCGGGCTCGACGTCGCCGGCGATCACCAGGATCGCGTTGTTCGGCGCATAGAAGCGGCGGTAGAAGGCGAGCGCATCCTCGCGATCGAGCTTCTCGATCTCCTGGTGCCAGCCGATCACCGGCCGGCCGTAGGGATGGTTGAGATAGAGCGCGGCCATGATCTGCTCGTTCAGCCGCGCGTCCGGATTGTTGGCGACGCGCATGTTGTATTCTTCGAGCACGACGTCACGCTCGGGCAACACGTTCTCGTCCTTGAGGATCAGGCCAGTCATGCGGTCGGCCTCGAATTCCATCATGGTCGGCAACTGCTCGCGCGGCACGCGCTGGTAGTAGTTGGTGTAGTCGACCGAAGTCGAGGCGTTCTCGTTGCCGCCGACGCGGAGTACGGTCTGGGAGAATTCGCCGACCGGATGCTTCGATGTGCCCTTGAACATCAGGTGCTCGAGGAAGTGCGCGAGCCCGGACTTGCCCGGCGTCTCGTCCGCCGAGCCGACCTTGTACCAGATCATTTCCGTGACGACGGGCGTGCGATGGTCCGGAATCACCACGACCTGCATGCCGTTTCCGAGCGTGAAGCTGGCGGGCGGAGCCGATGTCACCGTGGTCTGCGCAAGGGATGCGCCGGCCGTGAGGACACTCGTCGAAAGCAGCGCGGCAAGGAGGCGGGCAGCCGATCGGTAAGAGGACATCATGATCCTTATGAAAGGCCGAGCCCGGATGTCCGGCTCGGAGGCACGGCATGGTACACCGTGCGGCAAACGCTTCGCGTCACGAAGCAGAGAACTCAACTCGGGCGCAAGTTACTGATAAGCAATTAAAGACCGCGTCCGGCGCGCACGAGCCGCCGGCGCGGGACCGGGTCTGTGTCGGGATATCGCGAAGGGACAGGAGCGCTATTGTTCCTTGTCCTTGCCGGACATGATGTCGAAATAGGTCCGCCGTGTCTTGTCCTCTCCGGCGCCATAGGCGTAGCTCGGAGACGGCGTCTGGTAGCCGGGCGGCGGCTCGACCAGTGACTGGCGCGGCGGCTCGGTCGTGAATTGCTTGGCCTCGCCTTTGTTGTTCGACATCATGCCCCACAGACCGCCGGTGAAACCGAGCTGGGCCGGGCTGAGCGACGGATTGCCGTTGGTGCCCGGCTGAATAGGATCATTGCTCGTGCGCTCGGGTGCGGCTGTCCTGCCGACCTCCATCTCGGCGGGCGACAACGCCCGGCCTGCCTGCCAGCTCTCCGTGGCCTTGACGGCCTTCTTCCGCTGCGCGATGGCCTCCTTGCGGCGTCTCTCGTCAGGGTCCTTCGGCCAGTTCGGCGCGTTCTTGGCTTCAACGCCGGCGGGCGGCGGCAGGTCGAGCTTGGGCGGCACCACCAGCGGCGACCGCTCGCGGTATTCGATACCCTTCTTCTCCATGCTCTTGGCGCCGATGCCCGACATCAGATTGTCGATGAGCTTCTCTTCGAAGGTCATGTCGTCGTCGTCCTCGCCGTCGTCACCGGCGCGGGCGGCGCCAGCCGACATGACGAGACCGATGCCGAGCGCGACAGCGGACAATTTCAACGCCCGCCAGAGCCCCTGCCGGGGGTCTTCAACCATCGAACCGCTGGTCTTCGAGCTGCGCATCACTGTACCTGTTCCAAAATGTGGCAGTTTGCCGCTCTCGCGCGGCATAATCCCTCGCAAAAGCAAGGTTCCGCCTGCCGGTCCGTATCGGCCGGGATCAGGGCGCTTTTGCGGCGGGTACCCCCAGGAAGGAATCATACAATAGCGCCGCCACGCCAGCAACGATGGCCACGTCCGCGAGGTTGAACACGTACCAATTATAGGTATTTCCGCCGATCTCGACGTGAAACAGGGCGAAATCGACCACCGCGCCATAGGCCAGGCGGTCGATGCCGTTGCCGATGGCGCCGCCAATGATCAGGCCGAGCGCGATGGTTGCCAGCAGGGTGTGGGAGCGGGCCATCCAGATCGCCAGCGCAACCACCGCGAGGACCTTCACGGCCATCAGCGCCATTTGCGCCGCCTGACCGTCGTTCTGGAGCCAGCCGAAGCTGATGCCGATGTTCCAGGCCAGCACCAGGTCGAAGAACGGGGTCACCTCGACCGCGCCGCGACGGGCGAGGTCGAACACGTTCAGCAGCCAGAGCTTTGAAGCCTGGTCGGCCACGAGCGTGAGCAGGGCCGCGAGGATGCCGGCGCGGAGCGGGGTCATGGGCAGTCCGCCACAACACGCTCCGTCGTCGTCCTGGCGAAAGCCAGGACCCACACTCCGAGGCGGTCGTTGTTTGAAAGACTTGTGGTCATCAGCCTTCGTCGCAATTGGCGGCCGTGGAATGGGTCCTGGCTTTCGCGAGGACGACGGTGAGACCTAGATGCTGACCCCCAGCGCCTTCCATTCGCGCAGCGCCTGGGCATCTCGCGGGGTGACGTCGGGGTATTCGGGGTCCTCACCCACCGCCGGCGAAATCTTCCAGGAACGGGCGCATTTGGTGCCGACCGCCTTCTCCACCACGACAGCGACGCCTGGAACGGCATCGAGACGGAATGCGGAAGCCGGCGCCTCGCCCTCGCGCACCTCGTAATTCGAGGTGATGCAGATCTCGGCGAGGTCGGTGTCGAACAACGTCGCAAGCATGTCGCGGTCGGCGACATAGATGACCGGCGATGCCTCCAGCGACGAGCCGATGTTCTTGGCGGCGCGTTCGAGCTCCAGCGCACCGGTGACGACACGGCGGACGTTGCGGATCGCTTCCCACTTCGCGGCGAGCTTGTCGTCGCGCAGGCTTTCGAGGTCGTCGGGAAACTGCGTCAGGTGCACCGAGGGCTCGGCGTCGGGCCTGTACATGCGCCAGGCTTCCTCCGCGGTGAAGCTGAGGATCGGCGCCAGCCATTTCAGGATCGAGCTGCACAACAGGTCGATCGTGGTCAGCGCCGCCTTGCGCGTCAGCGAGGACGGCGGATCGCAATACAGCGTGTCCTTGCGGATGTCGAAATAGAACGCGGAGAGCTCACTGTTCAGGAACGCGGACAAGGTTGCGACCACGGTCTTGTAGTCGAACTCCTGATAGGCTTTGCGGACGACGGCAGCACGGACCGCGAGCTCGTGCAGCATCAGCCGTTCGAGTTCGGGCATGTCGGCGGGCGCGACTGCGTCGGCCGGCTTGTAGTGATCCAGCGTTCCCAGCATCCAGCGCACGGTGTTGCGCAGCTTGCGATAGGTCTCGATGGTGTTCTTCAGGATCTCCGGGCCGATGCGCTGGTCGTCGGCATAGTCGGTGGCGCAGACCCAGAGGCGCAGGATATCCGCGCCCGAATCCTTGATCACCTTCTGAGGCTCGACGGTGTTGCCGATCGACTTCGACATCTTGCGGCCGTTCTCGTCGAGCGTGAAGCCGTGGGTGAGCACGATGTCATAGGGCGCGCGGCCCCGCGTGCCCGCGCTTTCCAGCAGCGACGAATGAAACCAGCCGCGATGCTGATCGCTGCCTTCGAGATACATCACGGTGTCGTCGCCGCCGTCGACCTTGCGAACGATGTTGCCGAGCTGCGGGAAGTTCTGGCGATCCTCGAGCACGAAGGCATGTGGAGCCGGAATCGAACCAGACGTCGCAGATGTCGTCGATCTTCTTCCAGTCTTCCTTCGCGCGGGATCAAGGAAGCGCTCGCGGGCGCCGTCCATGTACCAGGCGTCGGCGCCTTCCTCCATGAAGGCCTCGGTGATGCGCTGATTGACGATCTCGTCCTGCAGGATCTCGGCCGAACCGTCGCTGTTCTCGCGCACGAACACGGCGATCGGCACGCCCCAGGCGCGCTGGCGCGAGATCACCCAGTCCGGACGGTTGGCGATCATGCCGTTGATGCGGTTCTCACCCGACGGCGGCACCCATTGCGTGACCGAGATCGCATGCAGCGCGCGAGCCCGCAGCGTATCGCCCTTCCTGGCGTGGCCATCTTCGCTGATGTCCTTGTCCATCGCGATGAACCATTGCGGCGTGTTGCGGAAGATCACCGGCTTCTTCGATCGCCAGGAATGCGGGTACTGGTGCTTGAGGCGGCCGCGCGCGAGCAGCTTGCCGGCCTCGACCAACGCCTTGATCACGGCTTCATTGGCATCGCCCTTCTCGCCCTTGTCGTTGAGCACGCGCTTGCCGGTGAAGCCGGGGGCCTGCGCGGTATAGGCGCCGTTCTCGTCGACAGTGTAGGGGATCGCGGTCGAGATGCCGCGCTCATCGAGCTCGCGGGTATTGGCCATCCAGACGTCGAAATCCTCGCGGCCGTGGCTCGGCGCGGTGTGCACGAAACCGGTGCCGGTATCGTCGGTGACATGCTCGCCGGCGAGCAGCGGCACGATAAACGCGTAACCGCCATCGAGGCCGCGCAAGGGATGGGCGCACTCCACGGCGTCCAGCGTATCGCCGGGAACGTCGCGCAGCTTCTCATAGGCCGTGACGCGCGCCTGCTTGAACACCTCTGCTGCAAGCGCATCGGCCAGGATCAGGAGATCGCCGGTCTTTGCCCAATTGTCCGCGGCCGCATCCGTCACCTTGTAGAGGCCGTAGGCGATCTTCGGTGAGAACGAGATCGCGCGGTTGCCGGGCAGCGTCCAAGGCGTGGTGGTCCAGATCACGACCGATGCATTGGCGAGCGCACCATGTGCCGGGGACGTGACGGGAAACTTCACCCACACCATGTCGGAGGTGTAGTCCTCGTACTCGACCTCGGCCTCGGCGAGTGCGGTCTTCTCGACCACGCTCCACATCACCGGCTTGGAGCCGCGATACAGGGTGCCGTTGGCGGCGAACTTCATCAGCTCGCGGGCGATCTGCGCCTCGGCGGGATAGCTCATCGTCTGATAGGGATGATCCCAGTCGCCGATGATGCCGAGCCGCTTGAATTCCTCGCGCTGCACGTTGATC
Source organism: Bradyrhizobium lupini (assembly GCF_040939785.1). Classification (NCBI taxonomy): domain Bacteria; kingdom Pseudomonadati; phylum Pseudomonadota; class Alphaproteobacteria; order Hyphomicrobiales; family Nitrobacteraceae; genus Bradyrhizobium; species Bradyrhizobium lupini. The sequence goes on from NZ_CP162553.1 coordinate 4,785,071, forward strand.
CAGTGTGTCGCATAGGCGCGGCATTCCTTGCGGAACGCCACCATCGCAGCGGAGTCGCGGAAGTCGGGCTTCTGCTTGCCCTTGGAACGGTAGTTCTCTTCCTCGATCTTCCATTCGATCGGCAGGCCGTGGCAGTCCCAACCGGGCACGTAGTTGGAGTCGAAGCCGAGCATCTGCTGGCTCTTGGTCACGACGTCCTTGAGGATCTTGTTCAGCGCGTGCCCGATATGGATGTTGCCATTGGCGTAGGGCGGGCCGTCATGCAGCACGAATTTGGCGCGGCCCTGGGCTTCCTGGCGGAGCTTGTCGTAAAGGCCGATGTCGTTCCAGTATTTCAGCAGCTCCGGCTCGCGCTGCGGCAGGCCGGCCCGCATCGGGAATTCGGTCTGCGGCAGGAACAGGGTTTTCGAATAGTCTTTGGCTTCGGATTTTTGGGACTTTTGTGGCTTGTCGGACATGAGGCTGACTGGCTCGGAAGGGCGCGGGAACGGATGGCGATGCGGAATCGCGGGTGAAACGACGACATCCCGGTCTTGCGCCGAGCCGAAAGCTCAGGCGGAAGCCGGGCCGCTAATCCCTATGATGCGCCGCGCAAACATGGGCTCTCCATAGCAGGGGGGCGGGGGAAGCGCAAAAAGGTTCGGCGGGCCGGTTTCCGGCCTCAATCGATGACGCCAAGCCGCGGAAACGCGTCCGGGGCGGCGGCGAGCATGGCGCGGGCGCGGGCGGAATCGTTGTCCATCTGGCGGATCAGGGCATCCAGGCCCTCGAATTTCAGCTCCTCGCGGATGAAGCCGATAAAGGCGCAGTCGAGCGTCTGCCCGTAGAGATCCCCCTTGAAGTCGAACAGAAAGATTTCCAGCAGCGGCGCACCATTATCGAACGTCGGGCGGCGGCCGAAGCTTGCCACCCCGTCCAGCCGCTCCACGCCGCGGCCGACCCGCACCGCATAGATGCCGTGCTTGAGGCCGCAATTGGCATCAAGGCGGATATTGGCGGTGGGATAACCGAGGTCGCGGCCGCGCTTCTCGCCGTGGATGACCTCGCCGGTGATGAACCAGGGCGCGCCGAGCATGGCCGTGGCCTCGTCGAGTTGGCCTTCGGCGAGCGCGATCCGGATCGCGCTGGAGGAGACCGGCCGCTCGTCGATATCGACATGCGGCTGCACGTCGACCTCGATGCCGAGCCGGGGCGCCTCGTTGACGAGGAGGCTCGGCGAGCCGACCCGACCCTTGCCGAAGTGGAAGTCGTAGCCGACGGCGATTCCGCCGATGCCCAGGCGCCCGATCAGGTCGTGGTGAATGAAGTCTTGCGCGCTGGTCCCGGCGCGGGACTTGTCGAAGGTCATGACCACGGCGCCGTCAAGTCCGGTGCCGGCCAGAAGCCGCAGCTTGGCACGCTCGTCCGTCAGGCGGAATTGCGGGGTGTTGGGGCTGAAAAACCGGCGCGGATGCGGCTCGAAGGTCAATGCCAGCGCAGGGCGGCCATGTAGCCGGCCCATTTCCAGGGCCGCCGCGATTACGGCGCGATGGCCGAGATGAACGCCGTCGAAATTGCCCATGGCGACCACGGCACCCCTTGCAATGGCGGAGTCCGGCGTGGTGTCGCGGATAACGGTAAAATGCGGGGCCATCAGGGGAATCTCGAACCGGCGGGACCGGCCGGGACCGTGGCGCGACGGGCCGGATGAAGTCAAGCGGGAGGGGGCGGCCGCATCGAGTGCGATTTCAGTCCACCGGGGGCGTTCCCAGTTAACGCGCTGTTTAACGCCTTGGTGCTAGTCCTTGGGCGTGGAACCGCGGGGCTCCGGCCCGGCAGGTCCGATCGTAATATTTCCTGGGTTTGCGTTGGGGGAGTCGAGATGGCGGTTGATTTGTCGATGTCGGTTCTGGTGGTTGACGACTACAGCACCATGATCCGTATCATCAGGAACCTCCTGAAGCAGCTTGGCTTCGAGAATATCGATGATGCAAGCGACGGTTCGGCAGCGCTGAACAAGATGCGTGGCAAGAAGTACGGGCTCGTGATTTCCGACTGGAACATGGAGCCGATGACGGGTTACGACCTGCTGCGCGAAGTGCGCGCGGATCCGAACCTCGCCACCACGCCCTTCATCATGATCACGGCCGAATCAAAGACCGAGAACGTGATCGCGGCCAAGAAGGCCGGCGTGAACAACTACATCGTCAAGCCGTTCAACGCGGCGACGCTGAAGACCAAGATCGAGGCGGTCTTCCCGGACATGGCGAGCGCGTAAGGCGCGATCGAAGCCATCAGTTGAATTCGGAAAGCCCGGGCGATTGTCCCGGGCTTTCTGCGTCGGGTTCGTCGTTCCGGAATCGACGCCCCACATCAACCGGGAATGACGATCAACTCGCTACCACTTCAGTTCGCGCATCAGCGCCTTCGGGGGATGGCCGAACAATTCCAGCACCGACGCCGGGTCGAGCTGGTCGAGACCCTCGAACTCCTCGGCATGGATGCCGCGGGTCACGAACAGGCAATCGATGCCGAACTCGCGCGCGCCGGTGAGGTCGGTCCGGACGGAATCGCCGATCGCGAGCACCTTTTTGCGGTCGATCTGGTGGCCCTGGCGTTCGCCGGCGAGCGCCATCGCGCGCTCGTAGATCGGCCGGTGCGGCTTGCCGTAGAAGATCACCTCGCCGCCGAGCTCGCGATAGAGCTCCGCGATCGCGCCGGCGCAATAGATCAGGCGGTCGCCGCGTTCCACCACGATGTCGGGGTTGGCACAAACCAGCGTCAGCTTGCGCTCGCGCGCCTTCAGCATCATGCCGCGATAGTCTTCCGCCGTCTCGGTCTCGTCGTCATAGAGGCCGGTGCAGACGATGTAATCCGCCTCTTCCAGCGGCGCGGTCACCGCATCGAGGCCGCGATAGATCGAGTTGTCGCGCTCGGGGCCGAGCCAGAACATCTTGCGGCCGGGATGGTCGGCGACATAGAGCCGCGTCAGGTCGCCTGAAGACACGATCGCGTCATAGGTCTCGTCGGCGACGCCGAGCTTGCGCAATTGCCGCTGCACGGAGTCGGCCGGGCGCGGCGCGTTGGTGATCAGGATGACCGTACCGCCGCGGCTGCGGTAGGTGTGCAGCGCCTCGCAGGCTTCGGGGAAGGATTCGAGACCGTTATGGACCACGCCCCAGATGTCGCTGAGCACGACGTCCACGCCCGCCACGAGTTCACGCAGGCTTTCGGCGAAATGCAGTGTGGTCATGATGCGTGCGGCCGATCAGATACGTCGCGCGAGCGCGGCGTTGCCGGTGACGCGCTGTGGCGCAGACGCAGCCGACGTCGCGCCTGAGCTGGATATGCCGGAGCCATTGGATCCCTGAATGTCCTGTGCCTGGTTCGGCGCGGCGGTAGCAGATGACCCCTCCGGCCGCAATGGCCGGGGCGGCGCGAACAGGAACCCTGGCCGAACCGCACGTCATAATCGAGCAGGTCGATCACGGCGCGCTCGCCCTCGATCCGCTCGGCGATCAGATCGATGCCGAAGCGGCCGAGCAGGTCGGAGAGATCGGACGGGTGGATGTCCGAGGCCGAAGCCTGCCTGGGGTCGAGCAGGAGCGAGGCCGGCACCTTGATGAAGCGCACGCCGCGATCGGCGAGCTCGCGCGGTTCGATGCGCAAATCGGTGACATGGTCGATCGAGAAACGGAAGCCGCGCTGGGCGAGCGCCGCGAGATTCTCGGTTTCGGCCGGGCCGAGATTGCGGAAGGTGGATTGCTTGAATTCCAGCACCAGCGAGGGCGCCAGCGCCCGATTGGCTTCGAGGAAATCGAGGTATTGCGCGAAGGTCGTGGAATTGCCGAGCGTGGAAGCCGCGACGTTGCAGAACACGCCGACTTCCTTGTTGCGTACCATCAGGCGCCGCAGCACCTGCACGCAGCGCAGCATGACCATGTTGTCGATGCGCCCGATCAACCCGGAGGCCTCCGCGATGCTGATGAACTCCTCGGCCGCGACCAGCTGGTCACGCTCGTCGCGCAGGCGCGTCACGGCCTCGTAGAACCGGACCTTGCGCTGCGGCAGCGACACCATCGGCTGGAGGAAGATGTCGATGCGGTTCTCGTCGATCGCGTTGCGGAGCGTCGCCAGCAATTGGGTCTGGTTGCGGCCGTTGGCGGTCTGAACCGGATTGGCGGTCTGGGTCTGGATCGCCGGTGCTGCCGGCCGCATTGGCGGCGGCGCGGGCGCCGGGGCAGCCGGCCGTTCCTCCTCGAACGTGGCCATCAGGTCGAGCGGCGCGTCCGGCTCCTGCCTTGCGACCGGCGCGGGGGCCGACACTGGCGCGTTGCCGGCCATCAGATCCTCATGGGCCGACACGGTGGTGGCGAGTTGCCTGACCAGTCCGCCGAGTTCGTTGATCTCGCCGACCACCGACTGGATGCGGTCGGAGTTGGCCGAATTGGAAGAGGCGATGCGTGCTTCGATCGTGGCGAGCCGGCGGCCGAATTCGGCGACCTGACGGGCGAGGTCGGCGGTGCCGCGCGAAAGATCGGCGATCTGGCCGCCGACGTCGCTGCGGTCGCGCAGTCGCATCGACACTGCATTGTAGAGGATCAGGAAGGTCAGCGCCGTCAGCGCCACGATCGCGGATTCGGTTCCGCTGATGCCGGCGACCGCGTAGAGCAGGAGCCCGAGCGAGGCGGCGACCAGAACCATGCAGATCGCGATGAAGATCGTCGAAATACGAATCATGCCGCGCGTTACGCCTCAAGAGCTGACTGCCTGACCGGGAAAACACGGGTGGCGTTTCGAACCCGTCACGCCGCATGCTCCCCCAAGCGGCATGACCTTAACATCATTGTTGATTCGAGGGGATAGCGGCCCAATCGCAGAGTCAGGACGGCGCCGCGGCGCCGACCGTGTCGGCCGAGACGGCCTCGCGGGTGCCTAGCGGCTTGGGCGGCCCGGTGGTCGTGTCGCGCAAGGTCTGCCGTTCGATCTCCGAATTCAGCTCAGCCCCGAACATGATGACGATGGCCGACATCCACATCCACATCATCAAGCCGATCGCAGCGCCGAGCGAGCCGTAGGTCGCGTTGTAATTTGCGAATTCGGACAGATACCAGGACAGCAGCGCCGAGCCGCCGATCCAGAGGATCGCGGCCGTCACAGCGCCGGGGCTCAGCCATTGCCAGCGCGGGGCGTCGCGGCTGGGCGCGAAGCGGTAGAGGACGGCGAGCGCCGCAAGGAGAATGACGAACAGCACCGGCCATCGCGCCAGCGCCACGATCAGCTTGCTTTCGGGCGCCATGCCGAGGTGGTTGAGCGCGAGCGGGAAGGCGACGACGGCGCCCACCATCAGCAGCAGGGCAACGATGCCACCGACCGTGAAAGCCAGCGAGACCGTGTTCAGCCGGATGAAGCTGCGCTTTTCACGCTCCTCATAGGCGACGTTGAGGGCGTCGAAGATGGCTTTGACGCCGGCATTGGCGCTCCAGATCGCGAGCACGAGTCCAAACAGGAAAGTGAAACCAAGGGTCGCGCCGCCGTTCGACACGACGCGCGCCACCTGGTCCTCGACGATCTGGAACGCGCCCTCCGGCAGCATCATCGCGAGCGATTGCAGGTTGGAACTGATCGTCGAGGGATCGGCGAACAGGCCATAGAATGAAACCAGCGCCGTGATGGCGGGAAAGATCGCGAGCAGTCCGAAAAAGACGACGCCGCCGGCGGTCGCGAGCAGGCGATCCTCGTCGATGCGCTGATAGGTGCGCCAGAGGATGTCCTTCCAGCCTGCCCACGGGATCGCGAACGGGCTTTTCGCGCGGCGGCCGCGGCCGGGCTGCGAGGCTGCGCCCGTCGGGCTCGTTTCCGGCGAATTCGCCTCGCCGTTGCGGTGGTCTTGCGGAGGTCCCGGCCGGATCAGGCCAGAATCCTGGAAATACCGTTCCGCGGTGAGCACGAACACGGTCGTGGCTGCGACTAACAGCCAGCTGTCGAATTGCTCGGCGCGCCGCATACGCATTTTCAGGTATCCGCTCCGTGGCCGTGACGCCGCCTGCGCGCGGCCGTGATCCCGACCAGCCCAACGGCCGCGAGCATCAGCCCGAGTTGCACGGGCCGGTTGGACCGAGCCGGCCACGTGCTGCCGCCATGTCCTGACTCATGTCCTCGTTCGCCCGGCGCGAGCGGCGCCAGGGAATTGTCGTCGCGACCTCTTTCACCGCCTCCTTCACCGTTCCGCGCGGGATGCGCGGGGTGGCGATAGCCACCCGTAGGCGGCTGGCGAGCGGCACGATCGGCTTGGTCTTGCGCTTCATCTGGGCCATGGCCACGCCGGCGCAGGCGGCGGCCAGGACCAGGAGCACAGCGCCGACGGCGCCGAACCCCCAGAATTGCCCGTAATGGATTGCAATCCAGCGGTACAGGGCGATCAGGCCGACGAAGAAGGCTGCGACGACGAACAAGCCCGCAACCGCGAGCAGTCCGGCCGCAGCCCCGTACGACGTCATGCGCCCTGTGGCCTGGTTGCTCCGGTCGCGGGCATAGGACTGGGCGGCGCGCTTGAGATGGTTGAGCTTGAGCGCGACGCCGGCGCGCAGCAATTCGCCCGATGGCGCAAGCATGCAGTTATCCTCCGAGTGCGAGAAAATTCGTCGGGGGATGAACGTGGCGGTATTTGACTTGTTCCGACGAGGTCTGCCCGCCGTGATGGATCAGCCGAGATCGGCTGCCGCGATCCAGAACACTTCGCCCTCGGAGTCCTCGGTGTCGAGCCAGAGCAGCGGCAATTCAGGAAAGGCCTCGTCAACCAATTCGCGGCCGCGGCCGATCTCGCAGATCAGCCCGCCATGCGGCGTCAAATGGCCGGGCGCATCGCGCAGGATCCGGCGCACCACATCGAGACCGTCGGCGCCGCCGTCGAAGGCGAGCTTCGGCTCGGCCCGGCACTCGGGCGGCAGCGCCGCCATGCCTTCGGCGTCGACATAAGGCGGGTTGGTGATGATCAGGTCGTATTTGGTGTTACCGAGTGGGGCGAACAGGTCGCCGCGATGCAGGCTGATCCGGCCATCGAGCCCGTATTCGCCGACATTTCGTCTGGCGACGTCGATCGCGCCCTTCGAGATATCGACGGCATCGATCGTGGCGTTCGGGAAATGATGCGCGGCGAGGATCGCGAGGCATCCCGATCCCGTGCAGAGATCGAGCACGCGCTCGACGGCGCTGGAATCGTCGATCAGCGAGCCGGCTTCGCCGTCGCCGCCGAAATGCGACTCCAAGAGTTCACCGATGAAGGAGCGCGGAACGATGACGCGCTCGTCGACATAAAACGGCAGGCCGCGCATGTAGATCTTGTTGACGAGATACGCGGCCGGTTTGCGCGTAGTGACGCGCTGATGAACGAGATCGATGATGGTCCTGCCCTCGGCGGTCGTGACGCGCGCGTTGGCAAAAATCTCGAACTGCTCGGGATGCAGATGCAGGGCTTCACAGACCAGGAAAGCCGCTTCCGCGACCGGATCGGGCGTGCCATGGGCAAAGGCGAGCTTGGTCTCATTGAAGCGGCTCACGGCATAGCGGACGAAATCGATCAGCGTGAGAAGCTCGCCGGGGGCCACTTTCGCGAGCTTTGGCGCGGCGCGGCCGCGCACGGCCTTTTTGGATGTTGTTGCCATCAGGATCGGGTCCAGCGTGCGGCGGCTTCGTCGTCGCGGGCCTGGGCCTCGACCCAGCCGGTGCCGGTGGCGCTCTCTTCCTTCTTCCAGAACGGCGCGTTGGTCTTGAGATAATCCATCAGGAACTCGGCTGCCTGGAACGCGGCCTGGCGGTGCTGCGAGGCGGTCAGCACCAGCACGATGTTCTGGCCGGGCATGAAACGGCCGACGCGATGGATCACCGTGACGCCGCTGAGAGGCCAGCGCGAGATGGCCTCGTCGGCATGGCGCCTGATCTCTTCCTCGGCCATGCCGGGATAATGCTCCAGCGAGAGCGCGGCGATCTTCGCGCTGTCTTCGTCGCTGCGGCAGATGCCGGAAAAACTCACGACCGCACCGATGTCGGTGCGGTTCCCGGTCAGCACCGCGATCTCGCGTGCGATGTCGAAATCGTCTTGCTGGATACGGATGGTGACGGGGCAGGTGGTGACGGGCATGGCCTAGCCGCCGGTCATCGGCGGGAAGAACGCGATCTCGCGAGCGCCCGCGATCGCGGCGTCCGACTTGACGTGGGCATGGTCGATCGCGGTGCGGATCACCTTCGGCTTCTCGAACGCATAGGCGTAGGCTTCGCCTTGGCCGGACAGCCAGGCGATCAGCTCCTCCACGGTGCGCACGGTCGCGGGCGGCTCGATCGTCTCCTCGGCCTTGCCGACGCGCTCGCGCACCCAGGCGAAGTACTTCACCTTCATCCCTCATCCTCCTTGATGAGGTGATGGATGCCGGCCCCGAAATAGTCGTAGCCGGTGTACATGGTGAGGATCGCCGAGGCCCAGAGCAGCGCCAGCCCGATCATCGAGACCATGGGCACGACCTCATCGCCGGCCGGACCAGCCAGCAGGAAGCCGATGGCGATGAGCTGAACCGTCGTCTTCCATTTCGCAAGCTTGGTCACGGGCACGCTGACACGCAGCGCGGCAAGATACTCGCGCAGGCCCGAGACCAGGATCTCGCGGCACAGGATCACGATGGCGGCCCACAGCGACCAGCCGTGAATGATGCCGTCGGCGGCCAGCATCAGCAGGCACGAGGCGACCAGAAGCTTGTCGGCGATCGGATCGAGCATGCGGCCGAACGCCGATTGCTGATTCCAGATCCGTGCGTAATAGCCGTCGAGGTAATCGGTGACCGCAGCCGCGATAAAAATGGCGACGGCGACCCAGCGCAGCCACAGCGGGCCGTCCATGATCGACTGTGCGTAGATGCACCCGACCACGACCGGGATCGCGGCGATCCGGCCGTAGGTCAGGATGTTCGGGAGGGACATCGCGCGGCTGGTCGTCCCTCGTGTCGTGGCGATGTTCATCCGTCCTACCAATACCGCTGCAGCCTGAAGGTCAACCGTTCCGCTCCCCAAATGGGGTGCGGGATGCGACGACCATATGACCGCGGCCCCCCTTTTATTTCACCCCGGCTGGGGATGGAAATACTCGAAAATCCTGCGGGCGCTCTCGGCGCTCACCCCCGGAACCTTACCGAGATCGGTGATCGAGGCCCGTTCGATCTCCTTCAGGGTTCCGAAATGATGCAGCAAGGCACGTTTGCGTGACGGACCGATGCCAGGAATCTCCTGCAAGCCGGCCTCGCGGATGTCCTTCTTGCGCAGCTTGCGGTGCGAGCCGATGACGAAACGGTGCGCCTCGTCCCGCAGCCGCTGGATGAAATAGAGCACGGGGTCGCGCGGCTCCAGCTTGATCGCCTCGCGCTCCGGCATGAACAGGGTCTCGCGGCCGGCATCCCGGTCCGGCCCCTTGGCCACCGACATCAGCGCCACCTGGGTCAGGCCGAGATTTGCAAAGATGTCCCGGACCGCGTTGAGCTGGCCGCGGCCGCCATCGATGATCACGAGATCGGGCCATTGCGGGAAGTCGTCGTCCTTGGCTTTGGCCGCGTTGTCCTCGGGTGGATTGATCAAGCGCTTGAAACGGCGTTCGAGCACCTCGCGCATCATCCCGTAATCGTCGCCGGGCGTCAGGCCCTCCGACTTGATGTTGAACTTGCGATACTGGTTTTTCACAAAACCGTCCGGGCCGGCGACGATCATGGCGCCGACTGCGTTGGTGCCCTGGATGTGGCTGTTGTCGTAGACCTCGATCCGCTTCGGCGCATGCGTCAGGCTCAGGGTCGTGGCCATGGCGTCCAACAGGCGGCTCTGCGTCGCGGTGTCCGCGAGCTTGCGGCCCAGGGCCTCGCGCGCGTTGGTGAGCGCGTGGGTGACGAGCTCCTTCTTCTCGCCGCGCTTCGGCATGGACACTTCGACCTTGCGGCCCGCCTTGATCGACAGCGCGTTGGCAAGCAGCTCGCTCTCCTCGATCTCGTGCGAGAGCAGGATATTCCTCGGCGGCGGCTTGTCGTCATAGAACTGGGCGAGGAAGGAGCCGAGCACCTCTTCCGGCGTATATGTCTTCTCCGCGCGCGGGAAATAGGCGCGGTTGCCCCAGTTCTGCCCGGTGCGGAAGAAGAACACTTCGACGCAGGAGAAGCCGCCCTCCTGGTGGATGGCGAACACGTCGGCTTCTTCCACCGTGCGCGGATTGATGCCCTGCTGCGACTGGATCGCGGACAGCGCAGCGAGGCGGTCGCGGTAGAGCGCGGCGCTCTCGAATTCGAGCTCGCCGGAGGCCTTCTCCATCTCCGCGGCAAGCTCCTGCTTCACCGCATGGCTCCTGCCGGACAGGAAGTCGCTCGCCTCGCGCACCAGGGTCGTGTAGCCGGGGAAGTCGATCTCGCGGGTGCAGGGGCCGGCGCAACGGCGGATCTGGTAGAGCAGGCAGGGCCGCGAGCGACTCTCGAAGAAGGAATCCGTGCAGGAGCGGATCAGGAACGCGCGCTGAAGTGCGGTGATGGTGCGGTTGACGGCGCCGGCGGAGGCGAACGGGCCGAAATAGCGACCCGGCCGCGTCTGCGCGCCGCGATGCTTCAGGATCTGCGGCGCCCAATGGTCGCCCGTGATCAGGATATAGGGAAACGACTTGTCGTCGCGCAGCTGCACGTTGAAGCGCGGCCGAAGCTGCTTGATGAGGTTGGCCTCCAGCAGCAGGGCTTCGGTCTCGGTGTGGGTCGAGATGATTTCCACGGTCACCGTGGCGGCGATCATGCGCAGGATGCGCGCCGGCTGCGGCGCACTCTGGCGCGCATAGTTCGACAGGCGCTTTTTGACGTTCTTGGCCTTGCCGACATAGAGCACGTCGGCATTCGCATTGAGCATGCGGTAGACGCCGGGCGAGGTGGGGGCGAGGCGCACCGCGCGTTCGATCGCCTCGTGGCCGGTCGCCAGCGGCTCTTCGCCGACGGTGCCGCTCTCTTCCAGGATGTCCGGCAGCCGCGCATCGTCCTCGTCGTCGCCATTCGCAGTGGCGGGATCGAGGTCCGGCGGCGCGGCTTCCGTTTCCTGGGGCGGGACGTCGGGTGCTTTGCCGCGCACGGGTTTGCGTACGCGTGCGTCGTCCGGATTGTCGGGGGAATCGTGAACCATGGTGCGAATTTAAGCGCTGCGGGTGTCGATTTGAAGTTCCGGCCGAGCGGCACGCACAGGATGGCGGCGCAGTTCCCGGTAACGCTTGCTTAAGCCTGTTAACAGCGCGGTAACCCGGCTTAACAGGCCTTTAACTTAAAACTCTCGATAAATCTTATGCGAAAAATGGTGGTTCCGTAACCATGCGGTTTTGCCTCGCGCGGCGGCGCGGGCATCGCAGCGGTGACGGGAGTTGCGTTGGAGTGTGTGATGAAGAGGCTCGTTGTGGGCGCAGCCGCGTTGGCTGCGGTCGGCTGGACGGCTTCGGCAGAGGCCGCCGATCTCAATTACGGGCAGCGTGCGCCCTACACGGTCAATCAGCCGCTCAATGCTTATAGCTGGGCCGGTCCGTATCTCGGTGGCAATCTCGGCTACGAATGGGGTTCGGTGAGCAACAATCCCGCAAAACCGTCGGGCTTCGTCGGCGGCGTTCAGGCCGGCTACAATTTCCAGAACGGCCCATGGGTGTTCGGCGTCGAGGGCGACATCCAGGCCGCCGGTGCCGACGACACCTTCGCGCCGTGGAAGTTCTCCAATCCGTGGTTCGGCACCTTGCGCGGCCGCGCCGGCTACGCCTTCAGCAACGTGCTGTTCTACGGCACGGCGGGCCTCGCCTTCGGCGAGCTGCGCGCGCAGACGTTCGGCTGGACCGAGTCGCACACCAGCGCCGGCTGGACCATCGGTGCCGGCGCGGAAGTTATGTTCGCGCCGAACTGGAGCGCCAAGCTCGAATATCTCTATATCGATCTGTCGACGAGTCAGTTCGCGATTACGGGCGTGTCAAACGGCTATAGCGCCAGCGTTGTGCGCGCAGGCGTGAACTATCACTTCTGATAGCTAAAGAAGAAAATACCGGACCAACCTCCCGGCCGCTTGCGGCCGGGATTTTTTTGACGCTTGGCTCGCTAGGGAAGGATGACCAAATCGACCGCCTTCGGCCCCTTGCCCTTCTTGTCCGGTTCGACTTCGAAAGTAATACGCTGTCCTTCGGCAAGGTCCTTCAGTCCGGCCCGCTCCACAGCAGTAATATGTACGAAGACGTCGCGGCCCCCGTCGTCCGGTTTGATGAATCCGTAGCCGCGCTCACCGTTGAAAAACTTGACCGTTCCCGTCATGGCCATCGGGAAACTCCCCCTCATTGCTCCTCCGTCGTGACGCAGACGCGCGTCACGACATGACCGGGCCTTACGAAGCCCGGGAGCTGGCCATCCTTCGGCAGACCATTCGGTCCGACTGGATCTTTCTTAGGCCTTCACTCCGCCGCAACCATTCGCGGAAGCGGAACGTAAAGCCAGTCACCGCAACAGCATAATACGGTTCTCTGCAGATTGACTACCGCTCCTGCATATTTTTCCCAAGAATGCCGGAGTGTTACGGTCTCGGCACCTCCAATCGGAATCTGGCAGCGCCACCCTGGCCGAGCGGCATTTCCAGCTCCGGCAGGATCGTCTTGAGTTCGCCGTGCAGCGTGTAAGGCGGATTGACGATCAAGAGCCCGCTGGAGGTGAGGGCTGCGCCGTCGGCTTGCGGCGCCACGCTGAATTCGAGGCGCAGGCATTTTCCCGGCGGCTTTGCTGCGGCTGCGAGCCGCGCCACTGATTGCACCAGCGTGTCGGTGGCGCGTCGGCTCTTGGCGGGATACCAGATTACATAGATACCGGTCGGCCATTTCGCGAAAGCCGCCGAGAAGGCCTCTGCGAGCTTTTCGAACTCGTCCTTTGCCTCGAAGGGCGGGTCGATCAGAACGAGCCCACGCCGTTCCTTCGGCGGCACGAAAGCCGGCAGCGCCATCCAGCCGTCGAGGTCGACCACGCGGGCCTGTTCGTCGCGGCGCAGTACGCCGATCAGCGCCTTGCGCGCCTTCGGCTCGAGCTCGCAGAGCAAGAGGCGGTCCTGCGGCCTCAGCAGGCCGCGTGCGATCAGCGGCGAGCCCGGATAGGCCTTGAGCTCGCCCTTCGGATTGAAGGCGCGGACGATGTCGAGATAGGGCTTGGTCAGCGCCATGGCGTCGTTCGACAACCGCGCCTGCATCAGCCGCGCAATGCCCGTCAGCCACTCGCCGCCCCGGCGCGCTTCGTCGCTTTCGAGATCGTAGAGGCCAGCGCCGGCATGGGTGTCGATGACGCGGAACGCACCCGGCTTGTCCTGGAGATAGGTGATGATGCGCGTCAGCACGATGTGCTTGATGACATCGGCGAAGTTGCCGGCATGGAAGGCGTGGCGGTAATTCATGCAAGAGCACTACGCCACGTGACGGCCCGAGCAAAGAGGCACGACGCCTGGGCTAGCCACCCCGGATCGGCGGCATCGTCACCTGGTCGCGGCGGCAGGCGCGGCGGTCGATCTCCTCGCAGGCGCGGAATTGCAGGTCCTTGCTGAGGCAGATGCGGACTTCCGATAGCCGCGTCCGGTTGCAGGTGATCGAGACGGCGGCATTGCTGAGGCCCGGATTGGCCTTGATGAAGGCTTCCTCCACCTCCGCCGGCGCCACGGTCTTGGCCTGCGATAGATCGAGATATTCGGCTGGAATCTTGATCGCGGCGCGCGCCTTGCGGATCGTCTCGAAATAGCTGCGGTCAGCGAGCCCCGAGCAGGTGCCGTGCTTGTCCCACTCATTGAAGATCAGCCCCGGCGCCGGCATCAGATCGAGCATGGAGGAGACGATGCTGCGGTTCAGCCGCGGCGAGGGCCGCTGGCAATATTCCGGAAATCCGCTCTCATATTGCGGCCACAAACCATGCACCACGAAAGCGTAGGGCCGTCCGCTGCACTGGGTCTGCGAGCGGCCGCCGCGCTCCGCCGCCTCCTCGCAGAAAGAGGGCGACCAAGACAGTGACAGCACATAAAAATCGAATTCGCCGGGCGTGTTCTGCCGCTTGTCCTGGGCCTTTGCGCCATGGGCCAGCGCAGCCAGCCCGGCCGCAAGCGTTAGCGAGATCATCAGGCGGGAGAACGAATGCAATCTGGAATGAAACATGGCGACGCCCCTCAACTAGACTGTGCAGGCAAGCCTAGCAGGCGATAAGAACATTTCAAGAACAAAATGCGGGCGACCGTCGTTCGGCCGCCTGATCGGTCCGGATCAGAACGTTTCAATTACTGTTTGGCGGCGCGGCAGGCCGGGTTGTAGGCCCAGTTGCGGTCGAGCCCGACCACGCACCATTCGACGCCCTGGCCGTAGCCGGCGAAGCCGCCATCCTCGACGATCGAGAAATGCACCTTGCGCATCTTGCCGTCCGTGAGCATGGCCTCGCCGGTGCAATAGCGGCGCGGGATGTTGTCGGATGCCCAAGGCCGGAACGCGGTCTCGTGAACGGCGGCGAAGCCGGTGATCTTCAACGAGGAATTCCAGAACGAGCTTTCTTTCTCCCAGAACTGGCTGGCGATCGTCGGCAGCGCCCTGTCGCATTCGGAGACGTTGCCGTCATAGCGCGGCCCGCTCAGCCAGAAATTCAGCTCCAGCGGATTGGCGGCCCTGGCCTCGCCGAGCGACAGCGCCCCGAACAGGAGGCCGAGCACGGCGGCAAAGCGGAGCGATTTCAGGAAGGTCGAGGCGCGCATGGATGATCCAGACAGCATGATCTGCAAGGGTCGGACGGTGCCGTGAAGGCCGGGGAGGTCAAGTGCAGCGCGGCAACACTTGCCGACGAGTTGACCGCAATGCTGCGTTGGACCGGCCATCCGTTCTTTCCACCGCCGCGCCGACACCGTAAACTGCCGCCAACCAATCGGAGTGACGGGAATGCAGATCATTGCGGCCGCGGGCCTACTTGCCTTGGGTATGATGGCGAGCCAGTCGGCGCATGCCGATCTCCTTCCGGTGCCTCCGTTCAAGGGCAACGACACCGGCGGCATCATCGCCTATTCGATGGCAACCCAGGTCGATGCGCGGCAGGTCGCGGTCGATCACTGCGCGCGCTATGGCAAAGTCGCCAAATTCCTGGCGGTGCAGGCCTATGAGGGCGGCTACATCTCGTTCTCCTGCCGCTGGGTGCCCTATGGCGCCGCCGACCAGCCGATCCGCACGCTCTACTGAGGCGCTTTCGCACGCCGCTACCTCTCAGCCGGGAACTTCCCACATGACGCGCAAACTCGCTTTGCTCGGCTCCGCCCTTTGCCTCGTGTTGTCGGCAGGCAGCGCTCGCGCTGACGACCTGCCGGTGCGTAAGGCGGGGCTGTGGGAATTGAAGATGGTCCGGACCGGCACGCCGGTGCCCGAGATGACCATGCAGCACTGCACCGACGAGACCGTCGACAAGGAAATGAACAACAACGTCTCGCCGATGGCCAAGCAGATCTGCGCCAAGCAGGACATCAAGAAGACCGCGACCGGCTATGTCAGCGATTCCGAGTGCAATGTCGCCGGCATCAGCACGACTTCGCATGCTGAGATCACCGGCGATTTCAATTCGGCCTATACGGTGAAGACGTCGTCGCACGCGCAAGGCGGCGCCGCCGGCGCGGCAGGCCGCGACACGACCATGCAGCTCGAAGCGAAATGGCTGGGAGCCTGCAAGCCGGACCAGAAGCCCGGCGACATCGTGATGCCCGGCGGCTTCAAGATGAACGTGCGTGACATGGACAAGCTGAAGGCGCTGCTGCCGAAGTAAGGCTCTTCCCCTCTCCCCTTGTGGGAGAGGGTGGCTCGCCGCGCAGCGGCGAGACGGGTGAGGGGTTTGTCTCCGCGTGTGACTCTTTTCGCTTTGAATTCGCGGAGAGAGACCCCTCATCCGGCGCTTCGCGCCACCTTCTCCCACAGGGGGAGAAGGGAAGAGGCAGCTACACCGGTATCCGCACGCTCGCCCTTAATCCGCCCATCGGACTGTCGCCAAGCGTGATGTCGCCGCCGTGCGAGCGGGCGATGTCGCGGGCGATCGCGAGGCCAAGACCTGTGCCGCCTTCATCCTGGTTGCGGGCGTTGTCCAGCCGCAGGAACGGCTTGAACACCTCTTCGCGCAGATGGGCGGGAATGCCCGGCCCGTCATCGTCCACCGTCACCGTCAAATAACGGTGATCGCGCTGGCCGGTGATGGCGATGCTCTTGCCGTAGCGGGCGGCGTTGGTGACGAGGTTGGCGAGGCAGCGCTTGAATGAGGCCGGCTTCACCGTGACCACGGGCAGCCCGTTGAACGCAACGGTCGCCGTGTGGCCGTGGCGCTCGGCGTCGCTGCGCAGCTCCTCGAGCGCCTGGGCCATGTCGGTCGGCTGCGACTGCTCGCCGGAATCGCCGCGGGCAAACGCGAGGTAGTCCTCGAGCATCATCGACATCTCGTCGACGTCCTTGCGCATGCCCTCCATTTCGGGGCTGTCGCCGATCAACGCCAGCTCGAGCTTGAACCGCGTCAGGATCGTGCGCAGATCATGGCTGACGCCGGCTAGCATCGCGGTGCGTTGCTCCATCGTTCGCTCGATGCGCGACTTCATTTCGAGGAAGGCGACCGACGCGCGCCGCACCTCGCGCGCGCCACGCGGGCGGAAATTCGGCGCCTCGCGGCCCTTGCCAAAACTTTCGGCGGCGTCGGCAAGTCGCAGGATCGGCTTGATCTGGTTGCGCAGGAATAGCACCGCGACGATCAGCAGGATCGAGGACGTGCCGACCATCCAGAACAGGAAGATCTCCGAGTTCGAGGCATAGGCGGCGCTGCGCTGCGCGAACACGCGCATCACGGCGTCGTCGAGCTGGATCCGGATCTCGACGAGGTTGGAGCGGCCGACCGTGTCGATCCAGAAGGAGCGCCCGATCTGGCGGCCGAGCTGCACCGACAGCGTCTGGTCGAGCAGCGAGAAGAACGGCTTTGGTCCCGGCGGCGGCATGTCGCCGGCCGGGAGGAAATCGACGACGAGGCCCAGGCGCTGCTGCGCGATGCGGCGGATCTGGTCGCGATCCTTGTCTTGCGGGTAGCCCTTGTAGACGTCGATCAGCGCGGCGATGTCCTGCACCACCGCGGCCGACAGGCGGCGTGTCACCGTGTTCCAGTGCCGCTCCATGAACACGAAGGCGACCACCGATTGCAGGATCACCATCGGCACGATCATGATCAGCAGCGCACGCGCATAAAGGCCGGTCGGCATCCAGCCCTTGAACGCATTGCCCATCCAGCCATTGGCGGCGGAGACGCGGCCGGCGGCGCTCTTCAAAAGCGTCAGGCCGGTATCGATCGTGCTCATCGGTGGCGGTTCACTCTTTATGGCGAGGCTACCAGCCGGTAGCCGATGCCGCGCACGGCCTGGAGGAACAGCGGATTGGCGGGATCGGTCTCGATCTTGCGCCGCAGGCGGTTGATCTGCACGTCGACGGCGCGCTCGTTGACGCTGCCATTGCCGGTCAGCGCGCTGCGCGGCACGGTCTCGCCCGGTGTCTCCGACAAAATCCGCAGCATCTCGCGCTCGCGGTCGGTGAGGTGAATGACGTCTTCGCCCTGACGCAATTCGCCGCGGTCGAGGTGATAGATGTACGGGCCAAACGCGATCTTCTCGACCGCAGCGGCCTGTGGCGGCGGCGCGGCGCGCTTGAGGATGTTGTTGATGCGCAGCGCAAGCTCGCGCGGCTCGAACGGCTTTGCGACGTAATCGTCGGCACCGATCTGCAGGCCCTCGATGCGCGCTTCGGCTTCATGCCGCGCCGTCAGCATCACGATCGGCACCGAGGACGAGGTCCGGATGAAACGGGCGAGATCGAAGCCGGTCTCGCCGGGCATCATGACATCCAGGATCAAGAGGTCGAAGTGCAGGCCCAAAAGCTTGGAACGGGCATCGCTAGCGCTCGCGGCGGTCGAGACGCGATAGCCTTCGCCGGCAAGGAAGCGCGAGAGCAGATCGCGGATGCGGCGGTCGTCATCGACCAGCAGGAGATGCGGGGCATCGTCTGCGGGACGTGCCGGCGGGCGTGCGAGCGTGGCAGCGAGCGGCACGGTCACTCCTTGTCCTGATTGACGGTGGCAAAGATCGTCTCGAGCACCTTGTCCGGATCGTCGCGGTCGATCATCGCGCGCAGGAAGCGCTTGACGGTCTCGGCATCCTGCGGCGCCATCTCGGCAAGCGCCTTGGTGATGCGCGTGGTCTGGAGGCCGGCGAGCTTCTGCACCAGCGCCTCGCCCTTCGGTGTCGCAAACAGCAGGCGTTGGCGGCGATCATTGTCGCCGGTCTTCTGCACGATATAGCCCTCGTCCAGGAGCTGCTTGAGCACCCGGCCGAGCGATTGCTTGGTGATGCGCAGGACGTCGAGGAGGTCGGCGACCTTGAGGCCGGGATAACGATAGACAAAGTGCATGACGCGGTGATGGGCCCGGCCGAAGCCGAACGCCTCCAGCTCCTGGTCGGGATCGCCGACAAAATCGCGATAGGCGAAGAACAGCAGTTCGATGATATCCCAGCGCAAATTGCCTCCGTCGTCTGCGGCCGGCCGCGGCCCGGCTGCGTCTTGAGAAGGAGTCGCGAAATTTATGTCAGGCATATTGACGTATCTTGGTCTCAATGTTACAAAACGATCAGCCCGCACGAAATTTTAGATCGTTTCGCGTCGGGTGGGCGTCGAAGCAAGGCGGCCGCAGTGGGCCGGACAGGCGGCAACGGCCGGAGCAGATCTACCGTGCGATGTCGAACGGCATTTCGGCAAAACATACTGGACTTCCGTCTTCCGCAAAAGCATGTCCTCCGTGACATGCTGGCCACGGAAACCGGCCGTAACAAGGCTGGCGGCGGTCCGGCCAGAAACCAATCGAGCCAGCCGGGCCCAAATCGGGGCAGGCGGGTGCCACAACGGCGCCGCTACCGGCAGCGGGAGGCAAGGACATGAGCATGAAATTCGACATCCAGCCCGCATCCAATCCGACCTCCGAGAAGGATCGGGTCGCCAAGCTGGTGGACCCCGGCTTCGGGCGGGTCTTCACCGATCACATGGCGGTGGTCCGCTACAACCAGGCCAAGGGCGGCTGGTACGAGGCGCGTGTCGAGGCCCGCGCCAATTTCCAGCTCGATCCGGCCGGCGCCGTCCTGCACTACGCCCAGGAAATTTTTGAAGGCCTCAAGGCCTACAAGCGCGACGACGGCGGCGTGAACCTGTTTCGCCCCGATGCCAATGCCCGGCGCTTCAAGGACTCGGCGGACCGCATGGCGATGGCGCAGCTCCCTGAAGACGTCTTCATCGAGGCGGTCGAGCAAATCGTGCGCATCGATCGCGCCTGGATGCCGGGCGGCGAGGGCAGCCTTTACCTGCGCCCCTTCATGATCGCGAGCGAGACCTTCCTCGGCGTCAAGCCGTCGTCCGAATACATTTTCGCGGTGATCGCCTCGCCGGTCGGCTCCTACTTCAAGGGCGGCCCCGCGCCGGTCTCGATCTGGGTGTCGGAGAATTACACGCGCGCTGCCGTCGGCGGCACCGGCGCCGTCAAATGCGGCGGCAACTATGCCGCAAGCCTGCGTGCGCAGGCCGAGGCGATCCAGCACGGCTGCGACCAGGTCGTCTTTCTCGATGCAATCGAGCGCCGCTACATCGAAGAGCTCGGCGGCATGAATGTGTTCTTCGTGTTCGACGACGGGTCGCTCTCGACGCCGCCGCTCGGCACCATCCTGCCGGGCATCACCCGCGACTCCATCATTGCGCTGGCCAAAGACGCCGGCAAGACCGTGCGTGAGGAGCCGTACTCGCTCGACCAGTGGCGCAAGGATGCGGCCAGCGGCAAGCTGAAGGAAGCGTTTGCCTGCGGCACCGCCGCCGTGATCTCGCCGATCGGCACGGTGCGCTCGGTGAGCGGCGATTTCGAGATCAGCGGCGGTGCCGCGGGCCCCGTCGCCATGGGCCTGCGCAAGCAGCTCGTCGACATCCAGTACGGCCGCACCAACGATCCGCACAACTGGATCCGGAAGGTGGATTGAGGCCCTTCTTCCTTCTCCCCTTGTGGGAGAAGGTGGCGCGAAGCGCCGGATGAGGGGTTCTATCCGCGAGTTCAAGGGTCAGTTGGACTCGCGGATAGAACCCTCACCCGTCTCGCCGCTACGCGGCGAGCCACCCTCTCCCACAAGGGGAGAGGGGAAAAGGGCATCGCTGGTTGGCTTTTCTTGCCATGAACGCGTCACCCTGATCGTGCGACAAAGTCCGAGACCTCCAATACCTGGACATCGAGTCTACCGGACATCGCTATCATGACATCCACTCTTCCCCAGTCCCTGAAATGGGTCGTTCTCGCCGCAATCACCGGCGTCACCGTCTTTGGCATCCTGACCATCGGCCCCACGCCGGACGTCTCCGCTGAGGGCCGTTCGCCCGTCGTCGACGTGCGCACCACCGATCCGGAGATGAACACCGCGATCGCGCGCGCCCGCGGCACGCTGCCGACCTTTTGGGCCTCCTACGAGGCGCCGAAGCCGTCGGAGACAGGGCATGCCCTGAAGGTGCACTTTTCGACCCGCAAAGGCGGTGAGCACATCTGGATGGCCGAGGTGAAGAAGCTACCCAATGGGGCCTATTCCGGCCTCTTCGCCAACGAGCCACGCGATCTGGCCGGCAAGCGGGCAGGCGATAAGGTCGAATTCACTGAAGCCGACATCTCGGACTGGATGTTCATGCGCAACGGCAAGATCGTCGGCGGCGAAACCATCAAGCCAACGCTGAAGTCGCTGCCGAAAGCGGATGCCGACGCGCTCCGGGCGCGGATGGAGCAGCCGTAAGCGATTACCCGGCAGTTGCCGCATCACGCGTCGGCTGGTAAATGCCGCGCATGGCCGAAAAACCCAAAAATCCCAGAAACTGAAGGCGCGCCTGCCGCGCGGGCTCGAGGATCGCGATCCCGCCGCGATCCGGGCGACGCGCGAGATGGTGGAAAAGATCCGGACCGTGTACGAACTCTACGGGTTCGAGCCGGTGGAAACGCCGGCGATGGAATACACCGACGCGCTCGGCAAGTTCCTGCCCGACCAGGATCGTCCGAACGAGGGCGTGTTCTCGTTCCAGGACGACGACGAGCAGTGGATCAGCCTCCGCTATGATTTGACCGCGCCGCTCGCCCGCTATGTCGGCGAGCGATACGGGACCGACGGTCTTGTGTTGCCCTACCGCAGCTACCGCGTCGGCTACGTCTTCCGCAACGAGAAGCCCGGCCCCGGCCGCTTCCGCCAGTTCATGCAGTTCGATGCGGATACGGTGGGATCGGCCACGCCGGCGGCGGACGCGGAGATCTGCATGATGGCCGCGGACACGATGGAAGCGCTAGGCATTGCGCGCGGCTCGTATGTCGTCAAGGTGAACAATCGCAAGGTGCTCGACGGCGTTCTGGAAGCCATCGGGCTCGGCGGCGAAGAGAACGCAGCACGCAGACTGACGGTGCTGCGCGCGATCGACAAGCTCGACAAATTTCCCGCCGAGGAAGTTCGCAAACTGCTCGGTCCCGGTAGATGGGATGGCGGCGAAGAAGGCAAGGGCGACTTCACGAAGGGCGCCAATTTGAGCGCGTCGGAGGCTGACGTCGTTCTCGCCATCACCAAACCGCGCGACGATTGGAAAGAGGCGATCGCCGCGGCGGAGGTCTATCTCGCCAAGAGCGAAGTCGGTCAGGCCGGCGTGAGCGAGCTGGAAGAGATCGCGAAACTGGTGACGGCGTCGGGGTACGGCGCGGACCGCATCAAGATCGATCCCTCCGTGGTGCGCGGTCTCGAATATTACACGGGCCCCGTCTACGAGGTCGAATTGCTGCTCGAGACCAAGGATGACAAGGGCCGCCCGGTCCGCTTCGGCTCGGTCGGCGGTGGTGGCCGCTATGATGGTCTCGTCTCGCGCTTTCGCGGCGAGCCGGTGCCGGCGACCGGATTCTCGATCGGCGTGTCGCGGCTTCAGGCCGCGCTGACTCTGCTTGGCAAGCTCGACACGCGGCCCGAGTTCGGCCCCGTCGTCGTCACCGTGTTCGACCGCGACCGCGTCGCCGACTATCAGAAGATGGTCGCATCGTTGCGAACCGCCGGCATTCGCGCCGAACTCTATCTCGGCAATCCCAAGAACATGGGCAACCAGCTCAAATATGCCGATCGCCGCAATGCGCCCTGCGTCATCATCCAGGGCTCGGATGAAAAAGCGCGTGGCGAGGTGCAGATCAAGGATCTGATCGAGGGCGCGAAGGCGGCGGCCGCGATCGCTTCCAACCAGGAATGGCGCGAGAGCCGCCCGGCGCAGTTCTCGTGCAGCGAGGCCGACCTCGTCGCCAAAGTGCGCGAGGTGTTGGCGCGGCATGACGTGAGCTGGGGCTAGCCATTCGCTGACGTCGCCATGCCCGGGCTTGTCCCGGACATCTACCTCCTGTTTGATGGCGCCCGTCAATGGCCGGTGTCCGGCCCCAAGGGGAGAGAAAAATGCCTGAGATCACTGTCAGCATGGCCGAAGGCCGCACCGACGAACAAAAGGCCGGCATGATGCGCGACATCACCCAGGCACTGGTGAAGAATCTCGGCGTCGATGCCGACGCCGTCGTCATCCAGATCAATGAAGCCCCGCTCCGCCACAAGATGAAGGGCGGCAAGACGTTCGTGGAGCGCGCGGCGGCTGCGAAGAAGTAGCCGGCGCTGGTTCGGCAACCACAAAGGTCGTCCTGGCGAAAGCCAAGGACCCATTACCCCAAGCGGCAGTTGTCGCAGCAGGTCGTGGTTTAGACCGCGCATGACAATGTTGGGTCGGGGTAATGGGTCCTGGATCGGCGCTCCGCTTCGCTGCGCTTGTCCAGGACGACGGGGGAGGCCCCATGGACGCACGCGACTTCATCAAGGTCGGCATGAGCGCCGAGCGCACGCTGGTGGTGCCGGTGGAGCGCACGGTCGGGCATTTCGTGCCCGGCATGCCGATGGTCTATGCGACGCCGATGATGATCCTGGAAATGGAGATGACGTCGGGCGATGCGATTCGTGCGGCGCTTCAGCCGGGCTGGGTCACCGTCGGCACCGAGGTCGATATCCGCCATCTTGCAGCAGCCCTCGTCGGTGCGACGGTGCGGACCACTGCGAAGGTTTTCGCGGTCGAGCGCCGCGTCATCCGCTTCGAGGTCGAGGCCTTCGAAGGCCCGCGAAAACTCGGCGAAGGGCGCCACGCGCGCGGGCTCGTCAATGTCGAGATGTTCAACAAGCGGCTAGCCGCAGGCTCGAAATCGTAGGGTGGGCAAAGGCGCGCAGCGCCGTGCCCACCATCTTTCCGCGATTGCATTCGAATGGGTGGGGCACGCTTCGCTTTGCCCACCCTACGGCACACTTTCTTACTTCGCCAATTCCTTCGACCGCTTCGTCGCCGCCGCGATGGCGCGGATCATCAGATCGCGCAGGCCGGGCTCGCCCATCAGCACGCCGAGTGCCGCGGCCGTGGTACCGCCGGGCGAGGTGACGTTCTGGCGCAGCGTGCCGGAGGCAAGCTCCGACTGGTGGAGAAGTTCACCCGAGCCGGCGACGGTTTCGCGCGCGAGTTTTGTCGCGAGCGCCTCGGGCAATCCCGCCTCGACACCGGCGCGCGCGAGTTCCTCGGCCAGCAAAAACACATAGGCCGGACCCGAGCCGGACACCGCAGTGACCGCGTCCATCAGGCTCTCATCGTTGACCCATTCGACCGAGCCGGTGGCGCGTAGCAGCGCATCGGCCACCGCGCGTTGCTGTGCGCTGACATTGTTCGCGGCGACAGCCACCGTGATGCCGCGACCGATCGCGGCCGGCGTGTTCGGCATCGCGCGCACCACCGCGCCGCCGCAGACCTCCTCGAGCGAGGCGATCGTGGTTCCCGCCATGATCGACACCACCGCGGTCTTGTCGGAGACGAATGGCTTCAGCTTGGCGCCGGCCTCGCGGAACATTTGCGGCTTCACCGCGACGACGAGCGTCTCGACCTGGCCTGCCGTCGTCACATCAGGATTGAGCGCAATCCCCTTGGCGGCAAGTGCGGTGATCTCGGCCGAGATGTGCGGATCGATCACCGCGACGCGGCGCGGATCGAGCCCGCCCGAAAGCCATCCGGTCAGCATCGCGCCGCCCATCTTGCCGGCACCGGCGAGCAGGATGGTGCCGGTGATGTTCTCGAGAGTGTTGTTGCTCGTCATAGCCGTTGCCACAAACTCAGTGTCGTCCCGGCGAAGGCCGGGACCCATAACCACAACTGGTTTTAATGGATGGAGGTGTTGGCAACAAGCAGCGTGCCACAAGCGAAATCACGCGGTATGGGTCCCGGCCTTCGCCGGGACGACGGCGAGCAGGGAGCGACGCCTTCCTCACGCGCTGGAGAGCTGAGTGCGCTTACGCCTCGCCCACCGTGTCGAACATGGCCGCGTCCATGGCTTCCGTCGTGGACTTGCCTGCCCACACCACGAACTGGAACGCCGGGAAATAGCGTTCGCAGGCGTGGATGGCGCCTGCGAGCATGGCTTCGCACTGGCCGGTGGAGGCGATGAGCCCGCCCGGCAGCACCAGGGCCTGCCGGTGCATGATCATGCCGGTGGTGGTCCACAGGTCGAAGTGCCCGACCCACAATTGCTCGTTGACCGCGGCCACGAGCCGCTGGACCTCCGGTCGCCGCGCAACCGGGATCTTCATGTCAAACGCGCAGGCCAGATGCAGCGCCTCGATCTCGCCCATCCAGGTGAAGGAGATCTGGTAGTCGGTCCATTGTCCCTTGGAGACAATCGTGAGTTCGTCTTCGCCGGAGCGTTCGAACGGCCAGTTGTTGCTGGCAGCGATATCCTCGACCACCGCGAGCGGATGGTTTTTGGAATCGATGGTGCCTTCGAGCAGGGACATGCCGTCTCGACCTCTTGCCTTTTTGTTGTCTTTGATACGCACGCGGTTGGTCCGGCGCGCGCTCCCTTAAATCTTGCTAAGGCGATCCATTCGGATCAGCGCGGGCTTGTCGCGGATCAACTGATGTGATTTGCGGAATCTGCGCAACTGGCTGCCGAGTCCGTCCACAAGTCAGGACTCGTTCGTCCACAGCTCATCTCCGCCACAATTATTAACGCCGGTGAGGCCGAACCGGATGGAGAAGAACAAACCGGAATCGGATTCGCCAAAGGCCTGCCAATCGCTAATTCCGTCGCGTGCCCCCTGGACCGCCATGGCGGCATGGGACCATGCGGTTTTCCCATGCGGAACCCGCTTGCCGCGGCCCCGAACCGGCGTCATATTCCGGTCAGGCCGTTCATCCCGGGCGGCCGATGTTCTCAGGGCGGGGTGAAAGTCCCCACCGGCGGTAAGGGCCGTAAGGCCTAAGCCCGCGAGCGCCTTCCTCAAAGCCTTGCTGAGGGGAAGGGTCAGCAGATTCGGTGCAACTCCGAAGCCGACGGTTAAAGTCCGGATGAAAGAGAACGGTCGGTGGCAGACGCATCGCAGGATGCGGCTGTTTGTCGTTCCGTGTGCCCTGATTCTGGTCCTTAACTGAGGAAAGCCATGAATCAGATGTTGCAAGATCCCCAAGCCGAAACGTCCCAACCAACTCAAACGCCACCGCCGGTTCCGCAAGATCCGGTGCCCGACCATCCGCGCTTCGCGAAACCGCAGCGGGTGGCCTTCGTGCAGGCCTGCTGGCACCGCGACGTGGTCGAGGAGGCCCGCATCGCCTTCGCGAAGGAGGCAGAAGCGCGCCACCTCAATCATGTCGACGTGTTCGAGGTGCCGGGCTCGTTCGAGATCCCGCTGCATGCGCAGATCCTGGCCAAGACACGACGCTACACCGCGATCGTCGCGGCCGGCCTCGTCGTCGACGGCGGCATCTACCGCCATGAGTTCGTCGCCGATACCGTGATCAAGGCGTTGATGGACGTGCAGCTGCGCACCGAGGTGCCCGTGTTCTCCGCGGTGCTGACGCCGCAGCAATTCCACGAGACCGAGGTGCACTACGATTTCTTCCGCAAGCATTTTGCCATCAAGGGCGTCGAAGTGGCAGCCGCCTGCGCGGAGACACTGCTCGGGCTCGAACGCCTGCGCGGCCAGGTCGCCGCGGGAATCGTGTAACGCAGCGCAACGACCATCCCTCATCCCGAGGGGCGCGAAACGCGTCTCGAAGGATGAGGGCGATCGCCGCCGTCATCACCCCAGTGACACCCCCGCTTTGGCGCGGCTGATCCCAAGCGTCAGGATGCGCTGCAGGAGAGCCGGATATTTCAGTCCGTCATGTAGAGCGGCCGTGGCGAACTCCTGGCTCTTGGCGATCTCGGGATTGGGATTGGCTTCGATGAAATATGGCGTGCCGTCGGCAGTGAGACGAAAATCGATGCGCGCATAGCCGTCGAGGCCGAGCACCCGGTAGATGCGTTTCGCGGCCCGCTGGATCCTGGCGGTCACTTCCGGCGCCAGATCCTTCGCAGGCCCGTCGACGATGCCGACCTTCTCCTGATAGTCGGTGTCGTGCTTGGCCTTCTCCGTGGCGATATGCCGTGACGAGCGGCCACCCATGCTGCCGAATTTCAGCTCCCAGACCGGCAGAACGCGCAAGCGATTGTTGCCGAGCACGCCGACGTAAAGCTCTCGCCCCTCGATGAACTGCTCGGCGATGGCGGCGGATTCGACCCGCTCGTGGATGAAGGCAACCCGCTCGGCCAGCTTCTCGTCGGTGTCGACGATGGAGGCTTGCGAGATGCCGAACGAGCCATCCATGTTCAGGCTCTTGACGATCAGCGGCAGCGCAAGGCGTGTCGGGCGTTTCACCTTGCGGCGCATCGGGAAGACCGCAAAGGCCGGCGCAGCGATCCGGCGGTGATGCACCAGCGTCTTGGACAAATCCTTGCCGCGGGCCAGGGTCAGGCCGCGCGGATTGCACCCGGTATAAGGGACCTTCATCAGCTCGAGATAGCTCGCGATGTGCTGGTCGAAGGCGACGTTGTTGTGGAATTCCTCCAGCAGCGTGAACACCACGTGCGGCTTGAACTCCTCGATCGCCTCGCGCACCGGCTTGATTTCCTCCTGCGCGCCGAGTGGTCGAACCTCGTGGCCGGCTGCGCGCAAGGTACTCACGACGTCGTATTCGGTTTTCCACGCGTTGATCTCCTGCACGGTGTGTCCGTCGCTGGAGTCCGGCGGCACGAAGTCCGGATGCATGAGCACCAGAATGCGCAGACGTCTCATAGCGCGATCCATTTTCGTTGAGACGGGCCAAACATCGTGTGCATCGTCTTGGCGGTCACGAGGACGATGAAGTCGAGAACGAGCTTCTGTTCGGGGCCGACGGCACGCAGATCGAGCTCGCGGCAGCGGAGATCATCTCGTCGAGCACGGCATCGAGTGTAAGCTGATTCTCGCCCGTCCATCGCGCCACCAGCTGCCTGATATGGGCGCGGTGCCGCCGGATCAGGGCCGAAGCCGGCTTCGAGCGGTGATGCCGTGGATCGGCTGAAAACAGCCGGGACAGATCGCGGTCGTAGGTCTTGGGGGGCGTGAAGGCGTAGAACGCCTGCTTCTTCTTGTAGTGCTCTTCGAGCGTCTGGCTCAGCCGACCCAGCGTATCGACACGCTCCCGCGTCGTGATCAGCGGTCGCTTGCCCGCGATCTCGCCCATCAGTTCGTCGACATATTCGAGCTTCTTCAGCGCCGGCCAGCCGGCGTATCGTGTCCGCCAGTTCGAACGGGGCCGCAGCCACACCGCAAAGGTCTCGGCGAAATCCTCGTCCGGATGGCTCTGCGCGTACCAGAGCCGCAGATGCTGGACATAGCGCCGGCTGGCCGGATTGGGCCGGTAATAGCGCGGATAATGTTTCGACGACGGGCCGAACAGTTGCTGCCAGCGCCGGCGGCGCTGCAACTGGTAGCCGTGCTGTATGGCGTGGCCCGCTTCGTGACGGAGGATGGCCATGCATTCACGCCAGGTTCCGCCCTCGACGTCGAACATCATCTTCTTCTCGAGCTTCATCAGGCGGGGATGAGCGAGATAGAACGGAATGGCGATGCCGGGAACGCCGCCCGGACTGAACCATTCGCTCGACATCCAGGTGTGCGGCCGCAGCCGGATGCCGCGCTCCTGGAGCTCCTCGTACAGCGCGCTGACGCAATCCTCGAGCCAGGTGCCTTCGACCGTAACCCTCAGGCTGGAGAGGCGTTGCTTGAGCAACTCATCATCCGACAGCTTCTCCCAGGCAAATTTCCGGCGTGGCATCGGGCATCCAGAGGGCAGAGATGACTCGGGATTCGGATGATGTCATGGGCGCTCGTTGGCAACAACCCGGGGGGCGGCGGCGCGTGAGGCCGTAGGGGGCAAAGCGACTTGTCCGCCGGAACTCGACGAGCGAAGGCGGAAGCGTGCTCACCGTCTTCATGGCCACAAAAAAGGTGGGCACGGCGCGTTGCGCCTTTGCCCACCCTACGATTTTCCGCAAGCGGCCAGAGGCGAAAACCTCAGTCAAACAGGCTCGACACCGACTCTTCCGCCGCGGTGCGCGCGATCGCGTCGGAGATCAGGCTGGCGATCGGCAGCGTGCGGATGTTCGGGGCCTTGCTCACCGCATCCGTCGGCAGGATCGAGTCGGTGATCACCAGCTCCTTCAGCCTGGAGTTCGTGATCCGGGCCGCCGCGCCGCCGGAGAGCACGCCGTGGGTGATGTAGGCGTAGACGTCCTTGGCGCCCTTGGCGATCAGCGCGTCAGCGGCGTTCACCAGCGTGCCGCCGGAATCCACGATGTCGTCGATCAGGATGCAGGTGTAGCCGGCGACGTCGCCGATGACGTTCATGACCTCGGATTCACCCGCCCTCTCGCGGCGCTTGTCGACGATCGCGAGCGGGGTGTTGATGCGCTTGGCGAGGCCGCGTGCGCGCGCCACGCCGCCGACGTCGGGCGAGATCACCATTGTCCTGGAGAGGTCGAACTTGTCCTTGATGTCGCGCACCATCAGCGGCGCTGCGTAGAGATTGTCGGTCGGGATGTCGAAGAAGCCCTGGATCTGGCCGGCATGCAGGTCGAGCGTCATGACGCGGTCGACGCCAGCCTGGGTGATCAAATTGGCGACGAGTTTTGCCGAGATCGGCGTGCGCGAACCCGACTTGCGGTCCTGCCGGGCGTAGCCGAAATAGGGCAACACCGCGGTGATGCGGCGCGCCGAGGAGCGGCGCAGTGCGTCGGTGATGATCAGCAATTCCATCAGATGGTCGTTCGCCGGAAACGAGGTCGACTGGATGACGAAGGCATCCGAGCCCCGCACGTTCTCCTGGATCTCGACGAAGATCTCCATGTCGGCGAAGCGCCGTACCACCGCCTTGGTCAGCGGCAGGTCGAGACCTTGCGCGATGGCCTGAGCGAGAGCCGGATTGGAGTTGCCGGCGACGAGCTTGATGGAGCCGTTCTTGGCCGACATGGACGCTTCCTCCCGCGCTTTGCTGGACACGATGTTCAACATCAAACAATACCCACTGGAAGCACGGTTACGACGGGCGAGGAAATATCAGGCCGGGGGCTGCAATGGCAACCCGGGGCACTACGTTTTCCCTGCGAAATCCCGAGTCCGGCCAACGGTTTGGCCGGAAAACGGGGCCGTGGTTTCGCGGGGGTTAGCGCTCGGCATAGCCCAGCGCCGAGGCCGGCATGTCGGCCAATGGAGCCTCCGGGATCACGCTCGCCACGGCCGGCCCGCGCAAGCCGGGCGCCGAGTTCGGCGCATCCGGTGTACCGTTGATCATGTTGGAAAGTCCGCTGAATCCGGCCTGGGCGATCTTCCGCAGCACGAGGTCGTCGGCAGCGCCCCAAGGATCCCGGCCGCCCTTGGCCGCGGTCGGTTCCTCGCCGGAAAGGCGCAGCGCCCGCTGCTGGTTGGCGTCGTAGACGTCCCAGACCCAGGCGATCACGGTCTTGCCACGAACGATCTGGGCGGAGAGGTAGCTGCGCACGCGGTAGGCAGCCGTCCCCTCGCGGGAGACCACGGACAGGCTGCGCAGCTTGGATTCGCTGTCGAGCACGCCGACCATGCGGTCGAACACTTGCGGCGGCGGCCCGTCGATCGATTCGAACGCGACTGTCGCCCCCGAGCCGGCGCTCGGCGCCATCGCATAGGAGTTCGCGGCGCCACCGCCACCGGCACAGCCGCCAAGCGCGGCCGTCAGCAGCATGACCGCGAGCACGCGCGAACCCGCGCGGCGCAAGATGAATGACGCGTCCCTCATTATGGAGGGCAGCGATATCGTTAAAACGCATTAACGTCTAGGGCGGGGGCGCCACAGGCCACTATCATCGCGCGCAGGCATCGCCCCGGAATGACACGGGGTTGCCTTTGTGTTCACGCTTCGAGCGCGATCGCGTGAACGTGGCGGCCGTAATCCGGCTCCTTGCGATGTACCGAGCGGCGGTAGCTGAAGAAGCGTTCGTCGGCGTAGGTGTCCAGACCGAGATCGTCGATCATCAGGATGCCCGCGGCTTCCAGACGCTTGCGGATGAAGCCGGCGAGGTCGAACATCGCGTGTCCCTCGCGCACCGACGGGATGAAGAACATGGCGTTGTCTCCATCCGCCTCGATGAAGCGCGCCACGAACTCGTTGCCGACTTCATAACTGTCCTGGCGGATCAGCGGGCCGATCGCGGCGATGATGCGGCTCCGCGAGGCGCCGAGTTTTTCCATCGCCGAAATGGTCTGCTCCAGCACGCCGGTGAGCGCACCCTTCCAGCCGGCATGCGCGCCGCCGATCACGCCCGCATTGGGATCGACGAACAGCACCGGTCCGCAATCGGCGGTGGAGACGCCGAGCGCGATGCCGGGCACCTTCGTCACCAGCGCATCGCCCTTCGGCCGCGGCCCGCTCGGCCACCGAGCTTCGGCCACGAGCACGTCGGGCGAATGGATCTGGTGCAGGCTGAGAAAGCGTTCGGGTGCGACGCCGACATGCTCGGCCATGCGGCGGCGGTTCTCCGCAACAAGGGCCTGGTCGTCATTGGAGCCGAGCCCGCCGTTCAGCGCGGAATAGATGCCGCCCGAGACGCCGCCCTCGCGGGTGAAGAAGGCGTGGCGCAGGCCGGGCACCGCGGACAGCAGCGAGGAGGCAAGCGTCATGAATCGTCTCCGGCGCGTTCGAGATCGCTGAGTCCCGCAAGGCCCGTCAGCCGCGGCTCGGAGATGCCGAGCACCTTGAACATCGAACCCATGCCGCTGCGCCCGGTTTCGGTCAGGCGCTTGAGCGCGATCGAAATGTCGGTGGCGACGTCAGGCGCCGCCTTCTGCATCAAGGCGGCTGCACGGGTCTCGATGCCGACGCGTTTGAGGAAATCGCCCTGCGTCACCGGCCCGTGCACGCGGGCGCCGACGTCCTCCGCCCCGCGCGCGAGCGCCTGGAAGTCGACATGGGCTGTGACGTCGGCCTGGCCCGGCGCCTTCAGGGGATCGGTGAAGGTGTGGCGCGCGATCGCCTGGAAGGTGTCGCCGGCATCGCTGCGCAGATGACCGTAATCGATGATCAGCGCCGCGCCGTCCTGGTCGCGCACGCGGCTGGCGAGCTTCATGATCTCGGCATCGGGCCGCCATTCGAACACGGCCCCGACGGGCGCGGCGCGCACCAGAGGCGGCAGCAACACCTCGAAGCGCGGCGTCGGCTCGGCCGCCGCGCCGAATTGAAGTTTTCCGTTGGCGTCGACCTCGATCACGCGCTCGTGCCAGCCGTTCTCGTGTCGGACCATCTGGTGGATCGGCAGCACGTCGAAATATTCGTTGGCGAGGATGATGCTCGGTCCCTCGGGCACGTCGTCGATGCTGTCGTGCCAGGCGATGTTGCGCACGCCCGACAGCGTCGCACTCTGCCGCTCGCGGAGGACGGGATTGACCTCGACCATGTGGATGTGGAGCGCCTGGTAGAGCGGCGGCAGCACGCGGAGCGCGCGCAGGGCGTCGGCCATCATGGTGCCGCGGCCGGGGCCGAGCTCGATCAGCCGCAGGAATTGCGGCGAGCCCATCTGCTTCCACACCGAGGCGGTCCACAGGCCCAAGAGCTCGCCGAACATCTGGCTGACCTCCGGCGCAGTGGTGAAGTCGCCTTCTCGTCCCAACGGATCGCGCGAGACGTAGTAGCCATAGCGCGGATGCATCAGGCACAGTTCCATGTACCGCCAGACCGGCATGGGGCCCGAGGATTTGATCAGCGCCTTGATCTCGTCGAGTAACGGCTGGTCGGTCACGGCCTATCTTCTCAAAAGGAATTAACGAATAGCCCCTACGGGCTCGGGCGCACCGCGCCTCACTGCCAATACAATAAGTATGAGGCCTACAATAAGCATCGGGATCGACAACAGCATGCCCATGGTTAATCCGCCCCAGAGGAAGCCGAGCTGGACGTCCGGTTCGCGGAAATGCTCGCCGGCGATCCGGCTCAAACCATAGATCAGGATGAAGGCGCCGAGGATCATGCCCGGCCGTTTCAGGGCGCCGAAGCGGATCATGATCGCGAGGGCGGCAAACAGCAAAATGCCCTCCATGCCGGCCTCGTAGAGCTGGCTCGGATGGCGTGGCAGCTGGGTGGGATCATTGGGGAAGATCATCGCCCAGGGCAGCTCCGGGTCGGCGGCGCGGCCCCACAATTCGCCGTTGATGAAATTGGCGATGCGGCCGAGCAGCAGCCCGACCGGAGCGACGGCGGTGGTGATGTCGCCGAGCGACAGGATCGAGATGCGGTTGCGATAGGCGAACCACATCACCGCGACGACGCAGCCGAGGAAGCCGCCGTGGAAGGACATGCCGCCTTCCCACAGCCTGAAAATCGCGGCGGGATGGTCGATGAAGAAGGGCAGGTTGTAGAACAGCACATAACCGGTGCGGCCGCCGAGGATGATGCCGAGCGTGACCCACAGAATGAAGTCGTCGATCTGCACCAGCGACATCGGCGCCGGGGCGCCCCACAGCCGCTCCCTTTTCAGGAGCGAGCGCGCATAGAGCCAGCCGAACACGATGCCGCAGATATAGGCCAGGGCATACCAGCGGATCGCGAACGGGCCGATCTCGATCGCGATCGGCTTGAAGGCGGGAAAGTCGATGAGCAGAAGTTGCATCGCGCCTTCTATGTCTGGACGAGATTGCGGCGATAGAGCGCCAGCAGACGCTCCCAATGCCGCTCGGCGGCGTCGCGGTGATAGGCCGGACGCTTGGGGAAGGCGAAGCCGTGATGGGTGCCGGGATAGATCTCGACTTCGGCTTTGGCGCCGCTCATGCCCTGCTTCACCTTCTCGATGATCTCGGCGGGCGCGTAGATGTCGGTCTCGGCGCAGGCGAAGTAGAGTTCGGCCTTGGTCTTGGCTGCCGCCAGATGCGGGCTGTCGTCCTGGTCGGTTGCGAGCTGGGTGCCGTAGACCGAAGCGGCGGCCTTGACGCGATCGGGAAAATGCGTGGCGGCGTTGACGGCGTAGCGGCCGCTCATGCAGTAGCCGACTGTACCGATCAGTTTGGTGTTCGCGGCCGCCTGGCCCTCGGCATAGGTGAGCAACGCCCGCGTGTCGTCCATGATCATGGGGATCGTGAGCGATCCCATCAGCGCGAACATGCGCTTGCGTTCCGGGGCGTTCGGATCGGCCGGCAGCGCGCCGAGCTCCATCACGCCGGAGCGGTAATAGAGGTTCGGCAGCATCACGTAATAGCCCGATGTTGCGAGCCGGCGCGCCATGTCGCGCAGCTCTTCGCGGATCGCCGGCGCGTCCATGTAGAACAGGATGACCGGAAACGGCCCGCCGCGTTCGGGATGGCTGATGAAGGTTGCGGTGTGACCGTCCTTGGTGGGGATCGCGATCTGCTGATCGATCATCTCGAGCGCCTTTTGTGATTCTTCTTATGCAGGGACGTTGAATACGATTGCAAGGAAACCGGGGCATGACAAGGATACCGCCGATCGGCCCTTGAACCCGCCCAATCGGATTGCCATTGTCTCCCCGCGCGTTCGCGCAGAGTTCATCGAAAGCCGCCAGGAGACCGACATGACCCAGACCAACAACCGGTTTTTCGACGAGATCGGCCGCCTGATGAACGATGCCGCCGGCGCCGCGCAGGGCGTCAAGCGCGAGTTCGACACGGTGATGCGCACCCAAGCCGAAAAATTCCTGCGCGACATGGACCTGGTCAAGCGCGAGGAGTTTGAGGCGGTCAAGGATATGGCGCGCCTGGCGCGCGAGGAGAACGAGGCCCTGAAGGCGCGCATCGCGGCGCTGGAGGCCAAGCTCGGCGGGTAACTCCGCCGGCTCCTTCCGGGCGATCCGGTTCCTTCCGGCCGCCCATTCTCCTTGTTATTTCCGCGTCTTCCGGGTAAAAGCCCGCCACGTCCGCAGCCCCCGCACCCCTGGAGGCTTGCTGCGGCGTATGCCATGGGCCGCGTTGCGGCCCATTAACTTTTGCAAAAACAAGGACTTAACGTTATGGCGACCGTCAAGGAATTGAAGGCGACCGCACGTCCGAAGAGCGGCAAGGGGGCCGCCCGGGCTGAGCGTCGCGCCGGGAGAGTGCCCGGAGTGATCTACGGCAACAACCAGCCCCCGCTGACCATCTCGGTGGACGATCGCGAACTGCGCTCGCGCATCCTCGCCGGCCGGTTCCTGACCACGCTGGTCGACATCGACCTCGAAGGCAACAAGCACCGCGTGATTCCGCGCGACTACCACCTCGATCCGGTCAAGGACTTCCCGATCCACGTCGACTTCATGCGGCTCGGCGAAGGCGCCACCATCCGCATCAGCGTTCCCTTGCACGTGGTGAAGGCCGAAGGTTCGCCCGGCGTGAAGCGCGGCGGCGCCGTGAACATCGTTGCGCATGCGATCGAGCTCGAGTGCGGCGTGGAGAACATCCCGCAGTTCATCGAGGCCGACGTGGGTTCGCTCGAAATCGGCCACTCGCTGCATCTCTCCGACATCAAGCTGCCGGCCGGCGTGAAGGCGCTGACCTCCGAGGACGCGACCCTCGTCACCATCGTGCCGCCGTCCGGCTACGCCGAAGAGCTGAAGGCTGCTGCTGCTGCTCCTGCCGCGGGTGCTGCTGCTCCGGCGGCTGGTGCTGCTCCGGCTGCGGGTGCTGCTGCTCCGGCAGCGGCTGCCAAGGCCCCGGCTGCCAAGGCTCCCGCCGGCGGCGACAAGAAGAAGTAATCTCTCAAAGCTGGCGCGCGGTCCCTGATCGCGCGCCGAGCGAGGGGCGCGCCGCGTCATGCGACTGTTTGTTGGGCTCGGCAATCCCGGCCCGAAATTCGCACGTAACCGGCACAATGTCGGCTTCATGGCCGTCGACGAGATCGCGCGGCGTCATGGTTTCGCACCCTGGCGCCGCAGGTTTCAGGGCGAGACCTCGGAAGGCACGCTCGGCACCGAGCGCGTGATCCTGCTCAAGCCGATGACCTACATGAATGATTCCGGCCGCAGCGTTCAGGAAGCGGCAAGCTTCTTCAAGATCGCGCCGGGCGACGTCACCGTATTCCATGACGAACTCGAACTGCCGCCGGGCAAGGTGCGGGTGAAGATCGGCGGCGGCATCGCCGGCCACAACGGCCTGCGCTCGATCTCCGCCCATATCGGCAACGAGTACCGCCGGGTGCGGCTCGGCATCGGTCATCCCGGCGTCAAGGAATTGGTGCACGGCCATGTGCTGTCGGACTTCGCCAAAGCGGACAACGACTGGGTGGCGACGCTCTGCGACGCGGTGGCCGAGCACGCGGCATTGGTTGCCAAAGGCACGGACGCGACCTTCGCCAACAGGGTGCACCTCGCCATGCAGGCGAAGGGATTTTTGACCAAGGACGACAACGGCAAGGAATAACGCTCGTGGGATTTAAATGCGGGATCGTCGGGTTGCCCAATGTCGGCAAGTCGACCTTGTTCAACGCGCTGACCGAGACGGCCGCGGCGCAGGCGGCGAACTATCCGTTCTGCACGATCGAGCCGAATGTCGGCGAGGTCGCGGTGCCGGATCCGCGGCTCGATAAGCTCGCAGCGATCGCCAAGTCGGGCCAGATCATCCCGACCCGGCTGACCTTCGTTGACATCGCCGGCCTCGTGCGCGGCGCGTCCAAGGGTGAAGGCCTCGGCAACCAGTTCCTCGCCAACATCCGTGAGGTCGACGCCATCGCGCATGTCGTGCGCTGCTTCGAGGACTCCGACATTACCCATGTCGAAGGCAAGATCGCCCCTGCTCGCCGATATCGAGACCATCGAGACCGAGCTGATGCTCGCCGATCTCGACAGCCTCGAGAAGCGCGTCGACAATTTGTCCAAGAAGGCCAAGGGCAACGACAAGGACGCCAAGGAGCAGCTCGACCTCGTCAATCGCACGCTGGTGCTGCTGCGCGAAGGCAAGCCCGCGCGCCTCGTCGAGCGCAAGGCGGAGGAGGAGCGCGCCTTCGGGATGCTCGGCCTGCTGTCGTCCAAGCCCGTGCTCTACGTCTGCAACGTCGAGGAAGGCTCGGCCGCATCAGGCAATTCGTTCTCGAAGGCGGTGCAGGACCAGGCTGCCAAGGAAGGCGCCATTGCGGTCGTCATCTCGGCAAAAATCGAATCCGAGATCGCCACCATTTCGCGCGACGAACGCGCCGACTTCCTGGAGACGCTGGGTCTCGAAGAGGCCGGCCTCGATCGCCTGATCCGCGCCGGCTACACGCTGCTCGACCTCATCACCTATTTCACGGTGGGCCCGAAGGAAGCGCGCGCCTGGACCATCTATCGCGGCACCAAGGCGCCGGGCGCGGCCGGCGTGATCCACACCGACTTCGAGAAGGGTTTTATCCGCGCCGAGACCATCGCGTATGAGGACTACGTCGCGCTGAACGGCGAAGCCGGCGCCCGCGATGCCGGCAAGCTCCGCCTCGAAGGCAAGGAATACGTCGTCGCCGACGGCGACGTGATGCATTTCAGGTTCAACACGTAAGACGCTGGAGTTCGTGCCCCGGAAGCGCCCTACCGCACCCCGCCGCCTTGATCCCTGATCGCGCCAAGATGCTCGTTGATGCGGAAGATGATCAGGATCAGCTCGGCGAGAATGCGCGAGAACACGATTCCGACGACGACGCTCGCGATCGACGACAGCAGCATCAGGAAGCCGCCGAACGGGCTGATCGCCATCATTGCGAGGCCGGAGAAGATGCCGGAGAGGCCGAACAGGCAGATCAGCGCGATCACCAGCCAGTAGAAGGTCTTGATGATCGTCGGCGTGATAAAGCGGTCCCATTGAAACAGGTCGCTGAATGAAAACATTGCTCTCCCCAGGGCAATTCAGGTGTTGTCGGGCCTTGCAAATGGATCGTGGCCCCTGCTCGATCCGACTCAAGACCGACGCCGGCGCGCCGAGTGTAGCACGAGCCATGCGGGCCGGCGGGTTGAGATTGCCGCAAAGTGCGGCCACAATCTGTCGTTCCCTCAAACCTTTCCCAAGATGACCCTGACCTTCGAAGATTTCCCGCCCGGCCGGTTCGGAACATTCGGCCCGCGCCATGTCACGCGCGACGAGATCGTGGCCTTTGCCGCCGAGTTCGATCCGCAGCCGATGCACCTCGACGAGGACGCCGCCAGCAAAAGCATGCTGCGCGGCCTGTCCGGCTCGGGCTGGCATCTCTGTTCGCTGATGATGCGGATGATGGCCGACGGTTTCATCACCCGCGCCGCTTCGCTGGGATCTCCCGGCGTCGACGAAGTGCGGTGGCTGTCGCCGCTCAGACCCGGCGACGATCTCATGCTCGAAGTCGACGTCGTGGAGGCCCGCACCTCGAAGAGCCGCCCGGAGCTCGGCATCGTCAAATTCAAATGCACCGTGCGCAACGCCGGGGGTGATGCGCTGTGCGAGATGACGTCGCCGATCCTGATCAAGCGGCGCGAAGGGGCGGTCTGATGCCGTTTTTCGAGGAGATCGAGATTGGGCATCGCCGTGAGATCGGCGCCTATACGTTCACGGCCGAGTCGATCAAGACATTCGCCGCAAAGTTCGATCCGCAGCGTTTTCACCTCGACGAGGAGGAGGGCAAGAACTCCTTGTTTGGCGGGCTCGCGGCCTCGGGCTGGCACGTCGGGTCGGCCTGCATGAGCCTGCTTGTCGCCGACGGCCAGCGCCTGGCGCGGGAAGCCGCTTCGCGCGGCGAGGAGGTCGCGGTGTGGGGCCCGTCGCCGGGCTTTCGCGACCTGCGCTGGATCAGGCCGGTGCTCGCCGGCGACATCGTCACCTACGTCAACGTCGTCATCGACAAGCGCAGCTCCGCCTCGCGACCCGGTTGGGGCATCCTGACCGCGCGCACCACCGGCACCAACCAGCGCGGCGAGGACGTCTACGCCATCACCGCAACCGCCTTCGTGCCGATGCGTGTGAACGGCGGTTAGATTCGTTCCAGGATGAACGGCGAAAACAGCGCGCGAGTGTTGCCCCCGCGCTATGGACGCGATTCCGGGTGGCTGCCATAAGCCTGCGCAACATGGTTTTCCCGCGAAGCAATGCGCGGAACCATCGAGTTGCTAACCAATTATGAACCTGTCGCTGTCTATTTGAACGAACTGGGCAGAGTACAGGGGACGAGGACCATGGCAGACCGCGGCGCACTCAAGCTGGTCGGATTCATCTTTGCTACCGCGACGCTGGCCGTGATGCTGGTGGCCGGCATGGTGGTGAAGGGCTATGCCGACGGCGCCTACACCCTGGAAGCTTCGACCGTGGAAGCCGCCCGGTAAGATTTCGTTAACTCCGCGGCCTCCGCCCTCAGCGGCTATAGACGAACGCCAATGTCGCGATCGCAACCGCCAGCAAACCGACAAAACGCAGCATGATCGTGCCGAACTGGTTCGGCGCGGGCCGCAGCGGTATCGGGTCGGTGGTGTCGGGCCGAATGCTTTCCATGAAAAGTCCCCAGGCCCGGCCGCGATGGCAAGAGCGCTTGGCGTTAGTCGCCGGATCGATGCGGGAAGTTCAAACCCCTCCGCTGTTATGCCCCGCCAAAGCGGGGCATCCGGTACGCCGCGCGTCACAGTTCTAGCCTCGCTGCCTCTGGAATACTGGATCACCCGCTTTCGCGTGATGACACTTTTCGTGGGGCGCGTGCGCACCGTCACACACCCCACGAATCAAAACCGCCGCGCCCCTTTCGGAACGCGGCGGCTGGTGATGCGGGATGCAGCGATCAACTGTTGCGCAGGCCGTCGGCGGCGCGCTTCCACTGCGAGACGTTGTCGGCGATCATGCGGGTCGACTTCATCGCGGCCTGGCTGAGCTGGGCGTAGCCGGAGATCTCGCGCTGGACGCGCTGGCCTTCGGCGTGGAGCAGGTCGCGCAGGCTCTCGAGCTCGGAGATCAAATTCTCGATCTCGGCGAGGGAGGTGCCGGCGACGCGCTGGATCAGCGAGTTGACGTTGGTGACGGTGGCCTCCGCGCTCGGATCGAGCGGCGGCGCGTCCGCGGCGGTCGCTGCCGGACGGCGCAGATAGGCGATGTCGTTGCGGACGAAGTCACGGATGCCGGCTTCGACTTCCGTCACTGCGGCAAGGTTGGTGTCGATGGTCTCGGTCTCGGTGGCTTCGGTCTTTTCCGGACGCATGGCGTTCATCGTTATTCCCCTGTTCGCGTTGAGCGCAGCGCGAGTGTCCCCCGCACGACGACGTCGGTCTGGGACTAGGGCGCCGGATTTTGGCCGCAACTTGGCCGAGGTGCGGCAAGGGCGGTCCATTCGGGGGCTTTGCCGTGGCGTATGGTTACCGGAGTCTGAACGCGGCCGCCGCGCCGAAGTGAATGCGCGGCCGGTCGGTGCTCGACTCCCTCGCCCCGCAGGGGGGAGAGGCGAAAACAGCTACCAGCTCTTCTTGAAACCCGCCGTCAGGCTCTTGTTGATCGCCCCTTGCGAGGTTTCGCCGACGGAACCGGAGACGGTGACGTTGTCGAACAGCTTCTGTTCCGCGCCGACCTTGCGCAGCCATTTGTCTTCCGTGGTCGACAGCGACTGGCCCGCGGTGATGCTGGTGCCGGTATCGGTGAGAGTGACCTTGGCCGACTGCTCGGTCTCGTAATTGCGCGTGACGTGACCGCCGACGCCGGGGAGCGCCGTGGTGCCCTGCTGGTTGACGCTGTAGCCGTTCTGCAGCGTCAGCGACGTGTCGCCCGACAGCGGCACCGACTTGATCAGCGAGGCCCCGAGCTTGCTCTGCTCCGCGCCGGGATCGACGCGAGCCTCCACCGCGGTCTTGTCCCAGATCGCGCCGGCGCCCGGCGCGGTCGCGGCCGCCCAGGCGCTGCCGGACGATTGAGGCACGCTGCCGCCATTGCTGGCCTTCTGTGCCAGCAGCTCGGACATCGTCCGCGGCTCGCTCGTCACCGTCATGTCGGCGCCGATGCGGGCGTCCCAGAATGAGGATACCGACTGCTTCACCGTCACCGCCGAGGAGCCGTTGGCGTTGGCGTTCGTCGCCCAGTTCAGCCCGTCCTTGGCGGCGGCCTGCGCGCGCTTCTTGGCGGCGATGATGTCGTTGAGCGTGCCGGCGTCGATCGCGAGCTGGCCCCAGTCGAGCTTGTCAACGTCGATGCCGCTCAGCACGTCGGGGTCGTTGACGTCGGGGGCCTCCGCCGCTTCGGCGTCGTCGTCGGGCGCTGCGGCCGGGCCGGGGGAGAAGGGCGGAATGATCTGAGCCGAAACCGTCAGCACCGATCCCAAGATCAAAGCGGCCGCCAGCATCGGCAGCCTGGTCCAGCCAAACCCTGTCGCGAATTCCATCGTCCTGCCCGTCAGCCCAGTTCCCGCCGAGGATGCGGAACCATCATTGCGAAATTGTGGCGGTTCCATCAGACGCGAACCAACGGGCCGCGCGAAAGGCGCGCGCCCGATGACGAGCTTCTCCACGATTGCATCGGCGGGGCTGGAGGCCAGGACGCGTCGTGGGGTGCTCAGCCATCGGTCCCGAAGTGCGGGGCCCGTTGGTGTTCCGTTCAGCCGACGCTGGTCATCTTCGGCAGATGAATGGCGCGGCCAAGTGCCTGCTCGACCAGATCAAACGTGTCGATCAGCACGCGCATGCTGGTGAGCTTGCCCGCCCTGAACTGGGCAAACTGCGCCACCCGCAAGCTGATCGGCTTGCTGGAATCCAGTGCGGTCAGCGAATAGCGCAGCATCGAGGCGGCGGAATCGACACCGAGCATGATGCTCTCGCGGTCGAAGCGGCGGACCTGGAAATTGTCGGCGAATTGGCGGATGACGTCGAGCACGGCGTCCTTGCCCTGGCGCGCGCCGAGGAACGGAAACATGTCGATCGGCCCATAGAGCGCCCACTCGACGTCCTCGTCGATCAGGGCCTCGATGTCCTCGAAATGCCGGTCGTTGATCGCGCGGTGCAACGCACGCGAGAAACGCCAGAGGCTGTGCTCTGTCATCTTGGGCAGTCCTGAAGCTGGCTTGCGAAAAAGCGAAAAAACAACCCCAAGCGCACAGGAAAGATGCCGCGGGGTCGCTCAACTCATTTGTATACGAACAAAATACGTCAATTCGGCCAAAACGCAATTCACGTTTTCGCAATGCACAATTGATTCCGGCGTGTGAGATTTACAATAGAACCCCGTATTTTCCCGGTCCGGGCCGGTTTGGGAGAGAGCTAGCCCCCGTCCACCCGCTCGCCCACGATCAGGGGGCCGATCTCACGTTCCAGCACCTGCTGCACCAGGTCGTAGGAATCGATGATCTCGCGGATCTGCGCCACCTTGCCGCGGCGAAAAGTGTAGAAGACGGCCATGTCGACCTGAATGATGCGGTCGTTGCTGCGCTTCCTGAAGAACACGCGCAGATAGGCCGCGACCGTGTCCCCCTCGGCGACGATCTGCGGCACCTCGTAGCGGATCTCGGCGTATCGCTCCTGCACGGTGCGCCAGAATTCGCCGAGCTCCTGCTTGCCGTGGCAGGGGCCCATGTGCGGCAGCACATCGATCGGCGCGTGGGTGAGGAAGTCGACGTCGTCGGTGCAGCACGACAGCGCGGCAGCGAGATCGCTGCGCGAGATGGCGTCGAGCAGATGCAGCACGCGCTGGCGATTGAGCTTCTCGACCGTCATTCCGCCCGCCCTCATCGGCCGTGTGGAGTTCGCGCAAGGCTAACGCGCTGCCTCGGACACCGGCAATCCGCAAACCACAGGGGATATTGCTGACGTATGACGCGCCAGCGTAATGCCAGGTTTTTATGGTTGAGCGAGCGCGAGCCTTCACGAATTCGTGCAGGCGTTCGGCTGCATGGTCTAGCGAAGCATCGCGTGCGCGCGCGGGAACCGGGACGGGCCCGTGCCTGTTGAGAGTGCGACACCGCATCCGGAGACATCGATCCATGAAATCCCTCGCCGCCATCGCCGTACTTCTCATCTGTGGCGCGACGTCCGCCGCCAACGCCAAGGGCTGCATCAAGGGCGCCGTCGTCGGCGGCGTCGCCGGCCACTATGCCGGCCATCACGGCGTCCTCGGCGCCGCCGCCGGCTGCCTCTACGGCCGCCACCATGCCAAGGAACAGCAAGAGCAGGAGAGACAGCGGCAACAGCAGAGCCAGGTGAACGGGCAGGGCAAGCTGTAACCCCTGGTCATGCGGGGCGCGCGCGCCTTGTTCCCGCAGAGGAAATGGGCGTGACGCATCTCACATCAGGTCACCCTGATGACGGCTAGATTCATCTGCATGTCCTCAGGGAGACGTGCCATGGCCGCCGTCGCCAGAGTCAGAAAGTCCAGCATGCACAACGCGCTCGAAGGCCTCGCACTGACCGCGACGCTGCAGAGCTTCCCGACCTTCGCCGCCGCCGCCTTCCTGCTCAAGCTGGTCGGCATCACGACCTGGTCGGCGATCCCGGCGTCGCCATCTTCGTCGTCATCGTCTCGCTCGCCCATGCGCTGCTTGCAGTGAGCTTCGGGCCGAGCTTCCCGCATTTGTTCAAGACCGTCTACGAACCGAAGTCTTCGAGGCCCATCTGTCGCTCGCCGACAAGATCACGGCATGGCGCACCCAGGCGGTCG
Organism: Bradyrhizobium lupini; assembly: GCF_040939785.1. Lineage (NCBI taxonomy): Bacteria > Pseudomonadati > Pseudomonadota > Alphaproteobacteria > Hyphomicrobiales > Nitrobacteraceae > Bradyrhizobium > Bradyrhizobium lupini. The sequence continues at coordinate 4,828,130 of NZ_CP162553.1, forward strand.
CCTCGCTGCAACTGATGACAACCGTGCTGCTGCTGTCGGTGATGGCGGTGGTGACGGCGAGCCTGGGGTGAGTTCGCGTTCTCATGATTCTCCGACGCCGCCATGAACAACCATGGGCGGCGCCGGCGCTCCGCGCCCCCTTACCTCTTCTTCCACCCACCCCTATGCCCCGGCGCCCCACCGCTCGACCTCGGCGATGGCCCGAACTCCGGCCCTGACTGCCTTGAATCCGTCGGCTGGATGATGCGGCTCTCGCCACCGAACGGCTTCGACGGCAGCGCGCGGTCGCCCCGATATGGCAACGATTCCGGGCCGTGCATCTCGTCGAGATGCGGCTTGTGGATTCGCGAGCCCTTGCTGCCGCTGGCCTTGAGCGCTGTGGCTGCGCTCTTGTTCTTCAGCGCGCTGACCGGCAAATTGGCGGCGTCGCCGTATTTCTTCGCGCCCGCATAGGCTCCGGCCTTGCCCTGCACCGTGCGCTGCTTGACGGTGGGATCGTCGACCACCGCGAGCTCGGTGGCGCGCAGGCGCTTGACCTCGTCGCGCAGGCGCGCGGCTTCCTCGAAGTTCAGATCGGCGGCGGCCTCGCGCATCCTCGTCTCGAGATCGCCGAGCACGGCTTCAAAATTGTGGCCGATCGAGATGACGTCGTCGGTCATGTCGTGGCCGCCGATCTCGACCAGCACATGATCGCGCTCGTAGACGCTGTTCATGATGTCGCCGATCGACTTCTTGATGCTCTCCGGCGTGATGCCATGCGCCGTGTTGTACTCGACCTGCTTCTCGCGGCGGCGGTCGGTTTCGGCGATGGCGCGCTCCATCGAGCCCGTCATCTGGTCGGCATAGAGGATCACCTTGCCGTCGACGTTGCGCGCGGCGCGGCCGATGGTCTGGATCAGCGAGGTTTCGCTGCGCAGGAAGCCTTCCTTGTCGGCGTCGAGGATCGCGACCAGCGCGCATTCGGGAATGTCGAGGCCTTCGCGCAGCAAATTGATGCCGACCAGCGCGTCGAACGCGCCGAGCCGCAGATCGCGAATGATCTCGATGCGTTCGATGGTGTCGATATCGCTGTGCATGTAGCGAACGCGAATGCCCTGCTCATGCAGATATTCGGTGAGATCCTCCGCCATGCGCTTTGTCAGCACCGTAATCAGCGAGCGATAGCCGGCCTGCGCCGTGGCCCGGACCTCGCCGACGAGATCGTCGACTTGGGTGCGGGCCGGGCGGATGTGGACCGGCGGATCAATCAGACCGGTCGGGCGAATCACCTGCTCGACGAACACGCCGCCGCTCTCGTTGATCTCCCAGGCGCTGGGCGTCGCGGAGACCGCGATGGTCTGCGGCCGCATCATGTCCCATTCCTCGAAGCGCAGCGGGCGGTTGTCCATGCAAGAGGGCAGCCGGAAGCCATATTCGGCGAGCGTCGCCTTGCGGCGGAAGTCGCCGCGGAACATGCCGCCGATCTGGGGAACGGTGACGTGGCTCTCGTCGGCGAACACCAGCGCGTTGTCGGGCACATATTCGAACAGCGTCGGCGGCGGCTCGCCGGGCAGGCGCCCGGTGAGATAGCGCGAATAGTTCTCGATGCCGGCGCAGCTTCCGGTTGCCTCCATCATCTCGAGGTCGAAGGTGGTGCGTTGCTCCAGTCTTTGCGCTTCCAGCAGGCGGCCCTGGTCGTGGAGCTGGTCCAGCCGCATCTTCAATTCGGATTTGATCGACTTGATCGCCTGCACCAGCGTCGGGCGCGGCGTCACATAGTGCGAGTTGGCGTAGATCTTGATGAATTCGAGCTCGTCCTGCTTGTGGCCGGTGAGCGGGTCGAACTCCTCGATGGTCTCGACGGTGTCGCCGAACAGGTTCACGCGCCAGGCACGGTCTTCATAGTGCGCCGGGAAGATGTCGATGACATCGCCGCGCACGCGAAATGTGCCGCGGGTAAAATCGGCCTGGGTGCGCTTGTACTGCAGCGCGACGAGGTCGGCGATCAGCTGGCGCTGGTCGATGCGCTCGCCCTTCTTCAGGGCAAAGGTCATCGCGGTGTAGGTTTCGACCGAGCCGATACCGTAGATGCAGGACACCGAGGCAACGATGATGACGTCGTCGCGTTCGAGCAGCGCGCGCGTCGCCGAGTGGCGCATGCGGTCGATCTGCTCGTTGATCGAGGAGTCCTTTTCTATGTAGGTGTCGGTGCGAGGGACATACGCTTCCGGCTGGTAATAGTCGTAATAGCTGACGAAATACTCGACAGCGTTGTCGGGGAAGAAGCTCTTGAACTCGCCATAGAGCTGGGCGGCGAGCGTCTTGTTCGGTGCCAGGATGATGGCGGGCCGCTGCGTCGCCTCGATCACCTTGGCCATGGTGTAGGTCTTGCCGGAGCCGGTGACGCCGAGCAGCACCTGCGAGCGGTCGTTGCGGTTGATGCCCTCGACCAGCTCGGCGATCGCGGTTGGCTGGTCGCCGCGCGGCTCATATTGCGACTTGATCTCGAAGCGCACGCCGCCTTCGGACTTTTCCGGGCGCGGCGGCCGATGCGGGGTCCACACCCTGGTGGAGCCGTCGTCCTTGCGGAACTCCGGCCGGCCCTCGCGGATCAGCGATTCCAGCGCGTCGGCGGTGGCCTTGACGCCGAGCGCCTCCATCTTGCTGCGCGGCGGACGAGCCAGGGCTTCGGCATCGTCCTCTTCCGTCGGGAGGCCGAGCTGACGCGCCAGTTCCGGATCGAGCGTCGGTATCGTGGCCGCGGTTCCGTAATTGGCCTGCGGCGCCTCGTCGAAGCCCGCGTCGCGGGCGCCGGGCGGCTGCGGATTGGGCCGCAGCGGCATTGGCCTCGTATTGTCCTGCGGAAACTCTTTCGGCGTCGAGGCCCGCGCGCGATGCGCGGCGGCCTCGCCTCCGGAGCGGCGGTCGCGCGAATTGTCCGGCGGCGGCTGCAGTCCGGTGCCCGATCCGAGCCCGGCATCGCCGCGATTGATCGCGGGATTGAGCAACTCGGCCAACGCCGGCCCGATCGGCTGCACGTCGGGGCGAGACGCCTTGGAATTCGGCGCGGCGTTCGGAGCCTTGGCCTTGGGGGATTTGCCGGACTTTTCGGAGGATGCAGGTTTCTTCGCCATGCTCCGAATATGGGGCGAGTCCGCCTCGCAATAAAGAGCGAATGCCCGGCAATGCTCAGACTGCTGACAGCAGGTTGGCAGCAGGCCTTGGGATCTTGCGATCAGGCCGCCGGCAGCGGTCCCTCATCGTCCCCGGCTGCCTGACGCGGCTCGAGGATGTCGAGATGGATGCCGCCGCAATCGGTGCAGCGCATGGTCCAATACTCGCATCCGGCACGGCCGCCGATCACGCGGAGCACCGTGAGATCGCCCTCGCATTCCGGGCAGCTGGACAACACATTGCGGGTGTAAATCCTCGGCCGCGGCGTGTCTTCGAATTCGATGACTGACATGACCGATTTCCCCCTTTGACCCTGCGCCGTTCCTTGGTTCGCCTGCAGTCCCGCTCGCTTATTCGTCGTCGCTGTCGTCGGCCCGCCGGCGGAAGCGATCGATGTGGTGCTTGGCATGGGCAATCGCGGCATCGGGATCAGGCCAGGCGAAGCCGACTTCCATGGCCGGAAACAGCACGCCGTCGATGGCAACCGGGCTGAAATCGGCACGCCGGATCCGGGCGTGCCACAGCCCCTGGCCAGCTTCGAAGGATTCGATGTCAAAGCCGTCGTAAAGGGTCGTCATTGCAGTCCCCAAAATGTTTTTATTCGAGCGCCTTGTTGGAGGGTCAGGGGACCACGTTTGCGGATTCTGGGATGTGAAGCCGTTCACAAACGGCGGGCTTTTTTGCACGTTGCAGGTCAGTTCCGCGCGCTGGTGCGGCCGGTCCGCCGGACGGGACGGGCGGCGGGTTCCGACGCCGCGCGCATGATCCAGCGGCGGAACGCGGCAAAGTCGCGCTGCTCGGTTTGGAAGCTGCGATAGAGCAGGTACCAGCGCATGCCCTTGGGCACCGAGAGCTCGAATGGCGCCACCAGCCGGCCGGCGGTGAGGTCGTCGTCGATATAGGGCCGGATGCCCATGGCGATGCCGAGCCCGTCGGCGGCAGCCTGAAGCGCCTGGCCGTAGAACTGGAACTCCGGTCCCCGCGCGTTGACGCGTGCGAGGCTTGCGGCCTTGAGCCAGATCGGCCAGTCCTCGGGCGAATGCGCGACGCGGATCAGGCTCGGTGCCTTGAGATCGCCCGGGCGCTTCAGCGAGGATGCGAGGCGGGGCACGCAGACCGGCGTGAGGTCGCCGGCGAACAGCGGTTCGGCCACCAGCCCCGGCCAGTCGCCGGTGCCGAGCTGGATGCCGCAGCTCCAGTCCTCGCCGAACGGCACCGACGCGCCGCCGGTGGTGAAGCGCACCTCGATGTCGGGCTCTTCGCTGCGAAACTCCGACAGGCGCGGGATCAGCCAGCGCATCGCAAAGGTGTGGCCGATGCCGATGGTGAGCACGCGGACGCTCGAGGGCGCCGTCACCTGCGCGGTGAGGCTTGCGAGCGCATCGAAGATCGGCGTCAGCCCGCTCTGATAGGCGCGGCCCGCCTGCGTCAGCAGCAGCTTGTTGGCCTTGCGCTCGAACAGCGCGACGCCGAGCCGTTCTTCCAGGATGTGCACCATGCGGCTCACGGCGGCTGCCGATACGCTCAGCTCGAGGCCGGCCGCGGCAAAGCTGCCGGCCCGCGCCGCGGCCTCGAATGCCTTGATGCCGTTGAGAAACAGCAAGCGCCGCAAATGACCGACCCTCAGGAAAGCTGATGCCAGGCCAAGATAACTCAGTTTGCGTAGACGGGGCAAGCGGGGCACCTTTCGTTCGCTTCGCGCCGCGAGCGGGGAGAAGGCCGGGAGATTTTTACGTGACGCCCATCATGATCGCTGCCCTTGGATTGCTGATGGTCGGCACCGCGTTCCTGTCGGGGCTGTTCGGCATGGCGGGCGGGCTGATCCTGATCGGCGTGCTGCTGGCCTTGATGCCGCTGCCGACCGCGATGGTGCTGCATGCGATCACGCAGATGGCCTCCAACGGCTGGCGCGCCTTTCTCTGGCGGACGCATATCCGCTGGCGCCCGGTCGCGAACTATATGGTCGGCGCGGCCGTCGCGCTCGCGGCGTGGTCGCTCACGCGCTACGTACCGGACAAGCCGGTCGCGCTGCTGCTGCTCGGGATCACGCCGTTCATGGCGCGGCTGCTGCCCGCCAACATCAAGCCGGATCCCGACCGTCTCTGGCAGGGCACCGTCTACGGCACGATCTGCATGGGCCTCATGCTGATGACCGGCGTGTCGGGGCCGCTGCTCGACACCTTCTTCCTCGGCGGCGATTTCGGCCGGCGCGAGAAGGTGGCGACCAAGGCGATGTGCCAGCTCGTCAGCCATTTCAGCAAGCTGATCTATTTCGGCGGCGTGATCGACCAGGCGGCGACGCTCGATCCCGTGCTCGCGGCCGTCGCGATCGCAGCATCCATGCTCGGCACCACGCTGGCGCGGCGCATCCTCGAAGCCATGACCGACCAGCAATTCGTGGCCTGGTCGATGAATCTGATCACCACCATCGCCTGCTACTATATCGCCTATGGCAGCTGGCTGCTGGTCCGCACGCCGGTGCTGGCAGCCTTCGACAAGGGAGGTTTGCAATGAGCGAGACTGCCGACCCGCTGGTGCTGGACTTCGTCGAGTGGGTTGCGCGCGAGCCCCGCGCCTATGCCGAGGTGATCGCGACCTGGAAGACGTCGTGCCCGCGCCTCACCATCTGGGAAGACGCCGCCGACCGCGGCTATGTCGCGCGCGAGACGCTGCCCGGAATGGGCCTGGTGATCGCGGTGACGGAGGACGGCGAGAGGCTGCTGCGCACGAACGGGCGCTAGCTCTCCACATCCGTCGTTGCGAGCGCAAGCGAAGCAATCCAGAATGCTTCCGCGGCGGCAGTCCTGGATTGCTTCGCTTCGCGTGCAATGACGGAATACCGGGAGACCCTTTCATGTCGCTCAAACTCTTCGAACTCGTCGGCACAGACGCCTCGCGACCGTTCAGCCCGTTCTGCTGGCGCACGCGAATGGCGCTGGCGCACAAGGGCCTTTCGGCGGAAACGTTGCCCTGGCGCTTCACCGAGAAGAGCGCGATCGCGCCACATGGCTCGGAGAAGGTTCCGGTGCTGCTGCATCACGACCAGCCGGTGGTCGATTCCTGGACCATCGCGATCTATCTCGAAGACAAGTTTCCGGATCGTCCGTCGCTGTTTGGCGGCGAGGGCGGGCGCGCCATGGCACGCATGCTCAATGTCTGGGGCGACATCGCCATCGTCGGCGGCATCTTTCCATTGATCATCGCCGACATTCCGAACAATCTGGACGAGGTCGACGCCGCCTATTTCCGCCAGTCGCGCGAGGCCCGTTTCGGCGGCAAGAGGCTGGAAGAGATCATGGCCAGCCGCGATGCCGGCGTGGTCGCCTTCCGCAAATCGCTCGAGGTGATGCGGCAGACCCTCAAGAAGCAGCCCTTCATCGGCGGCGCCGCACCGAACTATGCCGACTACATCGTGTTCGGCGGTTTTCAGTGGGCGCGCGCGACGAGCCCGTTCAAGCTGCTGGAAGCGGACGACCCGGTTTACGCCTGGCGCGAAAAGCTGCTGGATGCGTTCGACGGCATGGCACGGAAGTCCCCGGGGCATCCAGTGTAGTTGTCGCGAGCCGTCTCTCCTCAACGTCGTCCTGGCGAAAGCTAGGACCCATACCGCGGAAGCGGAGGGTTATGTTGCCTCCGCCGCCGCACGCAAGCACGCCCGGCACAAGCAATCCTCGCCCTTGACCGGCATCGGCAGCCGCGCCGTTTCTTCCGCGCACCAGCAGGTGCCGGAGAGGTCGCAGCCGAACTCGGCGCCGCAACGAGAGCAGGCGAGGCGGCGGGGTTGCTGCGCCGGAATGTCTTGCCGATTTGTCATGATTTGCGCAAAAGCCGGGCTGTCGTTTTCATGCCGGGTTCATCTCCCGCTGCGGTATATTAGGCCTCGCGCACGTATCGGGAAAGCGGTTGGCAGCGCGCGAAGGACATATCGATGGCCCGCGATTCGCAAGCCGCGCTCGTCGCGCTCAACCGTTTCGGCTTCGGCGCCCGCGGCGGCGCATCCGGCGATCTCATCAACGCGGCCTCCGATCCTCGCGGCTTTGTGAAGGCGGAACTCACTCGTCCCAACGGTGTGCTGCTGGAGGCGCCGGGCCTGCAATCCGCGCCGCAGCTCGGGCAGGCCGTGTTCGCCTATCAGGATCAGGTCAAGCAGGCGCGCGAGGCCGCCGCGAAGGCCGGCGCGCCGACTGAAGCGCCGTTGCAAGCGCCGGCCGATCAGAGGCCCGGACCGCGCCGCAATCTCTCGCTGAACGCCGTGGCAACCGAGATCGCCGGCCAGATGGCCGAGGCCAAGCCCGGTAACAATAAGCCGGCTGACAACAAGCCGGCGGACAATATGGCCAAGCCGGACACTATGCAGCCCAACGCGGCCGCGCCGCCTGCCGCAAAACCCGCCCCGCAGCCGCTCAACGTCATCCAAAAAACCTTTCGCGCCGAGGCACTGGCGCGGTTGCAGCGCGCGACGCTGGTCGAGTGCGGCTTCACCGAACGGCTGGTCGTGTTCTGGTCCAACCATTTCTGCATCTCCGCCAGCAAGGGCGAGCTGGCGCGGATCTGGGCCGGTGCGTTCGAGCGCGAGGCGATCAGGCCGCATGTGCTCGGACGTTTCGCCGACATGCTGAAAGCGGTGGAGCAGCATCCGGCGATGCTGTTCTTCCTCGACAACCAGCAATCGCTCGGACCGGACTCGCGCGCGGGCCAGAACCGCAAGCGCGGGCTGAACGAAAATCTCGCGCGCGAGATCATGGAGCTGCATACGCTCGGCGTCGGCGGCGGCTATACGCAGGACGACGTCACCTCGCTCGCGCGCATCATCACCGGCTGGACCTTTGCTGGCCGGCAGGGACAGCTGGGAGCGCCCGGTTCGTTCGTGTTCAACGTCAATGCGCACCAGCCCGGGCCGCAAATGCTGCTCGGCAAGACCTACGAGCCGACCGGCCTTGCGCAAGGCGAAGCCGCCCTCGCGGACATCGCACGCCATCCCTCGACCGCGAGCTTCATCGCCACCAAATTCGTCCGCCACTTCGTCGCCGACGATCCGCCGCCGGCGCTGGTGGCGCGACTGCGCGATGTCTTCATCAAGACCGACGGGGATCTCAAAGCGCTGGCAACCGCACTGGTCGATTCCGACGAGGCGTGGAAGGCGCCACTGACGAAGATGCGCAGCCCTTATGATTTTCTGGTCGCGAGCGGCCGGCTGCTCGCGCGCGTGCCGGAGGATCCCGGCGCCTATCTCAACAACCTCAATCTGCTGGGCCAGCCGCTGTGGTCGCCGGCCGGCCCGAATGGTTTCGCCGACACCAATGCCGCCTGGGCTGCGCCGGAAGGCATCAAGCTCCGGCTCGACATTGCCGCGCAAATGGGCGCGCGGCTTGGGCCCAACATCGACCCGCTCGATTTGTTGGAATTTGCCGCCGCGGATGCGGCCTCGATCGAAACGCGGCGGACCATCGAGCGCGCGGAGTCGCGGCAGCAGGCGCTGGCGCTGCTGTTGATGTCGCCCGAAATGCAGAGGAGATGATGATGATCGACTGCGTCGAGAACCGGCTCCTCACCTCGCGGCGCGGCCTCCTGCTTGGCGGCGCCTCGTTCGCGGCCTGGGCTTACTTGCCGAAATTCGCGCGCGCCGCGGATGGCCGCGATCCTCGCCTGATCGTGGTGATCCTGCGCGGCGCGCTTGATGGGCTTTCGACCGTCGCGCCCGTCGGCGATCCCGATTATGCCGGCCTGCACGGGGCGATCGCGCTCACGGCGGACGGTGCGCATCCCGCGATCATGCTCGATACTTTCTTTGCGCTGCATCCGGCGATGCCTGAGTTCGCACGCATGTATCGCGACAGGCACGCCGCGGTGATCCACGCGGTCGCGACGCCCTATCGCGACCGCTCGCATTTCGACGGCCAGGACGTGCTCGAAAGCGGCTATGCCGGCCCGGGGCGCGTGCAATCCGGTTGGCTCAACCGCGCGCTGGAAGCGCTGCCGCGCGGCGAGCGGGTGTCGAGTGCTCTTGCCGTCGGCCCGACCACGCCGCTGGTGCTGCGCGGCAATGCGCCGACCGTCGGCTGGGCGCCGGTGGCGCTGCCGCAAGCCGATGACGACACCGCAATGCGTCTGGTCGAGCTCTATCGTCACCGCGATCCCGCGCTGGCGGCTGTGCTGTCGCAGGGCCTTGCGCTGGAAAAGGCCGCGAGCGGCGACGACATGAAGCCGAAGCCGGGCAACGCGGTCGCGCAGATGCGGCAGGTCGCGCGCGGCGCCGCAAAACTGATGGCGTCCGACGACGGCCCGCGCATCGCGGCGCTCGCGTTCGATGGCTGGGACACGCACGCCAATGAAGGCGGCCCTGTCGGTCGCCTCGCATTCCTGCTCGGCGGGCTCGACGGTGCGCTCGCCGAGTTCGAAAGCGGCTTAGGGGAACGCTGGCGCGACACCGTCGTCGTGGTCGCCACCGAATTCGGCCGCACCGCGCGCATCAACGGCACAGACGGCACCGATCACGGCACGGGAACGATCGCGCTGCTCGCCGGCGGCGCGGTGAAGGGCGGCCGCGTCATCGCCGACTGGCCCGGCCTCAAGCCCGCCAACCTTTTCGAGGCCCGCGACCTCAAGCCCACCACCGATCTGCGCTCCGTGATCAAGGGCGTGCTGCAGGGCCAGTTCGGCCTGTCGGATCGCGTGCTGGCCGAGACGGTGTTTCCAGATAGCGCAAGCGCACGTCCGATGAAGGGGTTGGTTGCTTAACCTACGATTCCGGGGCCCGCACCTTGCGGCGCGTCCCGGAATGACGACATGATCGGCCGAACGTCAGGAGACCATCACCCATGTACATCGCCATGAACCGCTTCCGCGTCGCCAAGGGCTCCGAGGCTGCTTTCGAACAGGTCTGGCTTTCGCGCGATACTCATTTGGACAAGGTGCCGGGCTTCGTCGAGTTTCATCTGCTGCGTGGCCCCGAGCTCGAGGATCACACGCTGTACGCCTCGCACACGGTGTGGGCGAACCATGCGGCGTTCGAGGCCTGGACCAAATCGGATGCCTTTCGTGCCGCGCACGCGCGGGCCGGCGACACCAAGCCGACCTATCTCGGCCATCCCCAGTTCGAGGGCTTCGAGGTGATGCAGACGGTGGGGCGCGGCGCCAAGTAGCGCGCGCCGCCGCAAAGATCAGCCCAGCGTGATCTTGTCGATCTCCGCCATCTCCTCCGCACCGAGTTTCCACGCAATCGCCTTCACGTTCTCCTCGACCTGCGCGACGCGGGTGGCGCCGGCAATCACGCTCGACACTTGCGGGCGCGCGGCGAGCCAGGAGAAGGCGAGCTCGAGCATGCTGTGCCCGCGCGCTTTCGCAAATGCCGTGAGCTTCTCGACGATGTCCTCGTTGCGCGGCGTGACATAGCGGTCGCGTAATGCCGGTACCTTGCCGAAGCGCGTATCGGTCGGGGCGGCCGCGCCGCGCTGGTACTTGCCGGTGAGCAGCCCGCTTGCGAGCGGGAAGAACGGCAGCAGGCCGAGCTTGTACTCTTGTGCCGCCGGCAGCAGATCCTTTTCGATGTCGCGCACCAGCAGGCTGTATTCGTCCTGGCAAGAGACGAAGCGGCTGACATTCATCGCGCGCGCGGTGAACTCGGCCTCCGCTAGGCGCCAGGCCGGAAAATTGGAATTGCCGATGTAGCGCACCTTGCCTTGACGGACGAGATCGTCGAGCGCGCGCAGCGTCTCCTCCATCGGAGTCAGCGGGTCGTAATCGTGCTGCTGATAGAGATCGATGTAGTCGGTCTTGAGCCGCGTCAGGCTCGCCTCGACTGCGTTCATGATGTAGCGGCGCGAAGCGCCCTGCTTGGTTCCGTCGGCCGCCATCGGCTTGGAGAATTTGGTGGCGAGCACGATCTCCTTGCGGCGGTCGCCGAGCACGGTGCCGAGCACCGTTTCCGAACCGCCCATGCCGGCATAGATGTCGGCGGTGTCGAACAGCGTGATGCCGAGATCGAGCGCGCGGTGGATCACCTTGCGCGAGGGCTCCAGGTCCGTGCGCTGGCCGAAATTGTTGCAGCCAAGCCCGACCGCAGACACGCGCAGGCCGGAGGCGCCGAGATTGCGAATTTCCATGGGAGATCCCCGTCGGAGATGGGCAGGGGCGCATTGTGACCGCGGTGCCCCGCCGCAGCAAGCCGTGCGCCGCGTTGCTGCCATGCTGACAACGCTGCCGACAAGGACTGCCGACAAAAAAATGCGGCCCCTGTCAGACGCGGCGACTGACGGGGACCGCTTTGGGGCGCTTGATCGGTGACGGGGGGCTGACCAGACGCAGCTGCAGCCTAGTCCCGCTATGTTACGCGCAGGTGACAGACAGAGTTATCCACAGGCGGCGCGATCGCGAGGATCAGAAGATCTTGCGATAGACGATGAACCCGGAACGCTCGGCGACCTTGTCGTACAGGCGCTGCGCCGTCACGTTGGTCTCGTGCGTCTGCCAGTACACGCGCGGCGATCCCACGAGCTTTGCGCGCTCGTAGACGCCGTGGATCAGCGCCGAGCCGACGCCCTTGCCGCGCGCGGCCTCGGTCGTGAACAGGTCCTGCAGATAGCAGGACGGCTCGATCGCGGTGGTGCTGCGGTGAAACAGGTAATTCGTCATCCCGAGCAGGCGGCCGTCGCTCTCGGCGACCAATCCGTGTACCGGCTCATAGGCATCGAAAAAGCGCTGCCATGTCACGCGCGTGATTTCGGGCGAGAGCGCGGTCGGACCGGAGCGGCCGTAGAAGGCGTTGTAGCCGTCCCACAGCGGCAGCCATTGATCGTAGTCCTGCCTGGTGACGGGGCGAATGGTGAGCGACATATGAAATTCCCGCGATCGATGAGGCGTCCTTCATACGTGATGATGGACGTGCTGATCAATCGCGCATCACTCCGCGACGCGCAGATACCGGATCAGCTTGCGGCCTGCGGGATCGCGCAGTGAGCGATAGTAGTCGGCGCGGGACGGCGCATCGGTGTGGCGCACGAGGTCGGTCACGGGCGTGTAGCTCAGCATGCGGCCGCCGTCGGGCAGCACGGCACAGACGAAGCGCAACACCTCGCCATTGCGCAAGGCGATGTTGATCGGCGTGGCATCGCCGATCCGCACCGTCTCCATGCGCTGTGCGATGAAGGTGCCGAGCTCGTCCTCGGGCAATTCGAACGCGCCGGTATCGCGGCCGTGATACATCAGCGCGACGAACGGCGGCTTGCCGTCGGCGATGTCGTCCGGCACCGCAAAATAATCGCGGAACGCGCGGTTGATGAATTCGGCGCGCGTCTCGGCATCGAGCAGCACGATGCCGATATCGACCTGGTCGAGCGCGGCCGACAGCCGCGCGGCGATGGCGTGGCTCCGACGCTCGGCGGCGAACGTGCCGAGTAGCCGCTGGCGCATCAGGCCGGTGATGCCTGCGGTGCCCGCGGCCGTCGCGGCCAGGAGGCCGAGCTGGATCATATCCGCCGTGGTAAGGCCTGCAACGCCGTGCCGGCTGAGGAGCAGCAGTGCCGCGCCGATGACGGCGATGGCTGCGCTGGCGACGGCGGAAGCGGGACCCGAGAGCGCGCCGGCGAGCGCCACGATGCAGACGAGCAGCGGCGCGGGGGAGGAAGCGGGGACGAAGCGATCGAAAAACATCGTCAGCAGCAAAGTCGCTGCCGTCAGCGCCGGACCGGAGATCGCACGCCATCCCAACCGCATGGGCCTGTCTCGCTCCTTCGTGAACGAGGTAAGGCGGCAACACTGACCGAAGATTGCGCCATTGCGATGCGGTTTCGCGCGGTGTGCTTAAGGTGCGCTTTGGGTCTCGCGCAAAGCTTTCGGATGATTTTAGACCAAGTGCGCGTGCTTGAGACGTTGTTGCAGCGCGGGCGCATTCAGCTTCGACGTCCCCTGGCCCTTGCGCGTGCCGACGAAGATCAACAGCGATGCCGCGACCAGGATGGCCGCGGTCAGGGTGATTGCAACGATGACCACAGGTGATTTCATCGACGTCCTGTCGCGATGCCGGTCGGCGCGGGCCATGCGGCGCCTTGAAGGCGGGTCCAGGATGAAGCGGGAATCAGACCGGCAGGCCCATCGCCATGGTCGCCTTGGTCGACAGCACCGTCAGGGTGACGATCAGGCACAGCGAGAGCGCGGCGACGGCGAGCGAGGCCGCGACCGCGTTGGTCAGCCGGGAAGACGAAACGGTAGCGGGTGGGCCCTGAAAGCCTGCCGTGCCGGACGCCCGAATCATGGTCTAAATCCTTCAACGCGCGAGCGAATCACCCGCGACATCGAACAATTTCACTGTTGCAATCGGCAATATTGCGGCGGCCAATCGAGCGAAAATGGCGAGATTGCGGCAATGGTGACCTTTATGCCCGCTATTTGCCAGAGCTCGCCCCTCAGGCACCAGCGGCGATGCTGGCGGGGTCCTCGATGTCGGCCGGCCGCCAGTCCATTGCGACGTAGCCAGGCGCCGCTTCCACGCGCTTCAGCCAGTCCCGGATCGCCGGGAAGGTCGAGAGGTCGAAGTCGCAGCGGTCGGCGAGGTGGGTATAGCCGTACAGCGCGATGTCGGCGACCGTGAGCTGGCGGGCGGCGAAATAGGCGTTCGTCCTGAGATGATTCTCCATCACCTGGAGCGCGCCATAGCCGCGCTCCATCCAGTCCTCCAGCGAATGAGTCTGGAGGTCGCGGCCGCCCCTCACCAGCGACAGCCAGAAATAGGCCGCGCCGATGTTCGGCTCCAGCGCGTGCTGCTCGAAGAACATCCATTGCAGCGCGTCGGCGCGATCGATGCGGTTCTCCGGCGCGAGCGGCGTGCCGACGGCGACGTACCAGAGAATGGCGTTGGACTCGGCGAGATAGCGGTCGTCGCCGACCTCGAGCAGCGGCACCTGGCCGGATGGGTTCTTGGCCAGGAAGTCCGGGGTGCGGCTCTCGCCGCGCAGAATGTCCACCTCGACCGCTTCGTAAGGCAAGTTCAGCAGCGCCAGCGCAAGGCGGACCTTGTAGCTGTTGCCCGAGCGCTGCATCGAATAGAGCTTGTACATTCTGGGGATGATTCCGGACGACGGTAGGGCGCGGCGCTTGTTGCCCCGCAACGCGGCTAAACAATGATGCCGATGCGAATCCGCCGCAAGACCCGGCCAATAGAAAAACTCGAAAACCCTACCGCATTGCAATGCGGCGGAAGATCATTTCCGTGCGACCATCCAACTCAGTTCACGCTTGCGTCAACGCGCAAGTGCGTTGCTCGACGCGATCGTGTGCGAGCACCGCGGTCGCGTCTTGGGCACTGAAGCTTCCGCATCGTCATGGCCCGGCTTGTCCCGGCCATCTACGCGCTGCACACGGCACGAAGAACGTGGATGCCCCGGGCCTTCGCCTCGCCGAAGCGGCTTCGGCCGCGCAGGCGAGACAGGCCCGGGCATGACGACGTTCTCGTTTCATAGCCCGCGAAGGCCGCAAAATTGCTCCGAGGACACGCGTTGTCGGATATGAGGGGTTTGCGCGGCAAAGTTACGGAATATTGCGGGAAATCGCGGCTCGAAACGCCAGACACGTAAACTTTTGCGGGATCGGACCGAAGTTTCTTGCGGTGCAACGGCACTCGTTTTAGGGTGGTTCATTCCCACAATCGGAGTCGTGAAGCCAAAGGGTTCACGACGCTTGTCAGGAGATGACGATGTCCTTCCTTGCCGCTGCGCTCGACCGTGTGAAGCCGTCCGCGACCATCGCGGTCACGGATAAAGCACGTGCGCTGAAAGCGGCGGGCCGCAACGTCATCGGTCTCGGCGCCGGCGAGCCCGACTTCGACACGCCCGCGAACATCAAGCTGGCCGCGATCCACGCCATCGAAGCCGGTAAGACCAAGTACACCGCGGTCGACGGCATTCCCGAGTTGAAGGAAGCCATTATCGCCAAGTTTCAGCGCGAGAACGGCGTCGTCTACAAGGCGAACCAGATCATCGTCGGCACCGGCGGCAAGCAGGTGCTCTACAACGCGCTGATGGCAACCATCAATCCGGGCGACGAGGTGATCATCCCCGCGCCGTACTGGGTCAGCTATCCCGAGATGGTGGCGCTCGCCGGCGGCGAGCCGGTGCCGGTGGTCTGCACCGCCGCGACCGGCTTCAAGCTCCAGGCCGAGGCACTCGAGCGCGCGATCACGCCGAAGACCAAATGGGTGATCCTGTGCTCGCCGTCGAACCCGACGGGAGCTGCCTACACCAGGACCGAGCTGAAGGCGCTCACCGACGTGCTGGTCAAGCATCCGCATGTGTGGGTGATGACCGACGACATGTACGAGCACCTCGTCTATGACGACTTCCAGTTCACCACGGTCGCGCAGGTCGAGCCGAAACTCTACGACCGCACGCTCACCGTGAACGGCGTGTCGAAGGCCTATTGCATGACCGGCTGGCGCATCGGCTATGCCGGCGGTCCGGCGCAGCTCATCAAGGCGATGTCGACGATCCAGTCGCAGTCGACCTCGAACCCGTCGTCGATCGCGCAATGGGCCGCGGTTGAGGCGCTGAACGGTCCGCAGGACTTCATCCCCGCCAACAACAAGGTCTTCAAGGAGCGCCGCGATCTCGTCGTCTCCATGCTGAACCAGGCCAAGGGCATCGAGTGCCCGCGGCCCGAGGGCGCCTTCTACGTCTATCCGTCCTGCGCCGGCACCATCGGCAAGACCGCGCCGTCGGGCAAGGTGATCGACAATGACGAGACGTTCGTCACCGAACTGCTGGAGACCGAAGGCGTCGCCGTGGTGCAGGGTTCGGCCTTCGGCCTCGGCCCCGCGTTCCGCATCTCCTACGCGACCAAGACCTCGGACCTCGAAGACGCCTGCAAGCGCATCCAGCGCTTCTGCGGCAATCTGCGCTGAACTCACAGACATGAAGTGACATCAAAGGGCCCGCGCAATGCGGGCCCTTTTTCTTTCAAGTCTGCACGATCTGGCGCCACCGGAACTGTTGTGGCATAGACCATCGCGCGGCGTGTGCCGCGCCTCCATGCTCGCATCACATTCATCGCCGGAGATATTCATGCGCCGTTCACTCCTCCTCGCCGGGCTTGCCGTTGCGAGCCTCGTCGCCTCCGTTACGGGCGCCAGCGCGCAATCGCGGATGGTGCAGGTGGGCGTGCTCGAATGCCGCGGCGGCGCCAGCGTGGGCTTCATCGTGGGATCGGTGACCCATCTCGGTTGCGTGCTGCGCGTCGATGGTTTGCCGGACGACCGTTACGTTGCGACGATCCGCAAGGTCGGTCTGGATATCGGCATCACACAGGAGACGGCTTTGGCGTGGGGCGTGTTCGCGCCGGTGAACCGGCTCGGCCCGGGCGACCTCGCCGGCAACTACGCCGGTGCGCAGGGCAGCGCCTCGGTCGGTGTCGGTCTCGGCGGCAACGTGCTGGTCGGCGGCTCCAACAATTCGATCGCGCTCCAGCCGCTCAGCGTGCAGGGCCAGGTCGGCCTCAACGTCGCCGCCGGCCTCGAGAGCCTGGAACTCCGCCCGGGACGTTGAGACTCGGCGCCAGCCGAAGCGCTCCTCCTCAACCTCTCTCCGGGAGAGGAGGAAATACCGACGACGCACCGCAGCGATTTTTGATGCTTGCCAAATCTCGGGGACGGGCAGAGCATCAGCGTTTGCCGACCCAATCATGGGCCGAGCTCCACACCAAGGAGGCGGCGAATGGGACAAGACGTCAGAAGTCCCCGAGGTCCACGGTGCATCGCGCTGGTGGGCCCTTTCCAAAGCGGTAAAACCACACTTCTCGAAGCCATCCTGGCGCGAACGGGCGCAATCCCGCGCGCCGGCAGCGTCGATGCCGGAACCTCCGTCGGCGACGCCACGCCAGAGGCCCGTCATCACAAGATGACCGTCGGGCTGACTGCCGTCACCACGAGTTTCATGGGCGACAGCTACACCTTCCTCGATTGTCCCGGTTCCGTCGAATTTGCCCACGACATGCGCGCCGCGCTGCCTGCGGTCGATGCCGCAATCGTGGTCTGCGAAGCCGACGAGAAGAAGCTGCCGCAGCTTCAGATCATCCTGCGCGAGCTGGAGGAGCTGGAGATCCCGCGTTTCCTGTTCCTCAACAAGATCGACCGCGCCAACAAGCGCATCCGCGAGACGCTCGAGATGCTCCAGCCCGCCTCGCGCGTACCGCTGGTGCTGCGCCAGATCCCGATCTGGAAGGACGAACTGATCGAGGGCTTCGTCGATCTCGCGCTGGAGCGTGCGTTCATTTACCGCGAGCACAAGGCCTCCGAAGTGGTCGCGCTCCAAGGCGGCGATCTCGATCGCGAGAAGGAGGCCCGCTTTTCGATGCTGGAGAAGCTCGCCGATCACGACGATGCGCTGATGGAGCAGCTGCTCGAGGACATCCAGCCGCCGCGCGATGCCGTGTTCGACGATCTCGCCCGCGAATTGCGCGACGGGCTGATCTGCCCCGTGCTGCTGGGCGCCGCCGCACGCGAAAACGGCGTGCTGCGTTTGATGAAAGCGTTGCGCCACGAGGCGCCCGGTATCGCGGAAACGGCAAAACGTCTCGGCGTTCCCGAAACGAGGGACGCCCTCGGCTTCGTCTTCAAGACGTTGCATTCGCAGCACGGCGGCAAGCTGTCGCTGACGCGCATGCTCGCTGGCCATCTCGACGACGGTGCCACGCTGCAAGCCTCCTCCGGAGGGGCCAGCCGCATCTCCGGCATCCTCGCCGTCACCGGGGCCTACGACACCAAGCGTACCGCGGCGGAAGCCGGCGATACGGTGGCGCTCGCCAAGCTCGACCCGATCAAGACCGGCGACACGGTCTCGAGCGGCAAGATCCAGCCGGCAGCGCTAACCGCCGTAGAACCCACTCCGCCGGTGCTCGCGATCTCGGTTGCGGCCACCGACCGCAAGGACGACGTCAAGCTCGGCCAGGCGCTGATGCGGCTGCACGAGGAGGACCCCTCGCTCGTCTTCGTGATGAACGCGCAGACCCACGACACCGTGCTGTGGGGTCAGGGCGAGATGCACTTGCGCGTCGCGAGCGAGCGGCTGCGCGATCGTTTCGGCGTCAAGGTCGCTTCGCATCCCCCGCGATCGGCTATCAGGAAACCATCCGCAAGCCGATCGTCCAGCGCGGCCGCCACAAGAAACAGTCTGGCGGGCATGGCCAGTTCGGCGATGTCGTGCTCGACATCAGGCCGCTGCCGCGCGGCGAGGGCTTCAAGTTCGCCGAGAAGGTGGTCGGCGGCGCGGTCCCGCGCAACTACATCGGCGCGGTGGAAGAGGGGGTCATCGACGGGCTCGCCCGCGGCCCGCTCGGTTTCCCGGTCACCGATTTGCAGGTGACGCTGACCGACGGCTCCTATCATAGCGTCGATTCCTCCGACCTCGCCTTCCGCACGGCGGCGCGGGTCGGGCTCACTGAGGGCCTGCCGCAATGCCAGTCGGTGCTGCTGGAGCCGATCCATGTGGTCGAGATCGTCTGCCCGACCGACGCCACCGCCAAGATCAATGCGATTCTGTCGGCACGGCGCGGCCAGATCCTCGGCTTTGACACCCGCGACGGCTGGAGCGGATGGGACTGCGTCCGCGCCATGATGCCGGAAGCCGAGATCGGCGAATTGATCGTTGAGTTGCGCTCGGCCACGGCAGGCGCCGGCAGCTTCACCCGCCAGTTCGACCACATGGCCGAAGTCACGGGGCGCGCCGCCGACCAGATCATCGCAGCGCATCAGCACGCGGCGTGATCGGTCTGCCGAAGTAAGGGACGCATCACTGTCTCACTCCCTCTCGCCGTTCTTACGGGGAGAGGGGTGGGGTGACGGGCTTCACAATGGGCGTGGCGAAGGTTGGACTCACGCTGCTCCTCCCAACCGTCAGTGTGAGCGCAGCGACTTGTCCGCCGAAGCTTTAGCGAAGGCGGAAGCAATCCAGTCTTTCCGCGGAGGAATTCTGGATTGCTTCGTCGCTTCGCTCCTCGCAATGACGGTGGAGACGGATGGCTCGCATGGCGAGCTTCCCCTTGCGTTCGGTCGTTTATGATGTATTTTACATCATTGTGCATGCTCCAGACATCATTTATAATCTTTCATACGTGAGGCCAAGGTGATCACGTCGTTCCAGATGCGGGCAGCGCGTGCGCTGCTCGGCATTGACCAGAGGGCCTTGGCGGAGCTCGCAGGCGTTTCGCTGCCGACCATTCAGCGGATGGAGGCGAGCACCGGCAATGTCCGCGGCGTGGTCGAGACCTTGATGAAAGTGGTCGAAGCCTTTGATCGCGCCGGCGTCGAGCTGATCGGCGAACAGGCGCGCAGCGAAGGCGGCGGACGCGGCGTTCGGCTCAAGGAGCCGGGGCCGCCGCGTCGGGTGGGAGCATGATCCCGCAATGATCATGCTCGGGAGCAGTCTTAACTAACGCACCGTCGCGCCCCGATACGCGGCCGCACGATGCATCGGAGCGTTGTGGGCAGCGGAGCATTTTGCTGAAATGAGCATCACAGGCGAACACGCAGGCAAGCTGCACCAGCCTCGTCGGCCGACCTTTACCGAACTCTATCTGCCAAAGCTCGTCACCGTATGGCGCGAGGGCTATGGCTTATCGGATTTCCGTGCCGATGTGTTCGCGGGCCTCACGGTCGCGATCGTCGCGTTGCCGTTGTCGATGGCGATCGCGATCGCTTCGGGCGTGACGCCGGACCGCGGACTCTACACCGCTGTTGTCGGCGGCTTCATTGCGTCACTGCTCGGCGGCAGCCGATTCCAGATCGGCGGTCCGGCCGGCGCCTTCATTGTGCTGGTTGCGGCGACCGCCGACCGTCACGGGGTTGACGGCGTGGTCCTGGCCACGCTGATGGCGGGCCTGTTCCTGATCGCTGCGGGCTTCCTGCGGATCGGCACCTATATCAAGTTCATTCCATATCCTGTGACGGTTGGCTTCACGGCCGGCATCGCCGTCATCATCTTCGCCAGCCAGCTGCGCGATCTCGGCGGGATCACGCTCCTCGCGAAGGAGCCCAGCGAATTCGTCCCGAAACTCGTCGCGCTTGCCGGGGGCCTGCACACCGTCAATCCGTCGGCCGTCGCGGTTGCGATCGTCAGCATTGCCATCATCGCCGGCCTGCGACGCTGGCTGCCGTCCTGGCCCGGTATCCTGATCGCGGTCGTGCTCGCGGCGGTCGCATGTGCCGTGCTGTCGCTGCCGGTCGAGACCGTCGGATCGCGCTTCGGCGGCATTCCGCGGGAACTGCCCTCGCCAGCCTTGCCTGCATTCTCGCTCGCGAAGGCGACCGCCGTGCTGCCCGATGCGATCTCCTTCGCACTGCTCGCCGCCATCGAATCGCTGCTGTCGGCGGTGGTGGCCGACGGCATGACCGGACGCCGTCACCGCTCCAATTGCGAGCTGGTGGCGCAAGGTGCCGCCAATGTCGGCGCGGCGGTGTTCGGCGGCATCTGTGTCACGGGGCTGATCGCGCGCACGGCGACCAACATCCGCGCCGGCGCGCGGGGGCCGCTCGCGGGCATGCTGCATTCGGTTTTCCTGCTGCTGTTCATGCTGATCGCAGCGCCGCTCGCGAGCTACATCCCGCTGGCCGCGCTCGCCGCCGTGCTCGTCGTGGTGGCCTGGACCATGGCGGAGAAGCACGAATTCGCGACGCTCCTGCGCTCGTCATGGGGCGATGCCGTCGTGCTGCTCGCAACCTTCCTGCTCACCATCTTCCGCGATCTGACCGAGGGCATTCTGGTTGGCTTCGCGCTTGGCGCGGTCCTGTTCATCCATCGCATGGCGGAAATGACGGGCATCGAGGAACGATCGCCACTGGTGGCCGCCGATCGTCCCGATGACGATAATGGCGGGCGCGTGCCTTACGACCCCGCACTCGCGGTCGATCGCGACGTGCTGGTCTATCGCATCACCGGCGCGTTCTTCTTCGGCGCGGCCTCGGCGATCGGCAGCGTGCTCGACGGCATCGCCGACAAGCGCAAGGGTTTTGTGGTCGATTTCGCCGACGTGCCGTTCCTGGATTCGACCGCGGCCAACGTGCTCGGCCGCGTCGCCGCCAAGGCCCACCGCCAGGGCATCCGGCTGTTCATCACAGGGGCGTCGCCTGCGGTCCGCCGTGCGCTGCTCACCCATGGCGTCACGCCGCCACGCGCGCGCTATCGCGAGACCATCGCGCGTGCGGTCGCCGACATCAAGGGCGGCGCGGCGCTGCCCGCGGGTGGTGAGGCGGGCACGACCTGACGTCGAGCCTCTCCCGAGACGGCCCCGCGCGCTTGACAGCGCCTGCGGGACGCGAAATGGATCGCCTCCGAAACCACCCCAGGGGAGGACGACCGTGACCAAGGCTCCCGCAGCCTGCCTGATCGGATGGCCGGCCGCGCATTCGCGCTCGCCGCTGATCCATCGTTATTGGCTGCGCACGCTCGGGATCGAGGGCGGCTATGTCATCGAGGCGGTTCCACCCGATAATTTGCGTGACTTCGTCCTGCGGCTGTCGCTGCGCGGCTTCGTCGGCGCCAACGTCACCATCCCGCACAAGGAAGGCGTGCTCGAGCTGTCGACGCCCGATGCCCGCGCGCGAGCGGTCGGTGCGGCCAACACGCTTTGGTTTGCAGACGGCGAGCTGCGCTCGACCAACACCGACGTCGAGGGCTTTATCGGCAATCTCGATGCCAGCGCGCCCGGCTGGGACGCAGCCAGCGAGGCGCTGGTGCTCGGCGCCGGCGGCTCCTCGCGCGCCATCGTGTTCGGGTTGCTTGAACGCGGCATCAAGCGCGTCCATCTCGCCAATCGCACCGTCGGCCGGGCCGAGATGCTTGCAAGGCAGTTCGGGCCGAAGGTGCATCCTGTTGCGTGGGACGGCATCGACCATATTCTGCCGCGTGCAAAACTTCTCGTGAACACAACCTCGCTCGGCATGCACGGCCAGCCTTCACTCGACGTTGAAGTGGCGCGCCTGCCGGATGGCGCCGTGATTGCCGATCTCGTCTATGTCCCGCTGGTGACGCCGCTGCTGGCGGCCGCACAGGCGCGCGGGCTGAAGACCGCCGACGGGCTCGGCATGCTGCTGCATCAGGCGGTCCGCGGCTTCGAGCTGTGGTTCGGCCAGCGGCCGCAGGTCACGGCCGAGCTGCGTGCGCTGGTCGAGGCCGATCTCACAAAGACTTGAGAGAATAGCGCGTAATCTCCGGAGTTCTATGTCCGTGGGGACAATAGGGCGCAATCGGAGACCATCATGTCTGTTCAACGTGCAACTTTCACACGTCCGCTCATCGCCGTCGCGATGGTGGCCGTCTCGACCCTCTCGGCCCTTGCGCAAAGGGCGCCGGTGCCGACGCGCGTGCGAGGCACGATTGAAAGCGTCAATGGCGACACGATGCAGGTCAAGGCGCGCAGCGGCGAGGATGTCAAGCTGCACATCGCCTCCGACGTGAACGTGTGGGGCATTACGAAGATTTCACTTGCCGACATCAAGCCCGGCTCCTTCGTCGGCGCCACCACCGTGCCGGGACCGGACGGCGGCGCGAACGCGGTCGAGGTGCACGTGTTTCCGGAGAGCATGCGCGGCACCGGCGAGGGCTCGCGACCCTATGACCTCAAGCCCAATTCCAGCATGACCAATGCGACCGTGTCGGAGAGCGTGGTCGGCAATGACGGTCATACGCTGCTGGTCAAGTACAAGGACGGCGAGAAGAAGGTGTTCGTTGCCGACAATACGCCGGTGGTGACCTTTGTCCCCGGCGACAGATCCGATCTGAAGGCCGGCGCCAAGGTGATCGCCTTCATGAAGCAGCTGCCGGACGGCTCATTCGAAACCAACCGCGTCAGCGTCGGCCGCGACGGCCTGACGCCGCCGATGTAAATGGAGAATAGCAACATGTCGAAGAGAATCTGGATATCACGCCTCGGCGTGGCCGCGTTCGCCGCCTGCATCGTCACGTCATCCGCCCTGGCGCAGCAGACGCCGACGGTCCGCATCCGCGGCACCATCGAGAGCGTCGACGGCAACACGCTCGGCATCAAGACCCGCGAAGGAACCGACGTGAAGGTGCGCATGACCGACAACGTCGCCGTCTTCGCGGTGGTGAAGACGTCGTTGTCGGAGATCAAGGACGGCTCCTATATCGGCGTCACCGGCCTGCCCGAGCCCGACGGCACCCAGAAGGCGATCGCGGTGCACATCTTCCCCGAAAACCAGCGCGGCGCGGCCGAGGGTTTTCGTCCCTGGGACGCGCGCGCCAACTCGACCATGACCAACGCCACCGTGGCGCAGACGGTGAAGGGCACCGACGGCCAGAACATCACGGTCAAGTACAAGGACGGCGAGAAGAAAGTCGTGGTGCCGCCGGACACGCCGATCGTCACCTTCGTCGCCAGCGACAAATCCGAGCTCAAGCCCGGCGCCAAGCTGATCATTTTCGGCGCGGTGAAGAAGGACGATGGTTCGCTTGAGGCCAACCGGGTGAATGTCGGCCGCGATGGGGTGACGCCGCCGATGTGAGGGCGAACGCTGAAATCTTAGGGTGGGCAAAGGCGCGAAGCGCCGTGCCCACCCTACGATTTGCGAATTGGTGGGCACGCTTCGCTTTGCCCGCCCTACGGCACTGCCGCTGCGGTTCACATCGCGATGATATGTTCGTCGATCTCGTCAATCCTGTTGACGCCGCACAGGCCCATGGTGGTGAGCAGCTCCTTCTGGATGATGTCGATCGCCTTGGCGACGCCGGCCTGACCGCCGGCGCCAAGGCCATAGGCGTAGGCACGGCCGATCATGCAGGACTTCGCGCCGAGCGCGAGTGCGCGCATCACGTCCTGGCCGGAGCGGATGCCGCCGTCGAACATGATCTCCATCCTGTCACCGACCGCCTCGGCGATCTCGGGCAGCACCTCGATCGATGACGGCGCGCCGTCGAGCTGACGGCCGCCATGGTTCGAGACGACGAGAGCCTGCGCGCCGGTCTTGGCGGCTTCCTCGGCGTCCTCGACGTCCAGAATGCCCTTGATGATCAGCTTGCCCGGCCAGATGCTGCGGACCCACTCGACGTCCTTCCAGTTCAACGACGTGTCGAACTGCGAGGCGGTCCATTCGGCGAGGCGATTGAGGTCCTCGGTGTTCTTCACGTGGCCGGCGATGTTGCCGAAGGTACGGCGCTTGCCCCGCAGCACGCCGGAGACCCACGCGGGCTTTGTGGCGAAATCCAGAAATTTAGACATCGTCCACTCGGGGGGATCGTCATGCCGTTCTTGATGTCCTGGTGGCGCTGGCCGATGACCTGGAGATCGACGGTCAGCACCAGCGCGGAGCATTTCGCCGCGATCGCGCGCTGGATCAACTCCTTGATGAAGCCGCGGTCCTTCATCACATAGAGCTGGAACCAGAACGGCTTCTCGACATTGGCCGCGATGTCCTCGATCGAGCAGATCGACATCGTCGACTGCGTGAACGGGATACCGGCCGCTTGCGCGGCACGGCAGGCATGGATCTCGCCATCGCCATGCTGCATGCCGAGCAGGCCCACCGGCGCGAGGATCAGCGGCATGGTCGAGGGCTCGCCGAGGATCGTGGTCGCGGTGTCGCGTTTGGAGACGTCGACCAGAATGCGCTGGCGGAACTTGATCGCCTGCATGTCTTCGCGGTTGGCGCGCAGCGTTTCCTCGGCGTAGGAGCCGCGGTCGCAATAATCGAAGAACGCCTTCGGCACGCGGCGCTGATGCAGTGTGCGAAGATCGTCGATACAGGTGATGTGCTTCATGAACGTTTCCCGGCCCGTCTTGTCGGAAGAGTCCTGTATGGGAAGACTCTTGCATCGGAAGATCGAGGGGTCATCTAGCATGGTTGGATGCACAGCCAAATCGTTTGCAAATCCTTTGTGGAGAGGAGGGCGCCATGACCAGGCCGCACACCGGACCGACGCCGGAGGACATCAAGGAGAAGCATGATCTCGAGGAAGCGCTGGAGGAGGGTCTGGAAGAGACCTTTCCGGGCTCCGATCCCGTCAGTGTCACCCAGCCGGCGCCGAGCCGCGCGGACGGCCATGTGAAGCGCTCGGACTAGGTGCCGGTTCCGCCCTGTTCCAGTATCTTCAACGGAAATATAATGTTAACAAGACGTTATCGGGGCCGGGAGCCGCCCGGTTCCGTAATGATTCATCATATTTTTTGAAGCCAAGTTAGCCGTGATGGCTCTATAAGACCTCAGCAAATCAGGGATGCGGGTCCCGCTTGGGCACCCGGAGGTTGCGCTGGGGATCCCTGGTTGTTGCGTGGGGGACGATATGAGCCGCAAATATTTCGGGACGGACGGGATCCGGGGCCGCGCCAACGGACTGATCACGCCGGAGCTCGCGCTCAAGGTCGGCCAGGCCGCAGGCCTGGCGTTTCAGCGCGGTGACCACCGCCACAGGGTCGTGATCGGCAAGGACACCCGCCTGTCCGGCTACATGATCGAATACGCGATGGTCGCGGGCTTCACTTCGGTCGGCATGGACGTGCTGCTGGTCGGCCCGATGCCGACGCCGGCGGTCGCGATGCTGACCAAGTCGATGCGCGCCGATCTCGGCGTGATGATCTCTGCCTCGCATAATCTGTTCGAGGACAACGGCATCAAGCTGTTCGGGCCGCAGGGCTTCAAGCTCTCCGACGACGTCGAGAAGCAGATCGAGCAGCTGCTCGATGAGCCCATCGACAAGCGTCTCGCCCAGAGCGCCAGTCTCGGCCGCGCCCGCCGCATCGACGGCGTGCATGACCGCTACATCGAATTCGCCAAGCGCACGCTGCCGCGCGATCTGTCGCTCGACGGCCTGCGCGTCGTGGTCGATTGCGCCAATGGCGCCGCCTACAAGGTGGTGCCGGAAGCGCTATGGGAGCTGGGCGCCGACGTGATCCCGATCGGGGTCGAGCCCGACGGTTTCAACATCAACAAGGAATGCGGCTCCACCTCGCCGGAAGCGCTGTCGAAGAAGGTGCGCGAGATGCGCGCCGACATCGGTATCGCGCTCGACGGTGACGCCGATCGCGTCATCCTGGTCGACGAGCGCGGCCACATCGTCGACGGCGACCAGCTGCTCGCGGTGATCGCGCAGAGCTGGAAGGAAGACGGCCGGCTGTCGCGATCGGGCATCGTCGCCACCGTGATGTCGAACCTCGGGCTCGAGCGCTTCCTTAATGCGCAGGGGCTCGATCTCGTGCGCACGCCGGTCGGCGATCGCTACGTGCTCGAGCAGATGCTGAACGGCGGCTACAATCTCGGTGGCGAGCAGTCCGGCCACATCATCCTGTCCGACTACGCCACCACCGGCGACGGCTTCGTTGCCGCATTGCAGGTGCTTGCCGTCGTGCAGAAGCTGCGCCGGCCGGTGTCGGAAGTCTGCCACCGCTTCGATCCGTTGCCGCAGATCCTGAAGAACGTCCGTCACAAGGGCGGCAAGCCGCTTGACAATTCCGACGTCAAATCGGCGATCTCCGACGGCGAGCAGCGGCTCAACGGCCATGGCCGCCTGCTGATCCGCTCCTCCGGCACCGAGCCGGTGATCCGCGTCATGGGCGAGGGCGAGGATCGCATCCTGGTCGAGGACGTCGTCGATACCATCGTCTCGGCGCTCGGGAACGCCGCGGCCTGAACTCGCAGCCATCCTTCGAGATGCCCGCTGTCGCGGGCTCCTCAGGATGAGGTTTTGTTTCCAGGTGAAGACGTAGACCCTCAGGGTGAGGAGCCCGCCACAGGCGGGCGTCTCGAACCATGCAGGCCGCAGTTTGGCCGCGAAATCTGGCGAAGCGCATTCCAGCCATGGGCGTTTGGCGGTGGATCGGTCGCCGCGCGCATCGTAACTAGCTTGTCGCGGCAATCTGCCGCGCCCGTCGGGATGCTCCAGTGAACAAGCCTGTCGTCGTCTCAGAGGAAACACTGACGGAGCCCGTCCTCGTCAGCGACGTCGCACCCGGCGCCAAAAGTGCCGCGGGGCCGGCCTATGTCGTGCTGGCCGGCATCAGCTTCTCGCACTTCCTCAACGACACCATGCAGTCGCTGATCGCTTCGGTGTATCCGATCCTGAAGGACACCTACGCGCTCGACTTCGCGCAGATCGGCATGATCACGCTGGCCTTCCAGTTCACGGCCTCGCTGCTCCAGCCGGTGGTCGGCCACTACACCGACAAGAAGGCGCAGCCCTATTCGCTGTCGATCGGCATGGCCTCGACCTTCTTCGGTCTGTTGCTGCTCAGTGCCGCCCACCAATATCTGGTCATCCTCGTCGCCGCCGCTCTGGTCGGCCTCGGCTCGGCGGTGTTTCACCCGGAGTCGGCGCGCATCGCGCGGCTCGCCTCCGGCGGCCGTTACGGTTTTGCGCAATCGGTGTTCCAGCTCGGCGGCAGTTTTGGCACCTCGATGGGACCGGTGCTCGCCGCGCTCATCGTCGTGCCGTTCGGGCAGGGCAGCATCGCCTGGTTCTCCTCGATCGCCTTCCTCGCGATCCTCATCCTCTGGCGCATCGGCCGCTGGTACGAACCGCAGATCAAGGCGAAGAAGGCGGTGGTGGATCAAGCCCATCCCGACGCGCCGAATTCGCGTCGCGTCGTCGTTGCGCTCCTCGTGCTGGTCGCGCTGCTGTTCTCGAAGCAGCTCTACGTCTCGAGCCTGTCGAGCTACTACATCTTCTATCTGATCGACCGCTTCGGCGTATCGACGCAAGCCGCGCAGATGTATCTCTTCATTTTCCTCGCAGCGAACGCGGTCGGCGCTTTTCTCGGTGGTCCCCTGGGCGATCGCTTCGGCCGCAAGATCGTGATCTGGATCTCGATCCTGGGGGCGCTGCCGTTCACGCTGGCGCTGCCCTATGCCGGGCTCTATGCGAGCGCGGTGCTGTCCGTGCTCATCGGCCTGATCATCTCCTCGACGACGTCGTCGATCATCGTGTTCGCGCAGGAGCTGGTACCGCACCGCTTCGGCATGATCTCCGGCGTATTCTTCGGTGTCGCCTTCGGCATCGGCGGCCTGGGCGCCGCCGTGCTCGGCAAGCTCGCCGACCACACCTCGATCGCGTTCGTCTATCAGGTCTGCGCCTATCTGCCGGCGATCGGCCTGCTTGCGGTATTCCTGCCCAAGCTGCCGCGGCACGCGCGTTAACATATTCTGACTTGCTGCAACGCGGCTTCATACATCGTTAGGAAATGCGGCGACGGCGTCGCATTTGGCGCTGCATTTTTGCAACGCTCGCGACGCCCGCGCGTGCGAGTTGAGAAAAAATCAACCTTAAAAATTAGGGTTAAGTGGCGCTTAAGCATTTGCTGGCATCGTCCGGGCCGTGAGTTTCCAGAACGTGAGGCGCCGTATTGCCTCACCGGCCAAAAGGACGAAGCCAATGCGTAGCGTTAAGTCTCTCCTTGCCGCGGGTGCGGCAACCCTGATCTCCTCGATGGCGTTCGCCGCCGACATGCCGATCGCGGCGCCCCCTCCGATGTACGCGCCCCCGGCTCCGCCCGCCGACTTCGGTGGCTGGTACCTGCGCGGCGACGTCGGCATGACCAACCAGAGCGCCAAGCGCATCGACGGCGCGGTAGCGCCTGGGTTTACTAAAACGACGGAGGGGCTTGGCTTCGACTCGTCACCGCTGTTCGACCTCGGCGTCGGCTATCGCTTCAACAACTGGTTTCGCACCGACGTGATCGGCCAATACCGGGGCAAGGCCAACCTGCACGGTGCTGATAACGTCATTGGGCCGGGCTTCGTTGGCTCGGACAATTATAGCGGCAGCAAGTCGGAGTGGGTCGTCATGGCCAACGCCTATGTCGATCTCGGCACCTGGTGGTGCATCACGCCGTTCATCGGCGCCGGTGTCGGCGGCTCCTACAACAAAATTAGCGGTTTCCGTGACGACGGCGTTGCATATCTCGCCGCGCTGACCCCGACCCCGAGCGCCAGCGTCGCCTACTTCGCCGACAGCGGAAAGTGGAACCTGGCTTGGGCCGCACACGCCGGTCTCGCTTACAAGGTCAACCCCGGCTTCACGGTCGAACTGGCCTACAGCTACATGAACCTCGGCGATGCTGCGCCCGGCAACTACCGCTTGTTCGACAACAGCGCCTCGGGTCCGTCCACAATCAAGATCAAGGAGCTCACCTCGCATGACGTCAAGCTCGGCGTGCGCTGGGATCTCAACAGCCCGCCGGCCTACATGCCGCCGCTCGTCACCAAGGGCTGATCGTCAGCCTGATCGGTTAGGACTTCTTAACGGCGCGGGATCATCCCGCGCCGTTTTGCTTTGCGTATTTTTCATGGCGGGCGGCGACGAAAGCCTCCTACGCAACCATTGGTTAAGGTTAACGAGCCATGATCACGAGTGAAAGTTCGAGTTCGATGGAGTGTTCGATGCGTAGGCTTTTGTTGGCGGCGGCGATGTTGGGGACGGTCTCCGCGGCGCACGCGGCCGATCTCTCCGATCTTCCCATCCTCCGAGGTAGCTTCACCGACGGGCTGTCAAAGACGTCCCACAATTGGGACGGTTTTTATGTTGGCGGCCAGTTCGGGTTTGCCACGACCGATGTTGATTTCAGTCATGCTCCGAAGACGATGACCGACTTCATGCTTCGCAACAGCATCCTTGAGGCGCCAGTCGGCGGCTGGTCGCTGCTGCCGAGTAACCACGTGCAGTCGACCGGGTTTGGCGCCTATGTCGGCCGCAATTGGCAGCTCTACGATGCAGTGTTCGGCGTCGAGGCCAATTACAGCTACATGAAGAATATATCGAGCTCGGCAAGTGATTCCATGACACGCATTCTCGACGGTGAGACGGCGCCAACGGGCCATACCTATACCTACGTCACTTCACTCGGTGGTGGTGCTGCGCTAAAGCTGAAGGATTACGCCACCTTCCGCGGTCGGGTCGGTTGGGACGGCGGCGACTTCATGCCCTATGCCTTCGCCGGTCTGGCGATTGGGCGCGCTGAAGTTTCGCGATTCGCGACCGTGTCCTACATCAAGCATGACGACTATGACGAGTCGATTGTCCTGGGCGGTGTTACGGCGACGATCCATCGACAGGTCACGATTGACACGGGTACGTTTAACAAGACTGAGCTGCGCACCAACAGCTTCATGTATGGATGGACGGCCGGTATCGGTGTCGAGTACGCGATCTGCAACAACATCCTGGTTCGCGGCGAATGGGAGCATGTCGGCTTCTCGGACGTGAAGGACATCACTGTCGGCCTGAATAACTTCCGCGTCGGCATTGGCTACCAGTTCTGAGTCGCCCGCTTTCTGTTGACAGGTTCCTTCCGTCCTGATGCTCTGTCGCCGAATGCGCGGGGGCACCGATGCGGATCTACGGCGATAGCAATTCCGGCAATTGTCTGAAGGTGAAGTGGGTCTGCGACAAGCTCGCGGTGCTCTACGAGTGGATCGAGATCGACACCCGCAAGGGCGAGACCCGTACGCCGCAATTCCTCCAGATGAACGGTGCCGGCCAGGTGCCCACCGTCGCTTTCGACGACGGTCGCACGCTGGCGCAGTCCAATGCCATCATCCGCTATCTCGCGCGCGACAGTGCGCTCATTCCGGGCGACGCCTTCACTGCCGCCAAGATGGACGAATGGCTGTTCTGGGAACAATACAGCCACGAGCCCTATATCGCGGTGTGCCGCTTCCAGCTCGTCTATCTCGGCAAGGACGCCTCCGAGCTCGATCCTGAAAAGGTCAAGCGCGGCTACGCGGCGCTCGATCGCATGGAGCAGCATCTGGCGGCAAACCGCTTCTTCGCCGGTGATGACGTTTCGCTTGCCGACGTCTCGCTGCTTGCCTATACGCGCGTCGCGCATGAAGGCGGCTTCGATCTCGGTCGCTATGCCGCCATCCGCCGCTGGATCGGCGAAGCCGAGACCTTTCTCGGGATACCCAAGGTGCGTTAGGCGCGCTTGAGGCAGGAGTAACTTTATGAACGCCCAATCTGTCTCCATTCGTCCCGCGCGCCGCGAAGATGTTGCTGCGATCGTGACGATGCTCGCCGACGATCATCTCGGGAGCGCACGCGAGCGCGTGGAAGACCCGTTGCATGCGTCCTATTACGAGGCATTCGCGCGGGTCGAGCGCGATCAAAATATCCAGCTTGTGGTTGTCGAGAATGAGGGCAGGGTGGTCGGCTGCCTGCAGCTCGCGATCCTGCCGGGTCTCAGCTCGCAAGGCGGCTTGCGCGGTCTGCTCGAAGACGTCCGCGTCGCTTCCGATTGCCGCAGCCGCGGCATCGGCGAGCAATTGGTGCAATGGGCGGTGACGGAAGCGAAAGCGCGCGGTTGCAATCTCGTCGAACTGCTGACGCATCAGACGCGAACAGATGCGCAGCGCTTCTACAAGCGGCTTGGGTTCACGGCGAGTCACGTCGGCATGACTGTCCGCTTTTGACGCAGCACGCTATGAGCCTTGCGCGATCAGCGAAATCGGATCGCGCGTACGTTCATATTAAGAGCTGATAAACCACCGTCACGGCGTTCACGTTGGTGAAGGAACGAACGGTGCTACGGGACGTCGAAACCGGGCTCGATCGGTTCGGGGATTTCGATGACAAGCTATTCGATGATCAAGGTCGGCAACGGCTACGTCGTGCAGGCCAATGACAAATGCATTTTGAAAGTCGGCAGCCGCCGCCGCGCCGCGCAATTGATCAGCGATGCCACGGGCTTGCTGAACGCGCTGGCGGTGGTCGATTCCCCCAAGATCGCACCGGAGGCGCCATCACCCGCGCGTGAACCGCCGGAACTTCCTTGACTGGTCTTCCCGATTCCCGTATCAGCCGCGGCGGGACACCTCCCCCCAACGGGAGGCTTACTATCTGGAAGGGTAGACGATGACTGTAGCGAAGCCCGCTTCGCGGCCGAACGTGCCGCATTTTTCCTCCGGCCCCTGCGCCAAGCGCCCCGGATGGAATGCCCAAAATCTCAAGGACGCAGCGCTCGGCCGTTCGCATCGCGCGAAGGTCGGCAAGACCAAGCTCAAGCTCGCGATCGATTTGACGCGCGAAGTGCTCGAAGTGCCCGCTGATTATCGCATCGGCATCGTGCCAGCCTCCGATACCGGCGCGGTCGAGATGGCGCTGTGGTCGATGCTGGGTGCGCGGCCCGTCACCACGCTCGCCTGGGAATCCTTTGGCGAGGGCTGGGTCAGCGACATCGTCAAGGAATTGAAGCTCAAGGATGTCACCAAGCTCAACGCGGCTTACGGTGAGATCCCCGACCTCTCCAAGGTCGATCCGAAGTCCGACGTCGTCTTCACCTGGAACGGCACCACCTCGGGCGTGCGCGTGCCGAACGCCGACTGGATCAGCGCGACCCGCGAAGGCCTGACCATCTGCGACGCCACCTCGGCCGCGTTCGCGCAACCCCTCGACTGGGCCAAGCTCGACGTCGTCACCTTCTCCTGGCAGAAGGCGCTCGGCGGCGAAGCCGCGCATGGCATGCTGATCCTGTCGCCCCGCGCGGTGGAGCGGCTCGAAACCTACAAGCCGGCCTGGCCGCTGCCGAAGATTTTCCGCATGACCAAGGGCGGCAAGATCAACGAAGGCATTTTCGTCGGCGAGACCATCAACACGCCGTCGATGCTCTGCGTCGAGGATTATCTCGACGCACTGAACTGGGCCAAGTCGATCGGCGGCCTGAAGGCGTTGATCGCGCGCGCCGACGCCAACACCAAGGTGCTCGCCGACTGGAAGGCTAAGACGCCCTGGATCGACTTCCTCGCCAAGGACGCCGCAATCCGCTCCAACACTTCGGTGTGCCTGAAGTTCACCGATCCCGCGATCACCTCACTCTCCGAGGACGCGCAGGCCGAGTTCAGCAAGAAGCTGGTGGCGCTGGTCGAGAAAGAGGGCGCGGGCTACGACTTCGCCTACTATCGCGATGCGCCCGCCGGCCTGCGTATCTGGTGCGGCGCCACCGTCGAGGCCAGTGATGTCGCGCTGCTGACCCAGTGGATCGACTGGGCCTTCGCCGAGACCAAGGCCGCGCTCGCCAAGGCGGCGTAGTTTTTACCTCTCCCCGTTCTTACGGGGAGAGGTCGGGTCGCGCAGCGATCCGGGTGAGGGGCTCTCTCCGCGAGCACCTCGCCTGTGGCTGCCCCCTCACCCCGACCCTCTCCCCGTAAGAACGGGGAGAGGGAGAGCAAAGAGCTTCCGAGCAATTCCCCATTCCGGCCCTCAGGCCGATCTCCCTCTAGGGACGGCGAAGGACACATCTCCATGACCAAACCCAAAGTTCTCATTTCCGACGCGCTCTCTCCCGCTGCCGTGCAGATCTTCAAAGACCGCGGCGTCGAGGTCGACTTCCAGCCCAATCTCGGCAAGGACAAGGACAAGCTCGCCGAGATCATCGGCAATTACGACGGCCTCGCGATCCGCTCCGCGACCAAGGCGACCGCGAAGATCCTCGAGAAGGCGACCAACCTCAAGGTGATCGGCCGCGCCGGCATCGGCGTCGACAACGTCGAGATTCCTGCCGCCACGGCCAAGGGTATCATCGTGATGAACACGCCGTTCGGCAATTCGATCACGACCGCCGAGCACGCCATCACCCTGATGCTGGCGCTGGCGCGCGAGATTCCGCAGGCGGACGCTTCGACCCAGGCCGGCAAGTGGGAGAAGAACCGCTTCATGGGCGTCGAGATCACCGGCAAGGTGCTCGGAGTCGTCGGCTGCGGCAACATCGGCTCGATCGTCGCCGACCGCGCGCTCGGCCTGCGCATGAAGGTGATCGCGTTCGATCCGTTCCTGTCGCCGGAGCGCGCCAGGGACATCGGCGTCGAGAAGGTCGAGCTCGACGACCTCTTCAAGCGCGCCGACTTCATCACCCTGCACACCCCGCTCACCGAGAAGACCAGGAACATCATCGACGCAGCCGCGATCGCCAAGATGAAGAAGGGCGTGCGCCTGATCAACTGCGCCCGCGGCGGTCTCGTCGACGAGCAGGCCGTGGTCAACGCTTTGAATTCCAAGCACATCGCCGGCGCCGCTTTCGACGTCTTTGTCGAGGAGCCCGCCACCGCGAATGTGCTGTTCGGTCATCCCAACGTGATCTGCACGCCGCATCTCGGCGCGTCCACCACCGAGGCGCAGGAGAACGTCGCGCTCCAGGTTGCCGAGCAGATGTCGGATTACCTGCTCACCGGCGCGATCTCGAATGCCGTCAACTTCCCCTCGATCACGGCGGAAGAGGCGCCGAAGCTGAAGCCGTTCATCGCGCTCGCTGAAAAGCTCGGTTCGTTCGCGGGACAGCTCACCGAGAGCGGCATCCTCAAGGTCGAGATCACCTATGAGGGCCACGTGGCCGAGATGAAGATCAAGGCGATCACCTCCGCCGTGCTGTCGGGCCTGCTGCGGCCGATGCTGGGTGAGGTCAACGTCGTCTCCGCGCCCGTCGTCGCCAAGGAGCGCGGCATGGTGGTGGACGAGATCGTCCGCGCCGCCCAGAGTGACTATGAAAGCCTGATCACCGTCACCGTCACCACCGAGCGGCAGGAGCGGTCGGTCTCGGGCACGGTCTATGCCGACGGCAAGCCGCGCCTGGTCGACATCAAGGGCATCCGCGTCGACGCTGAATTTGGCAAGTCGATGATCTACGTGACCAACGAGGACAAGCCGGGTTTCATAGGCAAGTTCGCGAGCCTGCTCGGCGATGCCAAGATCAACATCGCGACCTTCCATCTTGGCCGCGTTGCGCCGGGCTCCGATGCCATCGCGCTGATCGAGGTCGACGGCGCGGTGCCGGCCGATCTGCTTGCCAAGGTGCAGGCTCTGCCGCAGGTCAAGCAGGTCAAGGCGCTGACGTTCTGATCCGCCGACATATTCCGACCCGCGGAACAACGCCGCCCTCTCGCGAGGGCGGCGTTTTTATTTCTCCCGCGACCGCCGGACATTGTGTACCAATGGCGCCGAGAAACCTCGACCGATGCTCCGGTCAAAATCGTTCGAAAGGGAGAAAACAATGCGTGAAGCCGTCATCGTTTCCTATGCACGCACGGGCCTCGCGAAATCCGGCCGCGGCGGGTTCAACATCACCCCGCCGATGTCGCTCGCGGCCCACGCCATTCACCACGCAGTCGACCGCGCCGGCGTCGAGAAGGACTATGTCGAGGATTGCTATCTCGGCAATTGCGCTCATGGCGCGCCGAACATCGGCCGCCAGGCCGCGCTGCTGGCGGGAATGCCGAAATCGACCGGGGGCGTCTCGGTGAACCGGTTCTGCTCGTCCGGTCTCCAGACCATCGCGATGGCCGCCAACTCGATCCGCTCGGACGGTTCCGACTGCATCGTCGCAGGCGGCGTCGAGAGCATCTCGATGCCGGGCGGCGGCACGCCGAAGGAATCGATCGATCCCGAACTGCTCAAGACGGCACCGGCGATCTTCATGGCGATGATTGACACCGCCGATATCGTCGCCGAGCGCTACAATCTCAGCCGTGAATATCAGGACGAGTATTCGCTGGAGTCGCAGCGCCGCATGGCCGCCGCGCAGCAGGCCGGCAAGTTCAAGGACGAGATCGTCCCGATGAAGACTAAGATGAAGGTGGTCGACAAGGCGACCAAGGCCGAGTCGATCGTCGATTACGTCGTCGACCGCGACGAGTGCAACCGGCCCGAGACCACGCTGGAAGGTCTCGCCAAGCTCGAGCCCGTCAGGGGCCCCGGCAAGTTCGTCACGGCCGGCAACGCCAGCCAGCTGTCGGACGGTGCTGCGGCCGTGGTGCTGATGGAAGCCAAGGACGCGGAGAAGCGCGGCCTCAATCCCATGGGCCGCTTCGTCGCCTGGGCGGCGGCGGGTTGCGAACCGGACGAGATGGGCATCGGCCCGATCTTTGCCGTGCCGAAGCTGTTGAAGCGTCACGGTCTGAAGATCGACGACATCGATCTCTGGGAGCTCAACGAAGCCTTCGCCAGCCAGTGTCTCTATTCGCGCGACAAGCTCGGCATCGATCCCGCCAAGTACAATGTCAACGGCGGCTCGATCGCGATCGGCCATCCGTTCGGCATGACCGGCGCGCGGCTCACCGGCCACATCCTCCAGGAAGGCAAGCGCCGCAAGGCGAAGTGGGGCGTCGTGACGATGTGCATCGGCGGCGGCCAGGGCGGCGCGGGACTGTTCGAAATCTACAGCTGAGATCGAGCCTCATGAATGCGGAAGGCACGGCGTCGCAAGCGTCGTGCCTTTTTGTTTGAGCACCAGGTCAGGCGTGTACTCTTTGGGTCACCGGTTTTGTGGGATGAAGCGGCTGAAGGATGGTAGTCTAAGACAAAGCTTGATGATGAGGGGAAGCGCGAGGACCGGGATGACGCACGCAGCGACATAACCTTCCGCCAGCGACGGCAGACCGAAGCTCGCCGCTGCCCACACGAGCGTGACGTTGCGGTTTCCGCTCACGAGACCGATGGTACCGGCGGTTTGCCACCCCAGCCTCGCGAACGTCACGGCAGCGAGGACGCACAGACCGAAATTGAACACGATCGCCGCGGCGAGCATCACGTCGAAACGCAGGGCGTTGCTGGTCCATTGCGCCCGTATGCCTTGCGAGGTGGCAAGCCCCACGATCATGAGCCCGACAACGGCGATCCCGGTGGCGGCGCTTTGATCGGGCAGAACGGGAATCACATGACGACGAAACCTCATGGCTAAGAAGGCCACCAGGCCTGCAGCGCCGATAATGCTGAAGAGCCGGATTGCCAGCCCGCCCATGTCGAATGCAATTCCAAGCCCGAGCACCGTGGCAAAACTCGGAATCGAGATCGGCGTGAGCAAGGTCAGTGCGATGGAAACGAGCAGTGCAAGACGTGGTCGCAAACCGAGCATTCCGGCGATCGCAGCGGCGCTTCCGACCGGCGGCGCCAGCAGTGAAAGCAGAACGCCGGCCCGCAGCGCAGGATCAAGCGGAGCAAAGGACAGCAGAATCGCAGCAGCGAATGGCAGCACCAGGCCAACCCAGGCAAGTACCACGCCCATCAGGAGCGGACGAATGCTGGCTTCAGAGGGGGCAAGACCCGCCGTAAGAAACGAGCCCAGCGTCAGAAGAAATGCCGAAAAAGGCAAAAGATCGTAGCCGAGATGAGCGAAGGGAGTGATCATCAGCCCTGCGCAAAGCGAGATCACCAGGAGCATAGGTCCTTGTCCGCCAAGCGTGGACAATATCCGGCCAACGTACATCTCAGCTCCTCAGGACTTGCGCATCGACGACGATGCGTCTTCAGATTTCAGTCATGTCGGCCACCATTGCGAACGTCAGAAGAATCCGGCGCTCAAATCCAGGCCGTAGGTTCGTGAGAGCACGAACACAAAGGCGCACGCTGCGCATAACAGGAGGGCGTGCTTCGCCAATTCGGCACCGATGACCGAGAGGACCGTGCGGGAAATCGTGCGTATGATTGCTGGCAATGTTGCCTCCTGGTTTTCAAATCCCATGAACCGGCTGCATGTGGCGGCCGTCAGTCGGTGTGCGAAGCGAGGATCAGGGGCGGATCACCTCGCTCGGTCGACGCGCGCTGAATGAGGATCGCGCCGATCACGTGAACGAGGCCGAATCCCAGCAGAACGAGGATCATCAGGCGCGTCTCGCCGCCTGTTCGCTTTCTGTCGTGCGATGCTGGAGATCTGGCCCGAATTGGAGACGCAGCACGGTTGTGATTGTTCACGATTGTCCTCATATGCTTTGCTGTCGCTCGTCCCGATCGCCTACGGCGCCGACGGGTTCGAAATGTAGTGGGTAACGAAATCGTCGGAGGCCAGGTTGGCTTGGCGCTCTCGGGGCGCCTTGCTCATTGCCGCGAAGGCAATCACCAGCGCCAGGAGCGAGCCATAGAAGGCGACCACTCCAAGTCTCCACATCGCAACCAATCGCTGTTCTTGATCGGACGCGAGAAACCTCTGCGATTGTCTTCCCTGCTGTGCGATGTCGGTCAATGCGACCTCCTGTTTGATGGCTGTTGTGATGCCGGCGTGCGATCAGTCGCCTCCGAAAAGGAGCGGTGCGACGGGCGGCGCCGACTGCGAAGCGGCCCTGAGTGTCGGGTGTGCAAAGGTCGTCAACGCTGCGTCGAATCCGGCGAGAACCACGAACAAGCCAACGACGATCATGATGAGGTGATGCGCGCGCACGCTGACTTCCGGATGAAATTGCTCCGCGTCGATCAACCAACCGGCATCTCGTCGCGATGCGATCTGAACCCACTGTCGTCGTCGCCGGCGTCACTCGGCCGTCACTGCAGCGTTAATATTGTTCGCTAAGGCGGCAATTCGTGTAGGATGTATATCCGTGAGCGCATCTGCTTATTTTTGAGGCGGAATGACCGAAACTGCACCCGCGCCCAGCCCAAGTTTTACTCTCGCACTTCTTGGACGTTTTGAACTGATCGGGCCGGACGGTGCCGTCAGCTTACCGAACAAGAAGCTCGCGGGATTGCTGGCCTATCTGGCCTGCACGGCACCTCAGCCTCAGCACCGCGAAAAACTCTCGACCTTGCTGTGGGGATCGCACTTCGAAGCGCAGGCGAAGCAAAACCTGCGACAGGCCCTGTTCAAGCTGCGTCAAGTTCTTGGTCAGAGTGCTCTCAGGAGTGACGGCGAATTCATTTCGTTGAATGCCGTTGTGATCACCTGCGATGTGCCGCAATTCGAGCGGCTTGTCAGAAAGGGCAGCCGTGACGCGCTGACCGCGGCGGCAGATCTCTATCGCGGGCGCCTCGTCGATGACATCGCGGTCAACGCTGAGGGCTGGAGCGAGTGGGTGGCCGGCGAACGCGAGCGGTTATCGGAGCTGGCTGTCGGCGCGATGGTAGCGCTCGGCGACCAGGAACTGTCCGACGGACGTGCCGGCGATGCCCTGCTCGCCGGCCAGCGCGCCAATGCACTCAACAGCATGCGCGAGGATGCGCACCGCCTGATCATGCGCGCGTTGTCCGCGGCCGGCCGCAACGCCGAGGCGCTCAAATATTATCAGGCCGTCGTTGCCTTTCTGAAGCAAGAGCTCGGCACCGCGCCCGATGCCACAACCAGCGCGCTGGCTGCGGAATTGCGCAAGGTCCAGGAGCAGAAGATCGTTCTGCCGGCAGCGGACCCGACGGCAGACCTTTCGCACCAGGCGGAGCACGTGTTCGGCAACGACAGGCCCTCCGTGGCGGTGCTTCCGTTCCGCAACATGGGTGATGAAACCGAACAGGACTACTTCGCCGATGGCGTCACTGCAGACATCATCACCGCTCTATCGCGCTTTCGCGAGCTGGTGGTGATCGCGGCCGGATCGTGCTTTGCCCTTCGGGACAAGGGAATGACCAGCCGGCAGATTGCGCAGCAACTCGGTGCGCAATACGTCCTGAGCGGTCATATTCGCAAGGCGGGCAACCGCATTCGCGTCTCGGCCGAGCTCACTCATACCGGAAGCGAGGCCCAGGTCTGGTCCAATCGCTACGATCGCCCCCTGGTCGACATCTTCGACCTGCAGGACGACGTCAGCAGCAGTGTTGCCGCAGTCGTCGATCCCGCCGTTCGTAGCGCCGAGATCGAACGCGCACGCCGCAAGCCGCCAACTGATCTTTCGGCCTATGATCTGTATTTGCGCGGCCTTCATCATTTATGGGGCGGCACCCGCGAAGGTATCGTCAAGGCCATCGATCTGCTTCGGCGGTCTCTGAGCCTCGATCAGGAGCGAACGGCGACGCTGGCGGCGCTGGCTTGGGGACTCGTGATGGCTCCGCCGCTCGGCGCCAACATGTCTGCGGATGCCGCGTCCGAGGCGGTCGGTCTGGCGCGCCGCGCCGTCGAGCAGGATAGTGGGGACGCTTTCGCCCACGCTGTCTATGGCTTCACGCTGTTTGGGCCCGCCGGCGACAACGATCAGGGGCGCATTCACGCCAGCGAAGCCGCAAGGCTCAATCCGAGTTCGGCTTTCGCATGGGGTGTACTCGGAATGATCGACAGCATGGGAGGCGATTATGCCAACGCACTCGCATGCCTGCATCGGTCTCTCGTCCTCAGCCCCGAGGACAGCATGCTCCATATGTGGATGACGGGATTGACCGCGTCCTACTTTGCCCTCGGGCAGTACGAGGAGGGCGTTGCCTGGGCGCGCAAGTCGGTTCGGCACAATCCGAGCAACGGCACCGGACATCGCATGCTCGCGGCCAACCTGGTCGGGGTCGGCCGGCTGGAGGAAGCCCGCGAGGTCACCCGGGTTCGCGATGCGGCACAAAAAACGACGATCCGCGATCTGCGCGCCATGCGCTTTTTCAAGCAGCACGAGGCGCTTGAACGCTACCTTTCGGCCCAGCAGATCGCCGGCGTGGCCGACTGAGCCTCAAGCGCCGAGTGCAACGAGCAGCGTGCGCACGGTCATGAAGACCAGGATGACCGAGCCGACGGTCCACAGCATTGCGCGAATGTCGTGAATTTGCCCGGTGAGATAGGCGAGAAAATGCAGCAGGCGTGAGGCAACGTAGCCGTAGAGCAGGCATTGCGCGAGAAGCAGCGACGGCTTTGTGAGAACATAAAGAAAGCCCGCGGCCAGGAAATACGGCAGGCTCTCGAGATCGTTCATCTGGATCCGGCGGATCCGCTCCACATCTTCGTTGGGAAGAAGCTGCGCCGGATCGGGTGCGGGATTCAGTGGTGTCTTCTTGATGTCCTCCGGCGAACGGTAGCCGCCCTGGGCCCTCACCATCCGGACCACGGTGAGCCACGACATCGCCACGGCCTTGAGGATGATCAAGCTGGCGGCAACGACATAGGTGGCGAAGAGGGGATCGTGAAGATTGATTCCGTCCAATTTGGTACCCCGCTCCGGCAGGGCCATACTACATGTCCGAGCGGGTTGCGCCACTACGTAAAGGCAGCCGCCAGTCCAGTCCCAGCCTGATCTCGCCTTATGCCTTCGCCAGCGCCGATCGGCCATCCGTTCGGCATGACCGGCGCGCGGCTCACCGGCCACATCCTCCAGGAGGGCAAGCGCCGCAAGGCGAAGTGGGGCGTCGTGACGATGTGCATCGGCGGCGGCCAGGGCGGCGCGGGACTGTTCGAAATCTACAGCTGAGATCGAGCCTCGTGAATGCGGAAGGCACGGCGTCGCAAGCGCCGTGCCTTTTGCTTTCTGGCGTGTGCTTGGGGATACGCCCGCGGCAACTCAACCGTTCTTCTCGGGCGCGACAGGTCGGAACACCCACTCGCGCCAGACCACCAGCAACGCCGACATGATCACCGGGCCGAGAAACAAGCCCAGAAGGCCGAAGGCAGCCAAGCCTCCGAAGATCCCGACGAACGCGAACAGAAACGGCAGCCGCGCGGAGTCGCCGACCAGGGTCGGCCAGACGAAATGATCGCCGGCCAACATGACGATCGCGCCCCAGAAGAAGACGCCCGCGGCTGCGAAGCCGCTGCCTCCGCCAGAGACCAGCACCACCGCCGCAGCGGTGAAAGCGAGCCAGGCGCCGAACGGAAGCATGGCGAAGGCCGTGGTCAATATCGTGAATACGATGGCATGCGGCACGCCCGCGACGAAATAGGCCACGCCGATCAATAATCCCTCGCCTGCGGCGACCAGCACCGTACCGTTCACGGTGCCGCGGATCGCATCGACCATTTGCTCGGCGAGACCCTCTCCCGCCTCACCGAAAAGCCGATCGCAGGTTTCCAGCACGCGGTCCGAGATCGACCGGCCGTTGCGCAGCAAGACGAACAAGGCGATCAGCGAAAAGAACAGAAGAAACAGGCGATGAAGCAGCTGTCCGCCGAACGTTCGAAACAGTTCCGATGCGTTGTCTGCGTTGACGCTTTTCAGCCATGCGGTCGCGGCTTTGGGATCGGAAAGATTGCTGCGCCACCACTGCTCGATGCTCTCTGCGGCGATCGGAAGGCGGGCGAGCCAATCAGGCACTTCGATCCCGCTCTCTCCGGCCTGTTTCATCCAGCCCACGAGCAGATCGCCTTGCTGCGCGATCTGATAGACGGCAAGCGACATCGGCGTAAACAGGATGAGGGCGACGACGAGCGTGAAGACCAGCGGGGCCAGGCTGGAGCGGCCGGAGGTCACGCGTGCCGCAAACTTGGTGTAGAGCGGCCACAGGCTGGTTGCGAGTATCGCGGCCCAGATCACTGCGGGCAGAAAGCCCGCCGCCGTCCACAACGCGAGTGCGACCAGCGCAAGGGCAAGCACGACCCGTGCGTTCATGCGCGCGCCCGCGCCGGTAGGCAGCGGCTTTCGCTCAGTCGTGGTCGGGCCGCCCTCGCTCCGCGCCGCCTCGCTCCGCTTGGGCGGACGCTGCTTCGATGCCACGGATTTCGCTCGTTCGGTCATTTGAAGTCGCTGGGTGCGGGAGCTGCAGTGTCGAACTGATCAGCAGGAGAAACGCTGGGTCCAGGCTTCAAGCCGCAACGAGGGGCTTCGGTTCCGCTCGGGAAGAAGTCGCAATG
Organism: Bradyrhizobium lupini; assembly: GCF_040939785.1. Classification (NCBI taxonomy): domain Bacteria; kingdom Pseudomonadati; phylum Pseudomonadota; class Alphaproteobacteria; order Hyphomicrobiales; family Nitrobacteraceae; genus Bradyrhizobium; species Bradyrhizobium lupini. Next base: position 4,870,703 of record NZ_CP162553.1, read on the forward strand.
GCGCCCTTCGCGGGGCGCGGCTCGGCCGAAGCCGCCCGTGCACCGCGGGCAGGAAATCGCGTTCGCCGCTTACGCCTGCGCCAGTGCCGGTGCGAACACCACCTCGATCAGCGAGCCGGAGTTCGCCGCGCTCTTGATGTTGAAGCGGGCGCGGTTGGCTTCGACCAGGGCCTTGGTCAGCGACAAGCTCAGCGCCGAACTGTCTTCGGCGTCGCCGGGCGGCGGCGTGCGGAACGGCTCCATCGCGGCGGCGACTTCGCGCTCGCTGAGGCCGTGACCGGTGTCGCGGATGCGAAGTGCGACCTCGCCGCGGTCGGTGAGCGCGGTCGAGACGATGACCTGGCCGCCGGCGCTGGCGAGCCGGATCGAGTTCGAGATCAGGTTCATGGTGATCTGCCGCATCGCGCGCGCATCCGCGCTCACCTGCGGCAGGGCATGGCCGAGCGAGGTGCGGATGATGATGCGCTCGCGATTGGCCTGCGGCTGCATCACGACCACGCAGGCCTCGACCAGATCATTGAGGTTGAGGTTGGCGAAGTTGAGGTCGAGCTTGCCGGTCTCGATCCGCGACAGCTCGAGCAGGTCGTCGATGATGGCGATGACGCGCTCGCCGGAGGCGCGGATGTCCTTCATGTACTCGCCGTAGCGCTCGTTGCCGAGCGTGCCGAAGCGTTCCGAGATCATCACCTCCGAAAAGCCGATGATGGCGTTGAGCGGCGTGCGGATCTCGTGGCTGATCCGCGCCAGCATGTCCGCCTTGGCATTGGCCGCGCCGTCGACCAGACGTCGCACCTGCGTCAGCTCGCTCTCGCCCTGCTTGCTGTGCGAGAGGTCGCGGAACACGGCGAAGAAGTTCGGGCCGTCGGGCCGGGTGCGGCCCATGATCATCGCGAGCGGAATGACGCCGCCCTTCTTCTCGCGCCCCAGCACCTCGCGGCCGTGGTCGAGCAGGCTCGCGATGTCCTGGCTCTTGAGGTTTTCCAGATAGTCGATCACGACATGCTGGCTCTCCGGCGCGAACAGCGTCACCAGATTCTGCTGCATCAGCGTCTCGCCGTCATAGCCGAACAGCGCCTCGGCGCTGCGGTTGCAGGCGTGGATGTTGCCTTCGGCATCGAACATCACGATGCCCTCGGCCGTGGTGTCGAGGATCGCGGCGAGATCTTCCGCGGCCGCCTCGCCGGCGTCGGGCTCCGGCGCGGTGGGGAAGGTCTCGGGGACAATGGTCTCGGCGGTGACGGTCTCGGCGATGACGGGCGCAGCGGGCGCTGCCTGCGGCAGCGCGCAGATCAGCGCATGCGCGCTCTCGCCGTCCCAGTCGATCGCGTGCAGATGCGCCTCGGTGGTCGGCAGCGGCGCTTCGCCATTGGCGAGCGTCGCGCTGATCGTGACCGGCGTGCCGGCTTGCGACGTGCTGCTGGCCGCGGACACGCCGGGCTCGACATAGAGTGCATCTAGCCCGCCGGCGTTCTCAAGTGCGCTCAGGCTGGCATAGCCCATGCGCGCGAGAAACGCGGGGTTGGCGTAGAGCAGGCGGTCGAGCCGATAGATCAGGATGCCGGTCGGCAGCAGGTCGAGCAGCGCGCGGTCGCGCGGGCTGTGGCCGTGCGCGGGCGGCGCGGGCGCGGTCAGCCATTCGGCCGGCGCGTGCGGCGTCTCAGGCTCGGGCTCCGGCGTCGGCGCCTCAGGCGTGATCTCGGCATCCGGCGGCTCGGACGATGCCGCGATGGTTTCCTTGTCGCGTTCGAGGCGCTCGGACAATTGGCGGGCGAGCTCGTTGAACGCGCTGTTCTCGACCGGCGTCAGCGTCGGCGATCGCGTGTCGCCGGGCGCTCGGAACGGCAGGACATTGGGAGGCGTTTCCACTGGCGTTTCCGGATCGGTTGGATGTGAATTCGCGTCGGTTGTGGGGTCGGTCAGTTCGGCTTCAGGCGCGGGCTCAGGTGCGGGCGGCTCGATCGGCGGAGGCGGCGGCTCTGGCTCAGGCTCCGGCTCGATCACATCGGCGGACAGGCTTTGCGGCGCCGCCGGTTCGGCCAAAAGCTCAAAACGCCTGAGCGCATCGAGCCGGTTGAGGCCGTCGAGATCGCGGCAGACGCCAAATCCCCTGAAGCCCGCGAAATTGCGCTCGCCGTCATAAACCGGAAGTCCGGCAAGCTCGACCGGCAGATGCTCGCCGCCATCGGCCGGCCAGTTCACGGTGATCCCGGCCCAGGTGTCCTTGCTGGCAAGCGCCTGCGCCACGCGGCCTTCAGGGTCGAGCGCGAAGGCGTCGGCGATCTCGCGCCAGGGGCGGTCGAAGCCGGCGGCCGTGCGCGGCCCGATCAGGTGGATGAATTCGTCGGAGAGAAGCACAAAGCGGCCCTCTGCATCCACCTTCCAGAGGAAGCGCAGCGGATGCTGACGCGGTGCGGGCGGCTCTTCGTGGCCCGACGGCGGCTCGACCATGCCGGTTACGGTCGGCGCGGCCTGCGGCGACACCATGGCTTCGGCCGAGTTTTCAACCGGAGTCTTCGGTTCGACCTCGGCGCGCGCTTCGGCCGCTTGCTCGACGGCTTGCTGGATCGAGACGATCTCGGTCGCCGGCTCGCTTGCAGGCGGTTCGTGCGCGATCGTTGCTTGCGGCGCGTCGACCGGCTCGGCGAAGGCGTCGAACAGCGCGATCTCTGATGGCGCCTCGTGCGACGGCGCGGCTTGCACATCCTGCGGCACGGCGGCTGGAGCAGCGGGCGGCGCAGCCTCATGCTGAGCGATGTCTTCTCGGGCGATCTCTTCGCGCGCGACCTCTTCAGCGGCCTCGGGTTCGACCTCATCAGTCCCAGCCGCCGCCTGCTGCACGGCAGGCTCGATCAGCGCGACCAGGCCGACATCGGCCCCGCTGCCGACCCGCTGCAGCACCATCTGGCCGATGCCGATCGGCGTCTCGGCGCGGCCCTGGCGAAGCGCATCGCTGCGCGCCTGCTCGAGGCCCCCTCGGTGAGATCGCGGAAGCCGAGCAGGGTGCGGGCCGTTTCGCTGGCGCCGACGAACAGTCCGTCGGGCGCGAACGCCGCCATCGGCGTCTTGGCGCCGTCGACCAGACGAAGCAGCCGCTCGACCAGCGGCATGGTGCGCAAGCCGGGGTCCATCGCCGTGACGAGCACAGCGCGGCCGCCATCGGCGAAGTCGAGCCGGGCGCAGGCGCAGGTCATCAGCGTGCCGAGCCGCGCGCCGAAGCCGCGCAGCCGTTCGAGCCGGATCGCGCCGTTCGGAGGCAGCCGGCCGGCAAGCCGGATGATCTGGCGGCGGTGGCCGTCGGTGGGCCCGAAAATCCTGTCCGCCAGCGCCGTGGCATTGGCCGCGCCGAACAGCCTTGCCCCGACCGGATTGGCCCAGAGCACGCGCGTGCCGTCGATCGACCAGAGCCAGGCGGGCAGCGGCGAGGTCGCGTGCACGGCCAGCCGGGGATCGCCCACGCCTCGCAACTGGAAATCCGAACTCGTCATCCGACCGGCTTCGCGTCCCGCTTGTGCGCATCAGGCTGCCGGGAATGACAGCCTTAAGAAAGGGTTAGTATCGCCCGCAGGGCCGGGCAGGTCCACGGCCGAAGCCTAGCCGCCAAGGCCTAAAGCCGCGATAACCTTAATGTCCCTGACCCCGCAAGCCGTAGCCCGTTCGCATCCCCATCCTTCGAGATCCCCGCGTCCGCAGATACCCATGCCGCCCAGCCTCATCCTGAGGAGACCGCGCAGCGGTCGTCTCGAAGGACGAGGCGCGCGCTCAGGCACCACCTGATTACCTCAACCACCGGTTCCCGATCCCGGGAACCTCATCCTCCCCGCGATTAAATTTGCGCAATGCACCCCAAAACCCGTTGCGTTGCACAATGTTGACATCTTAGGCAGGCATGGTCTCCGCGCTGGGCGAGCCATCATTCGTTTTGTGTTTCCAGTCTTCGCACCCGTCACCCGGTTGGCCGGCGGGCGCGCCTGAAGGCTCACTCCGTTTTTTCATTAGTGTGAGGGACAAAGCATGACAGGTACGACTGATCCATTCTCCGCCTCCGTCATTCCGTTCGAGGTTCCGGAGCAGATGCGTGCGTTCGCCGAAAAGGGCGTGTCGCAGGCCCGCGAGAACTACGCCAAGTTCAAGGACGCCGCCGAGACCCACAACGGCACCGTCGAGGCCGTGTTCGCGTCCGCCCACAAGGGCGTCAGCGAATACACCGCCAAGCTGATGGAGTTCGCGAAGGCCAACACCAAGGCCCATCTCGACTTCACCCAGGAGCTGTTCAGCGTGAAGGCGCCGCAGGATGCGTTCGCGCTGTGGACCAACCATTCCAAGGCGCAGCTCGAAACCTTCCAGGCCCAGGCCCGGGAGCTCGCCGAGATCACCCAGCGCGCGGCCACTGCCGCCGCCGAGCCGATCAAGGCCTCTGCCGCGAAGCTCTACCCCGCCGCCTGATCTGGCGCGGCCGTCTCAATTAAGAAACCCGGGCCTAGAGCCCGGGTTTTGCTTTGGAAATAACCTCGTTTGCGGGACGTTTTGAGGGTGTTGCGGCCTTGCCAAAAACGCCCGTTGCACCTAGTTTCCGCCCCGTCCAGCCCCCTCGGTGACCGGCCCTATCAAGGGCGCCCCTCGGGCGGCTCGCAAGGATGCAGTTGTAGCTCAGTTGGTTAGAGCGCCTGTCTGTGGAACAGGAGGTCGGTGGTTCGAGCCCACCCAACTGTACCAGCGGCGCGGACGGCCCTCATTGTCAGAATCTCATTGATAGACACTTCTATTTGCGTCGTCTGAGAGGGCGAAACATGTCAGCGCAAGTGGAATGTACACTGAATCTCCAAAATTTCCCCTTGCATAACTGCGCCTCCTGCGCGTCTCTCCCGTCCCAAATAAACTCCCGCGTGTACCATTCTCGAAATCACCCGCGGGGAAGAGCTGTGGCCATCGACCTTCATCCAAACGCAAAAGCTAGAAATTGCGGAGATTGTCGCGCGTGCGCTCCCGTTGATCGAGATGGATCACGGCAAATTCCTTAGACGAGCATCAGGAGGCGTCATGTTGCTTTTAATGGCGGACGAGGCGCTGCCTCAACGTGGGCCGATCCACGACGCCCTGCTGGCGTATGTCGACGACTATCCATTGGTCGAGTTCATCTTGGACACGCTCGCGATCGAGCTACAAAGCGCCGAATATGAGAAAGAGCCGGCTCGAAAGAAACTAGTTGAAGTCGCTGGCTATGAAAATTCCGCTGCGGTCACAGCGCGGCTTATTGGTCAATTTGAAACTCTACCCAACCAATACAGGACAACGTGCCCGTTACCGAAGGCGCTATGGGGATGTCTGCCCGACGAGAGAAATCAATGGACGTTCGAGACGACTTCCTCACGCTTGGTGCGTACCTCGAAAGACTTGTCTGATTTACTTCCGCTGCACGTGCAGGAAGATGCGGACAAAGCGCAGCGCTTCGGAGGCGGGTTACTGTCTTCGCTTCTTACGGGGCCGCTGACTTGGGAAGAAAATGCAGTGCACATCCAGCGGGACGTCGAAGGATTTATTGGTCCGTATGGAGGTTCAGCCCCTGACCTAGAGGCGCGTCGATTTATACGCTCCGTCTGCGGTCTCGGCCTTGCGCTACGGCTCTTTCAAGTCAACTCAAGTTATCCGGTTTACCCTCCGAAATATGGCTACTTCGTCCATCGCAAGGATAACGAAGGGAATTGGCGAGCGGAGCGAAAACTGGAGCTCGACGATAGGATAAGCTGGGGCCTCGAAAAACTCGAAATGGGCGACTTAGTCAACACGCCAGAAAAACGAGTTCATTGGTGTCCGCGTATCCTAGAGGAAATGGCTCAGGTCATCGCGGCGGGCAAACGCGCCGAGCCAATAATGCTTGCGTCGCAATGGTATTTTGACAGCGCAACAGGCTCAGATCCACTTCTGCCCTTTATCCAAGCCATGGTGGTCCTGGAAATTTTGCTCGGAGACAAAGCTGCCTCAAAAGAAATTGGGCTCAATGAGCTACTTCGAAACAGATGTGCGTACTTGATCGGATCAAGCCAAGAGGAGCGTGAGGATCTCTATAAAACGTTCAGCGACATTTATGATGTTCGATCCCAGATAGTCCACCGGGGTAAGCATCGCTTGAATGCTCACGAGCGCACGCTTCTCAGCCGCTTACGTTCAATGTGTCGCCGCGTGATTCAAAAAGAGGTTGACTTGTTACGAGCGGACAAAAAGAAGGACGTTCCTGCACAGGCGTCCTAGGATCCGCGTGGTGGATAATCGCACGAGCCGGACGCGGTCTGGAAGTCCCCGGTAATCTCGAAGCTCTCCTCCGGGAAAAGAATAGAGCGATCGCCTAGGCACTTGCATAGAATGCCCGAAAATACAGCCCAACTAGATGGCATCACGCGATTCTTAAGCAGGATTGATGATCGCGCACCTGACTAAATCATGATGCCTCAACCTTAAACGGCTAACAGAGATTTAGATCGAATTGGCTTTTCGCAAATTGCTTAAATTCATCCATCGTTTCCGCTGGCAGCTTACGGCATGGTTCCGTATCTCCAGCAATCATAACGAACCCAACTTTGCCTGCAACGTAGTAGATACCAACTCCGCGCTTCCCTGAATTGGATGCTAAGAGCGAATAGCCCGCCTTTCCCTCTGCCTGCGTAATACTCGCTTCGTGCGTCTGTAGGTATTCCAGCTTACGAGAGATTCTCGCGTCCACGACTCGGATGATATTCCCGGCAATCGCGCCGATTCCCTCACCTCGTCGCTGCTCCACCAGCGCTTGAAGCGCCAATCCGATTTCTACGAATTCTACTAGTCCTGCACTGTTCACGATGGATTCGATTGTTGTTGTGCCGTCTAAGTGCACTGTCGTCTGCTGTTTCGGGCCGACGTATGGCTTCTTCAGCTCTAAAAGTCTCCTATATTGGGCAGGGTCGCCAATATAGGCTCGTTCAACATATTTGAGGACGCCGTCTGTGATGTGTGCAAGGCGTTTGCGATCACCATCAATCCGGAGCACGAGAAACTCACAGTCTGGTGGATCGCTTTTTTTTGAGGCTAAGAGTTCGGCGTGACGCTCAGCCAGTCGGGTCGCCGGGTCGAATTTTGCGTTCTGCACGAGTTCTTGTGCAAGCTGGCCAATCAGTGTGAGTGCCGCATCAGCTGCATTTGATGATGCAAACGCAACGGCCGTGTTATCGTCGATGATCTGTATCTTTAGGCCGTGAAACTCGCCACTCACTGGCCCGATCGGATTACCTTTCACCTCCAATAGAGGAGTTAAAAGAGTCTCCCCCACTAGAAAGCCGATTTCTTCATTCGCATAGCCCACGATCAACGTCATGAATTCCGTCCTATAGAAATGAAGGAAGCAAAAGCAAATTATCCGGTTTGCGGCGACAGCACGATCCAGGCCGGCCGCGACCTGAGCCAAACCGAGCAGCTTGGCTAGCACGAACGCAGCCGCCGGCATCGCCGGCAGTTCTAACGCGCATATCACGGATGCCCGGGCGTCTATCCCTGCGCGAGGACGATACAATCCAACCTCATCCCCCTCAGGAGATCATCGCCTTGATCTGTGCAGTGTCCGCAAATTCAATCAGCTCGACGATCTTGCCGTCCTGAAATCTGAACAGGTCCAGGATCTCGGTGCTGGAAGCCTGCCCGGTCGGGCGGTGTCGAACGACGACGCGGGAATGAACGGCGACGCGATCTCCGTCGACCAGCTCGGCCAGGATTTGGCGACCTTCGAAGCCGAATTCCTCAATCAATCTACTGAAGGCCCCACGCAGGGTCGGGTGCCCCTGCATACTCCCTGTCAGTTCGAGGGCGCTCTTGTCGCCCATCAGGGTGAACAGACCTTCGGGATGAAAGGCTGTCACCAAGCCCTCGGCGTCACCGCCGTCGCGTGCGGCGTAAGCGCGTCTGATCAATGCCAGCATCTCTTCACGCTGTCCCATGTCACCCTCCCTGCAGGACGTATCGGTGCAGCCTATCGACCTTTGCGTGTAAACGCAAAATCATCGAGATGAGGGGGAGGGCTCAGCACGCCACGAAGCAGGGGCGTTCGCTTTCGTTCCCCGATTTCAGGAGAAAACGGCGTGGGGCCACGCCGAACCTTTTCACGACCTTGGGTGTTTGTGTTGCGGCAGGACTGACAACGCTGAGGAGCTGAGACATGAACGGTATTATCTATCTGGTCGGACTCGTCGTCGTGATTGGTGTGGTGCTCTCGTTCCTGGGCCTGCGCTGATTGGGTATTTGGGCATTGGTGCGGCGCACTCTCCAGCATTACGGTGACAGTGCACAAAGCTCTCGACGCGGGGAGTGTCCGCAACGCCGCTCAAAGCCAGTATTTGTGCGCGGTCACCGTAGCTCCTCGGTCGGCAATGCGCTATCGGTAGCGAACCAAAGACGTTTACCGACAAGCAAGCCGGGCAAAAAAGATCGTGAGCTTCTTCGAGCGTCTCAAGACAGCAGCATCCGTTGAGTGGCGGGCTTACACCGAGCATCCCTTCACGAACGGATTGGCAGACGGCTCGCTCCCCGAAGCGGCGTTTCGTCACTATCTCGTTCAAGACTACTTGTTCCTCATCGAGTTCGCTCGCGCCTACGCGCTCGCGGTCTACAAGTCGCCCCGACTTGCCGACATGCGTGAAGCCGCCGCCGGCCTGTCGGCGATCCTCGATGTCGAGATGAACCTGCATGTGAAGCTCTGCGCCGATTGGGGTCTGTCCCCGGCCGACCTTGAACAGGCCCCGCCGGCGGCCGAGATGCTGGCCTATACACGCTACGTGCTCGACGCGGGAATGCGCGGCGATCTGCTGGCACTCAAGGTGGCGCTTGCCCCCTGCGTGATCGGGTACGCGGAGATCGCAACGCGGCTCGCCTCGCTACCCCTCGCGCACGCCGCGACGAACGCCTATCGCGTCTGGATCGCCGAGTACGCCGGCGCGCCGTACCAGGAGGTCGCTGCCAAGGCGCGGGCGCATATGGAGCATCTGGCCGATCTCTACGCCACGCCGGCGCGCGAGGCAGAGCTGATGGCGATCTTCAAGGAAGCCACCCGACTCGAGGCAGACTTCTGGGAGATGGCCTGGCGCGCGGGCCAGCGCGTTCAATAACTCTTTCGGCCGGCCAGCAGCGTGCCCGGCGCCACCGCAACCGACACCGGGTTCACCCGCCGCTGATACTGCACCGCGAAGATGTACGTATTCGCGCAGGTCGGCACCTGCAGTGGCTCGAGCGCGCATCCCGCCAGGATGCTCGGCTTCTCGCCCCCTCGAAGCACGAAGCCACAGCTCCGTCGGGAAATCAGTCTGCCAGCTACCCGCCCCATCACGGCGTCGGGGCGACCACATCCTTGAAGTCAGACAAAGCGCGAATGGCTGCCGTTCTGTTCAACACAAATCGCTTCACTTCCTCTTGCTGGCTCGAACTCAAATCCGTCCAGTGATGTTTTTCAGTTGGGAAGCTGATCAGAAGGCCTTCGCTGCGGTGCTGTGCGACTTGGACAGGAACGACGTCATCAGGTGTGTCGACGAGATACTGGTCTGACGGATGATTTTCGGCTTTGAGTGTTCCGGATTGCACCTGATTGGATACCTCGGGAATACCCAACGAGAAACCGAGCGCCTTCAGATCGAAGACCAATGAGCCGGGATGAGTATCGACGCTGACGAACTGGAGAAAGCTGGTCTGCGACTTGGTCACGCCGGTTTTAAGATGACCGTGAACGACCCGCACGAGCTGGCCTTCCGATCCGTTGATCCAGTCGTCGAAGTCCATGAGCGGTGTCGTGAACACGACCGGCTTGCCCACTTGCGCATCCCGCAATTGTTTGGGATCGAACTTGTCGAAGCTCACGGGCGACACCTTGGGCACCTTCTTGAACATGCCGGCTCCGATGGTCAGATCACCGCCGATAATCGGCCCAAAAAGCGAAAGTTCGCGCCCTGTACTCAAGTTCTTGATCTTCACGCGGAGCAAGCTCGATTTGACGCCGATACCCGAGGCACCAAAGAGCGCTGCAATTTTCATCTCCCAGAAGGTGCTCGGCGCATAAACAAGCCGAGGCGGACGGTGCACCTTCTTGTAACCGCCCGTACCTGTCCAAACCAGGTCGACCATGAGGACGACACTGCGATCGATGGCGGCGTTATCTTCGCCGGCCGTCGGAAACGGTTCCGTGCTCCCGACTGCCTTTTGGCCAAGCGCGACGGGCAATCCCGGCAGCTGCATTTTGACGATGGGATCGACCTGGTCGAAGATCGTTTTCGCCCTGAATTCCGACAGGCGCTGATTCAGTGCGGACGCCGCCGCCTTCGTGCGGGCACCTCTCCAGCGTCGGCTGGCGTGACCAACGCATGTGATGCGGACCGAAACCGTCCCATCTTTGGGAATGCCCATGGAACTGCTCCTTTATTGCAGATCTCTTTTTGGTCAGTTGAGCGTTTCGACCGGTTCAATGCGCCGAAATGGATTTATCACGCGTGTGCTGTCAGGGGTTCCACGCAGATCACACAGCTTTGGACAGCGACGACAAGGTGTCGCCACGAACGCTGATATGCGGATTGCGTTCGATGCCAACAGCTGGATGACATCAAAGAAGTTTTGCTCCAAGCGAGTTATCGCGCACAGCCTGCCTCACCTCGCCACCACCCACACCACCACCGGCAACGTCACAGCCGCCAGCAGCGTGCCCAGCGCCACCGCGCCCGATACCGGGTTCACCAGCCGCTGATACTGTACCGCGAAGATATACGCATTGGCGCCGGTCGGCATCGCCGCAAACAGCACGACGACGCCGGCCGCGAGTGGCGGCAGGTCGAGCATCCTTGCCAGCGCGAAGGCGGCCGCCGGCATCGCCAGCAGTTTGAGCGCGCTCATCACGACCACGCTCAACATCTCGCCCTTGACCTCGAACCTGAACAGATTGATGCCGAGCGCGATCAGCGCCGCCGGCGATCCCGCCTGCGCCAGCAGCTCAACGGTCCGGTCGACGACGGGATGCAGGCCGAGGCCGGTGAGGCGCCAGACGAGGCCGAAGCCGATCGCGAGCATGATCGGGTTGCGGGCGAGATCGCGCAGCACCGGCAGGATCAGCGACGCGGCAGAGGCGGTCTGCTTGCGGTCGACCAGCTCCATCTGCAGCGTGCCGCAGAGCCAGAGCAGCGGCGTGTTCACCGACAGGATCAGCGCCATCGGGCCTGCCGCCTCATTGCCGAGCGCCGAGAGCGTCAGGGGAATGCCGAGCATCACGATGTTGCCGTAGACCGAGCCGATCGCGAACACGACGCCGTCCTCGCGGTCCTCGCGCCGCTGCCGCAGCAGCGCCGAGAGCAGGAGCGCCGCGATCCAGGTCAGCGCGAGCGCGCCGTAATAGGCGCCCCACATCCGCCACGGGCTGACGCCGGAAAATTCCGAGACGACGATGGTGCGGAACAGCAGCGCGGGAATCGCGATGCTGAAGGCGAATTCGCTGATGCCCTTGTGCGCGGTCTCCGAGACGAAGCGAAACAGCACCGCGGCATAGCCGGCCGCGATCAGCGCAAACACCGGCGCGACGATCAGCACCGTGGTCATGCGCCGCTACGACCCCATCTCGATGATCCGGCGCGCCATCCGCACATTGGCATAGTCGATCATCTTGCCGTCGAGCGTCACCGCGCCCTGGCCCTGCGCCTCGGCGTGCTCCATGGCCGCGACCACCCGCCGCGCGTGCGCGAGCTCGGTGTCGGACGGGACGAACGCCCGCAGCGTCGGCTCGATCTGGTCGGGATGGATCACCTGCTTGCCGTCAAAACCCATCGCAGCCGCCTTGAGCGCGCTGCTTTCCGTCAGTCTGCCATCCCGGAACGCGCCGCACGGACCGTCGATGGCGCGCAGGCCGAACGCGCGCGCGGCCACCAGCAGGCGCATCATCGGATAGGCGAACAGGTCGAGCGGCGCGGAGGCATAGCCGCTCTGGGCGGAGCCGACGTGGCGGTAGCCGTCCGGCGATGCGCCGATTTCCGAGGAGCGGGCGCCGATCGACGCCGCGAAATCGCCGACACCGAGATGAAGGGCCGCGACGCTGTCGTGCGCGGCGGCGAGCGCGTCGACATTGACGAGACCCAGCGCGGTCTCGATCAGCAGTTCGAGCGCAACAGGCGAGGGGCGATCGGGCGCGGCCGCACGCAGCTGATCGGCAATGGCGGCGATGTCGCTCGGGCGCTCCGCCTTCGGCACGATCACCGAGTCCAGCCGGGGCAGTGCGGCGAGCTTGCGGATTTCCTGCGCGATGAAGGGGCTGTCGACGGCGTTGAGCCTGACCGCGACGACCTTGTTGCCCCAATCCAGCGAGGACAGCGCCCGCGCAGCTTCCTCCAGCGCCGCGCTCTTCTCGGAGGGCGGCACGGCGTCCTCGAGGTCCATGAACACCGCATCCGCGGCCGAGGCAGCCGCCTTGGCGACGAGACGGGAGCGATGCGCGGGAACGGCCAGATAGACCCGCGTCGGCCGCTGAGGCGCCATCGTCATGTTTCCTTTGCGAGACCGAGCTCGCTGAGGATGGATTGGTTGTGCTGCCCGACGTCAGGCACCGGATCCATCCGCGGCGACAGGCCCGGAATGGTGAGAGCCGGCAGGAAGCTCATCACCGGGCCGCAACGAGTGCCCACCGTTTGCACCCGGGAGCGGGCGCGGAGCTGCTCGTGCTCCAGGAACGCCTCGACCGAATTCAGATGCGCGTTGGCGATCGAGGCCTCGTCGAGCAGCCGCAGCACCTCGTCACTGGTCATCGCTGCAAAACGCTGCTCGATATGGACCTGCAGATCGTCTCTGTTCTGCATGCGCAGCGGATTGCTGCGGAAGCGGGGGTGGTCGGCAAGGGCCGCCTCGCCAAGCACGACGGCGCACAGCGATCGCCATTCCCGGTCGTTCTGGATGCCGAAGAAAATCGTGTTGCCGTCTCCGACGCGGAACGGGCCATACGGCGCTATCGTTGCGTGCCTTGCCCCGGTTCGCGGCAGCGGCCGGCCCGTACTCTGCGTGTAGAAGGCGGGATGGCTCATCCAGTCCGTGATGGAATCGAACAGCGAGGCCTGGAAGGCGGTGCCCTTGCCGGTGCGCTCGCGGCGATACAGCGCCATCAGCACGCCGTTGAGGATGTACATGCCGGTGGCGATATCGACCACCGAAAGCCCGACCTTGGCAGGCTCCGCCTCGGTGCCGTTGATGGCGAGGACGCCGGCCTCGCACTGCACCAGGAGATCGTAAGCCTTCTTGTCGCTGTAGGGACCGCCCGCGCCATAGCCCGACACGTCGCAGGCGATGATCCGGGGAAACTTCCGCAGGAGCGAAGCGGCATCGAGGCCCAGCCGCTCCGCCGCACCGGGCGCCAGGTTCTGGATGAAGACGTCGGCCTGCGGCAGCAGGGCCTCGAGCACCTTCTGGCCATCAGGGCTCTTGATGTCGATGGCGAGGCTTTCCTTCGACCTGTTGGTCCAGACGAACTGGCTCGACATCCCGTTCATCACGTGATCGTAGTCGCGGCAGAAATCGCCATCGCCCGGCCGCTCGATCTTGATGACGCGCGCGCCCCAGTCCGCAAGATGCCGGCTGGCCAGAGGAGCCGCGATCGCCTGCTCGAGCGAGACCACCGTCACGCCCGACAGCGGCAGCTCCGCCTCATGTCGCTCCATGCAATCGTCTCCGCTCCCGCTCACGCTTTTGTCCAGCGCAGGAGACAAGCCGACCACCCCACGCACGTTCTGTGATGATGGCATCATGCTCCTGTTTTGCCCGACGAGTCAAATCTATTTCGTAAAATCCGCAAAAATGCGATCCGCAAAGTTCAATCGCCACATGGACTTGGCTACTGTGCATGGGGTTGTTTTCGCGGTTTTTGTTTTTGGGGGTCCCTGTTGCCGAGACCGCACACGTCCCGCCTTTCGCATCTCCCCTCGGTTGCCAACGAACCCCCGTTCACCCACTATCGCCTCCGACTCGACATTTGGGGGGATCGATGCCGGCGTTCCGCTTTAAGAAATCCGTGAAGACATACACGGCTGCCGCGATCACGGGGATCGCCCTGGCCGTCCTGATCCAGCCGGGTGAAGGCTTTGCCTACTCCCAGGAGGAGCAGCAGGCCTGCACGCCGGATGCGATGCGGCTGTGCGGCGAGTTCGTTCCGAACGTCGACGCCATCACCGCCTGCATGATCCAGAAGAAGTCGCAGCTCTCGCCGCAGTGCCGGGCCTTCTTCCGGCCTGGACCGGAGCCGGGCATGGCGGCCGCGCCCCGCGCCGGCAAGCCGACCAGCATCGCGCCCAGGAGCTCGGCCCGGACGGCGAAGAAGAGCACCAAGCCGGCCAAGAAGAAGAAAGCCAGCGAAGGCTGAGCGCGGGCGCCGCGTTCCCTTTTTGAAACTCGATCATGCCCGGGCCACAGCGCGCAGTGCGTTTGAAGTCCCGGGCATTTGCGTGTCGCGGCCCTCGTTCGCTCGCCCCTTGAGTCAAACTGACCCAGGCATCAGCCCCACACCAGCCACCGGACTCCTTTGTTCGCCTCCGCGTGCGGACGCTTGCGATAAGGCGGGATGGAAACGGCTAGCGAAACGGATTGCGCGGCGAGGTTGCATTCCGCTTCGTCCTGCCAAGGCTGCTCAAAAAACGCACGATTGCTGGCGCGAAAGGTGTTGCGATGCAGCTCGCAGCCGTCGTCGCACGCAGTAGTGTGACTCAAAAGCCAACGCGCTTTGTTATTTCATGGCGCCAGCATAACTTATGATAAATTTTTCTTTCCCGAATCACCGCGGTGATTCATTTTCGCCGCCTGGGGTCAATCTGGAGGCAGAGGTATGAACGTTATTGTTTTTGCATCGCGTAAAGGTGGCTCAGGCAAGAGTACCCTGGCCGCGCATCTCGCCGCGCAGATCAAGGCGACCAAGCCGATCCTGCTCGTCGATGCCGATCCGCAAGGCTCGCTCACGCTGTGGCACAAGCTGCGTGGCACCAACGAGCCGCCGATCAAGTCCGCGGTGAACTCGGTCAGCGGCATCGTCTCCGCGGCCAAGCGCGACGGTTATGAATGGGTGTTGATCGACACGCCGCCAAACCTGTCGGCCGTCGTCGACGACGCCATCCGCAATGCCACCATGGTGGTGATTCCTGCCCGTCCCGGCGTGTTCGACGTCAACGCGGTGCAGGAAACCATCCAGATGTGCCGTGCGGCGCGCAAGCCCTACGCGGTCGTGCTCAACGGTGCGCCGGCGCGCCGCGACGAGTCCGAAAGCCCGATCGTCACCATCGCCCGCGAGGCGTTGGCGAAGTTCCGTGCTCCGGTGTGGGGCGGCCAGATCACCAACCGTTCGGATCTGCTGATGGCGCTGAGCCACGGCGAGGGCGCGCGGGAATATCAGGCCGAGAGCCGTGCGGCGCAGGAAATCGCAAGGCTGTGGGCGGCGATCGAACGTTCGGTGAAGGCTATTCGCGGCACGGCGTCGGCGTCCGGCGCAATGCACAAGCAGGCGGCGTAATTTTCATAAATCCATTCCCCGGACGAAAAACGCGCGGACCTCCGCGCGTTTTGCGTTTTTCGGGCGAGCACGATCCGGAAAAGTGTGAAGCGGTTTTCCGATAAGATCGTGCTCAAGAAAGTGGATGGAAGTTACGCCACCATCAGCATGTAGAACACGATCACCGGCGACAGAGTGAGGATCACCGACCAGATGCCGGCGGCCCAGAGAATGTCCTCGGTGGTAAAGCCCTGCTGTCCAGCGTCGTAATGCGACGCCATCTCGTTATGACTATTCACAAACGCCCCCGCGATTTCTTCGCTTATGGGCATGAACGCTACACGGGATATTTTAAAATTCCGGGTCGCAGTTTCGCGCGCTTTTGAACACAGCTGCTACCACGAGTTAACCATCGCGGCGCGCTGGCATCACGCCAGCCAGACTCGAAACACCAGCACCGGCATCAGGCCGAGCATCACCGCCCAGAAGCCGAACGACGACACCACCACAATTCCCCGCAAGAAATCAGCCGACGCGAACATGTCTGCCGCCGTCGGGCGGATGCGTTGCCCCATGATCATTCCCCCATTTGAAAAGACTTTGAATGAAGACGATAGGCGCGATTGCGTAAACGAGCCGTGGATGCGCCATGCGGCAGCAGCGAAGGCCGTTGGGGCGGGGTTAACCACGCGCACGCTCTATCACACCCTCTCCCCGTTCTTACGGGGAGAGGGTGGGGTGAGGGGCTATCAGCTACGCCGCGACTTGCATCCGCCGTTCGATCTCGCGGTCGAGCTGGACTGCGAGTTCGCTGCCGATCTCGACCATCGGCAGGCGCACTTCGGGGCTGTCGATCAAACCCGTGCGCCACAGCCAGTATTTTGCCGGCGCGGGACTGGGCTCGGTGAACAACAGGCGCGTCAGGTCCGCGACCTCCTGCCAGCGCGCCAGCGCTGCATCGTGATTGCCGCGCTTCAGCTCGGCATGGACAGCCGCGAACGTCGCGGTCTCGAGATGGGCTGACAGCACGATGCCGCCATCGGCGCCGTCGCTGAGCGCCTCGAAATAATTCGCATCCTCGCCGGTCAGCACGCGAAAGTCCGCAGGCCTGTCGCGCAGCAGCGCGATGGATTGCTCGCGGCTTGCGCCGCAATCCTTCAGGCCGATGATGTTCGGATGCCCGGCAAGCCGCAGCAGCGTCTGGTTGGTGATGTTGACCGAGGTGCGATAGGGGATGTTGTAGAGCGCGAGCGGCCAGGCGGCGTGATCGGCGAGCGCCTCGAAATGCGCCAGAAGGCCGCGCTGCGAGGGCCGCACATAATACGGGCTCGCGATCAGATAACCGTCGATCGGCCAGTCCGCGGTCTCGTCGAGACGCTCCTTCAGCCGCGAGGTGTCCGCGCCTGAAAGTCCGAGGCAGATCGGAAGCTTGCTGTGGCCGGTGGTCAGCTCGTCGCGCACGATGGCGACGAGGCGTTCGAGTTCGGCTTCGCGCAGCGTCATGCCTTCACCGGAGGTCGCCCCCAGGATGAAGCCGTCGACGGCCTGCCCGCTGTAATGCCGTGTCAGCCGGCGCAGCGACCTCTCGTCGAGAGCGCCGTCGCGAAACGGCGTTATCAGCGGCAGCCAGAGCCCGTGCAATTGTTCCTGTAGTCCGGTCATGTTCCATCTCCTTCTCGGGAAAAATCCTGAGACGGGGCACATGAAAAAAACCCCGTCCAGGCGGCGGGGTTTTCGAAGTTTCGGCTCGCGATGACGAAGGCTGTTAGCGCGCGCAAAAATCCGAGGTCCCCAGATGGGGGCCTTTTTTCGAGGCGACTGCCTGCGAAGAGATTGCGCACGACTTCGTGATCATTCGCAAATGATGCGGGGTAAGCATGGAACTGTCAATACACGCGGAGGGCGATGGCCGGATTTGCCAAAAAAAGCCGGGCTCGATCGAGCCCGGCTTAAGGTATTGGCCACGTGAGGCCGACACAATCACCTTCCAAGAGGGATTACTGAACTCCCGCGCCACTGGAGGAGGGGGACAAATGCGCAACGCGAAGGCTCAGCGTAGAAACATTATGGGCTAGCCTCGCGCCATGCATCAAGCGTCCAAGCCGCATGTCAGACATGCGGAAATCAGGACGGCCAGCGCTGCGCTTTGCTCACCACGAAGTCGCGGAACACTTGCACGCGCGCGACCGTCTTCAGCTCTTCCGGATAAACAAAATACGTATCGAGCTGGATCGAATCCGATTCGCCGAACAGCTGCACGAGGCGGCTCTGTTCTTCGATCAGATAGTCCGGCAGCGCCGCGATGCCGAGGCCCTGCTGACAGGCGCGGACGAGGCCGAGAATGTTGTTGACCCTGAAATAGGCTTCGCGCGGACCCGAGCCGTTGCGCCCCGCTTCGACCAGCCAGTTGCGGTTCTGAAGATGCGGGGCGAAGTTGCCGTCAGAGAGCGTGATGATGCGGTGGGAGTCGAGCTCCTCCAGCGTGCGCGGCGTGCCGAAGCGCTTGATGTAATCAGGCGAGCAATAGGCGTGGAAGCCCATCGCGAACAGCTTGCGCTGAATGAGATCCGGCTGCGTCGGCTTGCGGGTGCGGATCGCGACGTCGGCCTCCCGCATCGACAGGTCGAGCTCCTCGTCGGTGACGATCAGCGAGATCCGGATTTCCGGATAGAGCGCGGTGAATTCGCCGAGCCTGGGGATCAGCCAGTTGATGCCGACGCCGGGCGTGGTGGTGATCTTGAGATCGCCACTCGGCCGCTCGCGGCTGTCGGTCAGTTTCGCGCGCGCCGCCTGCAGCTGCATGAAGACGTCATGGGCGGTGCGGAACAGGAGGTCGCCCTGTTCGGTGAGGATCAGGCCGCGGGCGTGGCGGTGGAACAGCGAGACCGAGAGCTCCTGCTCCAGTGCCGAGACCTGGCGTGACACCGCCGATTGCGACAGGCCGAGCTGCTCGCCCGCGTGCGTGAAGCTGCCCGCTTCCGCCGCGGCGTGAAACACCTTCAGCTTGTCCCAGTCCATATCCGTAAATCCGTCGCGTGTTCTTGCCATGATGTCTATTCCGCTGCCGCGCGCTCGCTGGCGCGCAGGGCCAAAAATCGTTCCGCCTCGAGCGCCGCCATGCAGCCGAGGCCGGCCGCCGTGACCGCCTGACGATAGGTCTCGTCGGCGACGTCGCCGGCGGCGAACAGGCCGGGGACCGAGGTCGCGGTCGAGTTCGGGGCGACCTCGACATAGCCCGACGGTTTCAGCTTGACCTGCCCAGCCACGAGCTCGGTCGCCGGGGCATGCCCGATGGCGATGAAGACGCCGTCGGTCGGCACATCGGTCAACGCGCCGGACTTGACGTTCTTCAGTCGCACATGGGTGACCTTGTTCGGGTTCTCGGTGCCGCAGATCTCGTCGACGGCTGAGTCCCAGACCACCTTGATCTTCGGGTGCTTGAACAGACGCTCCTGCAGGATGCGTTCGGCGCGGAAGTGATCGCGACGATGCACGATGGTGACCTGCGAGGCATGGTTGGTGAGATACAGGGCTTCTTCGACCGCGGTATTGCCGCCGCCGACCACCACGACTTGCTTGTTGCGGTAGAAGAAGCCGTCACAGGTGGCACAGGCCGACACGCCGCCGCCCTGGAATTTCGCTTCGGACGGCAGCCCGAGCCAGCGCGCCTGGGCGCCGGTGGCGAGGATCACGGTGTCGGCGAGATAGACGTCACCGCTATCGCAGGTGAGGCGAAAGGGTCGCTGCGAGGTGTCGAGCTTCGTCACCAGATCGGTCTTGATCTGGGTGCCCACATGCAGCGCCTGCTTCTCCATCTGCTCCATCAGCCAGGGGCCCTGGATCACGTCGGCGAAGCCGGGATAGTTCTCGACGTCGGTGGTGATGGTGAGCTGGCCGCCTGCCTGGATGCCCTGGATCAGGATCGGCTCGAGCATCGCGCGCGCGGCGTAGATCGCCGCCGTGTAGCCTGCGGGGCCGGAGCCGATGATGACGACCTTTGCATGGACAGCGGCGGACATTTCGACAGATGCCTTTCACGGGGGACTGCAGCGCGGGCGCGGAACGTGCCGGGAGGCCTCGCGGAGGCGCTGAAATATCAGAGGTAATCTAAGCCTTCTGGTGAGCTATGCAAGAATTGCATTCCCTATCGGCGGATTTTTCCAACAGGGAACAAAAGTCGATTGCGCTGCACGCGCAATAAAATTGCGCCGGTCGTGCGGTCTGGGCTATGAGGATTGCGACAAAGCCACCGATACCGCCGCAAGACCAGGAGTTCCAATCACGTGTCGCGGAACCTAGACGAGATCGACCTGAAGATTCTCACCGAGATTCAGGCCGACGGTCGAATCACGAATGTCGAGCTGGCCAAGCGCGTCGGCATTTCGCCCCCGCCCTGCCTGCGCCGCGTGCGGGCGCTGGAGGAGGAGGGGTATATCCACGGCTATCGCGGGCTTCTGGATGCACGCAAGCTCGGCTTCGACGTCACGGTGTTTGCCGCAGTGCACCTCTCCAGCCAGGCGGAGGCCGATTTGCGCGCCTTCGAGGAGTTCGTCCGCGCCGAGCCGCTGGTGCGCGAGTGCTGGATGCTGTCGGGCGAAGTCGATTTCATCCTGAAATGCGTCGCACCCGACATGGCCACCTTCCAGGATTTCGTCACCCACCTGACCGCCGCCCCGCACGTCCGCAACGTGCGGACCTCGCTGGTGCTGCACAATTCGAAATACGAGGCGGCCGTGCCGCTCGACGTGAGAGGAAGAAGGTAGTTCGTCCTCTCCCCGCAGGCGGAGCGAGGTGGAGTAAGCCGCACCCCCTCGGCAACACTAGATACAAAAGGCCGCGCATCGCGCGGCCTTTTCAAATCACGCGCGACGGCAAATCGTTACCGCCACTCCACCTTGGTGATCTCATAAGCCTTGGCGCCGCCGGGTGCGTTGACCTCCACTGTTGAGCCCTTCTTCTTGCCGATCAGCGCGCGCGCGAGCGGCGAGGTGATGGAGATGCGGCCCTTCTTGGCGTCGGCCTCGACCTCGCCGACGATCTGCCACACCGTCTTCTTTTCGGTGTCCTCGTCGACCAGTGTCACGGTCGCGCCGAACTTGATGGTGTCGCCGGACAGCTTCGAGATGTCGATGATGTCGGCGCGCGCCAGCTTGTCCTCGAGCTCGGCGATGCGGCCTTCATTGTGGGACTGCTCTTCCTTCGCGGCGTGGTATTCCGCGTTCTCCGAAAGGTCTCCGTGCGAGCGCGCCTCGGCGATATGCTCGATGATCCGCGGACGGTCCTCCGACTGGCGCTTCTTCAGTTCTTCCCCGAGCGCGGCAAAGCCGCCCGCTGTCATCGGTACCTTTTCCATCTCTTCTCTCGTCCTTCGGTCGCGCGCGCCCTGAAAAGTCAGCGCGCACGCAACTTGATTCGTCAGTCTGTCCGGGGGCTCAACGCGCGTGCCGCCGAACGTTCATATGGGCTTGGCACCGGAACAGAACAACCATATGGCCGGACAGTTCCTCCGGCCATAGTGGCTTCACCGCCAATCACTTAACAGAAGGTTGGGCCTTCCGCTCGCGATCAGGTTTCCGAAAAGTAGCTCTGCAGGGTCCGAACCTCAAGGTCCCCGCCCAGATAGGCGCGGATGCCCTGCGCGGCCGCCACGGCCCCGGAAAGAGTGGTGTAATACGGCACTTTATGCAAGAGGGCCGCGCGCCGCAGAGAACGGCTGTCGGCGAGCGCCTGCGGGCCTTCGGTGGTGTTGAAGACGAGCTGGACGTCGCCATTGGTGATGGCATCGACGATGTGCGGCCGGCCCTCCAGCACCTTGTTCACCTTCTCGGTCGGGATCCCCTGGTCGGTCAGGAAGCGGGCCGTGCCCGACGTCGCCAGCACCTTGAAGCCGAGCGAATGCAGCTCGCGAACGGCCTCGGTGATGCGCGTCTTGTCGCTCTCGCGAACCGAAACGAACACCGTGCCCTTGCGCGGCACCCGCGTGCCGCCGCCGAGCTGGCTCTTGGCGAACGCCACCGCAAAGGAGCGGTCGATGCCCATGACCTCGCCGGTCGAGCGCATCTCGGGGCCGAGCACGGTATCGACCCCGGGGAAGCGGGCGAACGGAAACACCGATTCCTTCACGCCGACATGATCGAGGTTCGCCTTCTTCAGCTTGAAATCGGCAAGCTTCTCGCCGGCCATGACGCGCGCCGCGATCTTCGCGACAGGCGTACCGACCACCTTGGCGACAAAGGGCACCGTGCGCGAGGCCCGCGGATTGACTTCGAGCACGTAGATCTCGCCGTCCTTGATGGCGTATTGCACATTCATCAGGCCGACGACGTCGAGGCCGAGGGCCAGCTCGCGGGTCTGCCGCTCCAGCTCCTCGATCATCTTGTCGTCCAGCGAGTGCGGCGGCAGCGAGCAGGCGCTGTCGCCGGAATGGATGCCGGCTTCCTCGATGTGCTCCATGATGCCGACGATGAAGGTGTCCTTGCCGTCGCAGAGGCAGTCGACGTCGATCTCGGTCGCATCGGACAGATAGCGGTCGAACAGCAGCGGATTCTTGCCGAGCACGGTGTTGATCTGGCCGGTCTTGTCGTTCGGGTAGCGCGCCTTGACGTCGCCCGGCACCAGCTCCGGCAGCGTGCCGAGCAGGTAATCGCTGAGCTGGTTTTCCTCGCGGACGATTTGCATCGCGCGGCCGCCGAGCACGTAGGACGGGCGCACCACCAGGGGCAGCCCGAGATCGGTTGCGACCAGGCGCGCTTGCTCCACCGAATAGGCGATGCCGTTCTTGGGCTGCTTCAGCCGCAGCTTGTCGAGCACCCGCTTGAAGCGGTCGCGGTCTTCCGCAAGGTCGATGGCGTCGGGCGAGGTGCCGAGGATCGGCACTTCGGCGGCTTCCAGCGCACGCGCGAGCTTGAGCGGGGTCTGGCCGCCGAACTGCACGATGACGCCGTGCAGCGTGCCGTTGGTGCGTTCCTTCGCGATGATCTCCAGCACGTCCTCGGCGGTGAGCGGCTCGAAATAGAGCCGATCGGCGGTGTCGTAGTCGGTCGACACCGTCTCCGGGTTGCAGTTGACCATGATGGATTCGTAGCCGGCGTCGTGCAGCGCGAAGCAGGCGTGACAGCAGCAATAGTCGAACTCGATGCCCTGGCCGATGCGGTTCGGTCCGCCGCCGAGGATGATGACCTTCTTCCTGTCGGACGGCGAGCTCTCGTCCGCAGGCGTGCCCGCGAATGGCGCCTCATAGGTCGAGTACATGTAGGCGGTGGGCGAAGCGAACTCGGCCGCGCAGGTATCGATGCGCTTGTAGACCGGGCGAACGCCGAGCGCGTGGCGCTTCGCCGTGACCTCGGCCTCCGTCGTCTCCGCGATCACCGCGAGCCGGGCATCGGAGAAGCCCATGGCCTTGAGCGTGCGCATGCCGAAGGCGTTGCCCGGCAGGCCGTTCTTGCGGACCTTCGCTTCCATCTCGACGATGCCGCGCATCTCGCTGAGGAACCACGGATCGATCTTGCAGGAATTGAAGATCTCCTCGTCCGACCAGCCGAGCCGCATCGCCTGCGCGACCTGGAGCAGCCGGTTCGGTGTCGGCGTGCCCAGCGCAGCGCGGATCGCATTCTTGTCGTCGTCGCGGCCGAGGCCTTCGATCTCGATCTCGTCAAGTCCGGTGAGGCCGGTCTCGAGCCCGCGCAATGCTTTCTGAAGGCTTTCCTGGAAGGTGCGGCCGATCGCCATGACTTCGCCGACCGACTTCATCGACGTAGTCAGCGTGGTGGAGGCACCGGGGAATTTCTCGAAAGCGAAACGCGGCACCTTGGTGACGACATAGTCGATCGTCGGCTCGAACGAGGCCGGCGTGGCGCCGCCGGTGATGTCGTTGGCGATTTCGTCGAGCGTGTAGCCGACCGCAAGCTTGGCGGCGACCTTTGCGATCGGAAAGCCGGTAGCTTTCGAAGCCAGTGCGGAAGAGCGCGACACGCGCGGGTTCATCTCGATGACGACCATGCGGCCGTCTTCCGGGTTGACGCCGAACTGCACGTTGGAGCCGCCGGTCTCGACGCCGATCTCGCGCAGCACCGCCAGCGAGGCGTCGCGCATGATCTGGTATTCCTTGTCGGTCAGCGTCAGCGCCGGCGCCACCGTGATGGAATCGCCGGTGTGCACGCCCATCGGATCGAGGTTCTCGATCGAGCACACGATGATGCAATTGTCGTTCTTGTCGCGCACCACCTCCATCTCGTACTCTTTCCAGCCGAGCACGGATTCTTCGATCAGCACTTCGTTGGTGGGAGACGCATCCAGGCCGCGCTCGATGATGTCGAGGAACTCTTCCTTGTTGTAGGCAATGCCGCCGCCGGTGCCGCCCATGGTGAAGGAGGGGCGGATGATCGCGGGCAGGCCGATCTCGGACAGCGCCATCAGCGCCTGGCCAAGCGCATATTCCTGGTAGCGCTTGCGGCGGTCGCTTTCGCCGAGTGCCCATTGCCGCTCGAGCTCTTCGAGTGCAGCGCCCGATGCCTTGGCGCGTTCGGCCTGGTACTTGTCGCGGAAGGACTTCTTCAGGGCGGAGGCGTTGGCGAGCCGCGACTTCGGCGTCTCGAGCCCGATCTTGGTCATGGCCTCGCGGAACAGCTGGCGGTCCTCGGCCTTGTCGATCGCGTCCGCGGTGGCGCCGATCATCTCGACGTCATACTTTTCCAGCGTGCCTTGCTGGCGCAGCGAGAGCGCGCAGTTCAGCGCGGTCTGTCCGCCCATGGTCGGCAGCAGCGCGAAGCCGCCCGGAATGACGTGACGTTCCTTCTCGATGATTTTCGCGACGATCTCGGGCGTGATCGGCTCGATATAGGTCGCATCGGCCAATTCGGGGTCGGTCATGATGGTGGCCGGATTGGAATTGACGAGGACGATGCGATAGCCCTCTTCCTTCAGCGTCTTCACCGCCTGGGTGCCCGAATAGTCGAACTCGCAGGCTTGGCCGATCACGATGGGACCGGCGCCGATGATCAGGATGGTGGTGATGTCTGTACGTTTGGGCATCAACTCTCGCCGAAGTGGAATCTGGGCACAAAAAGGGCGCGCCTGCTGCGCGTCCCTTTGGCCGAGAGCGCGGTGGTCCCCCCTCGCGCGCGGGGTGGGTCTTAGACCAGTTTTCGGGGCGGCGAAACCCCGAAAAACGCCCATCAACCGGCAATTTTGATCGGTTTTGGCCGGGCCTGCCAACCGCGGGCGAGATGGACCAGAAGAGCGGCCGAAACGCTCAATCCGCCGACCCAGCCGAGATCGGCGGGGCTCCACGCCGCAAGCACGGCGCCGCCCAAGGCACCGCCGATCGCAAAGCCGAGATACATGGCCGAGGCGTTGAGCGAGAGCGCGATCATCGAGGCCTGTGGCTCGATCCGGATGATGCTGGCGACCTGGGCCGGGTAGAACGCCCATCCCGAGATGCCCCAGAGGAAGATCGCACCTAGCACCGCGTAATGCGCCTGTTCCGGCATCAGCTTCAGGACCAGCGAATGCAGGATCAGCGCGCTGGCCATGCCGGCAAGTCCGAGACCTGCTGTGGCGAGCGTGCCGAGCCGGTCGGCCAGGACGCCACCGAACATGTTCCCGATCGCGGCGGCGCCGCCGAACACCAGCAGCGCGAGGCTGATCTGCGACGCATCGAATCCAAGGCCGCGCAGCGGGACCGCGAAATAGGTGAAGACGGTGAAGCCACCGAGCGCCCATAAAATCGTGATCAGAAGCGCCGTCAGGACATTGCGGTGACGCGCCACTGCCAGCCGATCGCTGAGCGAGGCCGTGTTGCGTGGCAGGCCGCGGGGCAGACCGAGCAGGAGGCCGGCGAGCGCAACGGCACCGATCAGGGCGACCATGGCAAGGTCGCGCGCCAGCCGAGCAGGCTGCCGACGAGATTGCCGAGGGGAACGCCGATGACGGTCGCAACCGTGAGGCCCGAGGTAACCAGCGCCACCGCGCGGCCGCGTCGCTCCGGCGCGGCGACGGCCACGGATACGGCCAGCGCGGTCGGCATGCACAGCCCGGAGCCCAGCGCCATCAGCATGCGCGAGGCCAGCAGCAGGGCGTAATTCGACGCCACCATCGCCGCGAGGTTTCCGGCGATGAAGGTCGATAGCGCCAAGGCCAGCACGGTGCGGCGGTCGATATTGTTCAGTGTCACCGCCAAGATCGGCGAGCCGACCGCATAGGTGAGGGCGTAGGCTGTGACCAACTGCCCGGCGGCGGGGACGGAAATCGCCAGGTCCGTGGCGATCGACGGCAAAAGCCCAGCAATGACAAAGCCTTCCGTGCCGATCGCAAAGGCTCCCAAGGCCAACCAGAATACGCTCATCGGAGAAATCCCTATGTTCAACGTTTATTGAACTATTGATGGGACCGGGTCAGGAGTCAATTGGTTCAAGAACTATTGAACATCCAGGTCATTTCGCTATGCTCTTCGGACGATGAGCCGCACCCCACCCCACCCCACCCGCGAGCAGATCGAACTGCCGATGGTTCTGGATTGCCTGAGCGATCCGATCAGATTGGCGATCGTGTACCAGCTCGCGCAGCAGGAACGTGTCAGCGGCGAGCTGTGCTGTGGCGATTTCAACGGGCTCAGCGGCAAGTCGAATCTTGCCTATCACTTCGCCAAGCTGCGCGAATGCGGCCTGATGCAGACCCGCGTCGCCGGCACCAACCGCTTCGTGCGCCTGCGCCGCGACGATCTGGACGCACGCTTTCCGGGCCTGCTCGATGCTGTCATCACCTCCGCGGCAAAAGATGCCGACCGGCTGCGGCTTGTGTCGGAATGTGAAGTGGTTGAGGCTGATTGAGGATTGGGCGGCCAGTCCCTCTACGCTTGCCCTTCGCTCCAGCTACGCCGGACACGCTTAGCCCCCTTCGGGCCTCGCGTGGCTGCGCCACGCGTAGCCCCGTGAGGGGCGAAGCGTGGAGACCCGGCCTGGATTTGAACCAGGATAAAGAGCGATGCATCGCCCTCGCGTAGACACTTCCGCCACCGGGCCGCGGCGATCATTACCGATCGGGGTGCGACAAGCCACCTCAGGCAGACGTTATGCTTAACGGATCCACCAAGCTCAACGGACCAGCGGCGGCCGCGCGACGAACGTCATGCGCCAGCTATTGTGGCCGATATTGCGGTGAGCACGCTGGACCGCGAAGCCGACTCCCTTGAGCGTGGCGGTGATCTCCTCCTCACTGTAGCGCTGTAACCCGATGCGCGTTCGCAGCTGACGGTAATCCGACAGTGCGGTGCTGATCAGCCCGATCAGTGCATCTTTCAAAAAGCCGTGACGCAGGCCGAAGCTGAGCAGCGCCGTAACGTCCCTGAACATGCCGACATTGGGCTGGAGGATATCGCCCAGCACGAGCTTGCCCGAGGGCTTCAGGATACGGGAGAAGTTGAGGAGCGCGGCGTCGAGCTCGTCCGGCGTCATGTATTGCGCGACCGAGTTCATCACGACGAGATCGATCGACTGCTCCTGCATCTTGCGGACGTCGTCGAGCGAGCGGACGCGGATTTTCGTGTTCGGGGCAAACCGCGCGATCAACCGGCCGCGTACGCCGGGCGCAGGCTCGGCGAGGATCAGCTTGCCGCAGGCCGCCGCGACCTGGCTCGCCGACAGCGCCTCGCCGCAGGCATAGTCGAGCACGGTCGCCTCGGGCGAAGAGATGTAGCCGATGATGTCCCGCGCGATGATCTGGAAGTGCAAGTCGCGATGCAGCTTGCTGACATAGATCGTGTGCGTCGAGTCGTAATAATCGATCCAATCGTCCATGGTCGTCGAGGGCCCCGGCCAAACGGTTCCGTTGCAGGAACCGGCGCTGCCCGCCTGCGTTAGGGGTGCGGCGGCGCGCCGTCAATGTCTGCGTCCTAACAGGAAGGTTTCCCGTGAGCAAAGCTCCACAAAAGGTCTCGCCCGACCTCGACACGCCCACCGATCTGTCGTCCCAGGCGGTCAACAAGGTTTCGGAGGCACTCAACGTGCTTCTGGCCGACGCGTTCGCGCTGTATCTGAAGACCAAGAATTTCCACTGGCACATCAGCGGCCGGCATTTCCGCGACTATCATCTGCTGCTCGACGAGCAGTCCGACCAGATCTTCGCCACCACCGACCAGCTCGCCGAGCGCGTCCGCAAGATCGGCGGCACCACGCTGAAATCGATCGGGCAGATCGCCAAGCTCCAGACCATCAAGGACAACAACGAAGACTATGTCCCGCCGCGCGAGATGCTGCGCGAGCTGATGCAGGACAACAAGCATGTCGCCGCCGCAATGCGCAAGGCGCACGAGGTCTGCGACGACGCCGGCGACGTCGCCAGCGCCAGCATCCTCGAGAACTTCATCGACGAGACCGAGCGCCGCACCTGGTTCCTGTTCGAAGCCACAAGACAGGAAGGCGCGAACGAGGCGTAGGGGCACACTGTCGTAGGGTGGCCAAAGGCGCGCTCTTCGCGCGCCGTGCCCACTATCTCTCCGCAGTTCAAACTGTTTGGTGGGCAGGCTTCGCTTTGCCCACCCTACTGCACCGTCTTTGTAGCTACCGCCACAACCGCATCAACGCCCCGTTCTTGCCCGTCACCGGATCGGCCGGCGGCCGCGCGACGTTTGGAATCGTCTTCAGCGCCTTGGCGTGGTTCTCCGGTGTTGCGCGGGTGACCTCCATCTTCGCGCCCGGCGGATAGGCGCCGATCACGCAGAAATCCGCGCTGGCCTTGATGCGTTGGTGACCTGTGCCGGCGGGCAGGATCGCGACGTCGCCGGCCTTGATCTCCAGCTCCTGGCCGTGGTCGCCGCCGAAGCGGACGCGCGCGCTGCCACGCGCAACGCCGAGCACCTCGTGCACCGTTGCGTGATAATGCAGATAATCGAACACGCCATTGCGCCACGTGCCGCCCCAGCCGTTCGCTTCGAACAAGCGTTCGATCGTCTCTTCCGGCTGTCTGGAATCGAGCTTCACCGCGGCCTGGTAGACCAGGAAGGGGAGGATATTGTTGGGCACGAGCCCGTCATCCTCAAATACGATGGCGAGCGGCTCGGCATTGTCGCGGACGACAGACATAAGAGGCTCCTGCGTGAGCGTAGCAGTGATCAACGAAGGGAGTTAAGCGGCGTTCCTCGTTCCGCTGTCATTCCGGATTCGCGCTGCGCTGCGCCCGGAACGACAAGAGCCCGGGCGAAGGCCCGGGCTCGATGTCGTCAAAGCAGTTGCAGGAGAGCGCGCGCCCTACACGCTCTTGTTCTGCCGCATCAGATCGGCAAAGCGCTGGAACAGATAGTGCGAGTCGCGCGGACCCGGTGAGGCCTCGGGGTGGTACTGCACCGAGAACACCGGCTTGCCGTCGAGCTGGATGCCGCAATTGGAGCCGTCGAACAGCGAGATGTGGGTCTGCGTCGCGCCCGTCGGCAGGGTGCTCTCGTCGACGGCAAAGCCGTGGTTCATCGAGGTGATCTCGACCTTGCCGGTGGTCTCGTCCTTCACGGGATGATTGGCGCCGTGATGGCCCTGGTGCATCTTCTTGGTCTTGGCGCCGACGGCGAGGCCGAGCATCTGATGGCCAAGGCAAATTCCGAATGTCGGCGTGCCCGACTTGATCACGTCCTGGATCACGGGCACGGCATATTTGCCGGTCGCGGCCGGATCGCCGGGACCGTTCGACAGGAACACGCCATCCGGCTTCATCGCCAGGATATCCTCGGACGACGTCGTTGCCGGCACCACCGTTACCTTGCAGCCGACGCCGGCGAGCAGGCGCAGAATGTTGCGCTTGATGCCGTAATCGATGGCGACCACGTTGAACTCAGGCTTGTCCTGGCGGCCAAAGCCCTTGTCCCAGAGCCAGGGCGTCTCGTCCCAGGTGAAGCGCTGGCCTGAGGTGACCATTGGCACCAGGTCCATGCCCTCGAGGCCGGGCCATTCGCGCGCTTCTTCCTTCAAGCCGTGCAGGTCGAACTCGCCGTCCCTGGCGTGCGCGATTACGGCGTTGGGCATGCCCTTGTTGCGGATCAGCGCGGTCAGCGCGCGGGTGTCGATGCCGGAGAGGCCGATGATGCCGCGCGCCTTCAGCCACTGGTCGAGGTGCTTGGTGGCGCGATAGTTCGAGGGATCGGTGATCGCGGTGCGCAGGATCACGCCGCGCGCGCCGGGCGTCGCGGCCATGTTCACCGTCTCGATGTCGTCGTCGTTAGTGCCGACATTGCCGATATGCGGGAAGGTGAAGGTGATGAGCTGGCCGGCATAAGAGGGATCGGTGAGGATCTCCTCATAGCCGGTCATCGCGGTGTTGAAGCAGACCTCGCCGACGGCTTGGCCTTCGGCGCCGAGGCCAAAGCCTTCGAGCACCGTGCCGTCGGCAAGCACCAACAGCGCGGTCGGTTTGTGGTCCGGCCAAGCGTGATCGTTATCATGTTGTGTCATGAGCCCGGTTCATAGTCCCCGCGGGCGCTGCCGTCAAAGCGGAGATGCGCCGATTCACATGCGTTTTTGCATATTTGACAGGTCGGCTTGGGCCCCTAAGCTCCGCAGCATAATTTCCGGCAAATTCCGGGGCTCGGGAGGCAATAATGGACCAGACGACGCCGATTCTGCTGGTTCCGGGATTAGCCTCCTCGGCCCGGATCTATGCACCGGTGATCCCGTCGCTGTGGCAGTTCGGCCCGGTGATGGTCGCCAACCATATTCGCGATGACAGCATGGCGGCGATCGCCCGGCGGGTGCTGAGCGAGGCGCCGCCGCGCTTCGCGCTCGCCGGCCATTCCATGGGCGGCTACATCGCCCTCGAGATCATGCGCCAGGCGCCCGAGCGGGTGGCCAGGCTCGCGCTGATCAACACTCAGGCGCGGCCCGACACGGAGGAGGCGACCGCACGCCGCCGCGGCCTGATGGAGCTGGCCCGGCGCGGGGAGCTGCGTGCCGCGCGCGAGGAGATGTTTCCCGAACTGGTGCATCCGTCGCGCCGCGACGATGCAGGCATTCGCCAGCTCGTACACGAGCAGGGCGATGACGTCGGCGTCGAAGGCTATCTGCGGCAGCAGACCGCGATCATCGCGCGGGTGGATTCACGGCCGACGCTTGCGACGATCAAATGCCCGACATTGGTGCTGACGGGCGATCAGGACAACACGATTCCCAACGCATTCTCGAAGGAGATGGCGGAGGGCATTGCCGGCGCAAGGCTCGTCGTTCTGGAGAATTGCGGACACCTGCCGCAACCGGAGCAGCCTGCGGCGACGGTGCGGGCGCTGGTCGAATGGCTGGGAACCCCGGTTGTCTCCGGGCTGCGAACGGCCTAGATCAGGCGTCGGATAGTCTAGGGGATCACGATCATGCTGCGCGACGACATCAACAATGCGGTCAAGGAGGCCATGAAGGCCAAGGAAGAGCGCAAGCTGTCCACGCTGCGCATGGTCAACTCGACCATCAAGAACGCCGACATCGAGGCGCGCGGCAACGGCAAGCCGCCGCTCTCGGACGCGGACTTGCTCGGCGTGTTTCAGAAGATGATCAAGCAGCGCCAGGAATCGGTTGAGCTCTACGAGAAGGGCGGCCGTGCCGAACTCGCCGCGCAGGAGCGCGACGAGATCGCGGTGATCTCCGCGTACTTGCCGAAGCAGATGTCGGATGACGACGTCAAGAAGGTGATCTCGGACGCGATCGCCGAGACCGGCGCCGCCGGCATGAAGGACATGGGCAAGGTGATCGCCGTGTTGAAGACCAAGTACGCCGGCCAGATGGATTTCGGCAAGGCCTCTGGTTTGGTGAAGGCTGCTCTGACGGGCTAGGCGGCCGCGCCGAAGGTTTGCCAGGAGCTGACAGACTATCATCCTGGTCACGCCCGGCCTTGTGCCGGGCATCCACGTTCTTCAAAATGGAGAGAAAGAACGTGGATGGCCGGGACGAGCCCGGCCATGACGAGAACCTCCGATGAGCAGGGCCTCTCCCATGACCGCCATCAAGCCGTTCCGCATCGCCATCAGCGACGACGTCCTCACCGACCTCAAGTCGCGCCTCGCCCGCACGCGCTGGCCGGAGGCGGAGCTGGTCGATGATTGGAGCCAGGGCGCGCCGCTGGCATGGATCCAGGAAATCTGCACCTATTGGGCTGATGGCTACGACTGGCGCGCGCGCGAAGCGAAACTCAACTGCTTCGAGCAGTTCACCACCGAGATCGACGGGCTCGACATCCACTTCCTGCATGCGCGCTCGAAGGAGCCGTCGGCACTGCCGCTGATCATCACCCATGGCTGGCCCGGCTCGATCGTCGAATTCCAGAAGGTGATCGCGCCCTTGGTCGATCCTGTCGCGCATGGCGGCAATCCTGCCGATGCCTTCCACGTTGTCTGCCCGTCGCTGCCGGGCTTTGGCTTTTCCGGCAAACCCAAGACCACCGGCTGGGGCGTCGATCGTATCGCCGCGACCTGGGCCCAGCTGATGGACCGGCTCGGCTATATCAGGTACGGCGCGCAGGGCGGCGACTGGGGCTCGGCAGTGACGACCTCGCTTGGCATGCAGGACGCCGAGCATTGCGCCGGCATCCACATCACGCTCGCCTTCAACGCCGCGCCGAAAGTCGAGGGCGAACCGACGCCGGAAGAGAAGCGCGCGCTCGCCGGCCTCCAGCATTACGTCGACCTCGACTCCGGCTATTCGAAGCAGCAATCGACGCGGCCGCAGACACTCGGCTACGGCTTGACGGATTCGGCGAGCGGGCAGGCGGCCTGGATTCTGGAAAAATTCTGGGCCTGGACCGATTGCAACGGTCATCCCGAGAACATCTTCACCAAGGACGAGCTGCTCGACAACGTCATGCTCTACTGGGCGACGGAGACCGCGACCTCGTCGGCGCGGCTCTATTGGGAAAGCTTTGGCAAGCGCCGGACCACGCCGGTCGTCAAGGTGCCGACGGGCGTGGCTGTCTTTCCCAGGGAGATCATCACGCCGGTGCGGCGCTGGATGGAGCCGAACTTCCGCAACATCACGCATTGGAGCGAGATGGAGAAGGGCGGCCATTTCGCCGCATTCGAGCAGCCGGAGCTGTATGTCGGCGAGGTCAGAAAGTTCTTCCGGACGGTGCGCTGAGACGCATTCTCCGTCAGGCCCGGACTTGTCCCGGGCATCCGCGCCCTTAAACTCAGGTCAAACAAGAACGTGGATGGCCGGGACAAGTCCGGTCAGACGACGCTGCCGGGAAACGACCATGCTCACCGAAGCCAGCACCTATGACGAACTCTACGGCAATTTCCGCTGGGAGATCCCGGCGCGCTTCAACCTGGCGGAGGCCTGCTGCGATCGCCACGCCGACGGCACCGGCCGGCTGGCGCTGGTCTATCTCGATGAGAACGGCGCCATCACGCGCACATCCTTCGACGATGTCGCGGAGATGTCGCGCCGCTTCGCCAATGTGCTGAGGGCGGATGGCCTTGTCCGCGGCGACCGCGTCGCGGTGTTCCTGTCGCAGTCGCTGGAGCTGCCGATCGCGCACATGGCCGCGTTCCGTTCGGCGATGATCTCCATTCCGCTGTTCGCATTGTTCGGCGAAGACGCGCTGGAATTCCGCCTGTCGAACTCGCAAGCGAGGGCGATCGTCACCGACGAGGGTGGCTGGGAGAAGCTTTCGAAGATTCGCGACCGTCTGCCGGAGCTGAAGAAGGTCTACATCGTTGGCGAACGAACGCCGGCGGGTACGACATCGTTCTGGAATTCGGTCAAGGCTGCATCGCCCGACTTCAGGCTGGTGGACACGTCTGCTGACGATCCCGCGCTGATCATCTACACCTCGGGCACGACGGGCAATCCGAAGGGCGCGCTGCACGCCCACCGCGTCGTGCTCGGACATCTCCCCAATGTCGAGATGTGCCACAACTTCCTGCCGCGCCCCGGCGATCTGATGTGGACGCCGGCGGACTGGGCCTGGATCGGCGGCCTCATCAACGGCCTGTTCGCGTTCTGGTACCACGGCATTCCCCTGGTCGGTCACCGCGCGCGAAAGTTCGAGCCGCAAGCGGCGATGCAGATGATGGCCGATCTCGGCGTGCGTAATGTGTTCCTGCCGCCGACCGCGCTGAAGCTGATGCGGCAGGCCGGCGTGACGCATTCCGGCATCAAGCTGCGCAGCATCTTTACCGGCGGCGAGTCCCTCGGCGGCGAGCTGCTCGGCTGGGTGCGCGAGACCTTCGGCGTCGACGCGCACGAGGTGTTTGGCCAGACCGAATGCAATCTCGTGATCGGCAGCAACGCGAATCTGTTTCCGATCCGCCCCGGTTCGATGGGCAAGGCGACGCCGGGTTTCGACGTCCGCATCGTCAATGACAGAGGCGAGGAGCAGCCACGTGGCCAGCGCGGCATCATCGGGGTGCGCCAACCCTGTCCTTGCACGATGCTCGAATACTGGCGCAATCCGGAGGCAACGTCGAAGAAATATGCCGGCGAGTTCCTGCTCACCGGCGATCTCGGGGTGCAGGACGAGGACGGTTACTTCTGGTACGTCAGCCGCGAGGACGACGTCATCACCACCGCCGGCTATCGTGTCGGCCCGTCCGAAATCGAGCACACGCTGATGAAGCACCCGGCGGTGGCGATGGCGGCGGTGGTCGGCATTCCCGATCCGATCCGCACTGAATCGATCAAGGCCTGGATCGTGCTGCGCCCGGGCTTTGCCGCCAGCGACGCACTCGCGCGCGAGATCCAGGAGTTCGTCAAGGTGCAACTCGCCGCCCACGAATACCCACGGTTCGTGGAGTTCGCGGAGACACTTCCAATGACCGCCACCGGAAAGGTGCTGCGGCGCGAGCTGCGGACGAGGGGTTAGCTTCCTGCAATGGCAAAGACGTCTCAAGCCGCGGGGCTTCACCGCGCTTCACTTGCGAAGCTGAGCGAACTCGATGCGGCGCTGGAGCTCATGTATTACGGCTGGCGCGGCATGACACTCGAAGCCGACGCATATCTCGCCAAGCAAGGACTGTCGCGCCCGCACCATCGCATCCTCTACGTGGTGGCGCGCCGGCCCGATATCGCGATCGGCTCGCTGATCGAGATCCTCGGCATTTCCAAGCAGGCCCTGAACCGGCCGCTCAATTTGTTGCTTGAGCGCAAGCTCCTGACCTCAAAACGCTCGCCCGAGCAGCATCGCTCGAAGCTGCTGCGCCTGACGGCCGCGGGGCAGCGCATCGAGCAGCGCGCATCGGACCACGAGCGCAAGGTGCTGCGCGAGGCGTTCGATCGCGTCGGAGCGACAGGTGCGGCTGCGTGGATGGGCGTGATGGAGGCGATCGCCGACACCAACTGACGATTCCTGAAGTCAACATGGTTGACATGAGGAGCGGGCTTTGCCACTTTCCTGGCCAACGAGCCGTGGGAGGGCTCCGCCATGCGTCTTTCGGATATCGTGCTGCTCCTCAACGCGCTCTGGTTCGGCGGCGCCTTCATCCAGTTCAGCATTGCGCAAGCCAATACACTGAAGATTCTCCTGCCGCGGGAAGAGCGCACCAATCCGATCGCGCCGACATTGTCGGCCAGCGTGGCATTCCTTGGCGGCATCAATCTGCCGATCGGCCTTCTGTCGCTCTACCTTCTGGCAGCCCGTCCGGTCTTCTTCCAGCCGGTCGAAGCGCAGCTGGTGCTGTTCCTGTTCTTTGCCGCCTGCCATTTCAGCCAGTTCGCCTACAACCTTCCGGTCCTGCTGCGCGGAGGACGCGTCGGGGTCGCTTATTGGCCCGTGTTGAAAGGCCCGATGCTCAGGATCTTCGTCATCGACGCGGCCTTGTTCGTGGCCAATCTGGGTGCGGCGCTTCTCCTCGCGTCGCGCTCCTGACTACCGCGACGGCGTCGACAGCGCAGATCGCAGCATGGCGGCGAGGTCTCGCCGCCGGAACGGCTTGGTCAGGATGCGGGCATCGCCGATTGCGTCGGGCGCCGAGACCGGATTTTGGCTGTAGCCGGAGGTGAAGAGCACCTTGAGCCCGGGTCGCAGCTGGATTGCTTGCCGGGCAAGCTCCGGCCCGAACATGCCGCCGGGCATCACGACGTCGGTGAACAGCAGGTCGATATCCCCGGACTGGCGCAACAAGTCGAGCGCCGCCGGGCCGCTCGCGGCCGTGATGACGCGATAGCCGAGCGTCTTCAGCTCGCTTTCGACATAAGTCCGAACCATGTCGTTGTCTTCGACGACGAGAATGGTCTCGCTTCCTTCGCGCGTGACGATCCCTTCGGCGGGTGAGGCGTCCTCGTTTGGCGGTGTTGCCAGGCGGGGAAAGAACAGCCTGACGGTGCTGCCTTGTCTCGGTGCGGACTGCATCTGCACCAGCCCGCCGGACTGCCGCACAAAACCGTAGACCATGCTCAGGCCGAGCCCGGTCCCCTTGCCGACCTCCTTGGTGGTGAAGAACGGCTCGAACGCCCGGCTCGCCACCTCGGCGGTCATGCCGCTGCCGGTGTCGATCACGGCCACCATGACATAGTCGCCTGGTCGCGGTTCGCCATTGATGTCCAAGTCGGATTCACCGAGCGAGACGTTGCGCGCCTCGATGGTCAGCCTGCCGCCCAACTGCATGACATCGCGCGCGTTGAGCACGAGATTGAGCAGCGCAGTCGTGAGCTGGCCGGGATCGACGCTGATCAACCACAGGTCCGGTGCGAGCGCGAAGGTGCATTCGATGTGCTCGCCCAAGGGGCGGCGCAACAAGTGCTCCACCTCCTTAATCTTTTCGCCGATGTCGATGTCTCGCGGCCTCAGGGGCTGCTTGCGCGCGAAGGCGAGCAGGCTCCGCGTCAGGTCGGAGCCGCGTTCGGCAGCTGTCGCGATGTCGCCGGCGATCCGGTGCAACTCCTTGTTCCCCGCCAGCCTGTCGGCAAGGTGCTCCGAATTGCCGAGAATGACGGTGAGGAGATTGTTGAAGTCATGCGCCACACCGCCGGTGAGCTGACCCATGGCCTCCATCTTCTGGGATTGGCTGAGCTTCTGGTTGAGGTCCGCGATGGCCGCCCGTTGCTGCTCAAGCGATTCGGCAGTGTCGTTGAGCAGGGTCATCAATCCGCCCAGCTCGCCGCGCGGATGGGGAGGAGGAATTCGCGCGTTGAGATCGCCGAGCCCGAGTCTCTTCGCCATGTTGGCGAGCCGCCCGACCTGGCGCCCGACGCTCACGGTCGCGAGGATCCATACGCCGGCCAGCAGCAGCAGCAAGGCCACCGCGAGGATCGCCATATCCTCATAGAGCCGGCGATTCGCCGCCGCGACCAATCCGTCCTTGGACCGTCCGACCAGGATGTAGAGGCCGGCATCACGGATCGAAGGTGAGTGGGCGACGGCCCAGACCTGCGTGCGGCCGTCGCGATCGGTCACTTCCTGAAATGCCTTTTGATCGGGAGCCGTCGCGAAGCCGAGCAGGTCGGATCCCGCGATCGACGCGCCCACGGGCGCGGTCCAGCCGGCTCCCGAGGGAGCGACGAGAACGGTGCCCTTGCCGTCGATGAGCAGAATATCCTTCTCGGCGAGCAGCCGCTTGTGGTGATACTCGGCGAATTTGCGCAGGTTGAACGAGGCAAGCAGCACCAGCTTCAGCGCGCCCGCCTCCGATCGCACCGGA
Source organism: Bradyrhizobium lupini (assembly GCF_040939785.1). Taxonomy (NCBI): domain Bacteria; kingdom Pseudomonadati; phylum Pseudomonadota; class Alphaproteobacteria; order Hyphomicrobiales; family Nitrobacteraceae; genus Bradyrhizobium; species Bradyrhizobium lupini. The sequence goes on from NZ_CP162553.1 coordinate 4,907,794, forward strand.
TATGCGATCTGGAGCACCGATATTCCGGTCAGCCGGCCGAATACCGGCTCAACCACGACGTTGCGCGAGACCAGGGCCTGCTTGAAATAGGCGCGATCCCTCAGATCGAGGGTGCGGTTGGTCCGCAGCGAGTCGCAGAACAGGCTGCCGTCCGGATCGATGGTCAGGATTCCCGTGAACTGAGGGTATTCCTCGCGCACGTCCGACAGAAACGCCGAGCACGCCGCCTTGTCGCGCGTGTCGAGGTCGCGCGCGCGGGCCAGACCATAGTGAAGCTGAGCGGTGCCCTGAATCTTCCCACCCAGATCGCTCGCAATGTCGTCGGCCGAGGCCGACAGATTGGCCAGGGCGGCGTTGACTTCACTGCTCCGGTTCTGCACGAAACGCAGCCCGACGAGGCTCGCCGGCACCAGCATGGCCGCGATGACGAGTATCAGTAGTCGGGTACGCAAGCTCATCGGTCGGACGGTCCATTCGAGTCATCGCGCTCGTTCAAAGACTCAATTTGCGGCACCACCCGCCGCTCAGTCCATAGGCATCGGGTCGAAAAAGTCCCCGACGGGGAAAGATTTCGAGCCGCGGGCAGGACGGATGAGCTTCCCGAAGGACGCGCGCCGTCGGCGCGGTGGTTTTCCCGGGTCTGCGCCGGCGGCTTCGGGATACTGTCGTCCAGCCAACAACTCGCGCGTGCGCACCTGCCGCGGGGACGCTAAGATCGAGTCAATCCGCGTGCGACGGAGATCGCGCCGGCGAACGAGGAGGAAGCTGATGTCCATTTCGGGCAAGGTCGACCCGGTGGTGCGTCCCGTCGCGGCGACCGACATCGCCGAGGCGCTGGTCGAAGGCCTGCGGGATTTCCAGGCGCTGCCGCTTTACGGCCTCTGCTTCGGTACGCTCTACGCCGCCGGCGGCATCGCCATCATGCTGTGCTTCACTGCGTTCGGCATGGTCTATCTGGTCTATCCGCTGGCCGCCGGCTTCGCGCTGCTCGGGCCATTCGTGGCGATCGGGCTCTATGAAGTCAGCCGCCGTCGCGAGCGCGGCGAGCCCGTCTCGCTCGGCGCGATCTGGTCGGCTGTGCGCGCGCGCAGCGAGATCGGCTGGATGGCCTTCGTCACGCTGTTCGTGTTCGTGGTCTGGATGTATCAGGTGCGGCTTCTGATCGCGCTGCTGCTTGGCCTGCATGCCTCGTTCTCGAGCCTGCAGGAGTTCATGACGGTGGTGCTGACCACGAACGAGGGCCTGCTGTTCCTCGGCATCGGCAACGCGGTCGGCGCGGTGCTGTCGCTGATCCTGTTTTCGCTGACGGTCGTGTCGTTTCCGCTGCTGCTCGACCGCGAGGTCGATTTCGTCACGGCGATGGTGACAAGCGTGCGCGCGGTCGTGGCCAGCCCGCTGCCGATGATTGGCTGGGCCGCGGTGATCGTGATGGTCCTGATCGTCTCGGCGCTGCCGTATTTTCTGGGGCTGGTGGTGACGCTGCCCGTGCTCGGGCACGCGACCTGGCATCTTTATCGGCGGATCGTGGTGCCGGTGGCGTAGCGGGAAGCCGGACGCAACGGCAGCGAGCTATTCGCCGGTTGCCAGCCGGCGTTCGCCGGATGAGGTCAGTTCGAGTTCGCCGAGGCGCCTGATTGCATAACCGAGGTTGGTCAGGCGCTCGCCGTGCGCTTGCGGGATTTCGCCTTGCGCCTTGCCCTTGCCGATCTCGGCCAAGGACGCAAATTCATCGGCGCTGAGTGCAACGCTGCTGTCTCTCATCAGGCAACCTCGTCGGTCCATACCTTGAAATTGACAAGGGTATTCGGACCGAAGGTTTGGGTGATCGGGACGTCCGCGGCATCGCGTCCTTGTGCGATCAACACGCGACCGATCCGCGGCGTGTTGTTGCGCGGATCGAACATGTGCCAGCTTCCGCCGAGATAAGCCTCAAACCAGCCGGCGAAATCTCCCACGGCCCAGGGCTTCGGCGTGCCGATGTCGCTGAGATAACCGGTGCAGTAACGCGCCGGGATGTTCATGCAGCGGCAGAACGCGATGGCAAGATGAGCATAGTCGCGGCACACGCCCTTGCCTTCGTCGTAGGCTTCCCGCGCCGTCTTGGTCGCGCGCGCGTGCTCATAGCCGAAGGCGATGTGACGATGAACGAAATCGCAGATGGCCTGGACCCGCGCCCAGCCGGGCGGCGTGTGCTCGAACAACTTCCATGCGATATCCGACAGGCGATCGGTCTCGCAGTAGCGACTGCCGAGCAGATAGACGAGCGTGTCGGTCGGCAGCGCCTCGACGGCGTGCTGAGCCGCGTTCGGGAACACTGGATCGGGCAGGCCGCTGTCGCTCACGACGCCGTCGCCGGCAAGGCGAAAGGCGCCAGCCGGCGCCACGATGCGGCTGCACCAATTGCCGAAGAGGTCGCGATAGGGCGTGATCGGCACCGAGGGTCTGGTGGTCAGCAGGTCGGGCACGATGACATCGGAGGCGCGGGTGAAGTGCGTGCCCAGCACCATGATCATAGGCGTGGGCTGCGGGAATTCGTACAGCATCTCAAACCCGACGCGGAGCTTCATACGATTTTCCCTTGGCTAAGCTCGTAACATGGCTACGAAGCGGCCGATCACAAGGCTTTGACGGCTTATTCGGTCGCGGGCGGCAATTGGCGCCTCAAAAGTGCGGCACGGGCGAGAAAATGATAGCTAATTGCGGCGATTGCGCGCACGGTGCGGGAATGTCGAAAGATCTGTCGTTTCTGCGCCTATGCAGCGCCACGACTATTCGCGCGACGTGAAGCGCCTCATTCCCTCGCAGCGGCGGAGCCGACTCGTAGCGACGTCGTAACAGCGGTCGTCGCGCATATTGCCCACTCCAGCGGTGAGTTGGACGCGGCAGGCGCGTGCCGCGGACACCTGAAGGTTTCACCGCGATCGATCATGAGATCGAACGCCAACCGAAAGCACCCGATGCAAACTCAACCGATGCAAGCTCTCTCGCCACGGCACGTCAAGACAGAAGAAGCGCTCCGGCTCGGCGTCGAGTCGGGCTGGTACGCGATCAAGGTCAGTGGGACCTTTGTCTCGGGCCCGCACGACTCGGAAGCGGATTGCAGTCGCAAGATCGACGAAATCAATCCGCCTCCGGTGAAGAAGAAGCGATGACGACACGGAGTTCGCCCGCTACGGCGTCTTGATACCCATCGCCTTCAACGCTTCCAGCATCTGCGCCGGCGGCGCCATCTTGATCTGCGGCGCCTTGCCCGTTTCCAGCAGGCTCTTCAGCCCCGACAGGATTGCGGGCCAGCCGGTGCGGCCGCCGGAAAGGATGTCGTCGCTGAGCGGGCGGTCGTGGCGTTCGCTCACGGTGAGGCGGACGGCCTCGCCGGCTTGTTCAATCTCGTAAGTGACAAGCGTCGCGCCGAGCTTTGCGACGAGGTCGGGCCAGTTGACGTTCCACGTCACCGTCAGCTTGTTCGGCGGATCGTATTCGAACACATCGCCCGAAATGTGTTCCGAGCCATCAGGCGCGCGCACGACGAATTTGCCGCCGAGTCTTGGCTCCATCTCGACCGCAAAGCCGGAAAAATATTGGCGGCTGAACTCGGCGGAGGTCAGCGCCTCCCACACCTGGTCCGGCGTCGCGGCGATGTAAATCGTGTAGACGGTGAGCGGCTTGAACCGATCGAGGTTCATCTTGCATCGAATCCCTTGTTGAGGGCTGCGTGCGGAATGGCCAGCACCTTGCCGCTTTCCAGCAGGCTCTTGAGCCCGGACAGGATCGCCGGCCACCCGTTGGAAACGGCGCCGAAATATTTGCCGCCTTCGACGAAGCCGTCATGCAGCACCGTCAAACGCACGAGCGAGCCGAACGGTTCGATGGTAAAGACCACCCGCGAGATCGGCTCACCGCGCAGCTCCTCGTATTTTTGGTGCTTGAAGCTGTAAGACAGCCGCCGCGGCGGATCGGCTTCGAGGATCTCGCCGGAATCGGTGGTCTCGCCGTCCAGCAGCAGCGCGAAAGGGGAGCCGATTTTCCAGTCGGACCTGACCTCGGCGCCGAACCAGTATTGCTTGGTGAACTCGCTCGATGTCAGCGCCTCCCACAGCCTCGTTGGCGTTGTCTCGATGTAGGTGACATAGACGAATTGCGGCTTACTCATCACGCTTCTCCAACTGGCGTTTCAACTCGCCGAGTGCGGCGAGCTTGCCGCGCTCGAATTTCTTGATCCAGCGTTCGCCGATCTGATGGATCGGAACCGGATTGAGATAGTGCAGCTTCTCGCGGCCGTGCCTGATGCTCGTGACCAGATTGGCCTCTTCCAGAATGGCAAGGTGCTTGGTCACGGCCTGGCGCGTCATCGCGAGGCCTTCACAGAGTTCGTTCAGCGTCTGGCCGTTCCTGGCGTGAAGTCTGTCGAGCAGCGACCGTCGTGACGCATCGGCGAGCGCTTTGAAGACCTCATCCATGGCGGCGATAATAGGCAACCAAATGATTGCATGTCAAGCGCAAGGTCGTGACTTCCGTTCCCGCCCTCGCCATGCATTAATGCCGCAAACCGCTCCCAGCGAGTCCTCCCCATGATGTCTCTGCAAGCCTATCTCGCCTTCCTTGCCGCCTGCATCGCGCTCGCGCTGTTGCCGGGGCCGATCGTCACCCTCGTTATCGCCAACGGGCTGCGCCACGGCACGCGCGCGGCGCTGACCAATGTGGCCGGTGCGCAGGCCGGCCTCGCCATCGTCATCGGCATCGTCGCGGTCGGACTGACCTCGCTGATGGCGACCATGGGGTATTGGTTCGACTGGGTGCGCTTTGCCGGCGCCGCCTATCTGGTCTGGCTCGGCATCAAGCTGATCTGGGCGCCGGTCGAGGGCGTCAATGTGGATGAGCCGCCGGCGCCGCCGCGCGGCGGATTCTTCCTGCAAGGTTTCCTGGTGCTGCTGTCGAACCCGAAGGTGCTGGTGTTCTTCGGCGCCTTCATCCCGCAGTTCATGGACATGAACCGCGACCACTTCCCGCAGGTCGCGCTGCTGGGAGCCACCTTCATGGTCACTGCGGTGATGACGGACGCGCTCTACGCCATCGCCGCGGGGCGGGCCCGGAAGTTCTTCTCGGCTCGCCGCACCCGCATGATGTCGCGCATCTCCGGCGGCTTCATGATCGGCGGCGGCATCTGGCTGGCGCTGACCAGGGCGAAATAACCGCCGTCGGGCTAATCGACCAGCCTTTCCGCCCGCAGTTCAACCTCGATCTCTGCAAAAATCCGCGCCAGCCGCTCGGCCCATTGTTGCTGGCCAGACTGGTCGGCGATCAGATCCTGGCGGATCTCAATGCCGGTATTGACGAGGCCGCGAGCTTCGCCGTGCACGGGGATGGTGTAGTCGGTGAGGTCGTTCACCGCATAGGGCTCGTTGTCGCCCACGACGAGATCGCTCTCGCTGCGGAGATGCCTGAGCAGCAGCTGCGGCAGCACGGTGTCGCGATTGTAGAGCGCGCCGATGTGCCAGGGACGCGCGACGCCGGCGTAAACGGGCGTGAAGCTGTGCAGCGACACCAGCACCGTCGGCCGCTTGTCGTGCACGCGGCGGTCGATCGCGGCATGGATATGCCGGTGATAGGGCTCGAAAATCTCGCGGCGGCGCGCTTTGCGCTCCTGCTCCGAAATTCCCTCGTTGCGCGGGATCGCGGTTGCTTCGGAAATCAGGGGAATCGAGCTCACGGCGGCGGGCGGGCGGTTGCAGTCGATCACCAGCCGCGAATAGCGCTGGGCGATCAGATGTGCGCCCAGCATCTCTGCCAGCCGGTCGGCGACGCCCCCAATGCCGATGTCCCAGGCGATATGCCGCGTCAGCTCGTTCTCGGCGACGCCAAGATCGCCAAGCGCAGCCGGCAGGACCCTTCCGTAGTGGTCCGAGGTGAGCAAAAAAGGCGATGTCCCTTGCGCATTCACCTCGTGCACCGGGGGGACGTCACCCTCGCTGAGGAGTTGATTGGTCGCCCCGATTGTGTCTAAAGCCATCCTGATTGCCTAATGAAACAGCAGTCACCCCGAAGAATCGGGCGGGATTGCTATAGATTGGTCCGCCCGACATCACCATGATTGCCTGACGATGCCGTTGCTGACGATTCATCACAAGACCGAATATCGCTACACCCGCCCCGTGGCGTTCGGCGAACACAGGATCATGCTGCGGCCGCGCGACGGGCATGATCTGCGCGTGCTCGACTCCAGGCTCGAGATATCGCCCGAGCCGATGTCGCTGCACTGGATCCACGACGTGTTCGGCAATTCCGTCGCGATCGCGAATTTCGACGAGCGCGCGGACGCGCTGATCTTCGACTGGCACGTCACCGTCGAGCACAATCCGGTCGAGGAGTTCGCGCTGACGCCGGACGACTCGGCCTATTTCTATCCTTTCGCGTATGACGATGAGGAGTTTCCCGACCTCGTCCACTACATCACGCCGCAATATACCGATCCCGATGGCGAGATCGCGGAATGGGCGCGCGGCTTTCTCGACGAGGACGCGCCGACGCCGACCTTCAAGATCCTGAGCGGCATGACCCACGGTATCCGCGAGCGGTTCAAGTACCGCAAGCGCCACGAGCTGGGCACGCAGCATCCGCTCGACACCTTGCAGTCCGGTAGCGGAACCTGCCGCGACTACGCTCTGTTCATGATCGAGGCGCTGCGTCATCTCGGAATCGCCGCACGATTCGTCTCCGGCTACATCTTCCTGCCGGAGGATATCGAGCAGCGCCATGTCGGCGGCGGTTCGACGCATGCCTGGGTCCAGGTCTACCTGCCCAGCGCGGGCTGGATCGAGTTCGATCCGACCAACGGCATCGTCGGCACCCGCGACCTCATCCGCGTCGCGGTCGCCCGCGATCCGCGCCAGGCAATCCCGCTGCACGGCGTCTATATCGGCCCTGCCGGCGCGTTCGACGCCATGGACGTGACCATCAGGGTGGTGTCGGACGAGCAATGCAGCGGCGAGACACTCGAGGCGGAGGTTTTGTAGATCCGCTGCGATTTGCACGCTGCCGATTGATGGTTATAGAAGGCCATGACCTCCAATCGTCTCTTCGTCTACGGCACGCTGATGCGCGGCTTCGACCATCCGATGGCGCGGTTGCTTGCGGGCCACGCGGATTTTCTGGGTGAAGCGACCTGCCGCGGCCGGCTCGTTCTGGTGAAGCATTATCCGGGGCTGCTGCTCTCCGATGTGCCGTCCGACCGCGTCCACGGCGAACTCTTTCACCTGCGCGTGCCCGACGAACTCTTGCGCGAGCTCGACATGTACGAGGCCTGCGGCGAGGGCTTTCCGGAGCCGACCGAATATCTGCGCCAGCTGGTCGACGTGACAGGTGCAGACGGGGTGACGGCACCGGCCTGGACTTACATCTACAACTGGCCCGTCACCGATCTGCCGCGCATCGAATCCGGCCGCTTTCTTGGGCTCTAGCCCGACAGCACTTCCTTCACTGCGCGCACGTCGACCTCGCGCTCGACATAGCTCCACTCCTCGGTTCGCCTGAGCATCGCGACCAGCTCCTCGAACAGCGAGGCGTGCGCAGGCGCGAATTCGAACCAGGTCAGGAAGTCGAAGGGCCCGCCGAGGTCGCGGCAATGATAGAGCTGCCGCGCAATCGCAGGCAGGAAGCGCAGGCTGTTCGCGATGTGATGCGACTTGTCCTCGAAGATCCTGCGGCGCTCTTCCTGGGTCAGATCCCACCAGGCCTGCGACTTGCGGATCGGGATCAGCGCCCCACTGGTTGCTTCCAGCCGGCCGAGGCCGGCCTGCACGGAAGTGAGATGCTGCTTCTCCGGGCGCTCGGTGTAGCGCAAGCTGCTCGCGACACCGACCAGGCGCCAGGCATTGCGCGAGGGCACCAGCGGCAACGCGATGGCCTCGCTGTCGGTGACCGACAGCGTTGGCATGAAGGCGAGGGGCTCGCCCGTCACCGGCGAAATCGAGGTGATGCGCCAACCCCCGCTCTGGCCGCCTCGGAAGGTCCTGAACATGGCCCCCATGGAAGCGTGGAACCGGGGCGGGTTCAAGCTTTCCGTCGAATCTTCGACCTGTGAATAGCCGGGAGAAGCCCTAAGTGCATCGTATTTCCCGGGGGCATCCTTATATGCCTATTCGTTGGCAAAACGCCCGACTCACCCCAGAAATCAACCTGATGCGCTTCACGCCCCAATTCCTCGACGAGCTTCGGGCCCGGCTTTCGGTCTCCGAAGTCGTGGGCAAGCGCGTCAAACTGAAGAAGGCGGGGCGAGAGTGGAAGGGGCTGTCGCCGTTCCAGCAGGAAAAGACGCCGTCCTTCTACGTCAACGACCAGAAGGGCTTTTACCACGACTTCTCCTCCGGCAAGCACGGCGACATCATCAGCTTCATGATGGAGACCGACGGCCTGCCGTTCGCGGAGGCCGTGGAGCGGCTCGCCAATATGGCGGGCCTGCCGCTGCCAGCGGTGACACCGGATGCGGCGCGTCAGGAGCAGCGGCGCCGCTCGCTGCATGACGTCATGGATCTCGCCGCCAAGTTCTTTGCCGAGACGCTGGCCTCTCGCGTCGGCGCCAAGGCGCGCGGCTATCTCGCCGACCGCGCGATCTCGCCGGCGACGCAATTGCAGTTTCGGCTGGGCTATGCGCCACCTGATCGCTTTGCGCTGAAAGAGCATCTCGGCAAGCTCGGCGTCTCCGTCGACGACATGGTCGAAACCGGCATGCTGGTGGCCGGCAACGACATCCCGGTGCCCTATGATCGCTTCCGCGATCGCGTGATGTTTCCGATCACGGATCTGCGCGGCCGCGTCATCGCCTTCGGCGGGCGCGCGCTGGAGAAGGACGTTCCGGCCAAGTACCTGAACTCGCCGGAGACGCCGCTCTTCCACAAGGGCGACAATCTGTACAACCACCAGACCGCGCGCAAAGCCACCCATGACGGCAGCCCCCTCATCGTGGTCGAAGGCTATGTCGACGTCATCGCCATGGTCACCGCGGGCTTTGCCGGCAGCGTGGCGCCACTCGGCACCGCGCTCACTGAAAACCAGCTCGCGCTGCTCTGGAAAATGGCGGACGAGCCGATCCTCTGCTTCGACGGCGACCGCGCCGGCCAGAAAGCCGCTTATCGTGCCGCGGATCTCGCCTTACCCTTCCTCGCGCCCGGCAAGAGTCTGCGCTTCGCCCTGCTGCCGGAAGGGCAGGACCCCGACGACCTCGTGCGCTCCGGCGGTCGCGGCGCGATCGAGGAGGTGATCGCGGCGGCGCGTCCGCTCGCCGAGATGATCTGGTCGCGCGAGCTCGAAGGCGGCAATTTCGCCACTCCCGAGCGCCGCGCCGCGCTGGAGGCGCGCATCAAGGAGCTCTCCAACGGCATCCGCGACGAGGTGGTGCGGCGCTATTATCGGCAGGATCTTGCCGAGCGGCTCCAGCGTGCCTTTGCCCCCGAAGGCGGGCGCGGCGGCTTTGGCGCCGGCCGTGGCAATTTCCGCCCCGGGCCCGGCGGTCGCCAGTTCCAGCCCCGCGGTGGGGGAGGCGCGAATCGATTCGGCGGTCAGGGATTTGGTGGCCGCCGCGGCCCGCCCGGCCCGATCCAGCTGCCCTCCGGGCCCTATCAGGCGGCGAGCGCGCAGCTGGCGGCAAGCCCGATCATGCGCGGCCAACGCAGCGCCATCTCCCGCCGGGAGGCCCTGATCCTGCAAATCCTGATCAACCACCCCTGGCTCCTCCACGATCATCTCGAGGAAGTCGCGGCCCTGGAGCTGGCCCATCCCGAGGTCCATAAGCTCCGGGCCGGCATCATCGCCGCCTTCGCCAACGACCATCACCATTCGCCGGACCCCGGCGAGCTCGCCGAGAAGATGCGCAGCGACCTCGAGAAGGGTGGATTTTCTCAGGCCCTTCAAAGGGTTGAGGGCGGCATCACGACCGCGGCGGTGTGGGGCGCCCGCGAGGGCGCCGCACGGGACGACGTTCTCTCCACCTGGCATCAGCTGGTCGCCTTGCATCGGCAGTACCATTCACTACTTAGAGAGCTGAAAGACGCCGAGCTGGCCTTGGGGGAAGATCCCAGCGAGGCCAACATGGCGTGGCTGCGCGACGTCAAGGCTCGGATAGGCGAAGTCGACGGCACCGAGGCCCTGATCGAGGGTTTTGGCGAGCTGTCGGGCCGGTTCCAGAAGAGCGTGTGATGAAAGAATCATGCGGACGGCCGGGACCGGAACCGCTAAAAGACTCGCCAAATCCGAGGTTTGGCGGCAAAAACAGGGTTAATCGAGGCTTAACGGTCTTGTAGCACTTTGGCCACCAGGCGGCCGCAGGCAGAACAGACGCGTCAGGAATGAATCCGCGCAATTGCTGTTGGCACTACACCTGCATCCGCTGCGACAAAGAGGCTCTACGAAGCGTTAGGCAAATCCGGCGAGTGAAAGGTCGGGGGTGGCGACAAGAGGTCCGCGCCGCCCTTTCCGTGTCGAGATCTGACGAAGCGAGAGCATCGAGCAACAGGTTCAAGTGATTTCACGCGGGCGCGGCGAACGTCTGTGTGAAACGCGTTTAGGAGCAATGGATGGCCACCAAGGCAAAGACGCTGCAGGCGAAGGACAAGGAAAAAGACGACAAGGCAGCGGACGCGCCGGAGAAGGACTCCCAGGACGCGCCCTCGCCGTTGCTCGATCTGTCCGACGCGGCCGTGAAGAAGATGATCAAGCAGGCCAAGAAGCGCGGCTTCGTGACCTTCGATCAGCTCAACGAAGTTTTGCCGTCCGACCAGACCTCTCCCGAGCAGATCGAGGACATCATGTCCATGCTCTCGGACATGGGCATCAACGTCACCGAAGCCGACGATAGCGAAGGCGAGGAGGACAAGGACGAGGGCGGCGAGGACGAGACCGACAACGAGCTCGTCGAAGTCACCCAGAAGGCCGTCACCGAGGTCAAGAAGAGCGAGCCGGGCGAGCGCACCGACGATCCCGTGCGCATGTATCTGCGCGAGATGGGCACCGTCGAGCTGCTGTCGCGCGAAGGCGAAATTGCGATTGCGAAGCGCATCGAGGCCGGCCGGGAGGCGATGATCGCAGGGCTGTGCGAAAGCCCGCTGACCTTCCAGGCCATCATCATCTGGCGCGACGAGCTCAACGAAGGAAAGATCTTCCTTCGTGACATCATCGATCTCGAAGCCACCTATGCTGGGCCCGACGCCAAGGCCGGCATGAACAATGCGATGATCGCCGGTCCGAACGGCGAGACCGGTGAAGCGTCGGCCGAAGGCGGCCAGGCTACCGGCGCCGCGCCGGCGCATGTCGCGCCGCCCGCCGCACCGCCGGCGCCGACCCCGTTCCGCGCCGCGCCTGCGCCCGGCAATGCCGGCGACGCCGCGAAGGATCCCGCGGAGTCCGCCGCCGAAGCCGACATGGACGAGGACGACGAGTTCGAGAACCAGATGTCGCTTGCGGCGATCGAGGCCGAGCTCAAGCCGAAGGTCGTCGAGATCTTCGACAAGATCGCCGACAGCTACAAGAAGCTGCGCAAGCTGCAAGAGCAGGACATCCAGAACCAGCTCGAGAGCACCTCGCACGGGCCCTCGCTCTCGCCGCACCAGGAGCGCAAATACCGCAAGCTCAAGGACGAGATCATCGTCGAGGTGAAGTCGCTGCGCCTGAACCAGGCGCGTATCGACAGTCTCGTCGAGCAGCTCTACGACATCAACAAGCGCCTCGTCTCGCATGAGGGCCGCCTGATGCGCCTTGCCGACAGCCATGGCGTCGCGCGCGAAGACTTCCTGCGCAACTACACCGGCTCGGAGCTCGATCCGCGCTGGCTCAACCGTGTCTCGAAGCTGTCGGCCAAGGGCTGGAAGAACTTCGTCCATCACGAGAAGGACCGCATCAAGGACCTCCGCCACGAGGTGCATCAGTTAGCTGCGCTGACCGGCTTGGAGATTATCGAGTTCCGCAAGATCGTGCACTCGGTGCAGAAGGGCGAGCGCGAAGCCCGCCAGGCCAAGAAGGAGATGGTGGAAGCCAACCTCCGTCTCGTGATCTCGATCGCCAAGAAATACACCAATCGCGGCCTGCAGTTCCTCGACCTGATCCAGGAAGGCAACATCGGCCTGATGAAGGCGGTCGACAAGTTCGAGTATCGCCGCGGCTACAAGTTCTCGACCTACGCCACGTGGTGGATCCGGCAGGCGATCACCCGCTCGATCGCCGACCAGGCGCGTACCATCCGCATCCCCGTGCACATGATCGAGACGATCAACAAGATCGTGCGCACCTCGCGCCAGATGCTCAACGAGATCGGCCGCGAGCCCACTCCTGAGGAATTGGCCGAGAAGCTCGGCATGCCGCTGGAGAAAGTCCGAAAAGTCCTCAAGATCGCCAAGGAGCCGCTGTCGCTGGAGACGCCCGTCGGCGACGAAGAGGATTCACATCTCGGCGATTTCATCGAGGACAAGAACGCGATCCTGCCGATCGACGCCGCGATCCAGTCCAACCTGCGCGAGACCACCACGCGCGTGCTGGCCTCGCTCACCCCGCGCGAAGAACGCGTGCTGCGCATGCGCTTCGGCATCGGCATGAACACCGACCACACGCTGGAAGAAGTCGGCCAGCAGTTCTCGGTGACGAGAGAGCGTATTCGTCAGATCGAAGCGAAGGCGCTGCGCAAGCTGAAGCACCCGTCAAGGTCGCGGAAGCTGCGGTCGTTCCTGGATAACTAGTTCAAACGCCGCCACTTGGCTGTTGAAACAAGAACGGCGGGCGAAAGCCCGCCGTTTTCGTTCATGCCTAGTTCGACAGCGTTCAGCCCAAAGAGGCTCATGCTTTTCCAATCGAATATACATCCGACGAGAGAGGCGCATCGATTCTGGAATTCCGGGTGGATGGCTCCAGCCTCGACGTCGCACAGATCGACATCTATGCTTCGATGATGCCGGCTCACCTCACCGTCTGGTACAACACCCGTTGCCCTGTCTGCGATGCCGGCATCGACTGGCAGCGCAACAAGCTGTTGGCGCTGGTGCGCGCGGGCACGATCCAATTCAGGGATATCAACGAGCAGCCCGATGCGCTGGCGCACTTTGGCGCCACGCTCGACGACGTCAGGCGCCGCCTGCATGCGACCGATGAGGCCGGCCAACTCATCGTCGGCGCGGATGTCGCGGTTGCGCTGTGGGGCCTGACGCCGGGGGAGGGGCGGCTTGCGGAGTTGTTCGGCAATCGCGTGGCGCTGCCGTTCACCCGGTTCTTCTATAACCGGTTTGCCGATCTGCTGTTTGCCTGGAACAGGCGGAGCGGGCGCTGGTGAGCGCCTGCCTGGGTCGACCTATTTCTTCTTCGCGCCGACCCGCTCGAGGTTCTTGATCTCAAGCGCCGGGCGGCCGGATTTTTCGGCGATCTCGCGGTCCTGCTCCATGATATAGGCGCGGGCCGGCTCGTCGCCGTCGAGGCCGCCGAGCAATTCGGCGGGCACGCGCCGGTTGGAGCGTTGTGAGCCGTCTTCATAGAAGACGTTGAAAAAGGCGAATTCGCCCTTGGGATTGGTTCCGGGTTTTTTGGCCATGGCCGGCTTTTCGTCGATCAGGGGGCCATAGTCAAATGACTTTGGCAGGTTTCCGGTGGCTGGGCGCGGACCCTGCAGCGGCAGAACCAGCTGCGCGATCGATCGACGAACCCATTTACGAGGCGCCTCGATGTCGGGCGGAAGAGTCCAACGCTTCGTAAAACCCGATGCGCTCCTTAGGAGATCCTTGCCTCACCCTTGCCTCAACAAACGGCGGGCCGCGAAGCCCGCCGTTTATTTTGGTCTTCAGCGTCGCCCGGGGCTGGCGGGGCGACAACCTAGAATAGAATGTTATAACCGGCGCCATGCCATGGCAAGGCAAATCGCTGGCGCTGCGATGCCGCAGCGAGCGCATGAGATATGCAGTGGTCGCGACATCGGACTTCATTCGTCGAGCCAGGATGCGATTGGTTCTGGTGAGGATTTGCCGCTTTGACGCGAATCTGGTTCCCGGGCATGATCGCGCGCCGCTCTCCCGCCCATTCCCTGTAGGATTCATCCGAATGTCGAAATACGCCTTGGCCATCGCCTTCATCGCCTGTCTGGCCGGCGGATCGGCGCAAGCCGCGCGCTGCGGCGGCGACTTCAACAGCTTTGTCGCCAGCATGGCCTCGGAAGCGCAGGCCGCCGGCGTCTCGGCGAGCGTGACCAGCGCGGCGCTCAGCGGCGTGCAGCAGGACGGCGCGGTGCTCGCCTTCGACCGGCGCCAGCGCTACACCTTCAACAAGAGCTTCGAGCAGTATGTCTCGACCCGCGTCGGCCCCGGCCGCATCAATGGCGGCAAGGCGCTGTTGCAGCGCCATGCCGCGCTGCTCTCACGCATCGAGCAGCAGTTCGGCGTGCCCCGCTATATCCTGGTTGCGATCTGGGGGCTGGAGAGCGATTTCGGCAAGGGCGACATCGGCAAGCTGCCGGTGGTCCGCACGCTGGCGACGCTCGCGCATGACTGCCGCCGCACCGAGCTATTCCAGGGCGAGCTGCTCGCGGCGCTGAAGATCGTGCAGCGCGGTGACCTGCCGCTGCGCGACCTGATCGGCGCCTATGCCGGCGAGATCGGCCAGACCCAGTTCCTGCCGTCCTCCTACATCAAGTACGGCGTCGATTTCGACGGCGACGGCCACGTCGATCTCCGCCACAGCGTCCCCGACGTGCTCGCCTCGACCGCGAACCTGCTCCACACCAGCGGCTTCAAGATGGGCCAGCCCTACAGCGAAGGCACCGCCAATTTCGAGGCCATGCGCGAATGGAACAGGGCGGTGATCTATCGCAAGACGATCGGGTATTTTGCCGATCGGCTGGCGGGGCAGTGAGGGGAGCCAAAGAGACGGAGCACTCGCGCACATACTTGGTGTCATCGCCCGCGAAGGCGGGCGATCCAGTATTCCAGAGACCGCGCGAGAATACGGAGAGGCTGCGGCGTACTGGATTCCCCGCCTTCGCGGGGAATGACAACGGAGAGGTCCGTGAACGCTCGCCAGGACGACGGTTTAATTCGACGGCGCCCCTCACTCCGTCCCCTTCGCCATCCTCTCCAGCTTGCGCTGCAACGGCGCCCAGTACGTTGCCGGGCGGAAGCGCTGCAGGAGATCCATGAAGCGGGCGTCGTTGCCGATCAGGATGCGCGGCTCGTTTCTCTCGATGCCCTTGATGATGCGCAGCGCGGCGTCCCGGGGCGTGGTCCTTGCCGCGTTCTCGAACCGCTCGATCGATTGCGACCGGCGTGCGTTGTCGGTGACGCCGACCCCGGTGCGCGAGTTGCGGGCGATGGCGGTGGCGACGCCGCCAGGATGCACGACCGACAGCCTGACAGGGCTGCCCGCCATGGCCAGCTCGTGCCGCACGCTCTCGGAAAAGCCGCGCACCGCGAATTTCGCCGCGGCATAGGCCGACTGTCCCGGCGGGGCGATGATGCCGAAGATCGAGGACAAATTGACGATGTGCGCCTCTGGCCTCGTCCTCAGATGCGGCAGGAAGGCGCGCGTGCCGTGCACCACGCCCCAGAAATTGATGTCGAACAGCCAGTCCATCTGCGCCTGGTCGATCTCCTCGAACGATCCCATCAGTGCAACGCCGGCATTGTTGACGACGATGCCAAGTGCGGGATGCGCGGTGGCCGCCTCACGCGCGAATTGCGCGATGTCGTCGGGCTCGCTGACATCGACGCGATGCAGGCTGAGCTTGCTTGCGGCGCCGATCTCGGCCGCGAGCGTCTTCAGCCCGGGCTCGTCGCGATCGGCGAGCGCGAGATCGCAGCCGCGCCGTGCAAGCTCGATCGCCAGTGCGCGGCCGATGCCGCTTGCCGCTCCGGTGATAGCGGCGGCGCCGCGGATTGCAGTCATGATGATCCACCCGTCGAGCCACTTGAGCGGAACTATGATTTACATTTTTTCATATTGGAACCGAACCGCATGGCGGTTCCCACCTTAACCTACGTTACTTGATGAAGACAGGCAGCATTGGGAGCCGCCGATGGGACAAGCAAAGCCGTTTCGAGCCACCGCACTGATCGTGGAAGACGACCTCATGCAGAGGGAGATGCTCAGTCTTCTTCTCGAAGAAAGCGGCTACGACGTCATTCAATGCGAGAGCGCCGAGGCGGCCGAGCTTGTGCTGGAGAAGAGCGCCGGCGCGCTCTGCCTGATGATGACCGACGTTCAGCTTGCCGGCCGCATGAACGGCGTCGAGCTCGCGCATGTCGCCAAGGACCGCAACCCGAAGCTCGACGTCGTCGTCACCTCCGGCCGGCCCTTGATGCAGGCCTTGCCGAACGGCGCGAAGTTCTGGGCCAAGCCATGGGCGCCGCTCGACGTGCTCCGCGAGGCCGAGATCGCGCAGCTGTCCTGAGGGTCGATCCGGCAGGCCGGCTTTCGTGGTCCGCGGCGCGGTGATAAGGTCGGTCCATGACCTTGTCCTTCCTGCTCACCTCGCTGATCGTCGTCGCCTCGCCCGGCACCGACGTGCTCTACACGCTGGCGGCCGCGCTGACCCGCGGCTCGCGCGCGAGCATCGCCGCTGCCTTCGGCTGCACCCTCGGAATCGTGCCGCACATGACGGCCGCGATGCTGGGGCTCGCCGCCGTGCTCCACACCAGCGCGCTCGCCTTCGCCGCGCTGAAATGGTGCGGTGTCGCCTATCTGCTCTACATGTCCTGGCAGGCGCTGCGCGAGACCGGGGCGCTGGCAGTCGACGGCGAGATCCGCGAGCGTTCGGTCGGTCGGGTGATCGTGACCGGCTTCCTGATCAACATCCTCAATCCAAAACTGTCGATCTTCTTCCTGGCTTTCCTGCCGCAGTTCATCGCCGCGGACGAAGCCCATGTGCTGGCGCGAATGCTGGAGTTGAGCGGCGCCTTCATGGCGATGACGTTTGCGGTGTTCGTGGTCTACGGCCTCTGTGCGGCATCGGTGCGCGAGCGCGTCATCTCCCGCCCGCGTGTCATGGCCTGGCTGCGCCGGAGTTTTGCCGCCGGCTTCGCCGCGCTCGGCGCCAAGCTGGCGTTCGCGGAGCGATAGCTTCTCCAGCCAATAAAAAAGCGGGCCTTGCGCCCGCCATCTTCCAACTCAGAACTCCCACCCGACGCCCGGGCGGAGCGTGCTCCACCCGGGCAAAGAATAAGAAGCCTCGCTACTTCTTCTTCGCTGCCTTCTTGGCCTTCTTCTTCGTCGCCTTCTTCGCCTTCTTCGCTTTCTTAGCCATAGGATCCTCTTCAGGGTTAATGGTGAAACGCGACACGAGGGATGCTCGGCGGAGGGCCAGCCTCGCAACATCCTCGATGACAAGCTCAGCAGATTCGCGCGCTTCTGCCCCGCGCTGTCACATCCGTGTCATCGCGTTATCCACAGCTCAGATGCATTTTCGGGTGATTTTGGCTCACGAATCCGCGTCGCCGGCATGCCTAACGATCCGACAATGCGCCAGCCGTTCATGAATCCAAAACCAAAGTCATGCTTTCGCGGATCGCAGTGAGACTCCGTTAAGCGCGGCGGCGGCATTGTCCCCCCAAGAAAACGGGGACGGGATCATGGACGGTCAGCTGGCAGGGACGGAGGGCGCGACGCTGCGCGCGCCGCGTGCGCCATGCTGAACGTGCCGACACTCTGGACCGTGTTCGTCGTCAACTTCCTGGCGCTCGGCCTGATCTGGGCCTACGTGATGCGCACCTATCCGAAATTCGCGGCCGCGCGGTTCTGGATGGCATCGTCCTTTATCGGCGCGACCGGCGCGATGACGGCCCTGCTGCGCCTGTTCGTCGCGTCTCCGTTGCCGCTCCTGCTTGGCGCCGCCGGCGTCATCGCGGCGAGCTGCCTTGCCGCCATGGGCATTCAACGCTTCTATCACCGGCCCGTCTCATGGCGCGTCATGATCGCAACAGCAGGCTTAAGCCTCGCCGGCGTCGTGTTCTTCGTGGTCGGCTTCGACAACATGCAGCTGCGCATGCTCTGCTACACGTTCGGTCAGGCCGTGCCGCTGGTGCTGGCGCTGCGTCTGTTGCTGTCGCCGCCGGAAGGCCGCGTCAGTCCGGGCGCCCGGCTGTCCGGCATCGTCATCCTCGCCATTATCGCGATCCTCGTCGTCCGCACGGTGGGCAATCTGCTCGGCGGCGATTTCTCGGCAAGCGCCGGCGGCCAGGCTCATGGCGTCATGGTGCTGGGTCTCCTGTTCCTGTCCATGACGCTCAATTTCGGCTTCCTGCTGATGGCGATGGACAGCTTGCGCAACGAGGTCGCCGACCTCGCGCTACTCGACGATCTCACCGGCGTCGCCAACCGGCGGCATCTGTTGCAGCGGCTGAGCGAAGAATGCGCCCGCTCGGAGCGCAGCAGCGAGCCGTTCTCGCTGCTGGTCATCGATCTCGACGGCTTCAAGACCATCAACGACACCCATGGCCATGCCGCGGGCGATGCCTGCCTCCAGCACTTCACCCTGATGGCGCAGACGCGCTTGAGGCCCGGCGACATGCTCGCCCGCACCGGCGGCGACGAATTCTGCGTCGTGCTGCCCTCGTCGACCTTGCGCGAGGCGGCTGCGATCGCCCGCCGCGTGCTCGAGGTCTGCCGCCAGGATGCCGTCACCTGCACCGGCGTCGACATTCCGATCGCGATCTCGATCGGGGTAGCGCAGTGGGACCGCGGCGTCGGCCATTTTCCGGACCGCCTGATCGCGCATGCCGACCACGCGCTCTATGCGGCCAAGAAGAACGGCAAGAACGACTTTGCCGTCCACGATCCGGCGCCGCCGCTCATGCCTGACCCGATCGGTCCAGGCGAGGCCTTGCGCAAATTCGCGTAAGGGCGTGCTAACGTCAGGTCCGCATTGGACCCACATGATGATCTCTCGCCTGCTCGCGGCCGTTCTCGCCGCTCTCACTCTGATCGCACCTGCCGCTGCGACCGACGCCGAGCTCGCAAAGCTCGCGCGCGCCTCCGGCACGCCCGACATTCCCGGCCTGAAGATGGTGTGGCTGGCGCCATGGGGTGACGTCGGCAACGCAAAACCGTGGCGCAACATCATCGTGCACCAGACCGAGGGACCGGCCGGCTCGGCGCGGGGCGGTGCCGAGGTGCAAGCGAAGAACCCCACGCGTCGCGGCGTCACATTGTGGGTCGAGACCGACGGCACCGTCTATTGGGCGGTCGCGGAAAACCTGGTGCCGACCCACGGCGATGGTGCCAACCGCAACGACAACAAGTACATCGACAACAAGCCGACCTATCGCCAGGTGGTGCGCGACAATTCGATCGGCGTCGAGTTCGCCGGCAACTATCCCGACGTCACGACGGGCCCGACCGCGGCGCAGGTCGCGGCGTGGAAGATCCTCGTCCAGATCCTGCGCGCGCGCTACGGCATCCCGCTCGACCGCGTCTATGCGCACAACTGGATCGACTACAAGGACGCCCGCTATTGCGAAGGCTGCTGGCTCGCGACGCTGGCGCGGACATGGGAGGAGTGAGCGAAGCGCCGACGATGCGCTCTTCCCTTCTCCCCTTGCGGGAGAAGGTGGCGCGAAGCGCCGGATGAGGGGTTGTCTCCGCGAATGACGATGTGAGAGACGTGCTCGCGGAGACAACCCCTCACCCGTCTCGCCGCTATCGCGGCGAGCCACCCTCTCCCGCAAGGGGAGAGGGGAAGATCAATCACACCGGCTCCGACATCCACCCGAACAGCCGCCGGATCAAGCCCGGTCGCCGCGGCAGTTCCGGCGGGCCGTCCGCGGCCAGCACGCGCTTGAAGAAGTAGTCCAGGAACACCATGTCGTTCGGCTCGGTGACGGTGAATGTCTCCTCGCCGAAATAGACGCTGTAATTGAAGAAGAACGGGCCCATGAGCGGGATCGTCGCGGTCGAGGCATAGTCCTTCGAGATCACGAACTCCGACGGCTCGAGCCCGTGCTCGCGCATCGCCTGCTCGACCAGCGGCAGCTTGCGCATGAACTGGGCGGAGAAGCCGCCCACGGTGGATTGCAGGATGATCGACACGGCGCGTGTCCGTTCTCTTGATGCTGTCGGCCCGATCCCTTTGGTCGGTCAACCGGCAGCGCGGGTTCAAGATGCCTGGTCCGCGTCCCCGCGAACATGCTGCGCCTCACACGCAAACAAAAAGCCGGCGTCGCCGCCGGCTTTCTGTCTCTTGTCGATCCGCCAATCTCTGGCGCCAAAACCTCGCGCTTAGAGCGCGGCTTCCAGCGCGGCCTGTTCGGCCTTTGCGATCGTGCCCTTGACCGCAGACTGCACCTTCTCGAAGGCGCGGACCTCGATCTGGCGGACGCGCTCGCGCGACACGCCGAACTCGGCGGCAAGGTCTTCCAGGGTCATCGGCTCGTCGGCGAGGCGGCGGGCCTCGAAGATGCGGCGTTCGCGCGGGTTGAGCACGCCCATGGCGCCGTTCAGGGCGTCACGACGGTGATCATACTCCTCGTGCTCGGCCAGCATGGCTTCCTGGTTGGGCGAATTGTCGACCAGCCAGTCCTGCCATTCGCCGGCTTCGCCGTCGTCGCGGATCGGAGCGTTGAGCGACGCGTCGCCACCGAGGCGGCGGTTCATGTCCACCACGTCCTGAGCCGTGACGCCGAGACGCTTTGCGATTATGGCCACCTGGTCGGGGCGAAGATCGCCTTCGTCCAGAGCGGAAATCTTGCTCTTCGCCTTGCGCAGGTTGAAGAACAGCTTCTTCTGGTTCGCGGTGGTGCCCATCTTCACGAGCGACCACGAACGCAGGATGTACTCTTGAATCGACGCCTTGATCCACCACATCGCGTAGGTTGCGAGACGGAAGCCCTTCTCGGGCTCGAACCGCTTCACCGCCTGCATCAGGCCGACATTGCCTTCCGAGACGACCTCGGAGATCGGCAGGCCGTAGCCGCGATAGCCCATGGCGATCTTGGCCACGAGACGGAGATGGCTGGTGACGAGTTGGTGCGCGGCGTCGCGATCATCGTGCTCGCGCCAACGCTTGGCGAGCATGTATTCCTGCTGGGGTTCCAGCATCGGAAACTTGCGGATTTCGCCGAGGTAACGGGAAAGGCCGGATTCGCCATTAAGGACCGGCAGGGTAGCTGTACGGGCCATAGTGCGCCCTCCAAACAGGTTCAGGCCCCCGATAGCGGCGGGCCAGGCAGACGACCGCTTGGTTAAAGCCGATCGGTGCTGCGATGTTCCGCGTTGGTCTTCAACGCAAGCGCAATATACTCCATCGGAAGGCAAAAAGGGAAGGATTGCTGACGTCACGTCCCCGTGTGGCAGCTATAACTTTTTGTAATGTAAAGCATTTCTGAAGCGGCCTGCGTCATAGCGCCGCCTTGAGGGCCCCCTGAAGGAGAAGCAAATCCTCCGGCAGAGGCGTCTCCCAGTGAAGTAATTCTCCAGTCCTCGGGTGCTCCAATACCAGCAGGTAGGCGTGCAGCGCCTGCCGCCCTAGCGCGGCGAGGGCGGCCTGCGACTCGGGGCCCAGCTGGTTCGCCTTGGTCTTGAAATGCGGGCCGTAGACGGCGTCGCCCATCAGGGGGTGGCCGATATGGGCGAGGTGGACGCGGATCTGATGGGTGCGTCCGGTCTCGAGTTCGCAGGCGAGCAGCGTCGCGATCGGCTTGCCGTCGCGTCCGGCAAAACTCTCCAGAAGCTCCCAATGCGTCACGGCCTCGCGGCCGCCCTGGCGCACCGCCATTTTCTCGCGCGCATGCGGGTGACGGTCGATCGGCGCGTCCACGGTGCCGCGATGGCGGCCCGGCAGCCCCCAGGCGAAGGCCATGTAGCCGCGCCGCATCGGCCCGGTACGGCCGTGATCGGCGAATTGCGCGGTGAGCGAGGCATGCGCGAGGTCGTTCTTAGCGACCACCATCAACCCGGTGGTGTCCTTGTCCAGCCGGTGCACGATGCCGGGCCGGCGCACCCCGCCGATGCCGGAGAGCGAGCCGCCGCAATGGGCGATCAGCGCATTGACCAGCGTACCGGTCTCGTGGCCCGCCGCGGGATGCACCACCAGCCCCTTCGGCTTGTTGAGGACGACGATGTCGTCGTCCTCGAACACGATGTCGAGGGCGATATCCTCGCCTTTCGGCTCCGGCGCGGCCGCTTCCGGCACGTCGATTGTGATCGTATCGCCGGAGGCGACGTGATAAGCGGGGTCCCGGATCGCGGCGTCCCTGAGGCTCACCGCGCCCCCAGAATCAGGGCTTTCAGCCTCGATCGCGATAGCTCGGCAAGGTGCAGCGCCAGCACGCGGTCGAGCCGGGTCGAGCCCTCGGAGCCTTCGACGACAACCTCCAACCTTTGCGCAGAGCCAGAATTTTCCATGACGACGTCTGATACCGTTGTTCCCGAACCGAGCCCCGAGCAGGCCGCGCTGTTCGCGCGGGTGCGGCGGATGATGCTGATCGCGGGGTTGACCACGGCGCTGGCAATCTGCGCCGTGCTGATCGCGGTGGGCTACCGCCTTTTCAAGTCCGAGGGAAGGGCGCCCGAGCCGGCAGGCGACGTCACCGCGACTCTCCCGAAGGGCGCCAAAATCGTCTCGAGCGGCGTCGCCGGCGACCGGCTCGTGATCACGCTCGACATCGGCGGCGTCACCGAGATCCGCACCTTCGATGCCCACACGTTGAAGCCGGCTGGAAAGCTGAAATTCGCCAATGAGCCGTGAGTACGGCCTCGGAACTCGCCGCCATCGTCGTCTTGGCGAAGGCCAGGACCCATAACCACCGAATCCGGTTGCACGAACGAGATCGTCGTTCAGATATGCCTTAACCATCCGCATACGGGGTAATGGGTCCTGGCATTCGCCAGGACGACAGCGGAGAGCGAGCATCCGAAACCCCTCGATCCCCGCTTGCCGCCGGCAAAATTCGAGGCTATGTCCTCTCGCTCAACGCTCCCTTCGTCTAGCGGTTAGGACGCGGCCCTCTCAAGGCTGAAACAGGGGTTCGATTCCCCTAGGGAGCGCCAAGTTTCGGTTGATTTCCTTCGATTTTTTTCAGGCAATCGTCCCACTCCCGATAGAGTGGGATCGCGTATGTTCTCCGTTCATCCCCTGCCGGATTTTGCCGAGTGGAAATCGAGCGAGTACTTTTCGAGCTACGCAACCTCATCGATACGATGCCAAACTTTCACAATTCGGCATCCAACACCCCGGAAGGGCGAATGTGGCTCGGTCGTGCCGCGGCTATGGTCGAAGCCGGCGGATCGTCGCTCGATGCAGCGGGGTTCGTACTCGCGATGGACGCCGTCATCGGGGAATCGAACTCCTATAGGCATGGGCAAGCGGTCTCTAAAGCGGCTAGCATTCTCTTTCGAACGTTTGCGCGTGTAGAGTCACAATCGACTCCCAACTTGCAAGGCGCCTATATTCCCGCCGGCAACTCGTTTGATGCACTCGCCGCTATCGCTCGAGTTTTCAGCTTAGCGACACTGAGCTATTCATTGTCGATCCCTATTCTGATGAGAAGCTGTTGCGTGATTTTGCACCGCTCGCGGCGGAAAATGTTCTGCTTAAGATTCTGGTCGATCCGTTTTATGTGAAATCGTCCCTTAAGCCCGCCGTCGAGCGCTGGCAAAGCCAGTTTCAAAATCGGCCACTGGAGGCGCGTTTAACTTCGCCTCGCCAACTGCATGATCGCCTGATCATTGTTGACGACAAAGAAGTTTGGATAGTCACTCAGTCGTTCGCTCATTTGGCGGAACGGGCGCCGGCCTCCGTAACGCGATTCGAGTCAGAGGCGGCCGATTCTAAAATTGGACAGCTACCGTACCATGTGGGCTGCCGCACAGCCGATATAAACCAACCAGGGCGCGCCATTCGCGTGCGACACTGCAAAACCAAACCGTTTCGTGCGCACGAGCAAGCTTCTAGCGACCTGGCGCAGGCGCTCTCCTAAGCGATCGTGCCGTCGATCGAGCGGCGGATCACCCGCTGCACTTCGGCATTCGACAGAAAAAGATCGTGGTTGATGATGCCCCAGCCTTCCGCTGACGCATCGACCACGCGTACGCCGAGGCGCGCGATGACGGCTTTTTCGGCGGCGCCGACCCTGGTCATTCCACCTGCGATCTGTCCCGACAACGCCAGTGCGCGATCGTTCGTCGCGGCGATCACGGTGATTTTGCCCGCAAGCGGACCGATGCGCTGGATCGCTGACGAGAACACGTCCATGTCGATATCGGGCGCGGCAAACACCACGGCGCCGATCTTGCTCGTCACTGTGTCGCCGTATCGCGCATAGAGCTGACGCAGGCTTTCGAGCGACAGCATGGTTCCCATGCTGTGCGCAACGATGTTCACGCGGCCGGTGCCTGGCGCCGACACGAGTGTGGAGAGCACGCGCTCGAACTCGTCGCGGGACCACATCGCACTGTCGCGGTCATAGGCATAGTCGAACAGTCCTGCCTTGGAGGGCCAGGAGAACACCATGGTCCGGCCGCGGAACTTGATCCCATCGGAGAGATGGGCGCCATCCAGCACCGCCGTCTCGAACGTCTGCTTGAAGCCGTGCACATAGATCAGCACGTCTCCTCCGCCGGCCTGCGCAACCAGATCGCCAACGTCTGCCGATACCGGTTCGAGCCGATCAAGGCGCCAATCGCCAAATCCGACCGAGGCGAGAGAAAGTCGGCTCTCGTCCGGCGCTACCAGCTTCGCCCGCGCGACCGTCATGTTGGTTGCGCGCTCCGGCCCGAACCAGGGTTTCGTGCGACCACCGTTGACGGGCTTGCGCGTAGTAGCGACGAGCAATGTGGGGTCAAGGGATAGCGATGACGCGTCGAAACGCGCCCCGGTCGCACCCAAGCCGGCGCATCCGCCAAGCGCGAGGGCGGTCCCCGCCGACATAAATCCGCCGAGGAGAGCGCGGCGCGAAATAGAATGACAGGGGTCGCGTTGCAGAAGAGGTCGAGCGATCACACGAAACCTTTGGGAACTTTGTCCACCGTAGCGCCCCATCTAACTTCCTGAATGACAATGGGGGCAAGAAGACGGCGAAGCAGCTTCGCGGGTCCCTTGTATGGTCGTGACGTCCGTCGTCTCCGAGGGTCGGGCGAAACAGGCGCAAACGCAAGTCAATCCCTCTCCGCAAAAATATTCCAGCTTACCGAAATTCGGAAATATCGTATGTGTCGGCCATCCCAGCCCACAAAAGGGGCGGTCGTACGTCGTCACGAACGCGGGTTGGGAGTGGCGGTGGACGCGGGCGGCGTTAAAGGCGGGCTTGTGCGTGCAGGGCGAGATGAACCTCGTGAGCATGGCACGAACCGCATCGACGGACGGCGCTCAAACCTCGCGAAGCCTCTGGCGAAGCAGGGCCATGTCCTGCGAAGCTTGGGCGAAGCAGGGTCAGCCTGCGTACGGCGAAACCGTGTGGTCCTGGCCGTCGTTGCTACGGTCAAGCCTTTGCGAAGGCGTCAGCGCGTCAACCGGCGCGGTGCCGTGCATTTCGCGGGGGTGACGGAGACAAAAAGGAACTCGTCTCCGGGGAGAGCGCGGCATAGGCCGTCAAACCATCGCGCAGGGAAGGCCTGGTCTCGGCTGCCCTGTGTCTCCCCTATGCATTGCGTGTGCAATCAGTTCGCATGGGGGTTTTTATGGGTGCCAGCCTGCGCCCGGTCTTCCCTGCGCCCTTTCTTTTCGAGGGGGTGAAGCGAGAAGCATAGCTCGGGCAAAACATGCCGCGAGGCTGTGAGCGCGTGTCCGCAACCCGCATGCAAACTGACCTCCCTTTCGAGCCTCCCTTTCGAGCCTTCCTTGCGAGCATGATGCGTCAGCATCGGTGGAGGTGGTCGTCCCTCCCGGAATCTGCCTTGATGCGAATTCAGCGCGGAGGAATTTTGACATGAGCGGCTTGGTGATCTCTGGCGGCCGGGTGGTGGATCCCGCCAGCGGAATGGACGCGGTTGGGGATGTGGCGGTGGTGGACGGCAAGGCCGCCGCGGTTGGCGCTTCGCTCGGCAGCGCCGAGCGGACGATCGACGCGACGGGGCTAGTGGTCGCCCCCGGCTTCATCGACCTGCACGCGCATGGCCAGTCGCTCCCCGCCGATCGCATGCAGGCGTTCGACGGCGTCACGACGACGCTCGATCTCGAAGCGGGCGTGCTGCCGGTCGGGTCCTGGTATGAGCGCCAGGCGCGGAAGGGGCGCGTGTTGAACTACGGCGCGGCCACCAATTGGGCTTTCGCGCGTATTGGCGCGATGACGGGCTCCAATGCGGAGAGCTCGCTGGAGGCGTTCGGCAACGCCATGCGCGATCGCCGCTGGATGGACAACGTGGCGAGCGATGCGGAGGTTGCCGGCATCCTCGAGCGCCTTTCGCGCGGACTGAACGAGGGCGGCATCGGCATCGGGATCTTGAACGCCTATGCGCCGGGCGCCGGCGTGCAGGAGCTGACCGCGGTCTGCCAGCTCGCGGCCGCGCAGGACGTGCCGACCTTCACCCATGTCGCCTACATGTCGCGCATCGATCCCGAGAGCGCGGCGGAAGCCTATATCCGCCTGATCGGCTATGCCGGAGCCACCGGCGCGCACATGCACATCTGCCATTTCAACTCGTCGAGCAAGACCGACGTCGAGCGCTGCCGCGTGCTGATCGCGAAAGCGCAGGCGCAGGGCCTGCCCATCACGGTCGAGGCCTATCCCTACGGCACCGGCTCGACCGTGCTGGCGGCCGCCTTCTTCAGCGACCCCGAATTCGTCGAGCGCAACGGCACCGGTTACGATTCCGTGCAGCGGGTCACCGACGGCCATCGCTTCAGCGATCGCGAGGAGCTCCTGAAGGCGCAGGCGGAAGAGCCGTCCTCGCTGGTGCTGTGGCACATCCTCGACACCGAGAACAATGCGCATCACCGCGACCTCCTCGACATGTCGGTGCTCTATCCCGGCGGCGCGATCGCCTCCGACGCGATGCCGTGGACGACGTCGGACGGCAAGACCTACACCGGCGATGCCTGGCCGCTGCCGGATGACGCCACCTCGCATCCGCGCTCGGCGGGCTGCTTCACGAAATTCATCTGCGAATGGGTGCGCGAGCGCAAGACCGTGTCGCTGCTCGAAGGCGTGCGCAAATGCGCGCTGATCCCGGCGGAGATCCTGTCGCAGAGCACGCCCGCGATGCGCGCAAAAGGTCGGCTCGCGAAGGATGCCGATGCCGACATCGTCGTGTTCGACTACGAGAAGCTCTCGGACCGCGCGACGTTCACGGCGATGAACCGTCCCTCCGAAGGCGTGCGGCATCTGATCGTCAGCGGCCAGCCGTTAATCACAGATGGTGTGCTGGACGTCGCGGTGCGGCCCGGCCGTCCCGTGCGCCGTCCCGTCGTCGGGAGCTGAGACATGCCGGTCCCCATTCTCCTGGTGACGGGCTTTCTGGGGGCCGGCAAGACCACTGTCGTGAACCATCTGCTGGCGCATGCGGAGGGGCGGCGGATCGCCGCTGTGGTCAACGATTTCGGTGCGATCAACATCGATGCCGAGCTGATTGCGGGCGCGAGCGACGGCGTGGTCAGCCTCGCCAATGGCTGCATCTGCTGCTCGCTCGAAGGCGACCTGCTGCGCACGCTTGCGACGCTGCTGCGGCGTGATCCGAAGCCGGAATACATCGTCATCGAGACCAGCGGCGTCGCCGATCCCGCCGAGATCGTCCGCAATTTGATGGATCCCGTGATCCTGCGCGAAGCGCCGTTGGAAACGGTGCTCTGTGTGATGGACACGGCGACACCGCCGGCCGCTCTCGACGACGCGCTGCACCGTTCGCAGCTGCGCGTCGCCGACATCGTGGCGCTGAGCAAGCTGGATCTGGCGGATGAGGGTGCGGGCGCGCGTATCCGCGAGGCCATCCGCGCGCAGCGCGTTCCTGCCGTGGTGGTCGACGCGCAGCACGGCGAGATTCCATCCGCGCTGCTGTTTCCCGCGACCGTCGATCGTGCGCCCGCGCCGCGCAAATCCGGACCGAAACGTCCGGCAGAGCAACGCTTCGAAACGCTGAGCTGGACCTCGAACCAGCCACTTTCGCTGGCCCGCCTGCAGCAGGCGATCGGCCGACTGGCGCCAAAACTCGCGCGGGCAAAAGGCCTGTTCGAGACCGTCGAGCAGCCGGGGCGCCAGATGGTGTTTCAATTCGCCGCCGGCCGCGCCACGCTGGCCCCAGGCGAAGCGCCGACGCCGGGCGTGCCGTGCGCGCGGATTGTCTTCATCGTCGAGCTAGGCGTGCTCTCGAAGGCGGAGCTCGACGGGATCATGGAGACCTGCGTTGCGGATCGTTGAAGCTGCCGCTTCAGGCGAATTGTGCGATGCCGTTTCCAACGGACCAATTCTCCGCGGGCGCATCGAGGACGTTGACGAACACGTCCTCGGGGCGGAGGCCCGGTTTTTCGCCGAGCAGGTCCGCGATCCGCCGGTACAGGGCCTTCTTCTGCTCGGGGGTGCGCGAGGCGAACACGGTGATCTGGATCAGCACGGCATCGTCGCTGCGCGTGACGCCGTAGGCATTGCCGCAGCGGAAGTTCGCGGGCGAAAGCTCGCTGATGGTCATGAACTCGTCGCCTTCAGGGACGTTCAGCGCTTCGCGCATGGCGCGGTAGAGGCCGTCGAGGATCGCCTGCCGGTAGACTTCCGGCTTTCCGGCGCGCATCGAAATGTGGAGGAGAGGCATCGCGAAATCCTCATTGACGAAAGGGCGCATCGGCCCCAGTTTGTTTTTGACGCGGCGTCAAGAAATCATGTTTTTGACATCGTGTCAAATATGCTTGCTAGGAGCAAAGCTTGAGGCCGCGCGAGTTCGACCACGACGATGTCCTGCGTATCGCCTTCGACCAGTTCTGGCGCAAGGGCGTCCGCGGCACCTCGCTGTCGGATATCGCGCGCGACGCCGGTGTCCAGCGCGGTAGCCTCTACAGCGCCTTCGGCAGCAAGGAGGCGCTGTTCCTCCAGGCCTACGAGCGCTACGCGGGCGATTATCTCGTCGCCCTGCAAAAGGCGCTGGGTGCGGGCTCATTGCGAAAACGCCTCACCGCGTTCTTCGACCTGACCATCAGCAACTTCCGCGCCGGCACGCCCCCGCGCGGATGTCCGACGACGCGCGGGCTGATGGAGCTCGGCGCGGCCGAAGGCGAGGGGCTCGACGAGGAGGCTCGGCAGGCCTTCGCGAACCTCATCTCGCGCATCACCGTTCTGGTTCAGGAGACGTTGTCGGCGGGTGCGGCGCGCGGTGAATTCAACGGCAATTCCGCGTCCGCAGCGCTGCACATCATCACGGTGACGCGCGGCCTCGCCGTGCTCGAACGTGCCTTCGGCGACGAGCCCCAGCTGCGCAAGATCGCGTCCCACACCATCGATCTCGTGCTCGGCAGGAAGGGCGGCTAGGGGTCAGCAGACCGCGAGCGCGTTGACCGCCCGCGTCGTCACGGTCTCGTTCTCGTTGCCGACGAACTGGCAGACGACAGTTTGGAGCTCGCCCGGCTGCTTGCCGCGTGCGACCGCCAGCAGCCGCATCAATTCCGCCTCGTCCTTCGACAGGCGCCGGCACGATGGCGGCATGAAGCACAATTGGCAAGGCCGGCCGCTGCGCAGGATTCTGACCAGCGCGGCAACGCGTGCGACCAGCAGCGGACTGTCGGTGATGCCAGGCGCCTCGTCGGCAAAGCGATAGGCCGCCTCCCAGCAATCGGACGCGCCGGTCTCATAGGCGGCAGTGATGAACCGGAACAGCGAGAGCGTGACGCGGCCAAAATCATCGTAACTCTCGACGTCAGGCCGCGTCGCAAGCGCGGCCTGACGCGGACAGAGCCGCGCCTGGCCGGCTTCCGTGACAGGCACAGAGCCGCAACTATCCTGCATCATGCGCGATCCCGGTCAGTGCAACGTGGGGCTTCCGACCAGCCAGCTCTTCATCGCCATCGTCTGGTCATGGTCCAAAGATGGAACGTGCCGGTCGGGCAGGATGAGGCCCGCCATGCGGAAGACCGTTGCAAGCCCCCGCACGGGCGCGAGAGCCCAATCGGCGCCGACCGGCGGCAACCAGCATTCGAATTGCTCGCGCGCGATATCGTCACGCTCTTTCTGCGCGGCGGCGATCGCCCGCAACATGCCGTGCTCGCTGTCGGACATGCGCGGGCAGGTCGGGCAGTGCACCGCGATCGCCGTATGCGCCGTGCAGGCAAAGATCTCGATGATGGATTCCAGCGAAGGCACGGCGTCGCCCACGCCAAAATGGTCGTACACTTGCTGGATGTCGGCCGCGGTCGGAACGGCGCTTCCGCTGCGTGCCTTGGCCCGAAATCCCCAAATGAAGAGCCGTTCCGCTGCGCTTAGCGCCGGAAGGTCGAGAGAGACTGTGGCTGTCGATCGATGCATTGAGCCTCTGGTCTCTGGCTGCGCCCACGTCCCGGCAGGCGCCGATGATCTGCGCCGATCGTTCCGTCAGAGCCCGCTGCAAGTCAACGCTCGGAGGGGCGATGTCGAGGTCTTCTAGTTTTGAAGAGTTCGCATCTCGGATGCAGCCAGCCTCGCGAGCCTGCGAGCCGTCTGCGGCATGCCGGTAGGATGCATGGAGTTTTGCGGGGTGGGGGAACCCGAATGCTTAAAGCTTTGCTAAGGGGCGCGGGATAAACTGGCATATCAGCCTTCCAAATCTTGCGAGCACCGATGTTTTTCTCCCGCATCAGTTTCAAGCTGGTCCTGATTGTCGGCATCAGCCTCCTTGGCATGATCGCGCTGGCGCCGATCGCGCTTTCGACCTTGCGCGCGCAGATGATCGCCGATCGTCAGGCCAAGACGCAGCACTTGGTCGACGTCGGCTACGGCATCCTGGCGCACTACCAGAAGCTCGAGAGCGAAGGAAAACTCCCGCGCGAGCAGGCCCAGGCCGGCGCGATCGCGGAGATCAAGAGCCTGCGCTACGACAAGGTCGAGTATTTCTGGCTGAACGACATGACCCCCAAGATGGTCATGCATCCGATCAAGCCCGAACTCGACGGCAAGGATCTCTCCGGGATGAAGGATCCATCCGGCAACGCGCTGTTCGTCGGCTTCGTCGACGTCGTCAAAAAGCAGGGCGCAGGCTTCTACAGCTACCTCTGGCCGAAGCCCGGCTTCGACCAGCCGGTCGGGAAAATCTCCTATGTGAAGGGCTTTGCGCCCTGGGGCTGGATCATCGGCACCGGTATCTATCTCGACGACGTCGACGCCGTATTCCGCCAGAATGCGATGACCTTCGCCCTGGTGTGCCTGGTCGTGTTCGTGCTCGTGCTCGGCGCCTCCTTCGTGATCGGCCGCAGCGTGACCCGGCCGCTGGCGAAGATCACCGCGCTCACCGAGCGCCTCGCCTCCGGCGACAGCGCGTTCGACGTGCCCCATACCGACCGTCGCGACGAGATCGGCGGGCTCGCCAAGGCGCTCGCCGTGTTCAAGGACAATGCGTCGGCGGTCGGCCGGATGCACGCCGAACAGCAGGAGACGAAGCAGAAGGCCGACGAGGAGAAGCGCAAGACGATGACCGACCTCGCCGGCAAGTTCGAGGCCAACGTTCAAGCCGTCGTCCGCGACGTGTTCAAGGAGGCGCGCGCGATGCAGCAGGCCGCGCAGGGCATGTCCGAGACCGCCGACAAGGCGACCGACCGTGCGAGCCTCGTCGCCACCGCCTGCCAGCAGGCATCGAGCAACGTGCAGACGGTGGCCTCCGCCGCCGGGCAGCTGTCGTCCTCGATCGCCGAGATCAGCCAGCGCGTCGCGCAGGCTGCAAGCGTGGCCGACAAGGCCGCCGCCGACGGTCAACGCACCAACGACACCGTGCAGGGACTTGCTGCAGCCGCGCACAAGATCGGCGAGGTCATCGACCTCATCAACCAGATCGCCTCGCAGACCAATCTGCTCGCGCTCAACGCCACCATCGAGGCGGCGCGCGCCGGCGAGGCCGGCAAGGGTTTTGCGGTGGTGGCAAGCGAAGTGAAGTCGCTGGCGAGCCAGACCGCGAAGGCGACCGACGAGATCGGCGCGCAGATATCGGCGATCCAGGCCGAGACCAACCAGGTGGTCGGCAACATCGACAGCATTCGCAAGACCATCATGGAGGTCAACGAAATTTCCTCGTCGATCGCCGCAGCCGTCGAGGAGCAGGGCGCCGCGACGGCGGCGATCGCGCACAGCGTACGGGAGGCCGCCTCCGGCACCGACCAGGTTTCGCAGAACATCTCGGGTGTGACCGACGCGACGGCGGAGACCGGCCAGGCCGCCGGCCTCGTGCTGCAATCGAGCGGCCGGCTGTCGCAGAAGCTGCAATCGCTGGAAGACGAGGTCAGTGCTTTCGTTGCGGGGGTACGGGCGGCCTAGTATAGCAGGAGAATGAGCGCGCGCATTCTCCTGATCAATCCGAACAGTTCTGTGGCGACCACTGAGATGATGGTCGCCATCGCGAGGTCGGCCGCCGTGGACGGCTTCGACATCGACGGCGCGACCGCAACGCGCGCGCCGCAAATGATCGTGACGCCGGATGCGCTGGATGCAGCTTCCATCGAAGTTCTGGAGATCGCGCAGTCGAACCGGCATGCATGCGACGGCATCATCGTCGCGGCGTTCGGCGATCCTGGGTTGGCCGGGATCAAAGCCGCGGTTAAACGGCCCGCGGTCGGTATCGGTCAGTCCTCCATGCTGGCAGCCGCCGAGAACGGCCGTCGCTTCGGCGTGGCGACCACGACGCCGCTGCTGGAATCGAAGATCGACGCCGTGCCGGACGCGCTGGGATTGCGATCGCGTTATACCGGCGCCCGCTTCGCCAAAGGCGATCCGCAAGACCTGATGGGCGATCCGGCGCGATTGCGTGCGGCGCTTGCCGGCGCGGTCGAGGCCTGCATCGCACAGGATGGCGCGGAGGCGGTCATCATCGGTGGCGGCCCGCTGGGCGAAGCTGCGTGCGAGCTTCAGCCGATGTTCACCGTGCCGATCATCGCGCCGATCCCGTCTGCCGTGGCGCGGATTATTCGCCTCATCACGGCGCGCGCGACCGACTGAAATTCCGGCCCGCGGGAACGGTCGTCGGGACCGCGTTCTTGCCCTTGACGGCCTCGGTTAAAGTGACGAAGCAGAACCATGGGACCTGCCGACCCGCGCTTGGGCACGCGGGCATGGAGACGCTGCATGTCGTTCAAGAAGCTCCTGATCGCCAATCGCGGCGAGATCGCCATCCGTATCGCGCGCGCCGCCGCCGATTCCGGCATCGCGACGGTCGCGATCCATCCCGCGGACGATGCGATGTCGCTGCATGTGCGGGTTGCCGACGAGGCCGTCGAAATCCCCGGTCGCGGCGCGCGGGCCTATCTCGACATCGAGGCCGTGGTCAAGGCGGCGAAGAGCGCAGGCTGCGACGCCGTGCATCCCGGCTACGGCTTCCTCAGCGAGAACGCTGCGTTCGCGAAGGCCTGCGCCGATGCAGGCATCGCCTTCGTCGGGCCCCAAGCCGCGGCGCTCGAGTTGTTCGGCGACAAGGTGGCGGCACGGCAACTGGCAAAGCGCTGCGGCGTCCCGATCATCGCCGGCACCAGCGGGCCGTCCTCGCTGGAGGACATCGCGGCGTTCTTCACCTCGCTCGGCAGCAACGCGGCGATCGTGATCAAGGCAATGGCCGGCGGCGGCGGGCGCGGCATGCGCGTGGTCGAGCGCGCTGCCGATCTCGCGGAGGCCTATGCGCGCTGCCAGTCCGAGGCCAAGGCCGCGTTCGGCTTCGACGGCGTCTATGCCGAGCGGTTGATCCGGCAGGCGCGCCATATCGAGGTGCAGATCATCGGCGATCGCGACGGCGCGATCTCCCACCTCTGGGAGCGCGAATGCACCATTCAGCGCCGACACCAGAAGCTGATCGAGGTGGCGCCGAGCCCGTCGCTCAGCGACGGCTTGCGTGGCCGTATCATCGCGGCGGCGAAGCAACTCGCCGTGGCCGCGTCGTTCGACAATCTCGGCACGTTCGAGTTCCTGGTCGACGGTGCCGCCGAAGACAGTTTTGCCTTCATCGAGGCCAACCCGCGGCTTCAGGTCGAGCACACCGTGACGGAAGAGGTGCTCGGCCTCGACCTCGTCCGCGCCCAGCTCGCGGTTGCTGCCGGCGCCTCGCTTGCCTCGATCGGCCTGGCGCAAGGCTCGATCCCGAAACCGCGCGGCTATGCCATGCAGTTGCGCGTCAACATGGAGACGCTGGACGAGCTGGGGGCGACGCACCCGACCGGCGGCGTGCTCGCCGTGTTCGAACCGCCGTCGGGTCCCGGCGTCCGCGTCGATAGTTTCGGGTATGCCGGCTACAAGACCAGCGCCGCCTTCGACTCGCTCCTGGCAAAGGTCATCGTGCATACGCCCGGTGAAGCCTGGCACGACGTGGTCGCCAAGGCTTCGCGCGCCTTGCGCGAGTTTCGGATCGACGGCGTCATCACCAACATCGCCTTCCTCCAGGCGGTGCTGGCGCATCCCGACTTCAGGTCCAACCGCATCGCGACCGACTTCATCGATTGCAACATGGGCAAGCTCGTCGAAGCCGCGGATGGCGCGGCCAAACCACTTTATTTTGCAGCGACGGAGCGAAACGGCGGTCCCGGCACCGAGGCGCATACGGCACAGACCGTGCCCGAAGGCACAGTGATGGTCGCGGCACCCTTGCAGGGGACCATTGTCACTATTCAGGTGAAGGAAGGCGAGGTCGTGCGCCCGGGCCAGCAGCTCGCCGTGATCGAATCCATGAAAATGGAACATCTGGTCATGGCCGAGCAGGGCGGCCGCGTCACGAAGCTACTCGCCGGCGACGGTATCACGCTGATGCATGGCGAGCCGATCATGTATCTGGAGCCGCTCGACGTTGCGGCGGACGCGTCGGCAACGGAAACCGATGTCGATCTCGACCACATCCGACCCGATCTCGCCGAACTGATCGCGCGCCAGGCCAACACGTTCGACGAAAATCGCCCAGCCTCGGTCGAGCGCCGCCGCAACACCAATCAGCGCACCGCGCGCGAGAATGTCGCGCAGCTCGTCGACGACGGCTCGTTCATGGAGTACGGCAGCCTTGCGATCGCGGCGCAGCGGCGCCGGCGCAAGCTCGACGATCTCATCAAGAACACGCCGGCCGACGGCCTCGTCATGGGCGTCGCGACCGTCAACGCCGGGAAATTCGGTCCCGAAGGCGGGCGCTGCATCGTCGTGGCCTACGACTACACCGTGCTCGCGGGCACGCAAGGCCACATGAACCACAAGAAGATCGACCGCATGCTGACGCTCGCGGAAGACTGGCGTGTGCCGCTGGTGTTCTATGCCGAAGGCGGCGGCGGCCGGCCCGGCGATACCGACCGGCTCGGCATGACCGGGCTTGATGGTCCGTCCTTCGTGCAGTTCGCAAGGCTCTCGGGTCTGGTGCCGGTTATCGGCATCGTCTCCGGCTATTGCTTCGCCGGCAACGCCGCGATGCTCGGCTGCTGCGATGTCATCATCGCAACCAAAAACGCCTCGATCGGCATGGGGGCCCCGCGATGATCGAAGGCGGCGGGCTCGGTGTCTATCACCCGGCCGAGGTCGGTCCTGTTACGTTCCAGTCGCCGAACGGCGTGATCGACATCCTCGTCGAGGACGAAGAAGAGGCAACATCCGTTGCGCAAAAATATCTGTCCTATTTCCAGGGTGCGGTGACGGACTGGCAGGCCGCCGACCAGCGCCTGCTGCGCCGCGCGATCCCCGAGAACCGCCTGCGCGTCTACGACATCCGCAGCGTGATCGACCTCGTCGCGGATAAGGAGTCCGTGCTGGAGCTGCGCCGCGACTACGGTGTCGGCATGATCACGGCGTTGATCCGTGTCGAGGGCAAGCCGTTCGGCCTGATCGCCAACAATCCGCGGCATCTCGGCGGTGCGATCGACGCCGATGCCGGCGACAAGGCCGCGCGCTTCCTCCAGCTCTGCGACGCCTTCGATCTGCCGATCGTCTCGCTGTGCGACACGCCCGGCTTCATGGTCGGCCCGGAAGCCGAGAAGACGGCGATCGTGCGTCACGTCTCGCGCATGTTCGTGACAGGCGCGAGCCTGACTGTGCCGTTGTTCGGCATCGTGCTGCGCAAGGGCTATGGGCTGGGTGCACAGTCGATGATCGGCGGCGGCTTCCACGCCTCATTCTTCACCGCGGCGTGGCCGACCGGCGAGTTCGGCGGCATGGGCCTGGAGGGTTACGTCCGCCTCGGCTTCCGCAAGGAGATGGAGGCGATCGCCGACCCCGTCGAGCGCGAGACTTACTATCGCAACAAGGTCGCCGAGCTCTATGCCAACGGCAAGGCGGTCTCGATCGCCTCCGTGTTCGAGATCGACAACGTCATCGACCCCGCCGAGACCAGGCGCTGGATCATGGCGGGCCTGCGCTCGGTGCCGAAGCCGCCGGCGCGGACTGGGAAGAAGCGGCCCTGTATTGATACGTGGTGAGGGCGGTGCAGCAATTCTGATTGCGCTTCGCCGCGTTCCCGGTTCCCGATTGACATCCCCGCCTGCGGTGCCAGACTTTGCACAATAATGCAGGGTGGAGACGTCCGCGATGGCCAGCCTTTCGGCCTCGAACCATGTCGCCCGTGTCTTGTCCGTCGCCAATCAGGTTACAGACCGCTTGGCCGACGTCGATGCCTCTTCGCGCATTGCCAATTCCTGGCGGCGCTGCCTGGTCAGCCACAAGCTCGATCCCGGCCGTCAGGGGCCGCCGCAGACGCTCACCGAAGCCGAGATCCGTCACGTCGCCGAACCCATGGAGGAGACGATCCGGCTTGCAACGCCGGAGCTCGACGACCTCGCCCGGGTACTGCGCGGTGCCGGCTATTGCGTCAACCTGGCAGACGTGAACGCAACCATGCTGTTCAGCCGCCTGCCCGGCGAGGCCGACGCACGACTATTCATGGACTGGAAGATCTACACAGGCTCGAATTTTTCCGAGGCCTCCGAAGGCACCAATGGGCTCGGCACCGCGCTCGCCGAGCAGAAGCCGATCCTGGTGCATCGCGACGAGCATTTTCGCGCGCAGTGGCACATGTTTTCCTGCGCCGTGACGCCGCTGTTTGACCAGGCGGGACGGCTCGCAGGCGCCGTGAACATCACCTCCTGCCGCGAGGACCTCGAACGCACCGTGCATCAGCTTGCGCTCGCGGTGACGATGGAGGCAACGCGGCGCATGGAGGGCGCGATCTTCCGCAGTCATTTCCGCAACGCCTGGATCGCGACCGTGCCGGGCGACGGCGGCAGCGGCCTGCTCGCCTATGACGACGATCGCCGCATCGTCGGCGCCTGCCGTTCGGCGCGCGCACTGCTGGGTCTCACCGACGGCTTGATCGCAGCCGGCATCGATCTGTCGCGCTATGTCAAATTCGACCATCCCGCCGCGCGCGACGCAGACGATCTCGTCGAGCTGCGCCGGGCCGATGGCAGTTCACTAGGGCACGGCCATGTCGCGCCGCCGCTGCGGGCGAGGGCCTCGACCCGTCCGCTCGCGCCGCGCCGCGATGCACCGGTCGATCGCTTCGATGCGCTGCAGCGGCTCGCCGGACGCGATCCCAGCCTGATCAGGAGCGTGAAGCGACTTAGAAGCATCGGCGATCGCAATCTGCCGGTGCTGCTGCATGGCGAGACCGGCGTCGGCAAGGATGTGTTCGCCCGTGCCATTCACGCAGCCGGCAATCGCGCACGCCACAACTATGTCGCGCTTAACTGCGCGGCGATGCCGGAAAGCCTGATCGATGCCGAGCTGTTCGGTTACGAGGCCGGCGCCTTCACCGGCGCGCGCCGCGACGGCTCGAAGGGCCTGATCGTGCAGGCCGACGGCGGCACGCTGTTCCTCGACGAGATCGGCGACATGCCGATCGCGCTGCAGACGCGGCTGCTACGGGTGCTGGAGAACCGCGAAGTCTGGCCGCTCGGCGCGCTGAAGCCCGTGCCGGTCGACATTCGCCTGATCAGCGCCACCCATCGCGATCTCGGTCGCATGGCCGAGGAGGGCGCCTTCCGCACCGACCTCTATTTCCGTCTGCGCGGCATGGAGGTGCGGCTGCCGGCCTTGCGCGAGCGCTCCGACCGCGACGACGTCATCCGCCAGATCGCGCGCGAGGAAGCGCCGAACTGCTCGCTCTCGGACGAGGCTTGGGGGCAACTGGCGGCCTATCCCTATCCCGGCAACATGCGCCAGCTCCGGCATGTGCTGCGGCTCGCCGGCTGCACGGCGGAGGACGGCGTCATCACCGATGCCGACCTCGATCTGCCGCCGTTTGGTGGAAGGGCGGCGGAGCCGGATTTGGCAGCGGCGGAGCGCGCTACGATCGTGGAGGCGCTGCGCAAGCATGGCGGCCGCGTGACGGAAACAGCGCGCGCTGAGGCTGAGCCGCGCCACGCTGTATCGCAAGATCAAAGCGATGAAGATCGAGACGGCGCAGTAGCGCTTTCTTTCTGCCCTCTCCCGCAAGGGGAGAAGGGAACGGCGGTGCGCTTGGCGCCGCTGCCTTAGGAAAAATCGCTCCAGCTCAGATGCCGGGAATCGAGATCTCCGACTGTGACGGTGCCGCGGATTTCGCGCGGGGCGTGGAAGCTGCTGCGCAGATACACGAGCGGCGCCGCCCCGTCGGAATGCGATGCGCCGCGCACCTCGCCGACGAAGATCGAATGCGTCTTGGTCTCGAATTCCTGCGCCAGCACGCAGTCGAATGCGGCGACCGCATCGCTCAGCACCGGCGCGCCGGTCACCCCGCGCGTCCACTCCCCGAACGCAAAACGGTCGTCGCCATTGACGCCCTTCTGGCCACTGAAGGTAAGCGCCAGGAGGGCGTGGTCCTCGTGCAGGAAGTTGATCGCGAACGCGCCTTCCTCGCGGATGCGCGCGTGCGCACTGGCGTTGCGGTTGACGCACACGATCAGGGATGGTGGCGAGTCCGACAGTGAGCAGGCCGAGGTCACCGTCAGCCCCGTGCGCTTGCCGTGCTCGGCGCCGACCGTCACCAGCGCGACCGCGCCGGCGCACTGGCGCATCGCCTGCTTGAAATTCTTAGCGTCGAAAGCACTGGCGTCCACCGTCACGCGGAAATCTCCGAAATGGATGTGGGTGCGGCACGATCGCGCCGCACCCGCGCCGGGTCAAGCCGCCTTCTTCGCGGAGCCGAGATGCTTCAGGCGCGGCATCACCTCGTTCTTCAGCATCGACAGCGAGTGATGCCAGGCTTCAGCCTTGTGCTTGTAGTCGAAGCCGAACACCAGCAGCACGCCGAAGCCGCCGACCTCCTCGTAGATTTTCTCGATTTTCTCGGCGACGGTCGCTGGCGAGCCGACGATCCAGTTCCGCTTGGCGCAATATTCGACGGTGACGTCGCTATCGGGCACGTCGGGCGCGTGCTTCAGATAGTCCTTGAAGCCGAAATGGCCGAGCAGCGGCAGGAAGTACTCGCCCATCATCCGGCCCATCATGTCGCCGGTCGAGAGCCGCCACGCTTCCTCGTCGGTATCGGCGACGAACACCTCGCGCACCAGCCGCCAATCGGCCCGGTCCGGCTTGCGCCCGGTCTTGGCGGCACCGGCTACAACCGAGATCCCAATGACTGCCGACATAGGCCGGGTTCAGGTTGAGGCTCATTGGAATGAAGCCGCGCTCGCCGGCGAGCTTCAGCGTGTCCGAGTTCTTCGAGAGCCCAGCGACGCCGATCGGCGGGTGCGGCGTCTGCAACGGCTTGATGTGGGGTTTCAAGAAGTCGAACATCGTGTCCGGCTTGGTCACCGTCCAGAATTTGCCCTTGTAGGTCCAGGGCGCGGGATCGCTCCACATCTTCAGAATGATCTCCAGCGCCTCGCGCGTCATGTCGCGGTTCTGTCCGCTCATGCCGTCGACATTGAACATGGCCCAGTCGCTCGGCAGGCCGCTCGCCGCGACGCCGAAATTGAGCCGACCTCCCGAGAGGTGATCGAGCATGGCGACGCGGTTGGCGAGCTCGGCCGGGTGGTGATAGGGCAGCAGGAAGCCGCCCGGCCCGATACGGATATTCTTGGTCTGCATCAGCGCCTGCGCGATCAGCAGATCGGGCGTGGGATTGGGTTCCCAGGGCGCGGTATGGTGCTCGCCGACCCAGGCCTCCTGATAGCCGAGCTCGTCGAGCCAGCGCATGACCTGCAGGTCCCAGTCGTTCCCTTCCTTCAGGCCGCACTCCGGCGGGTGCGAAGGCATCGTGAAATAGCCGATCTCCATGGGTTTCCTCATCTGATGTTGACGCGTCTTATTGCGCGGTTCACGGACGTGAGCAGGGTTGCTTGAGCAAGCGGTGTGCCACCGCTCCGCAAGCGGTGTGCCAGCGCTACAGCGGCTCAGTCCCGCGAGAAAACGCTGGTTTGCGGCGGCAATAGCCGATATCCCGTGGCGAATTTGCGGGCCGTCGTCTCATTGTCGCGAGACGGCGTCTTGCCGGTGAGACGAGGACGAGAACCGAGATGACCGAACCCGCTTACGTCGCGGTGGACTGGGGCACCAGCAGCTTCCGGCTCTGGTTGATCGATCGTACCGGCGTAGTGCTGGCCGAACGCCGCAGCGGCGAGGGCATGCTGGCGGCGGCAAAGACCGGCTTCGCGGCCGTGCTGCAATCCCATCTTGCCGCCGTCGAAGCACCAGCTCATCTGCCGGTTCTGGTCTGCGGCATGGCCGGCGCCAAGACGGGCTGGGTCGAAGCCGGATATGTCGATACACCCGCGCCGCTCGCGGCCGTCCTGGAGCAGGCCGCGCACGTGCCGGGCGAAGCACGCGATATCCGCATCCTGCCGGGTATCGCGCAGCGCGATACAAGAGCGCCGGACGTGATGCGCGGCGAGGAGACGCAGCTGCTCGGCGCGCTTGGTCTCGATGCCGCAGGTGAGGCGCTGGTCTGCATGCCCGGCACGCATTCGAAATGGGTACGCCTGAAGGACGATACGATCGCGCATTTCTCCACCTTCATGACCGGCGAGCTCTTCAGGGTTGTGTCGCGCGAGACGATCTTGTCGCTTGCGGTCGCAGGCGCCGAAGACGCCGAGGACGTCGCGAGCTTCAAGGCGGCGGTGAGAGCTGCGTATGAGGCGCCGTCGTTCGCGGCCAATTTTCTGTTCAGCGCGCGCTCGCGTCAGCTTCTGTTCGGGAGCACACCGGCCGCGGCGCGCGAAACGTTGTCGGGCACTTTGATCGGCATCGAGCTGGCCGCCGGGCTCTCCGGCGCCGTGCCGAAAGCAGGCATTACGTTGATTGCCTCGGGGCGGCTCGCGATGCTGTACAAGTTGGCTTTCGATGCGTTGTCGGTCACCGTGAACCCCGTCGATGCCGATGAAGCGGTCCGCCGCGGTCTGTCGATGGCGGCTGCCGCGATCTGGACGAAATGAGAGGACTGTTGAAATGAGCGTTCCCTTTCCGGCGATGAAGCGGCCACTGCTCGCGATCCTGCGCGGCGTGAAGCCCGAGGAAACGCAGGCCATCGTCGGCGTGCTGATCGAGGCCGGCATGACCGCGATCGAGATCCCGCTAAACTCGCCCGATCCGTTCCGCTCCATCGCCACCGCCGTCAAGCTCGCGCCGGCCGGCGTGCTGATCGGCGCCGGCACGGTGCTGACCACAGCGGATGTCGATCGGCTCAACGATGTCGGCGGCAAGCTGATGGTCTCGCCGAATGTCGATACGCAGGTGCTCACACGTGCGCACCAATACGCCATGGTCACGTTGCCGGGCGTGTTTTCGCCGACCGAGGCGCTGCTGGCCGCGCGCTCCGGCGCCTCTGGCCTGAAG
This sequence comes from Bradyrhizobium lupini, assembly GCF_040939785.1. Lineage (NCBI taxonomy): Bacteria > Pseudomonadati > Pseudomonadota > Alphaproteobacteria > Hyphomicrobiales > Nitrobacteraceae > Bradyrhizobium > Bradyrhizobium lupini. The sequence continues at coordinate 4,949,589 of NZ_CP162553.1, forward strand.
TTCTTTCCGGCAAGCGTGCTCGGCGCGTCCGGCATCGCCGCGATCCGCGCCGTGCTGCCGGCCGGCGTGATGATCGCCGCCGTCGGCGGCGTCTCCGACCAGAATTTCGCGGAGTACATCGAGGGTGGCGCGACGGCGTTCGGGCTGGGCTCCAACCTCTACAAGCCCGGCATGACGGTAACGGACGTTGCCGCTCGCGCAAAATTGACGATCGCGGCCTACGATCGGGCGATTGCGAAAGACTGAAGCAGCAATAAACAAGCCGTGATGCCGTCACGGTTGCGCGTTATCCTATCTTGCCGCAGAGGCGAGATCAGGAGACCGACATGGCAATCAACAACGTGGCCGATCTGTTCGTGGCAACGCTCGAACAGGCTGGCGTCAAGCGCATCTACGGCATCGTCGGCGACAGTCTGAATGCGCTGACCGAAGCGCTGCGGCGGCGCGGCACGATCGAATGGATCCATGTCCGGCACGAGGAGGTCGCGGCCTTCGCCGCCGCCGGGGAAGCGGAAATGACCGGCAGCCTTGCGGTGTGCGCGGGCTCGTGTGGTCCCGGCAATCTGCATCTGATCAACGGCCTGTTCGACGCCCATCGCAGCCGCGTTCCCGTGCTTGCGATCGCCGCGCAAATTCCGACCGCCGAGATCGGCAGCGGCTATTTCCAGGAGACGCATCCGCAAAACCTGTTCCGCGAGTGCAGCCATTATTGCGAGCTGGTCTCCGATCCGAGTCAGCTTCCCTACGTGCTGGAAAACGCGATCCGCGCGGCGGTCGGCATGCGCGGCGTCGCCGTTGTCGCCATGCCGGGCGACGTCGCCTTCCGCAGCCCACCCAAGCGCGCGCTGTCGACGGCGCGTGGCCTTGCGCTGTCGGCGCCGAAGGTTGTGCCGCAGGCGGATGAGTTGAAGGCGCTTGCGGATCTCCTGAACGGCGCCGAACGCATCACCCTGTTCTGCGGTCGCGGCTGCGCCGGCGCGCATGCGCCGCTGATGCAGCTTGCGGAAGCCTTGAAGAGCCCGATCGTGCATGCGCTGGGCGGAAAGGAGCATGTCGAATACGACAATCCCTACGATGTCGGCATGACCGGCTTCATCGGCTTCTCCTCCGGCTATGCCGCCATGCACGCCTGCGACGCGCTGGTGATGCTCGGGACCGATTTTCCCTACAAGCAGTTCTTCCCGACCGATGCCAAGATCGCGCAGATCGACATCCGTCCGGAAAATCTCGGGCGCCGCTGCAAGATCGACCTCGGCCTGGTCGGCGACGTCAAGCTCACCCTCGAGGCGCTGCTGCCGCTTCTGAAATCCAAGACGCAGCGCAAGCACCTCGACGATGCGATCGCGCATTACAAGAAGGCGCGCGAAGGCCTCGACTCGCTCGCCAAGGGCACGCCGGGCAGCAAACCAATCCATCCGCAATACCTGGCAAAGGTCATCAGCGACCATGCGAGCGATGATGCGGTGTTCACCGCCGATGTCGGCACGCCGACGGTGTGGGCCGCGCGCTATCTCGAGATGAACGGACGCCGCCGGCTGATCGGCTCGTTCGTGCACGGCTCGATGGCCAACGCCATGCCGCAGGCGATCGGCGCGCAGGCCGCGCAGCCCGGCCGGCAGGTGATCTCGCTCTCCGGCGACGGGGGCTTCACCATGCTGATGGGCGATCTGATCACGCTGACGCAGATGAAGCTGCCGGTGAAGGTGGTCATCTTCAACAACGGCGTGCTCGGCTTCGTCGCACTGGAGATGAAGGCGGCCGGTTTCGTCGACACCAATGTCGATCTGGAGAATCCGGACTTCGCGGCGATGGCGCGCGCGATGGGTATCTTCGCAAGGCGGGTCGAGGATCCCGGCGAGCTTCCAGGTGCGATGAAGGAGATGCTGGCCCACCACGGACCGGCGCTGCTCGATGTGGTCACCGCCAAGCAGGAGCTGTCGATGCCGCCGACCATCACGCCCGAACAGATCAAGGGCTTCAGCCTCTGGGTCTTGCGCGCCGTGATGAACGGCCGCGGCGACGAGGTCGTCGATCTCGCCAAGACCAATTTGCTGCCGCGCTAGCCGCGCTTGACCGATGGCACGGGCAGCCGCTCATGGCGGCGCTGGAAGCGTTGCCAGTGCAGCACGATCCCGATCAGCAGCGCCGGCACGAAGCCGAGCGCGATCAGAAAGTGGGGCAGCTGCGTTGGCGAGATGAACGCGATGCCGATGTCGGAGATCAGCCAAAGCGCGGCGAACATCACCGCGAAATCGGTGCGCGGGCAGCGCAGATAGTAGAACACGGCGGTGATGACGACGGCGGGTCCGATGGCGATGCCGATCATCACCGTCGTCAGCTCCTTCGGCGTCAGCGCGTCGAGCACCATCGCTGCCAGCAGCCAGAGCGCGGCGAACATGGCGATGATGTCGAGCGGATGCCGCAAGCCAATACCTCTCGTGAGGGGACGCGCTATCGTTGTGGCCCAGACCTTGGCCGTCAAGGGAAAATGCGCCTATTCCTCGTCGTTTCCGGGCGTCGGCCGCAGCATGAAATGGCCGAAGGCTGTGGCGATCGGCTTGTTCGCATCGTCCTGCCAGGCCCGTGCCTCGAAGGCGACGATGCGCCGGCCCTGTTTCACGATCGAGACGTTGGCGAACGTGTCGAGCGCGCGGCCGGAGCGCAGATAGTTGACGGTCAGTCCGATCGGCTTGGGCAGTGCGGTGGCGCCGAGTTCACGGGCCACTCCGAAGATCGCGGTGGTTTCGAGGAAGGCGCCGGTCATGCCGCCATGGATCGCAGGCAGAATCGGATTGCCGATGATCTTTGGCGAGAACGGCATCGTCAGTGTGCCGTCGTCGTTGACGCGAATGCCGAGGCAGCGTGCGAACGGGCTGTTGGCGAACGGGCCTTCCGGATCGTCCGGCGCCTCCAGCCTCGGGATGCCGGGCGAATCCATCCTGCGATCCGCGAGCATGTTGGTGCGGTTGGCGCCGATCATGAAACAGGCGGTCGCGGTCGCGACCGGATCGTCCTCGGACTCCTGATAGGCGGTGGAGCGCACGAAGGCAATCGAACGCGTGGTGCGGTAGCAGACCGAATGCGCCTTGATGTCGAGGCCCGGCGTTGCCGGCTTCTGATAGTCGATGCGCAGATCGAGCGTCGCGATCGCGCTTGTGCCGTCCAGCGCGAGTTGCACCGCCATGCCGCAACTCTCGTCCAGCATCGCGGTGACGACCCCGCCATGCAGGACGCCGGTCTCGGTGTCACCGACAAAGACCGGCCGGTAGGGCAGGCTGGACCAGGCTTCGCGCGGTGCGAAGCGGTCGAGCTGGAGCCCGCTGATCTGGCCGTAATCGGAGCGGCGACCCTTGATCGCCTCGGCGAGGTCCTCGAACGAAAGTGTGGTCGGTGAGCTGGACATGAGGACGTTCTAGACCAGTGGCGGGCGCGGCGCAAAACCCCGAATGCGCGTCCCACGGTGGGTGCCGGGGGCGGTTTGGCCTCGACAGGGCGGGCCGAAGCAACGATGGTGGGCGCCTCGTTCGTTCGACCAGCCGTAAGGAGTGCCCATGGCCGATCCCGAAACGCCCGTCACCAGCCAGGGGCCCGTCATCATTTCGACATCGAGCTCGGAGCGGGCGCCGATCATCTATTTCGACGGTGCATCCTGCTTCGGCCACCACAACGGCGCGATTCAAATCGAGCTTGCGGCGAACCTTCTGATGCCGGTCGGCGCCGCCGTCAGGGTTGATGTGGTCCAGACCGCGCATCTGCGTTGCAGCGTGGCCGCGGCGCTGGCTCTGCGCGAAGCGCTCGAAAAGGCGCTGGCAATGTACCAGCAGGGCCAGCAGCAGCCCCGGCCGGAGGAAATTCCCTCGGTGAAGAACTGAGGCCGTTCGCGGATCGCAAGTTAATGCGATCAACTCGCTCAGCTCACATGCACCTTCGGCTTCCTGCCGTCGTTCCACTTGCCGTCGAGCGCGCGCTCGATCTGGGCGGCGAGTTGCAGCAGGAGGCCGTCATTGGCCTGCTTCGCAATCGCCTGGATGCCCAGCGGCAGGCCGTGGTCCTGCGTGGCCATCGGCATCGAGATCGCCGGCATGCCGCAGAGATTGGCGAGCGGCGTGAAGGCGAAGAAGCGCCAAAGATTGCCGAACCAGTCGAGCACGTCGGGGTTGTCGGAGATGGTGAGATATTCCCGGGTGCCGACCTTCGGCGTCGGCAGCGCCGTGATCGGGGTCAAGATCACGTCCCACTGCTCGAAGAAGGCGCCGAAGGCGCGCGAGGTCGTGTTGAACACGCCTTGCATCTTCGCCCGCTCGGCGAAGCTCGTATGCCGGCCGGCTTCCCAGATCCGGATATTCATGGGTTCGATGAGATCTTCCGGCGGCCGTTCCAGTCCGCGCGCGGCGAGCATGTTGGAGATCACCACGGCAAAATTCGAGATGTAGCAGGTGGTCTGCGCCTCGAACGCGGCGCGGAAGTCGAGTTCGGGCAGGGCGTAGTCGACGTGATGGCCGAGGCCTTCGAGGAAGCGGCCGGCCTTCGCCAGCTCGGCCGCGATCTCGGGCGTCGCGGTGTAGTCGCCCCAGCTGTGCGACAGCGCGATACGAAGCTTTGACGGGTCGCGCTTGATCATCTCGGAATAAGGCTGCGCCGTGGTCCAGAACGGCATGAATTCGCCGGGCGCCGCTCCCCTTGCATGGTCGACGAAGGCGGCGGTGTCGCGCACCGAGCGCGACTGGCAGCCCTGGATCGAGACGAGGCCGGTGAGATCGGACATGTGCGGTGCGAGCGAGAACACGCCGCGCGAGACTTTCAAGCCGATATTGCCGTTGACGCCGGCGGGAATGCGGATCGAGCCGCCGCCGTCAGTCGCGTGTGCGATCGGCACCACGCCGGCCGCGACCATTGCGGCGCTCCCGGCCGACGAGCCGCAGGTGGTGTAGTCGGTGTCCCAGGGATTGCGCGTGACATAGACGGCCGGATTGTCGGCCGAGCTGCAGACGCCGAACTCCGGTGTCGTGGTGCGTCCGATCAGGTTCAGTCCGGCCTGGCGGAATTTGCCGGTCAGGAACGTGTCGGCGCTGGCGCGATTGCCGCGCATTAACAGCGAGCCCATCTCCTGGAGCCGCCCCTTCATGGTCGGGCCGAGGTCCTTCATCAGGAAGGGAAGGCCTGCGAATGGGCCGGCGAGATTGGCGCCGTCCTTAGCCGGCTCGGCGATCACGTCATCGAACAGCTCGACCACGCCCGACAGTGCCGGATTGACCTTGGCAACCCCCGCGGCGGCCTGGCGCGCCAACTCCTTTGCCGTGAGCTCGCCCTTGCGGACGCGCGCGGCCAGCCCTACGCCGTCGTGCTGCGCCCATTCGTTCCAGCTCATCGGAAAAGTCATGCGATCCAAACCTCTTCGTGCGGCGCCACCTTAGTTTCGCACAGGAACACTTTAATCAACTGAGCGGCGCGAAGGGCAGGGTTGCGCCGGATGGAGAGGTAATCCCGAATTGCATGCGCGCGCATCAATTGGAGAACTTTGCGATCACCGCGACCGGGCCGCCGCCGGCTGGGCCCTGATGCTCGGCGCCGCCGGAGACGTAGACCGCACCAGTGCCGGCGAGGCCGGCAATCAACCCGCCAACGGCAGCCCGGGCGTGGCGTGTCGAGCTGATATCGGTATCTTCGAGCATGGTGTGGCGGAAGCCGCGCACGCAGCCATCAGGGAGGCCTCGGCCTTAGCGAAGATGTTGACAAGCTTGCTGCCGGTCGTCGTCTGTTGCCCGGCACGGAGCCCAACGCTCTCCAGCGCCGCAAGCACCGCCGCGGCGTCGATCGCATCGCTCATCACGGCATGCCCGATCTCGAATTCGCTCGTCGAGGACATCGAATTGCCGAGCACGATGACGACGTTATGCATGAGCTCGATCCCGGACGAGGTCGAGGCGACGTTCGAGAACAGATCGTAGCGTCGCAGCACGTCCTCATCACGAACGCCGGTTGCGATCTCGCCGAGCGCGACCGCAACGCCGAGTGCGGAAGCGCCGCGCGAATAGGCCATCGAACTGTAGGCGCTGGTCGTCGCTGTCTTGTGACCGCGCGCATTCGCCGCTTCGACGCGCTCGCTGGTGAGCAGCGGGCATTTGATCTGCACGAAATGGACGTCGGCGGGATCGGCGATCCCGGCATCCGCCATCGCGGCCTTCACGGCCTTGGCTGTCTCCGTGATCTGAGCGGAGCGGCCGAGCTCTTCAGGGAGAAAATCCCGCGTGTGCGCCATGCCGATGCTCAGGCGCTTGCCGGAGAGGCCTGCTGGGCGCTGTAGAATGTCCTGGCGCGTGAACACCGTGATGTGCGGGCTGAGCACGCCCTCGGTGCCGCCCGACATCACGAAAGCGATGCGTTGCTCGACCTCCTGCGGCGACAGCCCGAGCTGCGGCGCCAGCGCCGTGCACAGCGCGGCAACGGCATATTCCCGGGTGAAGTCATTGACGCCGCCATTGCCTTCGGTCTTGCCGAGGATCGCCAGGATGGATGCCGGATCGATCGCGCCGGAGCCGATCATGCTCATCAATCCGGAGACGTCGCCGGGGCCTCTGGTGGCGACCTTGAAGACGCCGACCGATGTCGTCCGCATTATAATCCTCACATGAAGTTCAGGAGTCCGGCGGACAAAACAGCCGCTGAACCGGGGCGCCTGTCAAGGTGTCGAGGCAATCCCCGTCGTCGTCCTGGCGAAAGCCAGGACGACAGCAGGACGTGCGCCGTCTGCGTAGCACCCACGATTGTGGCGAGATCGCATCGCTTCGACAAAAAAATCCCTTGTCGACGGTCGTCCGCCGCACCTTGATGAATCAACCCTGATTGGTCCATAAGCGGCGTCCCGCAGCCGGTGGTTCGCCTCCGCGATGCGTGCTTGGATAGAGGGGTTCTCGCGTGGCAAATATCAACCAGAAAATTGCGCAGGAGCTTGGGGTTCGGGCGGAGCAGGTCGAGGCGACCGTGGCGCTGCTCGACGGCGGCGCCACGGTTCCCTTCATCGCGCGCTACCGCAAGGAAGCGACCGGTGCGCTCGACGACGCACAATTGCGCACGCTGGAGGAGCGCCTGGGTTACCTGCGCGAGCTCGAGGACCGCCGCAAGGCCATCCTCGAATCGGTCCGCGAGCAGGGCAAGCTCGATGCGGCGCTGGAAGCCTCCATTCTCGCCGCCGACAGCAAGGCGCGCCTCGAAGACATCTATCTGCCGTTCAAGCCGAAGCGCCGCACCAAGGCCGAGATCGCCAAGGAAGCCGGCCTCGAGCCGCTCGCCAATCAGCTCATGGCCGAGCCCACCAACGATCCGAAGGTGGTCGCCGAAGCCTTCGTCAATGCCGAGAAGGGCGTTGCCGATGCCGCTGCGGCACTCGATGGCGCCCGCGCCATCCTGGTCGAGCGCTTCGACGAAGACGCCGACCTGATCGGCGCGCTTCGCGAGGAGGTGTGGACTAATGCGCGCATGACCTCCAAGGTGCGCGACGGCAAGAAAACCGAGGGCGAAAAGTTTGCCGACTATTTCGAGTTCTCCGAGCCGCTGACCAAGCTGCCCTCGCACCGAATCCTCGCAATGTTCCGCGGCGAGAAAGAAGAAATCCTCGATCTCCAGATCCAGGCCGAGGCCGAACCATCGCCGCCCGGCGTGCCGAGCGTCTATGAACTGAAGATCATGAAGCGGTTCGGCATCGCCGACCTTAAGCGCGCCGGCGACCGCTGGATGATCGATACCGTGCGTTGGGCCTGGCGCACCAAGATCCAGGTGCATCTCAACATCGACCTGCGCATGCGGCTGTGGAATGCGGCCGAGACAGAGGCCGTGCGCGTGTTCGCCTCGAACCTGCGCGACTTGCTGCTCGCGGCGCCCGCCGGCACCCGCGTCACCATGGGTCTCGATCCCGGCTTCCGCACCGGGGTCAAGGTCGCCGTCACCGACGCGACCGGCAAGGTGGTGGATACCGCCGTGATCTATCCGCACGAGCCGCAGCGGCAGTGGAACGAGGCGCTTGCGATCCTCGGCAAGCTCGCGCTGAAACATCGTGTCGAGCTGATCGCGATCGGCAACGGCACCGCCTCGCGCGAGACCGACAAGCTCGCGGCCGACCTCGTCAAGGGCCTGCCCGACTTGAAGATGACCAAGATCGTGGTGTCGGAAGCCGGCGCGTCGGTTTATTCGGCCTCGGCGTTCGCCTCGGAGGAGTTGCCGGGCCTCGACGTCACCCTGCGCGGCGCGGTGTCAATCGCGCGGCGGCTCCAGGATCCGCTCGCCGAGCTCGTCAAGATCGAACCCAAGGCGATCGGCGTCGGCCAGTACCAGCACGACCTCGGGCAGGCCAAGCTCGCCAAATCCCTCGACGCCGTGGTCGAAGACTGCGTGAACGCCGTCGGCGTCGACGTCAACACCGCGTCCGCTCCGCTGCTCGCGCGCGTGTCGGGCGTCGGCTCCGGCCTCGCCTCGAGCATCGTGGCACACCGCGACGCCAACGGGCCGTTCAAGTCGCGCAAGGCGTTGAAGGACGTGCCGCGGCTCGGCCCCAAGGCGTTCGAGCAGTGCGCGGGCTTCCTGCGCATCCTCGGCGGCGAGGACCCGCTCGACGCCTCCGGTGTGCATCCGGAAGCCTATCCGGTGGTGCGCCGGATTCTCAGCGCCACCAAGAGCGACATCAAGGCGCTGATCGGCAGCAGCGACATCGTTCGCACGCTGAAGCCGAAAGACTTCGTGGACGAGACGTTTGGTCTGCCGACCGTCACCGACATCCTGCGCGAGCTCGAGAAGCCCGGTCGCGACCCGCGTCCGGCCTTCAAGGCAGCTGTGTTCATGGACGGCGTCGAGGAGATCAAGCACCTCAAGAAGGGCATGATCCTCGAGGGCACCGTAACCAACGTCGCGGCGTTCGGCGCCTTCGTCGATATCGGCGTGCACCAGGACGGCCTCGTGCACATCTCGGCGATGTCCAAGACCTACATCAAGGATCCGCGTGAAGTGGTGAAGCCCGGCGACATCGTCAAAGTGAAGGTGCTAGACTTCGAGGTCGCGCGCAAGCGTATCTCGTTGACACTACGGCTCGACGACGAGGTCGGCGCCAAGAAGGACGCGCCCGGCATGCAGCGGGATAACAGCTCACGTAACCCGTCCCGCATGACGTCGTCGGCCCCGCGCCAGCAGGAGTCTTCCGGCGGCGGTGCGCTCGCCGAAGCGCTGCGCCGCGCGGCCGAGAAAAACGGCGGCAAGCGGGCGTAGCTTCTAACCTCTCCCCGCTCTCACCCCACCCTCTCCCCGCAAGAACGGGGCGAGGGGAGTGAGAGAGCAGCGTCTCCCTAACTTCCGCGTCAGAATCTGGCGCGTTTGTAAGTTGAAGGCGCCTGTCCCTTCCTCTCATCTGATCCTCCTCGCGCGGCAGAATATTGTCGCGCAGCACGGAGGATGCTTCGATGGACAACAGGATTCTCAAAGGCCTCACCGCGGTGACGATCGCAGCGGTGATGGCGCTCGCTTCACCGGTGCTTGCCAGAGGCGGTGGCGGTGGCGGTGGCGGTCATGGCGGATTCGCCGGTGGTGGGCATTTCGGTGGCGGCGGCATGCACACGGGAGGCTTCGGCGGCGGCATGCACACCGGTGGCTTCGGTGGTATGCGCGTCGGCGGCATGGGCGGCGCCCGTTTCGGCGGCCCGGGCTTTGGCGGTGCACGTTTCGCGCATGCGGCGATCGGGCCGCGCTTCGCTGGCTCCGGCTGGCACGGCAGGCCCTTCATCGGCCGCCATGCCTTCTTCCGGCACCACCATCGCTTCTTCTTCGGAGCACCTTTCATCTATGCCGGCTACTATGACGGCTGCTGGCGCAGGAGCTTGACGCCCTATGGGTGGCAATGGGTCAATGTGTGCGGAGACTCTTGGTACTAGCATCGCCGTACCGCACCATTGTCGCGATCGTCATCGGACGGTTCCGCTCAGCCCCGGAACGGGATAGTCTGGTGGCGATCGTCGCGCGGAGTTTGTCATGACCGGAGCTCACCGCCGCATTCTGGTCGTCGAGGACGACGCGGAAACCGCAGGCCAGCTCGTCGAGGAGCTGACGACTTCCGGCTACGACGTCGATCTCGCCGCCACCGGGCGCGAAGCGCTCAGCCACGGCGCCGCGCGCGACTATGCCGTGATCACCATCGACCGCATGCTGCCCGACATCGACGGCATCAGCGTGATGCGCCAGTTGCGCGACGACGGCATCGCCGCGCCGTTCCTGATCATTTCCGCACTTGGCGAGGTCGACGACCGCGTGCGCGGCTTGCGGGCCGGCGGCGACGATTATCTCGTCAAGCCGTTCTCCTTCACCGAATTGCTGGCGCGGCTGGAGGCACTCGGCCGGCGCAGCGACACCGTCGCCAAGGAGACGATCCTGCGGGTCGGCGATCTCGCCATCGACCTGATCGCACGCAGCGCGAGCCGCCGCGGCCGGAAGATTCCGCTGTTGCCGCGGGAATTCCAATTGCTCGAATATCTGGTCCGCAACGAGGGCCGCGTCGTCTCGCGTGCGATGCTGCTCCAGCATGTCTGGGATCTGCATTTCGATCCCTCCACCAACATCATCGACGTCTATGTCGGACGCGTCCGTCGCAAGGTCGATGATGCCCAGGCCTATCCGCTGATCCACACCATCCGCGGCATCGGATATTGTCTCCGTGCTCCTGGCTAAAACGCTCCGCTCCTCGACCTTCCGCCTTGCGCTGATCGCGATCGCGGCGTTCGGGCTGATCGTCGCGGCGATCATGGCCTATGTCTATTTCGGCACGATCGCCTATGTGCAGAGCCGTGTCGGCGATGCCGGCGACCACAGCGGCTTCACCGCGATGATCGAGCTCGCAATGGCCGCTGTCGCCGTGCTGATGCTGGTGCTCGCCGGGCTCGCCGCGGTGCTGGTGACGCGCCGCACGGTCGGGCGGATCGAGGAGATCAACGCCACCAGCCGCGCCATCATGATGTCGGGCCTCGACCAGCGCATTCCCTTGCGCGGCAGTCACGACGAATGGGACCGGGTCGCCGAAAACCTCAACCAGATGCTCGACCGCATCGAGACTTTGATGGGAGAGGTCAAGCAGGTCAGCGACAACGTCGCCCATGATTTGCGTACGCCGCTGACGCGCATGCGGGGTCGGCTGGAAAAGGCTTATCACGCCTCGCGCAATGGCGAGGCCGACGCGGCGCTGATCGGTGACACCATCGCCGATCTCGACGCCGTGCTCGGCATGTTCGCCTCCATCACGCGCATCTCGGAGATCGAGACCCGCGCCCGCCGTAGTGCGTTTCGCACCCTCAATCTCGCCGAAATCGCCGGCGAGGTCGTCGAGCTCTACGATGCCGCCGCCGAACAGGTTGCGACGCGGCTCAGCCTCGGCGGCGATCGCGAGGTGGCGATTATTGGCGATCGCGACCTGCTGTTCGACGCTATCGCCAATCTCGTCGACAACGCGATCAAGCACGGCTGCAAAGGCGGGCAGGTGACCGTCACCTGCAGCAGCACCGACGGCGGTGCGACGATCGCGATCGCCGACGACGGCCCGGGCATTCCGGCGGATCAGCGCGATCACGTGTTCAAACGCTTCTACCGGCTCGAGCAGAGCCGCTACACCCCGGGTAACGGCCTTGGCTTAAGCCTGGTCGCCGCGGTCGCTCGCCTCCATGGTGCCGAGATTGCCCTGCACGACAACGCGCCGGGCCTGACGGTCCAGCTCAGCTTCCCGCCGCACCCGACCTAGAGCTCGATCACGCCGCGGCGGGCCGCATGTGCCACCGCATCGGTGCGGCCGGTAGCGTCGAGCTTGTCGAGCAGCGAGCCGACATGGAATTTCACCGTGTGGACGGAAATGCCGAGCTGACGCGCGATCATCTTGTTGGAGCCGCCTTCCGCCATCAACGCCAGCACGTCGAGCTCACGCTGCGTCAGCGCAATGTCCTCAGGCATGATGCGCGGATCGCGAGCGACAATCGTCGCGGCGGCCTTCTCGCCGGGTTCGGCGAGGCGAAGCCCGGCGATATTGCCGAGCAGAGCAGCCAGGCGATCGGCGAGGGCGGGATCGTCGATCTCCAAAGCCAACACGATCTCGGGCGCGATGTCCTCGCTCACGCCGCCGGCCTCTCGCCGATCGTGACCTTGAAGCTGACCGGCTCGCCGCCGCGGCGCGCCGCGATATCGACCACCGCGCCCACGCTCGCCGGACCCAGCGTCCGCGACAGCGCGCGCACGCCGGACAGCTTCTGGTCGTTGACCGCGACGATGACGTCGCCCTGGCGGATGCCGGCCGCCGCCGAAGGGCCGGCCTTGTCGACATTCATCACCATCGCGCCGACGCCGTCGTCGAGCCGGACCGGCTGCAGCCCGAGGCCGAGATATCCGCGTGCGATGCGGCCGCGCGCCTCTAACTGGGCCGCGACCCGCTCGATCGTCGCTGTCGGGATCACTAGCACACGCCTCGGGCCGAGCACGGCCATGCCGAAGGCTTCGCCCGATGCGTCGAGCGCGAGGCCGCCCTGCTGGCTGGAGCGCAAGCGGACGTCGAGCTCGATCCGCGCGTCGATGTCGCCGCCGCGCAGGGAGCGCCAGCTCTTGCCGGACTGCGACACCATCGCGAGCGCGGCGCTCGGCGTATCGCGGTTGGTGGCGACGACGACCGACAACGCGCCAAGGGGCGGCACAATTGTGGCCAGCTTGACCGGGGCAATCGCCGTATCGGCGCGCAGCAGTGCGATATCCGTCGTATGGTCGCGGCCGGCGATCGTGGCGGCCGCGGTGCTGCCGTCGGGGAGGCCGATCTCGACGTCGCCCTCGTCGGCCAGCGCCTCGTCGGCCGTGACGATCAGGCCGGGTTTCCAGACGAAGCCGGTGGCGCGGGAACGATGCGAATGGACGGCGACGACGGACGGCGCGGTGCGGGACACCATATCCGCGAGCGCGGACGACAGCGAAGTCAGGGGAGTTGAGTCGGTCATGGCAGGCTCCTGTAAAGCTGTCCTCAATCTGGGATGTCGCGGGCGATCGCGTAACTGGCCGCATGGCCAGGAAATAAGCAGGGAAGCTGGTCCGTAAGAGCACGGCCGACGAACATGTGATTGGAGCCGCTCACGGGAACGTGTAGCAATCGGCTCGACCTTGTGCCGTACGGCCTCACGCCTTTTTGCGAGCCCTGATTGATGACCATCGACCTTACCCGCCGCACCCTGCTTCAACTCGCCGGCGCCAGCTCGCTCGCAATGGCGGCTGCGGGCGCGGCGCGCGCCGAGGGCACACCGCAGGGCGGCGGTCCGACCTATGCCAGCCGCACGCCGATGCGCGTCGGCATGGTGACGCTCCGGGTGAAGAATCTCGACAAGGTTGCGAACTACTACCGCGACGTGATCGGGCTCACCGTGATGGAACGCTCGACGAGCGCCGCCAAGCTCGGCACGGCCGGCATCGCGCTGCTGGTGCTGGAGGCCCGTCCTGATGCCGAGATCGAGCCGCGCAACGCCGCCGGCCTCTATCACACCGCCTTCCTGATGCCGACCCGCAAGGACTTGGCCCGCTGGCTGGTAGCAGCCGCTTCGCATCGCGTGCCGCTGTCGGGCTTTGCCGATCATCTCGTCAGCGAATCCGTCTATCTCGACGATCCCGAAGGCAACGGCATCGAGGTCTATGCCGACCGCGATCCCTCGCAATGGCAGTGGAGCGAAGGCAGCGTGAAGATGGCGGCCGACGAGCTCGACATTCCCGACCTGCTGTCGCTGACCAATACGCGCGTGCCTGATTATGCCAAGGCACCGGACGGAATGCGCATCGGCCACATGCATCTGCGCGTCGGCGACCTCGCGCAGGCGCAGAATTTCTACCACGGCACGATCGGACTCGACCCGACCCGCAGCCGCAACGGCGCCGCGTTCCTGTCGTCGGGACGCTACCATCATCACCTCGGCATGAACGTCTGGCAGAGCCAGGGCGCCGGCCAACGCGACGATCAGGCAACGGGGCTCGCCTGGTTCTCGCTGGTGACAGCTAAGCAGGATCTGCTCGCCGCGCAGGAAGAGCGCCTGCGCAAGGGCGGCGCGAAAGTCACGGCGCTAGCGGACGGCGTTGAGGCGATCGATCCCTGGGGCACGCGGGTGCGGCTGATCAGGATTTGATCGCCGGCACGAGCGTTGGTAAGACCGTCAGGCGCTAGCCAGTTTCCGGGATTCACACCTGACATGTCCGATTTTCGCGGCGTCTTCCCTTATCTCGTCTCTCCCGTCGCTGCCGATGGCGCGGTGCGGACGAACGTCCTCGCAAAGCTCTGCGACGATCTGATCGGCGCGGGCGTCCACGGTCTGACCCCGCTCGGCTCGACCGGCGAGTTCGCCTATCTCAACGCCGCCCAACGCACCGCGGTCGTGCAGACCACGATCGAGGCGGCAAGGGGACGTGTGCCTGTTGTCGCGGGCGTCGCCTCCACCTCGACGGCAGATGCGGTGGCGCAGGCGAAGGCGTATCAGAAGCTCGGCGCCGACGGCATTCTGGCGATCCTGGAAGCGTATTTCCCGCTCGCCGACGCCCAGATCGAATCCTATTTCCGCGCCATCGCGGATGCCGTGGACATCCCCGTCGTCATCTATACCAATCCGCAATTCCAGCGCTCCGATCTCACCCTCGAAATCATCGCGCGCCTCGCCGAACATCCGCGCATCGGCTACATCAAGGACGCCTCGACCAACACCGGCCGGCTGCTCTCGATCATGAACCGCTGCGGCGATGCCTTGCGGGTGTTCTCCGCCTCCGCCCATATCCCGGCCGCGGTGATGCTGATCGGCGGCCTCGGCTGGATGGCGGGCCCCGCCTGCATCATTCCGCGCCAGAGCGTCGCGCTCTACGACCTCTGCAAGGCCGGCCGCTGGGACGAGGCGATGGCGCTCCAGCGCAGGCTGTGGCGCATCAACGAAGCTTTTGCCCGCTTCAACCTGGCGGCCTGCATCAAGGCCGGCTTGGCCATCCAGGGGTACGACGTCGGCGATCCTGTCCCGCCGCAGGCCGCTCTCACCGCCGATGCGCGCAAGGTCGTAGAAGCGGCATTGCGGGAGCTGGCGTAGCGGTTTGTCACGCGGCAATGGGCCCCGGCACGGGCAGCGGAAACCGTCCTTAGCTGCCCGATTCGAGAAACTTCCATTCATTTTCGACGTTGCTGCGTGAGCTGGCTCTGTCACCTCCCGGCATGTGCATTCGAGAGATCGTCTTCAGCATACGACACGGTGATCACTGATGAATCGTCGCTACGCAATCATTGCGGCGGCTTTTGCCGCCCTGCTGCTCGTGGTAACTGCCGTGAAGGTCCAGCATGCGCCATGGACAACCCCCTCCGCGCGCGCCGTCGAGCAACGTGGTCCGCTGTCCGAGGCCGAAAGGGCCACCATCGACATCTTCGAACGAGTGTCGCCCTCGGTTGTCCAGGTTGCGGTGAGATCGGCCGCTACTCCTGTCATGGGAGAGGAGGGGCAGGGCGGCGCTTCCGGCACGGGATTTGTCTGGGACCGCGACGGGCATCTCGTCACGAACAACCATGTCGTGGCCAATGGCGGCGAGATCGCGGTGCGCTTTGCGTCGGGAGAGGTGGCTCGGGTTGATCTGATCGGCACCGCCCCCAATTACGATCTTGCGGTCCTGCGGATCCGCAGCGTGCGCGAGCTTCCACCGCAGGTGGCTCTCGGCAGCTCGACCGACCTGAAAGTCGGGCAATCCGCGTTTGCGATCGGCAATCCTTTCGGGCTAGATCAGTCGATGACGAGCGGCATCATCAGTGCCCTCAAGCGGAGGCTTCCGACCCATGGCGGCCGGGAGATTGCCAATGTCATCCAGACGGATGCCGCAATCAACCCGGGCAATTCAGGCGGGCCGCTGCTGGACTCCGCCGGCCGGCTGATCGGCGTCACGACTGCGATCATATCGCCGTCCGGCTCGAATGCGGGCATCGGTTTCGCGGTGCCGGTGGACGTCGTGAACCGGATTGTCCCCGAGCTCATTCGCAATGGCCGCGTGCCGACGCCCGGCATCGGCATCGTCGCCGCCAGCGAGGATGTGTCGACGCGGCTTGGCGTCCAAGGGGTGATCGTGGTCCGGACAGCCCCCGGCAGCCCTGCGGAACAGGCGGGGATTCGCGGTGTCAACTTGTCGACTGGAACGGTCGGAGACATCATCACCGCGGTGGAAGGCAAGCCGGTGCGGCGGCTCTCCGACCTGACTGATGCGCTCGAGCAGGCCGGTGCCGGTAAGACCGTTCGCCTCACGGTAAAGCGGGATTCGGACACCCGTGATATCAATGTGGGCATCATCGACATAGAGCGCTCCTGACCCGGCAATCTGCGGCCAAAGCGGGCGTGACACGCAATGCAGATGTGCCGCGGCTCGGTTGTATCGACCGCAAAATCGGCTAAAACCCCCGCGGTCGTTTTCTGGGTTTCAAGGACATGGTGGAATGAACATTCTTCCCGGCAATTTGCGTTTCGGAGCGGGGCAGCCCGTCAAGCGTTTGGAAGATCAGCGACTGCTCACCGGGAAGGGGCAGTTCATCGACGACAAGCCGGAAGATGGCGCGCTGTGGTTGTACCTGCTGCGCTCGCCGCATGCCCACGCGAAGATCGTCTCGATCGACACCGGCGCCGCCACTGCGATGCCCGGCGTGACCGCGGTGTACACCGGCGCCGACCTCGTCAAGGACGACATCGGCGTCATCCCGACCTTGAGCATCTTCAAGCGTCCCGACGGCAAGCCGATGACGGTGCCGCCACGCCGCCTGCTGGCGCACGACATCGTGCGCTATGCCGGCGAGGCGGTGGCCGCCGTGGTGGCCTCCTCGCGTGCTGACGCGCAGAGCGCAGCCGAAGCGATCGTGGTCGAATATGACGTGCAGCCGGCGGTGGTCGATCCGGTCGAGGCGGTCAAGCCCGGCGCGCCCGTGGTGTGGCCGGAGGCACCCGACAACATCGTCGGCGCGATGGCTTACGGCGATGCCGCCAAGGTGGACGAGGCTTTTGCCAGCGCGGCGCATACCGTCGTGCTAGATCTCGTCAGCCAGCGCCTCGTGCCGTCGGCCATGGAGCCGCGCTCGACCATTGCCGAGATCGACAAGACGTCCGGCCGCCTTCTGCTGCATGTGCAGTCGCAGACGCCCGCCTCGACCCGCGACGTGCTGGCCGAGGCCGTGCTGAAGCGTCCCAAGGACAGCGTTCGCGTGCTGGTCGGCGATATCGGCGGCGGCTTTGGCCAGAAGACCAACCTCTATCCCGAGGACGGCATAGTCGCCTATGCCGCGACCAAGCTGAACAGGAAGATCCGCTGGCGCGGCGACCGCACCGACGAATTCGTCGGTGGCACCCACGGCCGCGATCTTACCTCGACAGCTTCCTTCGCGCTCGACGAGAAGGGCAAGGTGCTGGCCTACCGCGTCAGCTCGATCGGCTGCACCGGCGCGTATTCCTCAGGCGCGGCCAACATCATCCCGCTGGTGCTGGGGCCGTTCGTGCAGACCGGCGTCTACGATTTGCCGCTGGTACATTTCGAGGTGAAGTCGGTGATGACCCACACCGCGCCGGTCGGCGCTTATCGCGGTGCAGGCCGCCCGGAGGCCGTGTTCATCGTCGAGCGCCTGTTCGACGCGGCTGCACGAAAAATCGGCATGGATCCGCGCGCGATCCGGAAAGCGAATTACATCAAGCCGGCGCAACTGCCCTATACGAATGCTGCGGGGCAGGTTTACGATTCCGGCGCCTTCGCGCACATGCTCGATCGCGCCGTGAAGCTTGCGGATTGGGACGGCTTTGCCGCGCGCAAGAAGGCGGCGAAGAAGAAGGGCCTGCTCTACGGCCGCGGGCTCACCTCCTATATCGAGTGGACCGGCGGCCGCGCCCACACCGAGAAGGTCAGCCTGCACGCGACCGCGCAGGGCCGCGTCGTCCTGCATTCCGGCACCATGGCGATGGGGCAGGGGTTGCAGACCACTTACACGCAGATGATCTCCGACACGCTCGGCATTGCCATGGACAAGATCGACGTGGTCCAGGGCGATACCGATCTGGCGACGGGCTTCGGCAGCGTCGGGTCGCGTTCGCTGTTCGTCGGCGGCACGGCGGTCGCTGTCTCCTCCAACGATCTGATTCAGAAGGCGCGTGAGAAGGCGGCGAACGTGCTGGAGACCTCGATCGAGGACATCGAATACCAGGGCGGCATGCTCACGGTGGTCGGCACCGACCGCCGCATCAGCCTGTTCGATCTGGCCGAGAAGGAAGGCGGCGCAAAGCTCAGCGTCGATTCCGAAGGCGAGGTCGATGGTCCGAGTTGGCCGAACGGCACCCATATCTGCGAGGTCGAGATCGATCCCGAGACCGGCGTCTCCAAGGTCGTGCGCTACACCACCGTGGACGACGTCGGTGTCGCCGTGAACCCGATGCTGGTCACCGGCCAGATCCATGGCGGCGTGGCGCAGGGTATCGGCCAGGCGCTGTATGAGGGGGTGTCCTATGATGCCGACGGCCAGCTGCTCACCGCGAGCTACCAGGACTATTGCATCCCGCGCGCCGACGACGTTCCGCCGATCGTGGTGACGCTCGACGATTCCGCGCCCTGTCGCACCAATCCGCTCGGCGCCAAGGGCTGCGGCGAATCCGGCGCCATCGGTGGCCCCCCTTGCGTCACCAACGGTGTGATGGATGCGCTCGCCGAGCTCGGCATCACCCAGCTCAACACGCCCCTGACGCCGCAGAAGATCTGGCAGGCGATCCGGGATGCGAAGGTGGGCGGTTAGCGGCCATTGTCGTGCTGGCTGTCGCCACAAATCCAACTCGTCGTCCCGGCCTTCGCCGGGACGACAGTGAGACCGGGACGACAGTGAGAATGTAGCGCCAGTGCCCCTCAGATCCCCAACATCATCTTCGCAATAATATCGCGCTGGATCTCCGAGGTGCCGCCGAAGATCGTATAGGCGCGGCCGTTGAGATATTCCGGCATCACCGTCAGCATCTCCTCCGGCATCGCCTGCTCGTGGTTGAGCTTGTAGAGCGGGCGCATCGGCTCGACCGCGAGGGCGTCATGGCCGATGACGTCGGCGCCGAGCCGGGTCACGGCCTGGCGGATCTCGCTGTTGCGCAGCTTCAGGATCGACGACACCGCACCGGGATTCTGTCCGGTCTGCAGCGCCGACAGCACGCGCAGCTCGGTCATCTCCAGCGCGTCGATATCGACCTCGACTTCGGAGATGCGCGTCGCGATGTCGGGACTGTCGATCGCGCGGCCCGTCAGATCGGACTCGGCAAGCTCCGCGATCGCCTTCAGCCCCTCGCGCAGCTTCGCCGAGGCGATGCCGGAGCCGCGCTCGAACTCGAGCAGATACTTGCCGTAGGTCCAGCCCTTGCCTTCCTCGCCGACGCGGTTCGCCACGGGAACGCGCACGTCGTCGAAGAACACCTGGTTGACCTCGTGGTCGCCGCCGATGGTGAGGATGGGGCGCGTCGTGATGCCCGGTGTCTTCATGTCGATCAGAATGAAGCTGATGCCGTCCTGCTGCCGCGGGCCGTCGCTGGTGCGCACCAGCGCGAACATGCGGTTGGCGTGGTGGGCATGCGTCGTCCAGATCTTGGTGCCGTTGATGATGTAGTCGTCGCCATCGCGCACGGCGCGCGTCTTCAGCGAGGAGAGGTCGGAGCCGGAGCCCGGCTCGGAATAGCCCTGGCACCAATAATCCTCACCGGACAGAATGCGCGGCAGGTAGAAGTTCTTCTGCTCGGGCGAGCCGAAACCGATGATGACGGGCCCGACCATCTTCACGCCCATCACATTGACATTGGGCACGCCGGCCCGCGCGCTTTCAGTCTCGAAGATCCAGCGCTGCGCCGGGGTCCAATCCGGCCCGCCATGCTCGACCGGCCAGCCCGGCGCGCCCCAGCCTTGCTTGTGCAGCGTGCGCTGCCAGGCCATGCCGATATCGGGGTCGGAGAACACCGACGGCGTCAGCGCGGTCGCGCGCTTCATCTCCTCGGTGAGGTTTCTGGCAATGAAGCCGCGCACCTCGTCCTGGAAGGCGCGCTCCTCGGCATTGAACGACAGGTCCATGATGCGCTCCTTGTGTCAGGCCGGCACGGTGGGGCGGCCAAGCAGGGCGTGGCGGCCATAATGGTGCGCGCTGCCGCCGAACAACGTGTCGAACGCGACCAGCCGCTTGAAATAAGCGCCGACCTCGAGCTCCTCGGTGACGCCCATGCCGCCGTGAAGCTGGATCGACTGCTCGCCGACGAAACGCGCGGATTTGCCGATCTTCGCCTTCGCGCCCGATGCGGCCCGCGCGCGCTCGACCGGATCGGCGTCGAGCTTCAGCGCGGCGCGCAGCGCCATCGAGCGCGCTTCGTCGACCTGGACCGCCATGTCGGCGAGGCGGTGGCGGATCACCTGGTTGGCGGCGAGCGGCCGGCCGAATTGCTTCCGGATTTTTGTGTACTCCAGCGTAGTATCCAGCAGTACCTGCATGATGCCGACGGCCTCGGCGCCAAGCGCAGCCATGGCGCGATCAACAGCCCATTCGATTGCCGGCAGCGCGTCATGCCCGTTGCCGAGCAAGGCATCCTCCGGCAGTTGCGCGTCCGACAGTTCGATGTTGCAGGCCCGCCCGCCGCCGAGGCGCTCGTAGTCGGAGATCGCAACATTCGGCGTCGTCGCCGAGACTAGAAACAGGCCGATCCGCGTCGATGGCCCCTGATGATCATGGATATGCCCGGAGACGATGATCTCGTCGGCGGCATGGCCGTCGAGCACGGCAATCTTGCTGCCGGCAAGGCGCCAACCTTGGCCCGTCTTGGTCGCGGTCGTCGCGACCCTAGCAAGATCGAACCGCGCCGCGCGCTCGGAATGCGCGAGCGCGAGCTTCAACGATCCGTCCGCGATCTTCGGCAGGATGGCCTGCTTCTGCGCCATGCTGCCGCATCGCTCGATCAACGCGGCGCCAAGCACGACCGACGCGATATACGGCTCCGACACAAGCCCGCGGCCGAAGGCTTCCATCAAAATGCCGATCTCGACCGCGCTGCCGCCGAGCCCGCCACACTCCTCCGCGATCGGCAGCGCCAGCCAGCCCAGTTCTGCGAATTGTTTCCACACCGCCGGACTGAAGCCGAGCGGATCGTTCGCCATCTTGCGGCGGTGATCGGCATCGTAGCTTTCGGCCACGAAGCGCTCCGCGCTTTCGCGCAGCAGGCGTTGCTCGTCGCTGAGATTGAGATCCATCCTGTCTACTCCGCGGCGGCCGGCGGCTTGCGGACGGAGGGGTGTAGGCCCGATGGATCGACGATCATGCCGAATTCCTGAAGATTATGCGCGTGACAGAGCTGATGCAGCGCAAAGGCCTGGTCGATTGCAGCCGGTTGGCCCATCACGTCAACCGAACGATTCACGGCTTCCTTGGTCAGCTTCAGCGCAAAGGACGGTTTTGACGCGATTTTGCGCGCCAGCGCCAGCACGGCGGATGACAGCTCTGCGCGCGGCACGACCCGGTTGACCATCCCGAGTTGATGCGCCTCCTGCGCGCTCCATGCGTCGGCCGTGAACAGAAATTCCTTGGCCTTGCGCGGGCCGAGCTCCCAGGGATGCACGAACCATTCGACGCCGCAGACACCCATGGTGACCACGGGATCGCAGAACTGCGCGTCGTCGCTGGCGACGATGAGATCGCAGGCCCAGGCCAGCATCAGGCCGCCCGCGATGCATTTGCCGTGCACCTCTGCAATGGTCGGCTTGGCGAGGTTGCGCCAGCGCCGCGTGATCTGGAGATAGATTTCCTGCTCGCGCGCGAAGCGGCCATGAGCATTTGATTCAGCGAAGCCGCCCCAATTTCCGATTGGCGGAAAATCCACGCCCGCTTCATTCTTGCTGCCGGGTCGCAGGTCATGGCCTGAGGAGAAGTGCGGACCATTACCGGCGAGAATGATCACCTTGACCGCGTCGTCCTGCACCGCCTCGTCGAAGGCGGCGTTGAGATCGTAGGTCATTTGCAGGTTCTGCGCGTTGCGCGCGTCGGGCCGGTTCATCACGACCCGGGCAATCGCCGGCTCCGGCCTCTCCACGAGGATGGTCTCGAACGAGCTCATCGCGTTCCCCTGGCGTTCCCGACCTGGCATTATTGTTCCCTCAAGTTGACTATTACAGCCAGGATTAAGCAAGAGGCTTGCGTACATCGGCTGCTTTTCACAGGCAACGGCCGGGACGCAAGATGTCTGGCATCTCGCGCGCGCAATCTGGTAGCTTGCGCCCGATTCCACCGGGAGAAATTTGATGCGCAAGATCCTGACCGTGCTGGCGGCGCTGGCCTCGTTGAGCCTCACCAATTGCGGCTATAACGCGATCCAGAGCGAGGACGAGCAGATCAAGGCCAATTGGTCCGAGGTCGTGAACCAGTATCAGCGTCGCGCCGATCTCGTGCCCAACCTCGTCAACTCGGTGAAGGGTTTTGCGCAGCAGGAGAAGGACGTGCTGCTCGGCGTCACCAATGCCCGCGCCAAGGTCGGCAGCATCCAGGCGACGCCGGAGGTGCTGAACGATCCCGCCGCATTCCAGAAATTCCAGGCCGCCCAGGGCGAGCTCTCCGGCGCGCTGTCGCGGCTGCTCGTGGTCACCGAGAACTATCCGCAGCTCAAGTCGGATGCGCTGTTCAAGGATTTGATGTCGCAGCTCGAAGGCACCGAGAACCGCATCACGGTGGCGCGCAACCGCTACATCAAGGCGGTGCAGGACTATAACGTCACCATCCGTTCGTTCCCGAGCAACGTCACGGCGATGATGTTCGGCTACAAGGAAAAGCCGAACTTCACGGTCGGGAACGAGAAGGAAATCTCGACCGCGCCGAAGGTCGATTTCAATCCGGCGCCCGCGCCGTCGAAGTAAGTGCCTTCGACCCCGATGCATGCCCCACCCACCACCGTCATTCCCCGCGAAAGCGGGGAATCCAGTACGCCGCGGCTTCACGGTTCAATCACTGCTGCCTCTGGAATACTGGATCGCCCGCCTTCGCGGGCGATGACAACGATGTTGTGGCGTGCCGTTTTGGGCTTCTCAGCATTCGTCCTCGTCTTCGCGCTCCTGTTCACCTTTGCGCTCCCCGCCTCAGCCGATGTCGCCGTGCCGCAACTGACCGGCCGCGTGGTCGATCAGACCGGCACGCTCTCCAGCGGCGACATCGCCGCGCTGTCGCAAAAGCTGCAGGACTTCGAGATGCGCAAGGGCAGCCAGATCGCCGTCCTGATCGTGCCGACGACGGACCCGGAGACCATCGAGCAATTCGCGATCCGCGTCGCGGAGGCCTGGAAGATCGGACGCAAGAAGGTCGACGACGGCGCCATCCTCGTTGTGGCCAAGAACGACCGGCATTTGCGCATCGAGGTCGGTTACGGCCTCGAGGGCGCGCTCACCGACGTCACGTCGCGGCGCATCATCGATGAAGCCATCACGCCGAAATTCAGGAGCGGCGATTTCGCCGGCGGCATCACGGCGGGCGTCGACCGCATGATCCGCGTCATCGACGGCGAGCCGCTGCCGACGCCCTCGCGCAGCGTGAATTTCGGCGATTGGAACGACGTCGAGCCGCTTTTCTACTTCCTGCTGTTCGGCCCGCTGGTCATCGGAGGCATCCTGCGCTCCATGTTCGGGCGGCTGTTCGGTTCGGGAATAACGGGAGCGATCGTTGGTGTCCTCGCCTGGTTCGTGATCGGCTCAGCGGTCATCGGACTGGGCGTCGGTGTGCTCGGCGCTGTCCTGACGTTTATCGCCGATCTGTTTGGGGCGGGATCGGGCACGGGGTCCTCGCGTCGTGGCTCGTGGTCGAGCGGCTCGTCATCCGGCGGCTGGAGCAGCGGGTCGTCGTCGAGCGGCGGCTTCAGCGGTGGTGGCGGCAGTTTTGGCGGCGGCGGCGCCTCGGGGAGCTGGTAGGTCATGAGCATCAGGCGCATCACCCGGCATCTGCTCCAGCACCATTGGCGTGCCAAGCAGGTGTTCCCGAAGGGCGTGCTCGACCGCATCGAGCAGGCGATCAAGCGCGGCGAAGCCAGCCATTCCGGCCAGCTCCGCTTCGTGGTGGAAGGCGCGCTCGACGGCGGCCCGCTGTTTCGCAACCAGCCGGCGCGCGAGCGCGCGCTCGACGTGTTCTCGCAACTGCGCATCTGGGACACCGCGCACAACAATGGTGTCCTGATCTATCTCCTGCTCGCCGACCGCGATGTCGAGATCATCGCCGACCGCGGTATCGATGCGAAGGTTGGTGGCGAGCGTTGGGAGAGCATCTGCCGCGCCATGGAAGTCGAGTTCAGGTCGGGGCAGTTCGAGCGCGGCGTGATCGGCGGCATCGAGGCGGTGTCCCGGGAGCTGACAAAGCACTTTCCGTCAAGCGGCCCGCACCCCAACGAGCTGCCGGATGCACCGGTGCTGATGTGACGGACAGTGATGTGGACAGAGCGGGCGTCATCCACGCCCGTCGTTGACCACGTGGGGGCGGCAGACCCTGTCCGTTGCGCGGCCGTTCATCTTCGCCCGGTTACAAATTGCTTCATACCCGCCACACCGGTTCCACGTTCCCGGCCCAATTCGGCCCCGGATGACTCCCTAAAATTTCGGTAAGCGGGTCCCGAAGTAAGGATTTCGCAAGCAATGAAAGTTACCAAAAGGTGGAGTATTTGAGCTGTGAGCGAACCAATGGCTGAGCAGGCTGCCCAAACGACCGGTGAGCAGACGAGCGTCGTCGAAGCCGCCGCGACCGCGCCGCAGGCCGTCGAGTCTGCGGGAATCGAGGCCCCTTCGATTGCCCCTGACCACGAGGCGCCGCCCAAGCCTGATCCGATCGAGATTGAGCCGCCGCGGATCGAGGTGCCGAAGTTCGAGGCCCAGGTTGAGCCCAAAGCCGAGACCAAGTCCGAGCCAAAGCCCGGCAAGCTCATCGTCATGGCACCCGCAGAGCGGTCCTGGGACCGTGAGGAGTTTGCGCCGCATGTGAAGGCGGACGAGCCGCGCGAGAGCGGCGGCGCGCGCCGCCTGTCGGCGATGGCCGCGGTAGTGGCGATTGCAGCCAGTGTCGGCGCCATCAGCGGCGCGCTCGCGACCGCAGGGATGATGCACTTCGCAAGCTCCGCGCCGGCACAGGTTGCCGACACCAGCGCGCTGGAATCCTCGGTCGCCCGGATTGATGCCGATGTCGTCGCGCTCAAAGCCAACGTCGAGCATACCTCCAAGACCGGCCTCGGCCAGTTCAACCGGACCAACGACCGCCTCGACAAGCTCGAGAAGGCGCAGGCCGAGCCAATGGCCAAGATCGCAAAGCTGTCCGAGACGGTCGACAAGCTCCGCGCCACCCCGCCCGCGGCGCCCGTCCAGGCCGCAGCCGCCGTGCCCGCCAAGGAGACCACTGGTTCGATCGCACCGACCCAGGTTGCAACCGCCGCAGCTGCGCCGGCTCCCGTCGCACCCAAGACCGAGGTCGGCCGGTTGCCGACGGTCGAAGGCTGGGTGCTGCGCGACGTCTCCAACGGCGGCGCACTGGTCGAGGGCCGCGGTGGCCTCTACGAGGTGTATGCCGGTGACCCCATCCCAGGGGTTGGCCGTGTCGATGCGATCCGCCGTCAGGACGGCCGCTGGGTGGTCGTCACCAGCAAGGGGCTGATCGTCGCGCGCTGAGCGGCCCATATCCGATTTCGAAAAGGCGCTTCACCACGATGTGAAGCGCCTTTTTGCTTGAATAGCCGTCCCTGCGCGGTGTTACCTGAGGCATGAGCCGCGCCTTGCGAATTCTCGTTGCCGCCGCCGTATTTTTCGGCGGCATCGTGTCGTTGTTGGCCGCGGAGAACGCGCAACTGGCACGCGGCACGGCGATCACCGATCCCGATCTCCTGCGCGAGCTCGACCAGCACGATGCGCTCACGATCTCGCGCCTGTTGTGGCCGGAGCGGAACGCGAACTTTCCGCTGACGACCGATCTGATGTTTTCGTGGTTGTCGCAGCTCAAGGAGATTCCTCCCGCGATCGAGGCGGAGATCGATCGCTACGTCGCCCAGCAGAAGGCGGCATATCCGACCGAGACCATCGGCGTCGGCGAGGGCTTCGACGTACAATTGTTCGATCGCGCCAATCTGAAATCCCGCGACACCCGTTTCGTGCTGGCCGGCATCGTCAACCGCATGGACCGGGCCTATGTCTCGGAAGACTCCTGCGGCGAGATCAGGCTGATCTATCGTCTTGTGCGTTTCGAGACCAAACCGGATGGCGGCAGGACAGCCACGCGGCTGCCGATGACGCTCAATCTGGTGATGAAGGCGCGCGACGTGCGCCAGATGGACGGGAACGGCAAGCCGATCACCTGCGCCGAGGTCGCGCGACGCTGGCTCGGCAATGGCGACTGGCAGGGGCTGATCGGCAGCGACTTCTTCCCTTACGATGCGATGCTCGATCGCATCGAGACCAACATTCAGATCTCAGTTGCGGCGAAATCGGCGCTGCACGATTTCCGCTCCGACTATCTGCTCAAGGTGTTCAAGTACGACGCCGCCTCGAAGACGTTCGAGGAATCGACGCTGGAGAACCAGATCGACCGCGACCGCATTCTCGCTGACAATGATCTCCGGCGCGACTTCAGGGATTGGCTGCTCGCGCCCGATCATCTTCGCGACTTCGATCGCGGTACGGTGCTGATCCCCGAGAAATTCCTGGCCAAGGCTGCAATCGTGCCGACGCCAGCCGGCCTTGATGCTTCTCCGTTGCAGCCGGAGTTCGGGATGGTGCAAGGGGAGGGCAACGGAGAGGGACAGGGCGAGCCGGTCTTCTCCGACAACGACGTGGTTGGTGCGTTGAAGCAAGCTGCCGCGCGCGGGGACATGCAGAACGTCCGCTCGGTCGCGGGCTTCCAGCGCCGCCTCAATGACGTCACCTGCGCCGGCTGCCACCAGACCCGCGGCATCGGCGGCTTTCACTTCCCGGGCGTCGATTGGCTTGCGGACAAGCCGTCCAACTCGACCATCGTGCCGGCCTCGCCGCATTTTCTTGGCGACCAGGTCCGCCGCCGTGACATCCTGACCGCGATGGCCGCAGGCAAACGTCCTGATTTCTCACGTGGATTTGCCAGCCGGCCGCAGACCCGCGGCAGCACTGAGCTGGCGGGGACCGAATATCAGGACGGCTGGGGCGCGCATTGTTCCCTGGAAAATGCGGGATCGCGATCGACCGACAGGAGTTTTACGTCATGGAGCTGTGCTAAAGGATTGACCTGTCAGGCTGCCGCGGCTTCGCGCCGCATCGGCATGTGCTTCATCAAGACGCGTTAGGCTGTCTCGAACCGGTTTGGATGACCCATGACGGACTCCAGCGAAGCCAACAAGGAGCGCAATCGCGAGATCGCGCAGAATGAAGAGGCCAAGCAGGTTACCGGCAGCATCCGCGTCAGCACCTGGGCGGTCGCGGTCGTCGTCATCATCGGCGGAATCCTGTTCACGCTCGGCTGGCTGGCGCTGAAGTAGTCGGCGCCCTCACTTCGCGTAATTCGTCATCCGCTTGCCGGGCAGCAGCTCGTAGGCCCGCCTCCAGCCGGGCAGCGCGGCCATGCGGCCAAGCCAGGCGTGAATGGCGGGATAGCTTTCCGCGAAATCAAAGCCGTGCTCGTCGCTCGGATAGTGCAGATAGGCCATCATCGAGATATCGGCGACGGTCGGCCTGGTTCCGATCGCGAATTGATTGTGCTGGAGATGACCGTCGAGAATGCCGAGAAAATCCTCGAGGCGCCGGCGAAAATGTTTCAGCACCTGCGGATCGTTGTTTTGTGTGAAGGCGCGCATGAAGCGGTAGGTCGCCATGTAGCCGGTGAGCTTGTGGTTGTCCCAGAACAGCCAGCGCAGCAGCTCGAACTTTTCCTCCTCGGTCTCGGCACCGAAACGCCCGAACTGCTCGGCAAGCTTGAGCAGGAGCGGCGCGGTCTGCGTCATCTTCACACCGTCGATTTCGAGCACGGGAATCTCGCCCATCTCGTTCACGCTCTTGCGCCATTCCGGCGTGCGCGTGACGCCGCCGACAAAGTCGGTCCAGACCGGCTCGAATCTCTCGCCGCAAAGTGTCAGCATCAGCGCCAGCTTGTAGCTGTTGCCGGATTCGGGGAAGTAGTGCAGGCGGTAGCTGGGCATGGGACCTCGCGATGACTGTGATTGTTGAAGCGATCTACGTCGTCGTCCCGGCGAAGGCCGGGACCCATAACCACCGAACGCAGTTTGGCGAAGATTTGGAGTTATCAGCTTCGTTCGACAACTTCCTCTCTGGGATATGGGTCCCGGCCTTCGCCGGGACGACAGCGTGGATGTATGACCGCTGTCGGCTCCTTACCCCACAGCCCCCTGCGACCGCAGCTGCTTGATCGCGGCCTCATCGTATCCCGCGCCGCGCAAAATTTCGTCACTGTGCTCGCCGACGTCGGGCGGCTTGCGCGGCTGCACTTTCTTGGCGCCGTCGATCCAGATCGGGCTGGAGATGGTGAGCATGGCGTCGTTCTCGAACGGCACTAGCACCTCGTTATCGAGCATCTGCTTGTCGTTCGGGATGTCGTCCAAAATGCCGACAATGCCAAACACCAGTCCGTTGCCGTCGAGGATCTTGCGCCATTCGGCGAGATCCTTGGTCGCAAAGGTCTCGTCAAAGATCTTGATCAGCTCGACGGAGCGCGCGTGGCGGTCGGGTTTGGTGGCAAAGCGCGGGTCGGTGATGAGATCTTCGCGGCCGAGACACCTGGCCAGCGTTGGAAACTGTTTCTCTTCGCTCAGCAGTGACAGGATCAGCCAGCGGCCGTCCTTGCACTGGTAGTGGTTGGCGACCGCGTTCAACGCGCGTTCGCGCGGCCGCCGCTCGGCGAACTTGGCGCCGCAGAGCTTTGCCTGCGCCAGCACGCTCGCAGCCCACACGCCGTTCGCCATCAGATTGGAGGCGACATGCGAGCCCTTGCCGGTCTTCTCGCGCTGATAGAGCGCGGTGACGATGGCGCCGTAGAACGCCATGGCGCAGGGATGGTCGCCCATGCCGGCGACCGAGCGGGCCGGCGTCGTGTCGGTGTCGGCGCGCACGAGATCCATCAGGCCGGAGCGCGCCCAATAGGCGTTGCTGTCGAAGCCGGGCTTGTTGGCCTCTTCGCCTTTCTCGCCATAACCGGTGAAGGAGGCGTAGATCAGGCGATCATTGAGATGGGCGAGATGGTCATAGGTGATGCCGAGCTTGGTGCGCACCGGCGGCGGCATGTTGGTGATGAAGACGTCGGCCTCTTCGACCAGCTTGTAGAGCACGGCCTGCGCTTCCGGCTTTGCGAGGTCGAGCGCGATGCTCTTCTTGTTGCGGGCCTCCAGCAGCCAGGCGAAATTGTGCTCGCTGGTCGGATAGCCCGGAATGTTGGGCAGATTGCGGTAGGGATCGCCGGCACCTGGCGGCTCGATCTTGACGACATCCGCGCCGAAATCCGACAGCACGGTCGCGGCTGCTGGTGCTGCGATGAAACTCGCGCAATCCAGCACCTTGAGCCCTGCAAAAATGCCCTTTTCCATCGCGGCGTTGCTCCCTCACTCGTGTTGTTTCCCGCGCGCTGGAATTGGCGAGGGCCACGTCACGGCAGCATTAGACCGATGTTTCGGCGGGATGCAACGCTCCTCGCCGCGCCTCACTCATCCCCTGCGAGCAGGGCAGCATTGCCGCCGGCTGCTGCGGTGTTGATCGTCACGGTCTGCTCGGTCGCAAAGCGCGTGAGGTAGTGCGGGCCGCCGGCTTTCGGGCCGGTTCCGGACAGGCCGTTGCCGCCGAACGGCTGCACGCCAACCACGGCACCGATCATGTTGCGGTTGACGTAGATGTTGCCGATCTGGACGCGGTCGACGATCGCCTCGATCGTATCGTCAATGCGGGAGTGGATGCCGAGCGTCAGCCCGTAGCCGGTGCGCTCGATCGCTTGCAGGACGCGTTCGAGATTTTCCGCACGATAGCGCACGACGTGGAGGATCGGGCCGAACACCTCCTCGGTGAGCTGGCCGGCATCCCCAAGCTCGAAGATGTGCGGCGCCACGAAGCAGCCCTCCGGCGCGGTGCCGGCAAAGTGCAGCCGTGCCTCTCTCCTCATCCGTGCGATATGCGCATCGAGGCGCTGCTTGGCCTCGACATCGATCACCGGCCCGATATGGGTCGCGACGTCGCTTGGATCGCCGATCTTCAACTCGCGCGCCGCGCCCGCGATCATCTCGATCATGCGGTCGGCTACGTCCTCCTGCACGAACAGCAGCCGCAGCGCCGAGCAGCGCTGGCCGGCGGAACGAAACGCCGAGGTGACGACGTCGTCCGCGACCTGCTCTGGCAACGCGGTCGCATCCGCGATCATGGTGTTGATGCCGCCGGTCTCCGCGATCAGCGGCACGATCGGCCCGTCCTTGGCTGCCAGCGCCCGGTTGATGCTGCGCGCGACCTCGGTCGATCCGGTGAAGACGATTCCACCGATATCGGGGTGCGCGGCCAGTGCGGCGCCGATGCGGCCGTCGCCAGTGACGAGGTGCAACGCGCTTGCGGGGATGCCGGCCTCGTGCAGCAGCCGCACCGCCTCGACCGCGATGCGCGGGGTCTGCTCTGCGGGCTTGGCCACCACGCTGTTGCCGGCCATCAGCGCCGCCGTGACCTGGCCGAGGAAGATCGCCAGCGGAAAATTCCATGGCGAGATCGCCACGAAGACGCCGCGGCCGCGCATGGCCAGCGCATTGCTCTCGCCGGTCGGGCCCGGCATCGCCACATCGTTGCCGAACAGCTTGCGACCCTGCACGGCATAATAGCGGCAGAAGTCGGTGGCCTCGCGCAGCTCCGACAGCGCATCGTCGAGCGTCTTGCCGCCCTCGCGTTGCAGCAGCGCTATGAAATGGGGCGCGCGGTTCTCCAGAAGATGCGCGGCCTGCTCCAGCGCCGCCGCGCGCGTGGCTGCGGGTGTCCGGCTCCAGGCGGCAAAGCCGGCGCGCGCGGCAGCCACTGCCGCATTGGCCTGATCCGGCGTTGCGTCCGCGATCGGCTTGAGGTCGATCGTCTCGGCTTTGACCTCCGTCAGCAACCCGTCGAGCGCGGCGCGCGCGCCGAATTCGACGCCGCGCGAATTGCGCCGCTCCGGCGCGAACAGGTCGCCCGGCAACGGAATCTTGGGATGGGCCGCGTGCTGCGGCCGGACGATGGCATCCGCCGGGCGCTGCAACAGCGCCGTAACCGGCACGCGATAATCGGACGCTTGCGCCACGAAGGAGGAGTTGGCACCGTTCTCCAACAGTCGCCGCACCAGATAGGCGAGCAGGTCGCGATGGCTGCCGACCGGGGCGTAGGTGCGGTAGGCGATCTCCGGGTGATCCTTGGCGAGCTGCTCGTAGAGCGCCTCGCCCATGCCGTGCAGGCGCTGGAATTCGAAGCCGCCGTTCGCACCGGCAAGCTCCAGCACGGTCGCGACGCTCAGCGCGTTATGGGTGGCGAATTGCGGGAAGATGCGTGGCCGCAGACTCAACAGCTTTTGAGCGCAGGCGACGTAGTTCAGATCCGTCATCGCCTTGCGGGTGAACACGGGATAGCCGTCGAGCCCGCGCTCCTGCGCGCGCTTGATCTCGGTGTCCCAATAGGCGCCCTTGACCAGCCGCACCATCAGCTTGCGGTCGTGCGCCCGGGCGAGCGCATCGACATAGTCGATCACGTCGCCGGCGCGCTTCTGATAGGCCTGGATCGCGAGGCCAAATCCGTCCCAACCGGCAAGCGAGGGATCGGCGAGCGTTGCCGCAATCACGTCGAGGGACAATTCCAGCCGGTCGGCTTCCTCGGCGTCGACGGTGAAGTTGAGATCATGGACCTTGGCGCGCTGCGCCAGGTCCAGCAGTTGCGGCACCAGCTCGGCCATCACACCGTCGCGGCTGATTGCCTCGAAGCGCGGATGCAGCGCCGACAGCTTGACGGAGATGCCGGGCCGATCGGGCAGGGGATGGCTGCCCGCCGCCTTGCCGATAGTCAGAATCGCGCTGGCATAGGCGTCGAAATATCGCCTTGCGTCGGTGGCGGTGCGGGCGCCTTCGCCGAGCATGTCGAAGGAATAGCGCTGCCTCTCGCCGGAGCGCGGCCGGGCCCGCTCCAAGGCCTGCGCGATGGTCTCCCCCAGCACGAAATGATTTCCCATCAGCCGCATCGCCTGGCGCGTGGCGGTGCGCACGGCGGGTGCGCCCAGCCGCTTCACCAGCCGGCCGATGGTGCCATCGGGCGTCTCGCCGGGCTGGATCACCCGCGCCGAGAGGCCCAATGCCCAGGCCGAGGCGTTGACCAGGAAGGCGGTGGACTTGGTCTCGTGGTGGATGAAGTCGCCCTCGCCGAGCTTGTCCTCGATGAACTGGTCGGCGGTGCGCGCGTCCGGCACGCGCAACAGGGCCTCGGCCAGCACCATCAAGGCCAGCCCTTCCTTGGTCGAGAGCGCAAATTCCCGCAGCATATCCTCGACTCCACCAAGCCGGTCGTCGCGCTTGCGGATGGCTTCGATCAGCCGCGTCGCGGTGCGATCGATCCGCGCCTCCTGCGGCGGGCCGAGATGCACAGATGGCAAAAGGCGCGCGGCGATATCGGCGTCATCGGGCGCGTAGGCGGCGGAGAAGGGAGGCGGAATGTTCGGCATGGCGTGTCCTGTGGCTTCAATTCAGGATAATGCCCACGCTACCTTAGCTCGATAGACAATTTAGCTCATTCGGCTTAGAAAATGAAGTCGCCCAGTCATTTAACCTTACGGAATATGGAATTAGATCGAACCGACCGGAAGATCCTCTCGATTTTGCAGCAGGACGGGCGAATCGCCAATGTCGAGCTCGCGGAGCGCATTGGGCTGTCGCCGACCTCGATCGGCGAACGGCTGAAGCGTTTGCAGCGAGAGGGCTTTATCGAGGGCTATGGCGCGCGGCTCAACCCGCACCGGCTCGGCCTCGGCCTCCTGGTGTTTGTCGAAGTGCTGCTCGACAAGACCACGCCCGACAATTTCGAGCGTTTTGCCCGCGCGGTGAAGCTCGCGCCCGAGGTGCTGGAGTGTCACATGGTCGCCGGCGGCTTCGACTATCTTGTGAAGGCGCGGCTGGCAGACATGGCTGCGTATCGACGTTTCCTCGGCGAGACCTTGTTGTCGATGCCCGGCGTGCGCGAAACGCGAACCTATGCGGTGATGGAGGAGATCAAGCGCGACGCACCATTGCCGGTGGACTAACGAAGTGCCGTCGCGATTGTCATTGCTGTGGCGTCCAATGGGCGGTCTTCGCGGGCAAATAGCTTGCCGTGTGCAATCGCAACGCCTGTCGTCGAGTGCACTGACCGTCTTCTAAAATTTCTTGGCCCGGCTCCCGGATTGATCCGGGAGTTAGCAAAAGCCGGCGGGCTTATACTTTGAGGTTCTCTGCGGAGCTTTTGCCTCGGTTTGCGATCTCTTCATATTCCACCGTCTGTCCTTCGTTCAGGGACGACAGACCGGCTTTCTGCACTGCCGAGATATGCACGAACACATCCTTGCCGCCCGACGCAGGCTGGATAAATCCATAACCCTTCGTCGGGTTGAACCACTTGACCGTACCTTTAGCCATCACGACTTCTCCGCGGGTCTTCCTCCGAGATCTCGAACCGCCAGTCCCCGCCAACCGGCCGGTTCGGTCCTAATACGATACGCGGAATGTGGCTGGCTTGGTAGCTCAAACCACATCGGCATTTCGGCGAATTCCGCTCAACTTCGCGGCGTTTTTGCCGGATTTGCCCTTTTCGCGGTCACTTGGTCGGCGCGCCGCGCGCCATCCGTCAATAAGTCGCGGCCAGATAATCGACGATCTTGCTGACATCGGCATCGTCGATGGGGGCGCCATAGACCTTGATCATCTTGGTCACCTCGGCCTGCCAGAAACCTTTCTTGTCCTTCATCGGCGGCTGCGTGTTGATGTAGTCGGCGGAGTGGCAGGCGCTGCAATTGCCCTGCACGACTTCGAGATTGGGCCCGGGCTTGAACGCCGCGACCTCATCGGGGGTCTTGTAATTGACCGGTGCTGCAAGTGCCGAACCCACCACGGCGGCGAGGGCGAGCGTGATGGCGAGGAAAACGGTGCGCTGCATGATCATTCCCCTCAAGCCACGGTGACGCGGACGGTTTCGACGACGTTGCGCAAGTAACCCGCCGGATTCCAGCGCGGCGTATCCGGCTGGGTTTCGCCGCCATTGCCGGTGGCGCGCACCTTGAGCTCGTAGGAGCCCGCCGCGAGCTTCACCGGCAGCGTCCATTCACGGAATGAGTATTTGCCAAGATCCTTGCCGAGCCTGGCGTTGGTCCAGGTCTTGCCGCCGTCGGTGGAGACCGCGACCTCCTTGATACCCTTGCCGCCGTCGAAGGCGATGCCGCGCAGCGTCGTGCCGCCTGCTTTCAGCTTGGCTCCGTCGGGGACGCTGGTGATGAAGGAACGGATGGTGAAGCGGTTGATCGGGATCGTCGCCTTCGGCGCGGTGCCCGGCTCGACCGCATTGTTCGGCGTGTCCGGAATGCGATAGGCCGACTTCATCCAGAACCCGTCATAGACATTGTCGACGACGGTGATCTCGTTGAGGTGCTTGACCCAATACGTGCCGAAATAGCCGGGCACGATCAGGCGCAGCGGAAAGCCGTTGAGGAACGGCAGGTCTTCGCCGTTCATGCCATAGGCCAGCATCACCTCGCCGTCGTTGGCGTGATCGATATCGAGCGCCTTGACGAAATCGGGCGTTTTGTCGCTGACCGGACCGTCCATGCCGTTGAAGGTGACCTGCTTGGCGCCGCTCTGCACGCCCGCCATCGCCAGCACGGCCTTCAGCGGCACGCCGCGCCAGCGCGCATTGCCCATCGCGCCGTTGGCGAGCTGGCCGCCGGCCACGCGCGGATCCAGGAAGCCGCGGCTGTTGCCGGAGCACTGGTTGACGGCGACGATCTCGGTCGCCTTCATCTTCCGGATGTCCTTCAGCGACAGCTTGAGCGGCTTGTCGACCTTGCCCTTGACCTCGAGGGTGAACTTGTCGGGGTCGAGATTGTAGGGCAGGTCGGAAAGGTGATAGCGCACGAAGAACGCGTTATTCGGCGTGATCGGGCCGTCGTTGAACACCGCGAAGGGCGTCTCGAGCTGCGGCGGGCGGCTGGTCAGGCCGATCATCGGCCGCTTCTGCGGATATTTCACCAAAGGCCGTTCGCCATTGGCAAAGGGCAGGGCGACGGTGTCGAGTGCCAGCGCTTTGGTCGAGTTCAGTGCAGTCGCAACAGCGGCAAGGCCCGCTCCTTTGAGCAGGTCGCGTCGATCGAACATGTGGTCTCCTCCCGGAGCTTTTCGTTGGATCACGGTCATCACCGCGATCTCTCACTCATCTGTCGCAACGACTCAGATGAAGTCAATTCGTGCTTTCGCAGCAGGCCCATGCCGCTGCGTTGCAGCAAGCCGGTGTTACGCCGCGACGCGTTCGCCGCGATCGACGAGCGCGGACAGCTCCCTCGCGTCCGCAACCACACGCACCGCCATCGGTTCGTCGCGGCCGCGGATCGCGACCTCCTGCTGCGGCAGCGCATCGTCGGCAAGGCCGGCGGTCCGGCGGACTTCCTCCGAGACGATCGCTTCGCAGGCCAGCGTCTTGGTCATGTCCTGGAGGCGGGCCGCGACGTTGACAGCATCGCCCAGCGCCGTGAAGACGATGTGATCGCGATAGCCGATGTCACCGATGATGACCTCGCCGCCATGGATGCCGATGCCGAAGCGGATCGGCTGGCGTAGATCGTGGGACAGGAGCTCGTTGAGCTCATCGATATGCCTGGCGATGCCGGCGGCGGCCTTCAGCGCCTGCCGGCAGGCGGTTTGCGGATCGGCGCTCAGTCCGAACAGCGCCAGCATGCCGTCGCCGACAAATTGGTTCGGCTGGCCGCCATTCTCGATCACAGCCTGCGAGACGGCGCCGAGGAAGCGGTTGACGATGAACACGGTGTCGAACGGCAGCCGCTTCTCGGCCAGCTGCGTCGAGCCGCGCATATCCACGAACAGGCTGACGAGATAGCGCTCCTGGCCGATTCTGGCAGGCGTCGAGGCCTTTGTGTTCGCCGAAAGGGTATGCGCGGTGAAGAGCTGGAAGAAGGAGAGATCCGACGTCGGCCGCAGCTGGCAGGCCAGCCTGATCGAGGGGTCACTGGTGCCGACACGGGTGAGCACGAACGCCTCGCGCTGCGACGGCTCGGGCAGGGCGCCATGATCGCCGATGATGCGGATGCGGCAGGTCGAGCAGCGGGCGCGGCCGCCGCAGACGCTGGCATGCGGCACATTGTGGCGCAGGCTCGCTTCCAGCACGGAGAGGCCCTTGGGAACGCGCACCGTCTTGCCGTTGCCGTAGGACAGCGCGATCATGCCGCCGCGCCGCTCGCGCAGGGCGCGCGCGCCACGCGCCAGCAGCGCCAAAGCGAGCAGTCCGAGATAGCCGGCGGTGAGGCCGCCGGTGATGCGGTCGAGCATCGCGGCCTCTGCCGTGGTGCCCAGCTGGCGGCGCGTGAGATTGTGCGTCCGCCATTCCCCGTCGTCGGCCTCGACCTCGACGCTGCGGCCACCCTGGTAGACACCCAGCAGCGACAGCGTCGGGATCAGCACGGCAGCCGCGAGCAGATAGGGCGCCGCGCGCGTGAAGAACGGTTTGAGGCGAAGCCAGAAATAGATGCCGATGCAGCCGTGCACCCAGGCGATGAGAAGCAGGATCGTCATGGTCCAGATACGGTTCGACGCGACGAAGAACAGATAGAGTTCCTGCGGATAGAGTTTTTGGTGTCCGTAAAGCGTCTGACCGAGCCGCACCCCGATCACATGCGCCATGACCAGCGCGGGGATGCTCAAGCCCAGCACGAGCTGCAGCGGCTCGACCGTCCGCCAACGGAACTGCCGGCGCTGATACAACGCGTAGATGCCGAGCCCCATATGCGTGAGCGCCGCCGTGTAGAACACGATCGCAACCGGCAGGAACTGCCAGAACAGCATGTGGTAGTAGACCCCGATCTCCATGGCATCGACCGAGATGTTGCCGAGCGCATGGTTGAGGAAATGGCTGACCACATAGGCGAACAGGATGACACCGCAAACCAGCCGCACCTGGCGTACGCTGATGGCGCGGGAAAGATCGGAAAATCGTGTGGATGCGGTTGCGGCCATGATTCTGTTGTATCAGTTCATGAAGGAGAACAGCCAGCGTCGCGTTTAATTCCGGGGGTGGATAGCGCGCCCGATCACATGCGCGGCAAGCTGCCGCAATCTCCGTGTCGTCCTGGACAAGCACCCCCGGGGGCGCACGCGGATCCGGGACGACGGTACCCAACATTGACTCCCCCTCTCAGGTTGGCGAAAAGCGCCGCCGTGAGGACAGCTCCCGACATCACGATGCTCCCCGCCGGCGCGGCGCGCCGGCCGCTCGTCATGGCCGCGGCGATCATCGCCGCGATGACGCTGCTGCGCATCGTCTACGCCTCGGCCATCGAGCTGCGCACGGACGAGGCCTATTACTGGACCTGGTCGCAGGAGACGGCGCTCAGCTTCCTGGATCATCCCCCCGGCATCGCCTGGCTGATCCGGTTCGGTACTGCGATCTTCGGCGACACCACACTCGGTGTGCGCTTCGGCGGCATCGTCGCGATGCTGGTGACGCAGCTCCTGCTCGCGGACATCGTCCGCCGCCTCACTCATGATGTGCGCGCCGTCGTGCTCGCGGTGCTGATGCCGGAGGCCGCGCTCTATTACGGACTGCTGATGGCCAAGGTCGCGCCCGATGTCGCCATGATCCCGTTTGCGGTGGCAATGATGTGGTGCCTGGTGCGGCTCGCGCAGGGCGGCGACGGCCGCTGGTGGCTCGCGGCCGGCCTGTTCGCCGGGCTCGCGATGCTGTCGAAATTTACCGTGATCATGTTCGCACCGGCGGTTGCCGCCTTTCTGCTGGTGCCGGATTGGCGCTGGCGCTGGTTGCGCAGCCCCTATCCTTATCTCGCGGTCCTGATCGCAATCGCCGTGTTCTCGCCGGTCCTGATCTGGAACGTGCAGCACGACTGGGCCGCGATTCGCTTCCAGGGTGTGCGCGCCACCACCAGCTACGGCATCTCGCTCCGCACATTCGGCGACTACATCGGCCTGCAATTCGGACTGGTCGGCTTCGTCATGCTGCCGGTGGTACTGACGGGGGTGGTGCTGACGGCGTGGCGCGGCTATAGCACGCGCGAGCCGGTCGCGATTTTGCTGTCGACCGCCGTCCTGGTGCCGTTTCTCTATTTCCTGGGGAAATCGCTGACCCTCCGCGTCGGCGACACCTGGCCGATGTTCATGTGGCCGGTCGGTTTCGCCGCCGCCGCTGTCAACCTCACCATGCTGTCGCGTGAAAAATGGTCGGCGCGGATGATCAGATCGTCGCTGTTCTGGGTCAACACGGCGGTGGTCTCCGGCACCGCCTTTGTCGTCATCGTGTTCCTCTACTACGTCGCCGCGCCCTGGAATTTACTTGGCAAGATCGATCCGATCGGTGCCGAGTCCGGTTACGAGCAGGTCGCCGCGCGCGCACAGGCCGCATTGGACGAGACTGGCGCGACCTGGATCGCCACCACGGACTACCGCACCTATGCCATGATGCGCTGGCTGTTCAGGGGCCGGGTGCCGGTGATCGAGATCAACGAGCGCGGCCGCTTCCAGGACTTTCGCGATCCGGGCATGGACCGGATCAAGGGCCACGTCGGCATCTATGTCGGGCGCGAGCCGGACAATCGCTCATCACTGTGGGAGAACATCCCCGCCAAGCGCGAGCCGCTCGGTCAGGTCGAGCGCCGCTGGCGCGGTCTCGTGATGGACACGTACACGCTGGAAAAGCTCACCGGCTGGACCCCGGAGCTGTCGCCGCCGAAAGACTCGCCGCTGTTCCGGTGGCGCGTGCTGGCGGGCGAGTTTGAGCGGCGTACGCTCGCCTAGCAAGGCGGCCTTCTTCCTTCTCCCCTTGCGGGAGAAGGTGGCGCGAAGCGCCGGATGAGGGGTCTCTATCCGCTAAGACGACTGCGAGAGGCGCGCGCGGAGAGAACCCCTCACCCGTCTCGCCGCTCTGCGGCGAGCCGCCCTCTCCCGCAAGGGGAGAGGGGAAAACGAGTCCGCCGCGCAAGATGGCGTTCTACTCTTCCTCGTCCTTCTTCCGCAGCAGATCCGTCGCGAGGTCCGACAGCTTCGGCGGCGGCAGTGCGGCGAACGGCAGCGGTCGTGTGACGTCGATTGCGGCGAGGCCGAGCCGCGCCGTCAGCAATCCATTTAGCATGCCTTCGCCCAGCCGCTGCGACAGCTTCGCCGCAATGCCGTGGCCGAGCATCTGCTGCACCAGGCTGTCGCTCGCCGCCATGCCGCCGGTGATGGCGAGATGAGCGATGACATGGCGGAGCAGGCGGATCATGCCGAGCGCGCCGGGCCGGCCGCCATAGAGGAAAGCGAGCTGGCGGATCAGGCGCAGCGACACGATGAACACGAACATCACGTCGATCGCCGCTCGCGGGCTCACCGCCGTGACGATCGAGACTTTTTGCGCTGCTGACGACACCAGCCGCCGCGCCTCGATGTCCAGCGGCGACATCAATTCGCGCTCGGCGAGCCGGATCATGTCGGCGCCGTCGATGATCTCGCCGGCGTGGCTCTCCAGGGCGGCACGGGCGCGCGCGAGCTGCGGGTTCTGGTGCGCGATCTTGAGCAGATCCTGCACGATGATGCGGCTCTCCTTGCGATCGTCGCTGGCAAGAACAGCGGCTGCGCGCTGATGCAGCTTTTCGATCGTTGCCAGCCGCGCCAGCCCGAAAGCCTCGCGTCCGGTCACCACCGCGAGCGCAAGCGCGGTGACGAAGGCAAGCGCCAGTCCGACGAAGCCGAGGCTGTCGCTGCGCGCAAACAGATCCTCGATCAGACGGACGACGCCGAGCCCGACCCCGAGCAGCGTCAGCCCGGCAACGCCGGACCAGAACATTGCGCCCCAGGGAAAGCCGCGCCGCGCCGGAAGCGTCGCTGCGATTGGCACCGGCAAATTCGCCGGATCGGGCTCCGGCGTGATCTGGATGGTGGTACGGCCGAGCCGGGTCGTCTCGTCGGCCTCGGTGACGACGACGCCGGGGTCGTCGAGCCGGAACGTCGCCGGTCGCCGTGGCTTCGATCGGTCGTTCATGACAATTTGTCTCCGATCAGGAACTGCAAGGCACGGTCGAGGCGGATGTGAGGCAGCGCCGGGTGGTCGGCCCCCTCACGTTCGAGCTTCGGCGGACGGAAGCGCAGGAAGCGAAAATCGCTCTTCCCGGCGGCCTCGGTCGAGAGGCCGCGGAATGCGTCGGTGCCGTTGAACAACGGCTCGGGATCCAAGGGCAGGTCGCCCGGAAAGGTTGCCACCTCGGTGCTGCCGTCGAAGAATTCGCCGCCGGCGCTTTCGCCCGCGGTGGGCGTTCCCAAGATCGACGGCAATTTGTCACGGCCATGCGCGACCTGCGCCTCGCGCGTGGCGCGGACGGCGGCGAGCGCGACGACGTCGATCGCCGCACCGGTATTTTCGGCGCGCGCAACGGCGCGGGTGACCGCGCGGCGCAGCACGGCCTCGAGCCGGTCATGGCTGGAATGATGCAGATGATCCGCCTTGGTCGCCGCGAACAGCACGCGGTCGATCCGCGGCCGGAACAGGCCGGAGAGGAATGTGCTGCGGCCGATGTTGAAGCAGTCGAGAATGCCCGCGAGTGCGGCTTCGAGATCGTGCAGCGCTTCGGGGCCGGCGTTGAACGCGGCGAGCGCGTCGGCCAGTACGATCTGGCGATCGAGCCGGGCAAAATGATCGCGGAAGAACGGCCGCACCACGACGTCCTTGTAGGCCTCATAGCGGCGCACCATCATCGCCCACAGCGATCCCTCCGGCGCCTGGCCACCCGCGGGTACGTCGAGCGGCGCAAAGGTCAGCGCCGGTGTGTCGGCGAGATTGCCCGGCATCAGGAAGCGGCCGGGCGGCAGCAGGCTCATCGCAAACCGCTCATCGCGGCAGCCTTGCAAATAGCCCCTGAAGAGCTTTGCGGCCGTCAGCGTCGCCTGCTCGTCCTCGCGCGCCTCGGGCTTGAGCGTTGCGAGATGCGCGTGCCAATCCGCGGCAAGATGGACGCGCGGCGCCTCGCGTGACAAGGCGAGACTTTCGGCCGACCATTGCTCAAAACTCTTCTGAAGCAGCGGCAGGTCGAGCAGCCACTCGCCGGGATAGTCGACGATGTCGAGCGTCAGCGTGCGGTCGGCGCCGTTCTGGCGCTGGTAGTCGATGAGGAGCCTGAGCTCGCTGATGTCGACAGTCGAGTTCGGCCAGCGCCGCTCCTCGATCAGCGCGCGCAGATGGCTCTCATAGGCAAAGCGCGGCACCGCGTCGTCCGGCTGCGGCGCCAGATGCGCCCGCGCGATCCGCCCGGATGAATAGGCCTCGAACACCGGAAACCGGCCGCCACGGGTGAGGCCGTGGATCAGCGCGGTAATGAACACCGTCTTGCCGGCCCGGGACAGGCCGGTAACCCCCAATCGTACCGTCGGATTGAAGAAATGCTCGCCGTAGTCGATCAGCGCCCGAGCCGACAGGCGCGCCTCCTCGATCATATCCTGGAAACTAAATGCCATATGAACGTTGGGAATCCCGGGCGAGGGCGGATAGGCAAAAAGGACTAATCACAAAAGTGGCAACTGCCTGAGGAAAATCAAGCTTCATACTTCCACCGTCTTTGTCGGCAAATCAGCCGTTTGAACGACGCGCCGATCCCGAAACACCCATACAAGAGGGTATTAACTCACCTTGCGGATTGCCATGACCGTCTTCCAATTGAAACAGCTCGCATCCTCCTCCGTCCACGCAGCCGCCGACGCGGTCGGCTGGCATTACGACCGCGCCGAGTTGATCGCCGACGGCGTGATCCACGCGATCGGCGTGCTCTGCGGCATCATTGCCGCGACCGTGCTGGTGGTGCTGACGGTGCTCTTTGCCGACGCGACCGACATCGTCGGCGTCTCGATCTACGTCGCCGGCCTGCTTTCGATGCTGGTGTTGTCGGCGACCTATAATCTGTGGCCAGTCTCGCCGGCCAAATGGCTGCTGCGGCGCTTCGACCATTCGGCGATCTATCTCCTGAT
The DNA here is from genome assembly GCF_040939785.1 of Bradyrhizobium lupini. NCBI lineage: Bacteria > Pseudomonadati > Pseudomonadota > Alphaproteobacteria > Hyphomicrobiales > Nitrobacteraceae > Bradyrhizobium > Bradyrhizobium lupini. The sequence continues at coordinate 4,991,816 of NZ_CP162553.1, forward strand.
CGCGGCGACCTACACGCCGTTCATCCTGGAGGTGAAGGACAGTGGGTTCGCGCTGGTGCTGCTCGCCGGCGTCTGGTGCGTGGCGCTCCTCGGCATCGTGCTGAAACTTCTCTACCCCGGCCGGTTCGACCGCGTTGCGGTCGGGATCTACCTAGCGATGGGCTGGAGCGGCATCATGCTCTACGATTCCGTGGTCAAGGCGCTGCCTGCGCTGGTGCTGGGCTTCGTCCTTGCGGGTGGACTGCTCTACAGCTTCGGCGTGATCTTTCATGCCTGGCGGCGGCTGCGCTTCCAGAATGCGATCTGGCACGGCTTTGTCTTGGCCGGCGCGGCGTGCCATTATACCGCGGTGCTCGACCTCGTGTTGAGCTGAGCAAGCTCCGCGAAGCGCAATAAGGCAAAACGGTATAAGACAAGAGGAGACGTCGCATGCAGGTGACCGGCAAGGTCGTGGTCGTCACGGGCGGCGCCAACGGCATCGGCAAGGCGCTGTGCGAAGCCTTTCACAAGGCGGGTGCGGCCAAGGTCGTCGTCGCCGACATGGACGCGGACAACGCGCGGGCGGTCGCGGCCACGGTGGATGGCGCGGCCTTCAAATGCGATGTCGCGCAGGAAAAGGATATTTCCCACGTCATCGAGGAGACCGAGCGTCAGTTCGGCCCGATCGAATTGTTCTGCTCCAATGCCGGCATCGGCGGCGGCTTCGACCCGATGTCGGTCAATGCCGGCGGCGCCTCGGATGAGCCCTGGCAGCGCAGCTGGGCGATCCACGTCATGGCGCATGTCTATGCGGCGCGGCATCTGATCCCGCGCATGAAGGCGCGCGGCGGCGGCTATTTCCTTAACACGATCTCGGCCGCCGGCCTGCTGTCGCAGGTCGGCAGCCCGGCTTACTCCACCACCAAGCATGCCGCGGTCGGCTTTGCCGAAAATCTCGCGATCTCGCACAAGGCGCACAACATCCGTGTCTCGATCCTCTGCCCGCAGGGCGTGGACACCAACATGCTGCGTTCGATCCCCAAAGGCCCGCAATCCGGCGACGGCGACCTGTCGCCCGAGCAGGTCGCCAAGGACGTGCTCGCCGGTCTCGATCAGGAGACGTTCCTGATCCTGCCGCACCCGCAGGTGCTCGGCTACATGCGCAAGAAGACCGAGAATTACGACCGTTGGATCGGCGGCATGGCCAAGATCCAGGCTAAGATGCGGGAAGATTTCGGGACGTAGGAAGGGGCCTGCCACGACCTCCGGTGTCGTCCTGGCTTTCGCCAGGACGACGGTCGGCCCTCAATGCTTCTGCCCGTACAGCACCGGCACCGCCGAATCCACGACCACCTCCACCAGGCTCGTCCCTTCGAATGCCATCCCGCGCTTGAGCGCCTCGCCCAGTTCGGCCGCCTTGCTCACCCGCACCGCATGGCAGCCCATGCCCTCGGCCAGCCGCACGAAATCGATCCCCGGCAACTCGAGTCCCGGCACGTTCCTCACCTGCATCACCTGGCTGAACGAGCGCATCGCGCCGTAGCCGGAATTGTTGATGACGATGATCGTGAGCGGCAGCTTGCGCTGCGCGGCGGTCCACAGCGCCTGGATCGAATACATCGCCGAGCCGTCACCGATCAGGCACACCGTGCGGCTCGTCGGCTTGCCGAGCGCCATGCCGACCGCGGCCGGCAGCGAGTAGCCGAGGCCTCCGCTCGCCATGGTGTAAAAACTGTCCTGGCCGCGCATCGGCATGAACTTTTGCATGGCCGGCCGGTGCGAGGGGATTTCCTCGACCAGCGACGCGCCGTCCGGCATCGCCTGCGACAGCGAATGCAGCAGGAATTCGACCGGCAGCGGATCGGCGGCTTGCGGCGTCGGCGGCAGCGTTCGCCCCTTCGGTGCCGCGCGCTTGCTCTCCGGCAAGAGGTCGAGCAGCATTGCGAGCGCCGGCTTCATCGTCGCGATGATGCTGGTGCCGACGGGCGTCACCGCCGCGGCATCCGGGTCGTCCGTGATCTGGAAGAGCGTCGCGCCGCAGTCGAAGATCGCGGCATGGCCTTCGACGTGGAAGGTGAACACCGGCGCGCCGATCACGACGACGAGGTCGTGCTCGCGCAGCGCGTCCGACAATTGCGCCGGCGAGGCATGCAGGAATCCCGCGAACTGGGGATGACGTTCCGGGAACGAGCAGCGCGCCGAAAACGGGCTGACCCAGACGCTGGCCCTGGCCTTCTCGGCGACGCGCACCATCACGTCGACCGCGCCGGCGCGATCGACGCCGGGGCCGACGACGACGGCAGGGTGCTTGGCCGAGCCGAGCGCGGTGACCAGCGCCTTCATCGCGTCAATCTCAGGCCCGATCTCGCGGCTGACGTTGCGGGCTTCGACGGGAGCCGTCGCATGCGCCCAGTCGTCGACCGGGATCGAGACGAAGGTCGGCCCGCATGGCGGCTGCATCGCGGTGTAATAGGCGCGCGCGATGGCGGCCGGAACGTCCTCGGGCCGCGCCGGCTCGACGCTGAACTTCACATAAGGCCGTGGGAATTCGGACGCACGCTCCGCATACAGGAACGCCTGCAAGGGGAGGATCGAGCGTGCCTGCTGGCCCGCGGTGATCACCAGCGGCGTCTGGTTGCGATGCGCGGTATAGATGTTACCGAGCGCGTTGCCGACGCCGGCGGCCGAATGCAGATTGACGAAGCCGGCATTGCGCGTCGCCTGCGCATAGCCGTCGGCCATGCCGACGGCGGAGGCTTCCTGAAGCGCGAGCACGTAGTCGATGTCGTCGGGCCAGTCGCTCAGGAACGGCAGCTCGGTCGAGCCGGGGTTGCCGAACACCTTCGTGATGCCGAAGGAGCGCAGCAGGTCGAGTGTCGCCTGCTTGACGGTGACGGATTTGGTTGTGGCTTTGCCGTTCTTCACCATGGTTGCCGTTCCCTGTTGTCCATCGGCGCTGCTACCTCACCCGTCATTGCGAGCGCAGCGAAGCAATCCAGAATGCCGCCGCGGCGACAGTCTGGATTGCTTCGTCGCTTCGCTCCTCGCAATGACGAGGAGAGACCATCACCACACCGCGGTCCCCTTCATCGTCGGCTGCCCCTCCGCGTTCGCGGTCCACAGCTCCATGCCATCAGCGGTCTCGTTGGCGTTGATGGAGAACTCCGAGCCCTCGAACAGCGGCTGGAGGCCGCGATAGGTGAACTTCTTCGGCGGCTTGCCGCCGCGCAGCTTCGCCGCCATCTCGATGATGAAGGTTGCCTGCAACGGCCCGTGGAAGATCAGGCCCGGATATCCCTCGACCTTGGTGACGTAGTCGCGGTCGTAATGGATGCGGTGGCCGTTGAAGGTCAGCGCGGAATAACGAAACAGCAGCACGGGATCGGAGACATGCGTCTGGCGATGCTGCGCCTTCGGCGGCGGAGGCGGCGCCTTTGCCGGCGCGGACGTCGTCGTCATCTCGCGATAGACGATGTCCTGCCGCTCGCGGATGGCGATGCCGCGCGGCGAGGAGATGCTGTGCTCGACCGAGACGAAGCACAGCGTGCCGGTCGAGCCGGTCTTCACCTGTACGTCCGCGATGCGCGAGCTCCGCGTCGATTCGTCGCCGACGCGCAGCGGCTGCAGGAACTCGATCTCGCCGCCGGCCCACATCCGGCGCGGCAGCGGCACCGGAGGCAGGAAGCCGCCGCGGGTGGGGTGGCCGTCGGGGCCGAGCATCGACATCGGAAACACCGGCTGCGCCAGGCACCAATGCACCGTGAACGGCGCCGCGTCGCCCGGCTTGGGCGCGCCGACCTCCTGGAACAGCGTCGCACGCAGGCCCTTCACGAGCTGCGCGGTGACGGTGTCGGTGGCCTCTTCGCTGCGGCCGATCCATTGCCTGAGATGATCGATGTCGAGCTTCTCGGTCATGACGCCTCGCTCTTGTTATTTCTTGGATTGGGGATTTTCGCCGATCGCCGGTACAGCACCATAGCTGCGCGTCTCGCCGACAATGATCGGCGCCGGCGCGGGATAGCTGACGCGTCCTTGCGGCGTGTCCACCTCGATGCGGCGCAGATGCGGATGCTTGGTGAGGTCCGCCATGGTGTTGACCTCGGCAAAGGCGATGTCGGCCTCGGACAGCCGCTTCAATAGCTCATCGCGCGTCATCTTGCCGAAGGCATCCGCGACCGTCTTGTCGGTGAAGTCGCGGTTGCGCACGCGCTCGACCATGTTGGCCACGCGCGGATCGGCGGGCAGATCGGGCTGGTCCAGCACTTTTGCGCAAAGCGTCTTCCATTCGCGCTCGCTCTGGATCGAGATCAGGATGTCCTTGCCGTCGCTGGACGTGAACACGCCATAGGGCGCGATCGAGGGATGGCGCAGCCCCATGCGCTTGGGCGGATTGCCGGCTTCGGAATTGAGCAGCGGCACGGTGCACCAGTCCGCCATCACGTCGAACATGGAGATGCGGATGTCGGCGCCCTTGCCGGTGCGTCCGCGCCCGATCAGCGCCTCCAGGATCGCCGCATGCGCGGTGGCGCCGGTCGCGACGTCGACGATGGACATGCCGACGCGCGAGGCGCCGTCGGGATTGCCGGTGATTGAGGCAAGGCCGCTCTCGGCCTGGATCAGGAGATCATAGGCCTTGCGGTGCGCATAGGGGCCGTCGTCGCCATAGCCGGTGATCGTGCACGAAATCAGCCTGGGATAATCCTTCAAGAGCCGCTCCCGCGAAAAGCCGAGCTTGTCCATCGAGCCCGGCTTGAGGTTCTGGATCAGCACGTCGGCGCTCGCGATCAGTCGCTCCAGTTCGGCACAACCTTCCTTGGTGGCGAGATCGACCACCGCGGATTGCTTGCCTCGGTTGAGCCACACGAAGTAGCTGCTCTGGCCCTTGGCCGCCGCGTCATAGCCGCGGGCGAAATCGCCTTCAGGCCGCTCGATCTTGATGACTTCCGCGCCGGCATCCGCCAGCCGCGACGAGCAGAACGGTGCCGCCACCGCCTGCTCGACTGCAATCACCCTGATCCCGTCAAGTGCTCCCATGATGGCTGCCTCAGTACGAGCGGGGCATGCCGAGGACGTGCTCGGCGATGAAGGACAGCACGAGGTTGGTCGAGATCGGCGCGACCTGATAGAGCCGCGTCTCACGGAATTTGCGCTCGACGTCGTACTCCTCGGCAAATCCAAAGCCGCCATGGGTCTGGACGCAGGCATTCGCCGCTTCCCACGACGCATCGGCCGCGAGCATCTTGGCCATGTTGGCCTCCGCGCCGCAGTCGAGCCCGGCCTCGTATTTGCGCGTCGCTTCCTTCACCATCAGTTCGGCCGCGCGCATCGCGGCATAGGCCTTGGCGATCGGGAACTGGATGCCTTGATTCTGGCCGATCGGTCGGCCGAAAACGCTGCGCTCCTTGGCGTAGTTGGTGGCCTTGGCGATGAACCATTTGGCGTCGCCGACGCATTCGGCAGCAATCAAAATGCGCTCGGCATTCATGCCGGAGAGGATGTAGCGAAAGCCCTTGCCCTCTTCGCCGATCAGATTTTCCGCCGGCACCTTCATGTCGGTAAAGAACACTTCGGTGGTGGCATGGTTCATCATGGTGCGGATCGGGCGGATCTCGAGGCCCTTGTTCTTGGCCTCGCGCATGTCGACGATGAACACCGAAAGGCCGTCGGTGCGCTTCTTGACCTGGTCCTTCGGCGTGGTCCGCGCCAGCAGGAGCATCAGGTCGGAATGTTCGGCGCGGCTGGTCCAGATCTTCTGGCCGTTGACCACGTAACCGGCATTGCCGTCCTTGCGCGCAAAGGTCTTCAGTGACGTGGTGTCGGTGCCGCTGGTCGGCTCGGTGACGCCGAAGGCCTGCAGCCGTAATTCGCCGCTCGCGACCTTCGGCAGATATTTTGCCTTCTGCTCGTCATTGCCGTGCCGCAGCACGGTGCCCATCGTGTACATCTGGGCGTGGCAGCCGCCGCCGTTGCAGCCCGCGCGCTGGATCTCTTCGAGGATCGCCGCGGCCGCTGAAAGCTTCAAGCCCGCGCCGCCATATTCCTCGGGGATCAGCACCGAGAGATAGCCGGCCTCGGTCAGCGCGTCGACGAAGGCCTTGGGGTAGGCCATCTCACGGTCGAGCTTGCGCCAGTATTCGCCGGGAAACTGCGCGCAGAGCTTTGCGACGGCTTCGCGGATGTCGGCGTGATCTTCGGTGTGGTGTTCTTCACTCATGGGGTTTCCCGTATGTGCGGCAGTTAAGATAACGCCGGCCGATCCTCTGGCGTTGTGAAAACACTGCCAGCCCCCTATGCTCATTTGCTATAGCGTATGGAGTAGCCTTCCAGGATTGGCAAGCATGGATTTCCGTCAGCTCAGGACCTTCAGTTGCGTGGCGGAGCTCGGCAGCCTCTCCAAGGCGTCCGATACGTTGCGCGTGGCGCAGCCGGCGCTCTCCAGGCAGATCAAGCTCCTGGAACACGAGCTGCGCACGGAATTGTTCACCCGCAACGGCCGCGGCATGGTGCTCACGGATGCCGGCCGCCTCTTGCTGGCGCGCACCTCCGGCATCGTGCGGCAGATCGACCAGATCCGCGACGACATCCAGTCGTCCAAGGGGCCGCCATCGGGCCAGGTCGTGCTCGGCCTGGTCCCGACCGTGAGCTGCGTGCTGTCGGCGCGCTTCGCGCGGCGCTGCGTCGAAAAATTTCCCGGCATTTCGCTGCGCATCGTCGAGAGCTACAGCGGCCATCTCGTCGAATGGCTGCATCGCGGCGAGATGGATCTCGCCATCCTCTACGGCCGCTCCGCCGATCTGCATCTCAACGTGGAGAGCTTGGGGCGCGACAACATCGTCGCGGTTGGTCCGCGCGGTTGTGGCCTCGCGCGCAAGAAGAGCGTCGATGTCGGCTGGCTGCTGCGGCAACGGCTGGTGCTGCCCAGTCATTCCCACGGTCTCCGTGCGCTGATCGAGCATGCGGCGGCCCAGCGCAAGATCAAGCTCAACGTCCAGCTCGAGGCGGATTCGTTCCGCGTGCTCACGAGCCTCGTCGAGGAAGGCCTCGGCTTCGCGCTGCTGCCGCCCTCGTCGGTCCACGGCGAGGTCGCGGACGGGCGGCTGGAAACGGCTGTCGTCTCGAAGCCGATGACGCGCGAACTCATATTCGCCTCTCCGATCGACCGTCCGGTCTCGACGGCCTCGCTTGCCGTCACCGCCCTCCTGCGCGAGGAAGTCGCCGCCTGCCGCAAGGACGGCGTGTGGGACATCAAGTTGAGTTAGATGTGGCGGTGCGGTTTAGGACAGAAGGCCGTATGCGACCCATCGCATGTTGCGCGAGCTGTCATGCCGGAATTTTATAGCTGGGGTGGAGTCGCCCGCTCTCAATCCACCCCCGCGTGTCATTGCCCGCGAAGGCGGGCAAATCCAGTATTCCAGAGCCCGCAGTGCTTGAGCCGAGAAGCCGCGGCGTACTGGACGCCCCGCTTTCGCGGGGCATGACAGTGGGGCCTACCCCGGTATCCTCACCGGCAGCGACTCGTACCCCTTGATGAAGCTCGAATAGATCCGCTTGGGCTCGCCGACCACCTCGATGCGGTCGAAGCGCTTCAGCATCTCCTCCCAGACGATCTTGAGCTGGAGTTCGGCGAGGCGCATGCCGACGCAGCGGTGGATGCCGAAGCCGAAGGAGAGATGGGTCCGCGGCCGCGGGCGGTCGATGATGAACTCGTTCGGCTTTTCGAACATCTCCTCGTCGCGATTGCCGGAGACGTACCACATCACGACGCGGTCGCCCTTCTTGATGTGCTTGCCGCCAACTTCAGTGTCCTGCAGCGCGGTGCGCCGCATATGCGCGAGCGGGGTCTGCCAGCGGATCACTTCGGGCACCATGGAATCGATCAGTTCCGGGTTGGCGCGCAGCCTGTCGTACTGCTCCGGATTCTCGTTCAATGCCAGCACCGAGCCGGTCATGGTGTTGCGCGTGGTGTCGTTGCCGCCGACGATGAGCAGGATGATGTTGCCCATGAGATTATCGGGGTCCATGAAGCGCGTGGCGTCGTTGTGCGCCATCAGCGACAGCAGGTCGTTGCGCGGCGCGGAGTTGACGCGCTCGTTCCAGAGCTTGGACATGTAGGCGTAGCATTCGTCCATCTCGCGGCGGCGCTCTTCGGCCGAGGCCACGATGCCGCTCTTGGGCAGCGCGGTCGCGACATCGGACCAGCGCGTCAGCTTGCGCCGTTCTTCCCAGGGGAAGTCGAACAGGGTGGCTAGCATCTGCGTCGTCAGCTCGATCGAGACGCGCTCGACGAAATTGAAGGTCTCGTTGCGCGGCAGATTGTCGAGCACGGTCTGCGAGCGCTGGCGGATCAGTTTTGCCAGTTCGTCCAGATGCGTCGGCGTGAACATGGGCGACACCGTCTTGCGCTGCGACGAATGACGCGGCTGGTCCATGGCGATGAAGCTCGGCCAGTCATAGCCTTCCGGCACGTCGCGGATCCCGATGCCGCCGAGCGTTGAATCCGAGGAGAACAGGCCGTGATTGGTGTCGACATGCATGATGTCGTTGTACTTCACCACCGACCAATACGGCTCGATCGGCGCATTGGTGCAGTAATGCACCGGCTCTTCCTTGCGCAGCCGCTCGAACCACGGCCACAGGGTGTCGTCCTGGAACAGCCTGGGCGCGCCCGGGTGGAATTGCGCCAGCGGCGTCGCATAGGCCTCCTCGCGCGCCCTGCGCATGCGTTCGGCCTTGTCCACTTGAACCGGCGCTTGGATGTTCATGGTGGTTTGCTCCAGTTGCTTGCTTAACCTCTCTCGCGTGCGGGAGAGGGGGCACAGCTTCCTTGTGGACGTGTCGAACTCATCTTTGCGAATCTAAGCCGCGATCTTCACCGGCAAGGTTTCAAGACCCTTCACGAAACTCGAATAGACCCGCTTGGGTTCGCCGACCACCTCGATATGGTCGAATCGCTTGAGGATCTCTTCCCAAATAATCTTGAGCTGGAGTTCGGCAAGCCGCAAGCCGACGCAGCGGTGGATGCCGAAGCCGAACGAGAGATGCGTGCGCGGCCGCGCGCGGTCAATGATGAATTCGTAGGGCTTTTCGATCGCATCGGCGTCGCGGTTGCCCGAGACGTACCACATCACGACCTTGTCACCTTTCTTGATCTGCTTGCCGCGGAACTCGAAGTCCGCAAGCGCTGTGCGCCGCATATGGGCCAGCGGCGTCTGCCAGCGGATCACTTCCGGCACGAAGCTGTCGAGAAGCGCTGGGTTTTCGCGCAGCTTGCGATATTGCTCCGGGTGCTGGCTCAGCGCGTGGAGCGAGCCCGACATGGTGTTGCGGGTGGTGTCGTTGCCGCCGACGATCAGAAGGATGAGATTGCCGAGGAAGTTCTTCGCGTCCATGTCGCGCGTCGCGGCGCCATGCGCCATCATTGACAACAGGTCGCTCTTCGGCGGCTGTTCGATGCGTTCCTTCCACAGTCGCGTGAAATAGCCCGCGCATTCCGTCAGCTCGGCCTGACGCTCGTCTTCGGTGGCGACGAGGCCGTCGGGGCCGGGAATGGTGGTCGCGATGTCCGACCAGCGCGTCAGCTTGCGGCGATCCTCCCAGGGAAAGTCGAACAGCACCGCGAGCATCTGCGTGGTGAGCTCGATCGAGACATGGTCGACCCAGTCGAACACCTCGCCGCGGGGCAGATTGTCCAGGCACTCGGCCGAGCGCTGGCGGATGCTGAGCGCGAGATTGTCCAGATGCGTCGGCGTGAACATCGGCGCCACGGTCTTGCGCTGCGCCGCATGGCGCGGCGGGTCCATCGAGATGAAGCTCTCGCGGCGCAGTTCCGGATCGATGTCGCGGATGGTGATGCCGCCGAGCGAGGAGGCCGAGGAGAATACCGAATGATTGGTCTCGATCTCCATGATGTCGTTGTAGCGCGTCACCGACCAATACGGCCCGAACATCGAGTCCTTGCAATAGTGCACGGGATCTTCGCGGCGCAGGCGATCGAAATAGGGCCAGAACGTATCGGTCCTGAACAGCTCTGGGTCGCCCGGATCGAACTGTTCCAGCGGCAGTGACGTAGCGCGTGCGCGTAACGCGTCGAGCTTCGCCGCGTTTTCGATGGTCCCATGCATGACCGCTCTCCCTGACATCAACCGCGCGTTCTCGTTGAATTCTGCGCTGCGGTATTTGATTTGCAATTACAGCCGGTTGTCTGCGCCGGAGCAAGGGCGAGTTTTGCCACATGGGTGTGATGTAGCCCGGATGGAGCGGAGCGAAATCCGGGATTCGGTCCGCCACTGCCGCTGTCCCGGATCGCGCTGCGCTCCATCCGGACTACGACGCCATTGATCCAACAACGTGATCTCGCGCACGCCCTCGGCCGTGGAATCGTGCCAGAAATCGACCGGAATCGAGCTAAATCGAACCCGCCCATCTTGGGGATCGACTAATCTCTGATCTATAAGTTTGATCGAACCAGGTCCGCACCCCGAGGTTGCCGCCGTGAACGACATGCAATGGGCCCCCATCGGCTCCGAACCCTTACCCCCGCCGCTGCCGCCCACGCGGGTCGATTTCACCGGCATCCGTACCGAGTTTCGCAAATTGGTCACCAAGGGTGCCCTGCTCGAGCTCGTCACCTTCGGCTTCTACCGGTTCTGGCTCGTCACCGACATCCGCCGTCATCTGTGGGCGAACACCGCGGTTGATGGCGACGCCGCCGAATATACCGGGCGGGCCAAGGAGCTGCTGGTCGGCTTCCTGTTCGCGCTCGCGATCCTGGTGCCGATCTACCTCGCTTACTTCCTTGTCGGTATCGAGTTCGAACGCTGGCAGGGCTTTGCCTCGACGCCGCTGTTCATCAGCTTCTACGCCTTTGGTCAGTTTGCGATCTTTCGCGCGCGGCGCTATCGCCTGACGCGCACGGTCTGGCGCGGCGTGCGGTTCTGGATGGACGGATCGGGCTGGGCCTATTCGTTCCGCGCCATGCTGTGGGGCTTGCTCGTGTTCCTGACGCTCGGGCTCGCATTGCCGTGGCGCGAGGCCTCGCTCGAACGCTACAAGATGCGGCACACCCATTACGGCGATTTACGCGGCGATTTCGAAGGCGACGGCTGGACATTCTTCAAGCGCGGCTGGTGGCTGTGGCTGCTGAGCCCGATCGCGATGGTGATCTTCCCGCTCGCGCCGTTCTTCTATGCCGAGTTCAAGGCGCGCGAGTGGCGCTGGTGGCTCGACGGTATCCGCATCGGCGACGTCAGCCTGTCCTCGCAATTGCCGCACAACGCATTCTACGCGTTGTACTGGAAAGTGATCGGCTGGTGGATGCTGCTCTCGGCCATCTTCGCCGCCTATATCGGCGGAGCGACCATGCTCGTCGTCAAGCTGAGCGGTCTTTCGGTCGAGCAGGCGTTGGGGCCGGGCAATGCCGCCAAGAGCATCCCGACGCTGGTGATGATGGTGATCGGCTACTTCGCACTCGCTCTCGCCCTCAACATCGTCATGCGGGTCTATCTCCAGCGCGATCTCTGGGCCAAGGTGCTGGAAACTGTCGAGGTGCACAACATCGGAGCCGCGGCGGATGTGCGCGGCAGCGCCGAGCTCGCCAGCGCGCTCGGCGAAGGCTTTGCCGATGGACTCGATGTCGCGGGATTCTGAGCTGTGAGTGAGTTGTCCACAGAGGTGCCGGCGCAATCCGCAAAGCCGACGATCTTCTTCGACGGCTTGTCGAGCCGCAGGCGGCAGGTGGCGCTGACGCTCGGTGACGCGCTCGAGATCCTCGAAGAGGGTGCGACGCCCGTTCGGTGGGCCTATGCCGACATCCGCCGCGCCGATAGCCCGCCCGGCATCTTGCGGCTCGCCTGCGCTTCCGCTCCGCCGCTGGCCCGGCTGGAAATCCGCGACGCTCTGCTCGCGTCAGACGTGACCGCGCGCTGCATGCGGCTCGACGAGCACCAGACCTCGCGCCGCGGGGTCGCAAAAATCGTCGGCTGGTCGATGGCTGCCGCCGTCTCCATTGTCTGCGTCGTGCTGTTCGGCGTGCCGCTCGCTGCCGACCGCCTCGCGCCGCTGGTGCCGAAACCGATCGAGCGGCGCATTGGAGATGCGGCGGAGGTTCAGGTGAAGACGATCTTCGGGCGCAGCGAGTGCCAGGATGGGGCGGGGAAAGCGGCCTTCGTCAAGCTCGTCAATCGGCTGCGCGATGCCGCCGGCCTCGACGACGATTCCATGACCGCGGGCGTGCTGCCGACCCCGGTGCCGAACGCGCTCGCGCTGCCGGGCGGCAAGGTGTTCGTGCTGAAGGGCCTGCTCGACAAGGCCGAAAATGCCGACGAGATCGCCGGCATCCTCGCCCACGAGCTCGGTCATCTCAAGCATTACGACAACATGCGCGGCCTGATCTACAACGGCGGCACCTCGTTCCTGATCGGCCTGTTGTTCGGCGACGTCACTGGCTCGAGCGCCGTGATCTTCGCCTCGCGCAGCGTGGTTGAGGCTTCCTATTCGCGCGAGGCCGAGACCGCTGCGGATACGTTTGCCATCGAGATCATGCACAAGCTCGGCCGTTCGCCTAAGCCTGCAGCCGAATTGATGTTCCGCATCACCGGCAAGGAAGGCGGCGGCCTCACGTCGATCCTGGCGAGCCATCCGCTGACCGAGGACCGCCTCGCGCGCATGACGAAAGAAGACCGCCCCGCCAGCGGCCCGCCGCTGCTCACGGATGCGGAGTGGCAGGCGCTGAAGGGGATCTGCGGCAGCGGCAAGGTGTGACGGCCCGCCCTCAGCGCATCACTTCGCGGGCGCAGCAGGTGGATTCGATCCGGTGGTGACGCTCGGCGCGTTGTTCGGATTGGAGGTCGTGGTCTGCGGGCCGACGTCGCGTCCATTGTAGAAGAAGACGGCAGCGACCACGGCGATCACGAAGATCGCGCCGATCGCCCAGCCCACCGGGCTGTTGCGGCGTGCTCTGTCTGCCCTGCGGTCATCCTGATAGGTCATCGTGCTCTCCATCGTAGAGCAGGAAAACCTTGCGCGAGCGAACCTGTTCCTAACGTGACGCGGTTTGCAAGCCGGCGCCTATCTCGTCCCGTAGGCGCGGTCGCCGGCGTCGCCGAGGCCCGGCAGGATAAAGCCGTTCTCGTCGAGACCTTCATCGACTGCGGCCGTCCAGATCGGCACGTCAGGATGCAGTCCGCGCAGCCGTTCGAGCCCTTCGGGGGCGGCGATCAGGCAGGCGAGGCGAATATCCTTGGCGCCGCGCTCCTTCAGCCGGTCGATTGCGGCCACAGCCGTGTTGGCGGTCGCAACCACGGGCGTCACCACGATCGCCAGGCGCTCGCTGAGATCGGACGGCGATTTGAAGAAGTACTCGACCGCGGCAAAGCTGTGCGGCTCGCGGTAGAGGCCAATATGGGCGACGCGCGCGGTCGGCACCAAATCCATCATGCCGTCGACGAAAGTGGTGCCGGCGCGCAGCATCGGCACGAACACCAGCTTCTTGCCCGCGATCTTGGCCGAATGCATCGTCGCCAGCGGCGTTTCGATAACGGTATCGGCGAGCGGCAGGTCGCGCGTCACCTCGTAGCACAGCAGCATGCCGATCTCCTTGATCAGCTCCCGAAACGATTTGGTCGAGATCGATTTGTCCCGCACCAGGGTCAGCTTGTGCTGCACCAACGGATGATCGACGATCGTGACGCCTTGCATGATCGGATGCCTTTCTTCCTTCTCCCCTTGTGGGAGAAGGTGGCGCGAAGCGCCGGATGAGGGGTCTGTTTCCGCGAACTCGAACGAGAGACTAGAACACCGTACCGTCGCTGATCACCTTGAGCGGCGGCGAACCATCGGGGCGGCGCGCGAAGGCGATAGCGCGGCCCGCGGCCCAGGTGCCGCCTTCCAGAATGCTGGCGAGCGGCAATGATTCAGGGGTGCGGCCGAGTTTTGCGCAGACCAGTTCGGCCAGCCGGTCCAGCAGCGCCACGGTCAGCGCGCGCCACTCGACGACGAGCAGGGAATCCACCGCATGCGCGCGCTCGGCATCGGCGGCGTCGCGCAGGCGCAGCACCTCGTGATCGACGAACAGCCCGCCATTGCGATATTCGGCAAGCCCGGTCAGGCCGTCGATGTCGGTGACGTCGAAGCCGGCGCGCTGCAGCGGCTCGATCAACGAATAGCTCAGCCATTGCGACAGCTTGTGCAGGGGCACGAGACTTTCCGTTGAGTCGTTCGCCTTGATCGCCGGGTGGTGCCAGCAATCACCGAGCGGAATTCCGGCAAGCTCCAACCGAGACGGCCAGATCGGTCCGAGCTGGTTCAGCACGGCGGTCAGGATGGCGGGCGCGGGAACCGCGCCGCCCTTCGCCTGCGCCGCGATGTGATCGAACAGACCGCCCGGCCGCGGCGTGTCGTGCGCGCCGAACACGTCCGCCCGCTCCGCCACCAGCTTGCCCAAGCGGCGCAGCAGATCGGTCCGCCCCTCGAGCCCGAGCAGCGGATTGGCCTCGCTCACCTGAAAGGCCGAAGTGAGCGCGGCGAGTGGCAGTTGCGCGAGCACGTCGGCATCGGTCCTGAAGGGCGCGCGGGGATCGTGGGAAAAAAGACCGCTCGCGAACATGTCGAGGCTCGCAATCGCAAGCCCCTCGGATCGGCCGACGCTTTGTCCCGTCACGGCGTCCCGGTATCGCCACGCCGCCCCCGCGCCGGCATCGAGCAGCACGCTGACGATGGCAAGGTCGAACTCCGCGCGGGCCCGCGCCGCGCGATCGGGCCACGACGCCGAATCCGCAAGCCGCGCCCAGCGATCGATGCCGCCGAGCACGAAATGCCGCCAGCGCGCATGGAACGGAATCTCCAGCGTCGGATAGGCCTCGCGCGTCACGGCGAGAACGGCGTCGGCAACGCCATCCATGCGATCGAGATCGATGGTGAAATGCGTCAGCCCGCCGTTCAGGCCGATCCCAAACATCTCGCCGGCACGCGCGCGAACCGCTGCTGCGCTGAGCAGCGAACGGGCCTGCAATTCCAAAGCGTCTGCCATCAATCGATCAGTATTTTTCCAGCGAACGCCCGACCACGCCGTCGACGTCCTTCTCCGGCGCGATGTCGGTGGAGTAATAGCCGGCGGCCTTCTTCGCGGCGATCTCGACATAGGCGTCGGCGGGAATGAGCTCGGGCGGGATCGGCACGCGCTCGACGATGTCGATGCCCTGCGAGGTCAAAGCGTCGTGCTTCATGTCGCTCATCGACAGGAAGCGGTCGATGCGCTTCAGGCCCAGCCAGTGGATGGTGTCGGGCATCAATTGCTGGAAGCGCGCGTCCTGGACGCCGGCGACGCATTCGGTGCGCTCGAAGTAGGCGGCGGCCGCGTCGCCGTCCTCCTGGCGCTTGCGCGCATTGTAGACCAGGAACTTCGTGACCTCGCCGAGCGCGCGGCCTTCCTTGCGGTTGTAGATCACGAGCCCGAGTCCGCCCTCCTGCGCGCCGCGCGCGGATTCCTCGATGCCGTGAATGAGGTAGGGCCGGCAGGTGCAGATGTCGGAGCCGAACACGTCGGAGCCGTTGCACTCGTCATGCACGCGGCAGGTGATCTTGGTGCGATGGTCCGGCAGCTTGCTGACGTCGCCGAACATGTAGACTGTGGTGCCGCCGATCGGCGGCAGAAACACCTTCATGTCCGGCCGGGTCACCAGCTCGGGGAACATACCGGCGGTCTGCTCGAACAGCGTGCGCCGCAGCTCGGTCTCGTTGGTCGCAAAGCGCTCCGCAAGGCCCGGCAGATACCAGACCGGATCGATCGCGATCTTCACCACCGACACGCTGCCATTGGCGTGCACGACGTCGCCGTCGGCGCGCAGGCGCTTGGCGGCGAGCGCCTCGCGGATCTCCGGCAGGTCCAGCCGCGCGCGCGTCACCGCGATGCTCGGCCTGATGTCGATGCCCTCGGCGATGTCCTTGCCGAAATTCTCGGCGACGAGATGCCCCCAGGGATCGAGCGCGACGATCTTGGCGGGATCGCTCCATTGCGGGAACGGCCCGATGGTCGCCGCGGGAAACGTGTTGGTGAGGTCGGGCCTACGAATCGGATCGAGCGCGCCGGCGGACACCGCGAGCGCGCGGTACATCGCATAGGAGCCGCCATGGCTGCCGATCACGTTGCGATCTCCCGCGCGCGACACCGTGCCGATGATCGGACCGCGGGTGCGTGCGTCGGCGGCGCCCCAGTGGATCGGGAAGGCGGCTGTCCTGCCCGGCTCCGGATGGGAGGTGAGGCGGATGTGGTCGGTACGGTTCGCGCGGCTCATGACCAAACTCCTAAAAAGCCAACGGCCCGCCGCTCGGACGGGCCTTGGCTCGTCGCGCTGCCGATGCGGCACCGGCGGCGCGAGCTCAATCCAACATATTGTAGCGGGCAGTCGCGACAGACAAGTTAATCGTGCTGCGCGGGGCAGGGCGGCTCGATGCCAAATTCCCGTCATCGTGCGACCCGGCAGCGCTTGCCCGCGTGCCACGCTACCGCACTGGCGGAGCTCTCCGCCATCGCAGTAAGATGATGAAGTAATTATGGTTTTCACGTTTTCAAGAGGCGCCACACGGTTGGCGTGCCGGGCGTCGAGTTTCCGGACAAAACGTGTCATCAAACCAAAACGTACAGATCGCCTTTGCCGCATCGCCTTCCTTGGAGACCGCCATGCCCGCCCCCGCCTACATCGACCCCCGCAACGGTAAGCTCTATCCGCTGGACCAGCCGCGCTGGTGCTCGGACGAGCGCACGCCGCTGCTGGTGACGCCCGGGGCAGGGATGTCGCGGGAGGAGATCGAGCCGCGCACGCGTTCGCTCTGGCGCTACCGGGCGGCGCTGCCGGTCGAGATCAAGACTCCGATCACGCTCGGCGAAGGCTGCACGCCGCTGGTGCAGCAGGCCTGGGGCGAGCTGCGCCCGTTCTTCAAGCTCGAATGGTTCAACCCGACCGGCAGCTTCAAGGACCGGGGCTCCGCCGTGATGCTGTCGTTCCTGCGGCAGATCGGCGTCGACGCCATTCTGGAGGACTCGTCCGGCAATGGCGGCTCGTCGATGGCGGGTCTCGGCGCCGCCGGCGGCATGCGCGTGAAGATTCTCGCGCCGGCGTCGACGTCGCCGGCCAAGATCGCGCAGGTCCGCGCCTATGGCGCGGCGGTGCAGCTGGTCGAGGGCCCGCGCGAGGAATCGGAGGCCGAGGCGATCCGGCAGTCGAGCCAGACCTTCTATGCCAGCCACAATTGGCAACCGTTCTTCCTCGAAGGCACCAAGTCGCTCGCCTATGAGATCTGGGAAGACCTCGGCTTCCGCGTCCCCGACAACGTCATCGTGCCCGTCGGCGCCGGCAGCAGCCTTTTGGGTTGCGCCCTTGGTTTCCGTGAGCTGTTGAAAGCCGGCCAGATCACCAGGCTGCCGCGCCTGTTCGCGGCGCAGCCGCTCAACTGCTCGCCGATCGATGCAAGCTTCAAGGCCGGCGTCGACACCCCTGTCGCGCGCGAGGTGAACAAGACCATCGCCGAAGGCACCGCGATCAAGCATCCGCTGCGCCTGCGCGAGATCATCGGCGCGTTGCGCGAGAGCGGTGGCGGCACTGTCGCGCTGACCGAGGACGAGATCGTCGCCGCGCTGCGGCGTCTTGCGTGGCAGGGCCTGTTCGCCGAGCCGACCAGCGCAAGTGCTGCCGCCGCGCTGGAGAAACTATCCGCCACCGGTAGCATCAAGGCGACCGAGACCACGGTCGCGGTCCTCACCGGCACCGGCCTCAAGGCCGCGACCATCGTTGCCGATCTCGTGCAATAGGACCGCGAGGAGGCGAAGCCGTCGCCGTCATGGGCTTGCGTTGAACCTTTGGCATCCGTCGTCAGCCTCATGAAAACTGGCATCGAACAAGGGAGAGTTCCATGGCCGACCAAGACCCGTTTGCTGGTTTCAAGGCAGTCCAGAAGGAAGCCTGGTCGCTGTTCACGCCGATGGAAGTGTTCACCACGCCCTCGGCCGCCAAGCTCGTGAGCTTCGCCGGGGTCGCGACCGGCCAAATGCTGCTCGATGTCGGATGCGGCACCGGCGTTGCTGCGATCACGGCGGCGCGCCGCGGTGCGAAGGTCAGGGGTCTCGACCTGTCGCCGGTCCTGATCGAGCGCGCCCGCGAGCACGCGCAACTGGCGATCTCGATGTCGACTTCGCCGAAGGCGACGCCGAAAGCCTGCCCTATGGCGACAACGAGTTCGACGTGGTGCTCAGCCAGTTCGGCCACATGTTCGCGCCGCGTCCCGAGGTCGCCATCGGCGAGATGCTGCGCGTGCTGAAGCCCGGCGGCACCATCGCCTTCTCCACCTGGCCGCCGCATCTCTATGTCGGACGGATGTTCGCGCTGATCGGCCGCCATCTGCCGCCGCCCGAGGGCGTGGCCTCACCGGTGTCTTGGGGCGATCCCAAGATCGTCGCCGAACGTCTCGCAGGGAAAGCGAAGGATATCGCCTTCGAGATGGACATCATGACGCCGTCCGCGCTCAGCCCGCAGCATTTCCGCCGCACCATGGAAACGACGATCGGGCCTTTGATCAAGCTCGTCGCCCAGTACAAGGACGAGCCGGACAGGCTGCGGAGTTTTCGCAGCGAGTTCGAGGCGCTGATCTCCGAATATTACGACGGAAGCAACAACGTGATGCGCCAGCAATTTTTGATGTCGAAGGCGAAGAAGGCGTAAAGCCGCGCCACGGTGCTTTCCTTCTCCCCTTGCGATCTCACTCCTTCAGATCGTTCACGCGCCTCACCCAAATGCGTACATCGGTGAGCACGTCGGGCAGCGCCGCCTTGACCTCAGCCACGGTCATGCCGGCCTTGATGCGGGGATCGTAGAGCAGGTTGAGGATGTACTGGTCATAGACGTCGAAATAGCCCATCGAGACGTTGTCGTTGAACATGGTCCAGGGCACGCTGGCGGTGTCGTTGATCGGGCCGAGCGATTGCAGCAGCTCCTCATAGGCGCAGTCGAGGAAGGTGAAATCGCCGTTGTCGACGGTGAGGATGACGTCGGAATGCTCGATCTCGAAATTGTCGTTCTTGCGGAAGCCGGACAGGCATTGCGGATCGAGCGAGGTGCGGATCTCGCGGGCCTTCTCCGCACCGTAGAAGCTCGAGATGGTGCGGAACAGATCGCGGTCGCGCACGAGCTTCACGCGCACATTCGCCGCTTCGCTGGAGTCGATCATGGCGATGTCGAGATGCTGCACGCGCTTGCCGATGTCGGCTACGACTTTCGCGAGCTGCGCCTTGCGGTCGGCGCGATCGCTCTCGGCGAACACGCGCACCGGTCCGTCGAACTTGCGGATGCGATCGACACGGCCGGCAAGGTGGTATTCGGCGCCGAACGCCGTCTTCAGAAAGCCGTCGACGATCTCGCCGTCGGTAAAGCTCTTCTTCTCGGCGCGCTGGCGCGAAGCGATCGCGGGCAATTCGCCCGCGACGGCGATGGTAGCGGTGTCAGGCGCGAACGCGACGGTGGCGAGCGCCAGCAGCACGATGCGAAAGCCGGACGGAGACGGGGCCAATGCGGTCATTGCCAGGCGACGCTGCCGTATTCGGAACCGACGCACAAGGCCGCATATCCACGCGCCGCCGATTCTTGCTAGTTGTTCAGCACGACCACCGTGGTGCCGACCCCGACGCGGCCGTAGAGGTCGGTGACGTCGTCATTGGTCATGCGGAAGCAGCCCGAGGACACCGCCTGGCCGATCGTCTCCGGCTCGTTGGAGCCGTGGATGCGATAGAGTGTCGAGCCCAGATACATCGCGCGCGCACCGAGCGGATTTTCGACGCCGCCCTTCATGTGACGCGGCAGGTCCGGCCGGCGCGCCAGCATCTGTGACGGCGGCGTCCAGTCCGGCCATTCCTTCTTGGCGGTGATCCGGTGCACGCCGCCCCAGCGGAAGCCGTCGCGGCCGACACCGATGCCGTAGCGCAGGGCCTGGCCGTTCTGGAGCACCAGATAGAGCCGGCGCTCCGAGGTGTTCACCACGATCGTGCCCGGGGCGTAGTTGCCGTTATACATGACGGTGGTGCGGGGAACTGGGCTCGAGCCGCCGCGGAAGAAATTCGGGCCGCCGCCCATGATGTCGCGCGAGTCGAACTCCTCGGCGAAGGCGCCGCCGGCGGTCGCCGACAGAAGTGCGATGGCGGCAATCGGCGCGGCAAAATACCGGATCATTGTTCCCCCAGCAAAAAATCGATTCAACTGAAGTTACAGGCCATATTTGCGGGCTTTCCGCAAGCCACGGCCTCGTGAGACGGGGCATCCTTAACGGTTGGAGTTACCAAACCGGCAACCGCGCCAATTTGCCGGAAAGTATTAGCCAAACCAGCGCATCGCCGCGCGGGGCAGGGCGGCGACGCCGGCTATTGCTTTGACGAGACGAGCGAACAATGATTGATCGGATGGATTGTTGGAACATTGCCGGTTGCGGGAGCTGACGGATGAACGGTGCGGAAAGTCTGGTGCGGACGATGGTCAAGGGCGGGGTCGACGTCTGCTTCTCCAACCCCGGCACCTCCGAGATGCATTTTGTCGCAGCGCTCGACCGCGTGCCCGGCATGCGTTGCGTGCTCGGCCTGTTCGAAGGCGTGGTGACCGGCGCCGCCGACGGCTATTTCCGCATGAAGGGCACGCCGGCCTCGACGCTGCTGCATCTCGGCCCCGGTCTTGCCAACGGCCTTGCCAATCTGCACAACGCCAAGAAGGCGAATTCCGGCATCGTCAACATCGTCGGCCAGCACGCCGTCTACCACATCGACTACAACGCGCCGCTGACCTCCGACATCGAGGGCCTGGCCCGGCCGATGTCGTCCTGGGTCCGCACTTCGCCGGACTCCAAATCGGTCGCTGCCGACGGTGCCGCGGCGATCGCCGCCGCCAAGAGCGCGCCGCCGCAGATCGCGACCCTGATCCTGCCCGCCGACACCGCCTGGAACGAAGCGGACGGCATCGCCGAGGTTCCGGCCGAGCAGCAGCGCGCAAGCTATTCGCCGCAGGCGGTCGAGCAGGCCGCAAAGATCCTGCACGGCGACGGCGAGGGCACGCTGCTGCTGATGACCGGCAGTGCGCTGAGCGAGCAGGGCCTGGCGCTGGCCGAGCGCATCGCCGCCAAGACCGGTTGCACCGTGATGGGCCCGACCTTCCGTCCCAGGATGGCGCGCGGCCGCGGCCGCTTCTCGATCGACCGCATCCATTACGTGATCGACAACGCGCTGCAGATGCTGGCCAGGTTCCGCCATATCGTGCTGGTCGAGTCCGACGATCCCGTGGCGTTCTTTGCCTATCCGAACAAGCCGAGCATCCTCAAGCCAGAGGGCTGCGAGGTGCATCGCATGACCTCCTGGGGTGAGAATTCGGTCGCTGCACTCGAAGCCCTTGCCGGCGCGGTGAAGGCCAGCGCGAAGGACGTCAAGCCGCAGGCCGCGGCTGAGCTGCTCAAGCCGACCGGCGCACTGACCCACGCCTCGATCGCCCAGTCGATCGCCTATGCGATTCCGGAGAATGCGATCCTGGTCGACGAATCCCTCACCACCGGCCGCGCCTTCTTCCCGCCGACAGCGGCGGCTGCTCCGCACGACTGGCTCCAGAACATGGGCGGCTCGATCGGCTTCTCGACGCCGCTCTCGATCGGTGCCGCGATCGCCTGCCCGGACCGCAAGGTGATCTGCATGGTCGGCGACGGCAGCGCGATGTACACGATCCAGTCGCTGTGGACGCAGGCGAGAGAAAATCTCAATATCGTCACCATCGTGTTCGCCAATCGCATCTACCAGATCCTGCGCGGCGAGTTCGACAATGTCGGCGCCGGCGAGCCCGGCCAGCGCGCCAACGACATGCTGCGGCTCGACCGGCCGACGCTGGATTTCGTGGCGCTGGCCAAGGGCATGGGCGTGCCCGGCCGCGCCGTCACCAACGCGGACGAGTTCAACAAGGCGCTGGCCGAGGCCGTCGCCGAGCCCGGACCGCGGCTGATCGAAGTCCAGATGTAGGGCACCGCATCAGGAGCGCCGAGGGCCGGGGGCAAGATGCAGACCGAGCTGAACAAGGTGATCGCGGCACTCCGGGACTTCTACGCACACGAAACATTCCTGTTCGAGAAGGACATCGGCGAGCGTGCCATCACGCACCGCTTCGCTGTGCATCTGGAGAAGCAGTTCTCCGGCTGGTCGGTCGATTGCAACTACGACCGGCTAGGCGAGCGTACGCTGCATCTGCCGCACGGCACCATCATCTCGACCGACGATCATCTGGGCAAGTCGATCTACCCTGACGTCGTGGTGCATCAGCGCGAGATCCCGAACAATTTGCTCACCGTGGAGATCCGCAAGGCCAGCAATCACACCGCGCTCGACCACGACCAGCACAAGCTGATGGCGTTGACCGATGCGCATGTCTGGTTCGCCTTTTGGATCGGCGTGCTGCTGGTGCTGGACAAGGACAACGTGACGATCTCGGAAGTCTATGTCAGCGGCGTCCTCGATCAGCCGCTGTCGCGCTGGTTCGCCACGCGGCTGGAGGAGGTCGGCCTCGGGATGGCGCGTTAAGGCGTGTGCCGAATTGTCGCCTTTAATTCAGCTATTCCCTTGAGTCATAGCCCAAGCGCGATCTCGGCCCATTTCAGCATGCGGTCGCTATTGAGGAACGCCAGCACCGCCGGCTCGAGCGACGCTGTGCCGCCCGGTGCGAGCAAAGCCGTCGCGGCCACCATGTCGCAGCGTTGATTGAAGGCGAGTGAGAGCGCGGCCTTGGCGTTCCCCTCGACGCGATATGCCCGGCTGCGGCCGCGCATTGGACCGACAAGGATCTCTCGGCCGGCGGCCGTCGGCGTTGCCTTCCCAATCAGCGCCAGGTCGCCCATCTGCTCGAGGTCGCCGTCATCGGCAATGCCGGTGGCGCAATTGCAAAAGCCGAGCTTGGCGCGAACGTAGAGCTGGACTTCGCCGCCGCAATCCGCGGCCTTGCAGCGGAACGCTTTTCCTTTCCCCCAGGGATCCGCACCGAAAGGCCAGTCGATTTCCGTCCACACTGGGCGAACCTCGCCGGAGGTCGCTGTTGCGCGTGCCGGTTCACCGGATCGCAATATCCAGAGCGCTGTGGCTGAGCAGAACAGTGCGATGGCTGCGCTGGTTGCAACGAGCTTGCTTGTCAGGCGCATGGAAGTTGCCGCGACATCTTTGCTAATTCTGAGCCATCAACTTTCGTGCGGCCGCGAGGTCCTCTCGCGACGAGTCGCCATTTCTCGCGGTTTCGACGACTTTCGCGTAGTACTGGCGGGCCTTCACAGGATCCCCCGCTTTCTCGGCCGCGTGAGCGGCGCCGATCGTCGCGCCAAATCGGTTCGGCTCCTTGCGCATCGTGCTTTCGAACGCGACCAATGCCTCCGTCGCCATGCCGCGTTCGAGCAGCATGGTCCCGTAAAGCTCGCGTGCGGGGGCAAGTGGACCCGGCGTCACGATGGATTTTTCGGTCTTGTCTTCGGCATCGGCGGCAAGGCGCATCGCTTCCAACGCATCCGCCTGCTTCCCCAGGGCGTTGAGCTGCCAGGCTGTAGCGACCTGCCGCTGAATGTCCACGATTTCGGCCCAATAGGCGTCCTTGTCCTGCTGCAGCTTGTCCCGCAACTCCGCCAGCTTGGCGATGTCCGCCGTTGCCGCGTCTGCATTGCCGGAGCGCGCGGCGCCAAGGGCGCGGGCGAAATAGGTGATCGCATCGACATAGGCAAACCGGCTCGGCTCGACCTTCAGCGCGGCGGCGCCCTGCCAATCACCGCGCTCGACCATATAGCGCGCTTGGCTGGCCGCTATCGCGTAGGGACCGGCGCGGACAGCCGGCACATAGCCAGTGGTCGCAATCATGTCCGCGATGACCTCGCTGGCTCGGCTGTCCTGCGCAAGCTGGAGCAGCGCGTAGACCATATAATCGTCGGCATGCAGCTGCTCGCTGGGGTCTTTGCCCTCCTTGGCAGCCTTCGCGGAACGGCTATTGGCGTCGATGGATTCGTTCCAGTAGCCGACGCGCGTGAAGATGTGCGACGGCATATGCAAGGCGTGCGGTGCCGCCGGCGCGATCTCGGAATAACGCTTAGCAGCGTCGAGTCCTTGCTCTGCGATCGCCGGATAGTCATAGAGATGGATCAGGTAATGTGCGACGCCGGGATGCCGCGGCTGGCGCTTGAAGATCGGCTCCAGGATAGCGGCGCCCTTGAGCTGGTTGGCATAGGACTTGTCGTTTGGTGACGCCGTGACGTTCAGCGTAATGGCGTAGGCGATCTGCGCCTCGTCATCATCGGGATAGCGCGCGGCGACGGCTTCGGTTGCCCTGAGATAGGCCTGCGCACGCTGTCCAAACGTCGTCTTTTCGTCGCCCGAATAGAAGGCCAGCAGCGCATCGATATAGCCGCGTTCGCGTTCGCTCTTGGCGCCGAGTGCCTTCGCCTTCTGCAGCGCGGCGAGCCCTCCGGTGAGGTTTTCCTTCGGCGCGGCAAAATGCGGATTGTACAGCAGGCTCAGCGCAATGCCCCAATAGGCGATCGCGCATTCCGGATCGGCCTGCAGCGTCTCCTCGAAAATTTCCTTTGCGGGCCGGTACCAGAACGAGTGCTGATAACGCATCCCGCGATCAAAGCGGCGCTGCGCCACCTCGTTGCAGGAAGTCTGGAAGTGCACCTTGCCAAATTGCTCATCGGCCCCGTCTTCCGCGCGTGCGGCGGGCGTGCCGGAAATCGAGCCTAAGGTAGCGAGGGCGAGAAGAGAGACGGTTCTCAAGGCGAGCGCGCGCATCGGCCCCTCCGTTTCTGTTCAGAATAAATCTGGTCAGATGGCGCCGATAAAACCGAGGGCGCCGAAGTTCGTACTGCTGAGATCGGCAATGGCAATTGCGTTGTTGAAGGATTTCTCTATTCGCGATGCGAGTCAACAGGAAGCGGACGGATTTGCGTTAGGGAAGCACGCCTGCCAGGATCCATCCGCCCGCGCGTCGAGGCGAGTGGGTCACAAGGCCGCTCGCACGACGAGCGGCCTTGCATCATCGACCGTCATCCCCTCAATGCAGCGGATCGCCCTGGCCGAGCGCGTAGGCGACGAGGTCCTTCAGCGCGAAGCTGGAGCCGGTCACCGGCGTCCATTGCGGGTCGAGCGACAGCACGGAGGAATTATCTCCGAACATCATGCCGAGGAAGACTTCTGCGACGATGCGACCGCCGACCGGTCCGAGTTGCGGTGTCTTGACCGTGGCGGGCCCGCCGGTGGCGGAGATCTGCATGTCGGTCGCGTTTTGCCGCGCCTCGGCGAGGATGTAGGCCCACAGTGGGCAGTTGTCGGCGAACACGCCGTTCGCGATGCTCGCGATCTTGACTTGCGGATCGCCCGGTCCCGGCTCGTCGACCGCCTTGCCGATGATGATCTCGTCGTCGGTCAGCGGTGTCAGCTTCATCGCCTTGGCGACGGCCTGGCCGGACGGCAGCCCAAGCCGCCAGCTGCGCTCGAGATTGCGCAGCGCTAGCGACGCCGGATTGGAGGCGACTTCCGGCGGCAGCTTGCGCAGCGGGTCCACAAGCGAGGCATCGATGCGATAGGCAAACTGCAGCCGCCTCTTGTTGTCGGGATTGGCGTCGTCGTCCTCGACGCCATAGGGGCGCGTGTCGAGATCGATGAAGCGGCCCCAATCCATGGCGCGTCCTGGTCCCATCGCTCGGAAGCCGGTCAGTGCGTTGTGGTCGGGATTGTTGGGATCGGGAAAGATCTGCAGCAGCATGTTGGCCGCGTCGTTCAGCCGGTAGCCGGGGCGGATCATGGAGTGCCCGAGCCGGTAGGCCGCGACCGAGAACTCGACCGGCATGAACGGATAGGTCTTCCAATGGTAGTAAGCGAGCTTGCCGCGGTCGTAGCGACCCGCGGTCTTCAGCTGGTCCAGCACGCTGGCGTGGACGATGCGCGGCAGGAAGTCGTTCAGCACCACGTACTGATAGTGGAATCGAACGCGCTGCTGCACCTCTTCGAACGACAGGCTGTCATTGTCGTCGACCATGCGGTTGTGAAAGCGCAGCATCAAGGCTTGAAACTGCGAGACAATGCTGTTCTCGTCGTTGCGGGGATCGCCGATCAGCGCGCGGCCCTTGAAGCGCGGCAGATCGACTGCATCGGGCACGCCCGCCCCGGTGACCTTCTCGCCGAGCCGGAACTTGATGTCGTCATACATGTAGGGCTGGTCGTTCGGGCCGCGGCCGTAGACATTGTCCATGTCGAGTGACGGCGTGCGGAAGTCGACGAGCCCGTCGGGGTCCTGCTGCTTGGTCAGCGAGCTGACCGGATCGAAGGTGATGTCGTGGTCGATGAACTGGCCAAAATAAGTGTAGAGCGAGGGAATGCCGCTCTCTTCCGCATCCGGCCCGTCCTTCGGCCCGTCGAAGCCGGCGACCATCTTGTCGGCGAGCGCCGACAGGTTTGCGACAGCGTCGGAATCGTTCGGGCCGAATTTGGCCGGTGCGAGCTTGCGGAACATGCGGCCGAAGCGGCCTTGCGAAAGCGGCGAACGCGTTGCGTTCAGACCGCGCGGAACAATTGCGTGGCGGCTGCTCATTGAAACACCTTCCTGAAAAGTCGAATGGAAAGATCGGGCTAAGGTTTCTCGCGCTGGAGTTTGCAGCCTAGGCGCGATCACGCCTGCCACGAGCGAGATGGATCACAATTGCCCGGTATCGAAATTTTCGGAAGGTGCGCCTTGGCCCGCAAGCCACGGCTGCGCATCGTGAATTTCTCGGTGCTGATGACGGATAACATTCTCGTCATCGACGGACGCAAGCGGCTTCGCACAGTTTCAATTCGCCGGCACGTCGGCGGAGCGGGTCGTCTTCACGCAAAAATTGTGGCGGCGCGCGCGTCATACGCGCACGCCGCCAATTCGTCAGTAGTCGCGCTGCTGCGAGAACGCGTAGCGCGGGTTGATGCCGCAATAGGACGACGTGCCGGAGGCGGTAGCGAGGCACTGCTGATAGCTGGCGAACTGGCAATTGCCGGGGTAACCCCACGAGCGGCCCTGGATGCAATATCGATCGTTCGCAGGATGTGCCTGGGCTGCCGGGGATGCTACGGCGAGCAGGGCCGCGAGCGATGCGAGAGTGAGGATGGTGCGACGCATGTCAGTCTCCTTCGAGAGCGAGTGGGTGGGAATGCCAGCGAGCCTGGCTCGTCTGTTGCGCAGTCATGCCTGTATTGGTGTCGCCAGAATGCTTTGCGTTCGCGACAAGGCACATCATGACGCAGCCTGCTGCCGGCAATGTGATCTCGGCCACAGTTCACCATGGGGTTCGAGCCTATCGTGAACGGACTTGCACGCGTCGATCCCGCAGAAATACGCTTGCCTTATTCGGATCAGGTATTTTGGAGGTTCTAATGCAGAAATCATACTTGCTGGCTGCGACAGCAGCGCTGGCGCTTCTCATGCAGGCACCGCTCGCGTTGGCGCAGGGCGCACCAGCCGCCGCCGGAACCGCGGCGTCTGCGACGACAACCGCCGCGCCGGCAACGACGACGACCGCGCCGGGCGCAACCAGCGACACCTCCAGCCAGCCGACCGACTCCAAAAAGAGTGCGTCGAAGAAGCCGGCGAAGAAGAAGATGACGCGGCAGCAGGAGATCGATCACTCGGTCGACAGCGGCACGGTGCCCGCGCGCTACCGCAGCTCGGTGCCGAAGCAATACCAACAATACATTCCGTTCGATAAGCAGTGACGGATCGCACGGCAGCGCGGCGTGATCGGGCATCGCGCCGCCAATGCCATCGCGTGAAATAGGACCTTGGCCGGACGGAATCCGGCCATACATCCCCAGTGGCGGTCCGCGCGAGCGGTGCTAGAGTAGGTCGAAGCCTGGGGGGAGTAATGAGTGACGACGTGAAGGATGCTGGCCTCGTGGCGATGATCAGCAGCATCCTGGGAGGCAACAGGCGCGCCGCAGACAGTGTTGCGCCGCCGCCGGTCATCGAGGTTCCGCCGCCGACCGCGCCGACGAACGGATTTGAGCTGGTCGAGCTGCCCGCCGCCGATACGCCGGCGGCCAACCTCGAGGACAAGCCCGAAACAAATTCCGAGAACGCGCTCGATGCGGCGCTGGCCCCCGCGAAGTCAGTCGAGCCGCCAGCGAAGATCGCCACGACACCTGATGGCAAGCAGTTGCTGCCTGCTGAAGCGATCGCCGATCTCGTCCTGGGTGAGCTGCGCAAGCTCGAGAATTTTCCGGCGACCGGCGCCTCCGTCACGGTCTACGGCTACAGGCACTGGAACGCGATGATCACCTTCGCGCCGTTCTCGACCACGTTCCGGGATGCCACGCGGTTCCGGCAGGCCATGCCGGACATCGTTTTCAAGCTGCGCCGTTTCGTCGTACTTGAGATATGATCCGGGATGATCGCCAGCTTCTGCCCGCCGCGATTGCTTGCGGCGCGAAGGCGCGGGCCGTGAGCCCGAACAGTTCGACAGGATTTTCGACTTGAGCGTTGCCTTTACCAAGGAAGAGAGCGCGGAAACCGCCGCCGAGACGCTGTTGCCGGATCGGCCGATCTCGCCGCATCCAAATCTCGTGACGGAAGCAGGCTTGCAGGCGTTGCAAAAGCAGCTTCAGGACGCGCGCGAGGCCTATGAAGCCGCGCAAGCCATCGAGGACGTCAACGAAAAGCGCCGGCAGTCGGCGGTGCCCTTGCGTGACGCCCGCTATCTCACCGAACGGCTGCGCACGGCGCAGGTCATTCCCGCCCCGGCCTCGACCGATGTCGTCGCCTTCGGCAGCACGGTGACGTTCAGCCGCGCCGATGGCCGCGTGCAAACCTATCGCATCGTCGGCGAGGACGAAGCCGATCCCAAGGCCGGCACGATCTCATTTGTGGCACCGGTGGCGAAGTCGTTGATGGGGAAGGCGGTCGGGGATGTCGTGGGATCGGGTGCGCAGGAGATCGAGATTTTGTCGATTGAGTAGGGGGCGTTTATCGATGGTTTCCGCTGTGTCCGCGCAACAAGGCGCGATAGCTGGATGAGGCGGTTTCTGTCGGGAGCATTGCCGTTTTACGCGCTGGCTGGGTTGGCCATGTGCATGTACCTCGTCCTGTACAGGACAAATCTCTTCGACCTGAACGCCATCGTCCAGGATGCGACCGGCTCGGCGTGGTTTCCGGCCTTCATATTCGTCTGCGTGCTGCTGGAGGCGGTCTTCCCGTATTTTGGCTATTTCCCCGGAACCGCTCTCATCCTGATGTCCGTGGCGCTCAATCCAAAGCCCGCGGACGTCTCCGTTTTCATCGTGGCGTGGTTGGCCATCATCCTGGGCGCCGTTCTGAGCTACGGACAGGCTCGTTTTTTCAGACCGCTGTTGCAGCGGATTGCCTCAAAGGCGGCACTGAACCGGTGTGAGTCCCTCCTCGACGCCTACGGTCCTTACGCGCGAATTGCGCTGTTCGTTCATCCCAACGCCTGCGCGATGTATTTCACGGCACTCGGACTCCTCGGCCGCAACCTGACGCGCGAGCTCGCCTATCTCGGCGTGGGCGCAGCAGCCTCTGTGGGCATTCTGTTCGTCGTGGTGACCAGACTTGTGTCGTCCGTAGGCACCACGGACGATGGAGAATTGCAGCTGCTGCTGGCCGCAGCGCTGGTTACTATCGGCACCCTGGTCGGTTTGTACGCAGCCTGGCGACCGGCGCGGGTTGCGTGAAGCTTGATGCGATCGCGCTTCAGGTCCCCCGCGATGATGCCATCATGCCGGTGTTTTGCCCGACGAGTCAAATTATATTTCGGAAAAGTCGCAATCCTGTAACTCATTGATCCGACTGAGGTCGGCTACTGTGCATGGGGTTGTTTTCGCTGTTTTTGATTTGGACGGGTGAAGACAGCCGCCGAGCGTCGGTTATCGTCCGCAACAAATTATGGTTCAGGAAGGTGAATGGTGGGCGCACAAGGGATCGAACCTTGGACCTCTCCCGTGTGAACCACAATCGGTAGTCCCTAGCCAACCCGAGCCAGCCATAGTAAAAAGTAGATAAGCCTATGCATCGTATGGTATTTCGCCATATGCGACCATAATAGGCCACAACTGACCAAACTACATTTTGTATGCCCCCGCTGTGCCCCCGTGCCATCTTCCCTTGGGGCACACAAATCGGGGAGGGTCTGTGCCCCCTCTGTTCTTCAAGGGCCGTCCTTCCACGCTGGTGTGCCCCGAGGCGGAAAAAGCGAAGGAAAGTCAATGATCACTTTCCCTCGCTTCGATGGTCCCGGCGGCTGCGGGGCACACGGCGACAGGGAGCACAGGGACCATGCCGGAGCCGACCAACCAGCTGACACTCACCGATGCCGTAATCCGCAACGCGACGTTGCCGCCGGGTAAGGCGCAGCATTATCTCCACGACGACAAGTTGCCCGGCCTCGCGCTGCGCATGCGCGCGACCGGTGGCCGGACCTGGGTCTACCTTTTCACCAAGCCGGGGGTGAGGGGGACCCAGCGCAAGACCCTCGGCGCCTGGCCCAAATATAATGAGAAGGCAGCGCGCAAGGCCGCCACCATCGCCGCGGGCGAGGTCTTCAAGGGCGTGGATCCGAACGACGCCAAGCGCGAGGCGAGGCGGCAACAGGCAGCCGAGAAGCAGCGCACCACGCTAACCACCCTCATTGTTGAAGATGGTCCCTACCAGGCGTCCTTGACCGGACGCCAAGTCGTCAACTGGAAGCCAGCAATGTCGGCGCTGCGGCGCGGGCTCAAGGAACACGCCGAGAGCGCCGTCGGAGACCTGACGCGGCGGCAGATCATGGCGGCCGTCGACAAGATTGCCAAGACCGGCAAGCGTGGGGCGGCCAAGGACCTGCGCAAGCACACCCACACCTTCCTCGAATGGTGCGTCGGCGAAGGTTATGTCGACCACAATGTGCTCGCTGGTTATCGCGAGCCGAAGGAAACCCGGGCGCAGCGGAGCTTGCGCCGCACCAAGGGACGCGCGCTGAGCGATGACGAGATCATCAAGGTCTGGCAGGCATCCGGCAAGCTCGGGACTTTCGGGCTTCTGGTACGGATGTGCCTACTGGGCGGCCCGCGCCGCAGCGAGCCAACCATGATCGAGTGGTCGAAGCATGTCATGGACGACCGCATCACCTTCGATGCCACGTGGACCAAGATGGGCCTGCACCACGACCTGCCGCGCACCCATCTCGTTGACGAGGTGCTCGCGGCCGCGAAACATTTCCAGCGGGCAACCTCCGACTATGTCTTCCCATCACCAAAGACCGGCGGCCAGATGTCCGGCTTCACCAAGATGGTCAACCGCTTGGTCAAGGAAGCGAGCGTCGCCAGGTTCACCATGCATGACTTAAGGCGCAGCTTACGCACCATCATGTCACGCTGTGGCTACGACAACGAAATCCAGCGGCTGTGTGTTGGACAGAAGCCAAGCGGAATCGATCAGGTCTACAATCACGACGAACAGTGGATCATCCGCAAGATGGCGTTCGAAGCGGCTCACGACTACATTGCGGAGTTGGTCGGCGCGAAACGGGTCGGCAAAATCGTGCGTCTGCAGCGGACGAATCCGCTTGACCCGATCAAGGCCGAGCTCCTCGGCCGTCTCCGTGAGCATTTTGCGGCTGAGGCGTCTTAGTGGTCTTATCGCACTTGGCCAGATAGTCGCGCACCGCATCGACACGATAGAGCGGGCGGCCATCGACGTAGCGCCATTTCAGCGGGTGGTTCGGATCACGCCGCCACTGCTCCAGTGCGCCAGGCGTGCGCCGGATAACCGCGGCCGCCTCTAATGCCGTTAAATTGGAGCTGGCCGGCAGCGCATCGATATCGAACGTCGCGGGCGGCGGCACGCCGCGATTCTTGCGACGCCGCTTTGTGGAAGGCGGCATCTCACCACTACTTGGCGGCCCTATCGCCTCGGTCGGAGGCTTTTCGTTTTCACCGTTCATGCCTCCGCCCCAAACCCTGATCCGGTTTGACGCAATAAGATCGCAGACGTCAGCAGCAATACAGAAATCGAGGGCGCAGGTATGGCTGCTGGGTAGGTGTGGCGTACAAATAGGACGAATCGTGCCTGTTTTCGGAGGGCTTCCCGATTAATCAAAATCCTTGCCCAAGCTCGGGGGCGCCTGGATAGTACGTTAGAATAAGCGCCAGCCTTTGGAGCCAAGATGAATTTGGATGAAGAAGCAGCGCGGTTCGTGCAGCTGCTCGACGAAGAACGCGAGGAGCAGATGTACCAAGCTTACCTCGAGCAGCACACGCGTCTCATCCCGCGGGAGTTCGTACAGAACCACGGTATCGGGCTCAGCCTTGTTCTTCGCAAGCTCTCATTCGGCGCCGACTACAAAACCGATTTCTTCTATTTCTCGAAAACCACGGATGACTGGAACGCCGTCTTATGCAGGCTGCCCTCTCGATGAAGGTACGGTCGCGCGGGATTCCAACCGGCCTCGTTGAGTTCATCTCGCCAGCCCAATGTTAGGCGCGCAGTCGCCCAGGGATCGATCTTGAAGGAACGCGACCAGAGCCGACTGCCATTGTCGCATGCCCGCATCTTGGCTTGCCACGCGGCAATCCGTTTGGCGTGGGGAGTGGCCGGGCCTCCCAATCGCAGAATCGTTTCTAAAATATCCAAAAGCCCCGCTGGGCCGATTACGATCTCGCCCAGAGAAGTGTTGTTTGGTGATGGCGTCTCGGGCCACGACTGCGATCACCCCCACCATCCGAAGACAAGCTTAAATCCTGATGGAATCAATGTGCTTTCCTTCCTCACGGGAATATAGGTATCCGCGAGGTCGTCGCGGTGTAGAATTACAATGGGGGATTCCAGCATGTTGTTGGTGGGTGACAATCAGCTAATTAGCTGATATGCTGACAAGAACCAACGAAGGGTCGTAGCAAATGGGATTGGATATGTCTTCTTTCGGGCGCGCGATCTCCTCCGCGAGGAAGGAGAAGGGCATGAGCCAAAAGGAGCTAGCCGCGAAAATAGTGAAGGAAGACGGAGAAGTAATTACTCCGCAATACCTGAACGATAAGCCAGCGTCTTGGCGAAGGCATCCGCGCCCGTGAACGTCGTCTGACCTGCGGTCGCAGAGAAGATGAAGCGCTTTAGCGTGCCGACCGACACCATGTCGGTCCAGGCCGTGCCGTCATAAGAACGGAACTTCTTGGAGACGGTGTTGAAGTAGAAGTCGCCAGCATTTGGCGCTGCACCGAGCGGATCGGTCGCGGGATCGGCGGTGAGACCCCCGTAGTAGATGCCCTTGAACTCGTTGATCTTTGTGACAGCATCGGCCGCATCGTTCGAAGCTGAGGCCGCATTCTCGGCCGAGGTCTGTGCGGCTGGCCCTTGTAGCGCTCGAACTCGAAGACCTGCTGTCCTGGCACGCGCTTCGTCAGGCCCTTTGCATCCACCGTGGTGCAACTCGCTTTGATCGTTGCAAAGTACGCGGTGCCAGAAGGAGCGGTGTCAGACTTAGTCCGAACATCCACGGGAAGGCACGTCAGATCGCCGAATCCGTGAAGCCCCACTTCTCGACGCTCAGAATGTCCGTGCATTTGCCGTCCGGCTCCTGCAAGGCCCAGCTCGGCAGGCTGTACTGCGTGCTGTTCCCATCCTTCTCCGGGCTACACCACTCGCCCACGAAGTCGATCGGCATCTGCTTCTCGGCCGCGTGCGCGTTGCAGACGGCGAGCATAATGAAGGCGCAGGAGAACGCCAGGGTACGTTTAGTCATTACAAATTCCTTCAGTGTTTCGATAGCCAGCTGAGTTGCTGGCCGAGCATCAGTCCTGACATCGGCACCTCAACCTCGGCGAACCTGTCGAGCAATGCCATGTTCAGATGGCGTCGATAGTTCTGGCCGGCGAGCACGATGGCGGTGTCGCCACCCACGCGCGCCAGATCCATCTGCTGGGTCACCAGCTTGGCCCATCCCCGACGTGCTTCGATACCCATGTCGTTGAGAGTCTTGTCGTATGGCTCGATGATATAGCGCGACAATCTGGATGGGAAGCGCGCGACAATCAGGATGGCGAGTCGGTGTCGCCGCGAGATGATGGATTGCCGCGATGATTGTCGCGCGCAAGAGTTTTGTTCGCTCTGATTGTCGCGGAGCGTCAATCAGCGAGTGTTTTTGGTGTCGCGTGCGAGGATGGTCGCCCTGGACCACGCTTCCGCTCGAGCGCGGTGCGCCTGCGATCTGGATAGCGAAAAAGCTATAGGTCCCGAAGTCGGAGAATTCGAGAATATTGCCGATGGTTGCGCCCCACACGGCGCGGCCGGTCAAGCGTTCGTCTGCCGGACCGAGGACCGGCTCCGGCTTCTCCCGAGTAAATTGCCTGGCCATCCTGGATCCGTCTCGCGCGCGATCGCTAGCCTGAACATTTCGACCAGTCAGGTCGCGCGCGTTGCATTCCACTCGCTCTACATCCCCTCTAGCTTGAGGTGGCCGCCCCGCGTCCCAGTGCTCCACATGTGCTTGACGCATGCCACGACGAAGCTCACGACGATGAGTGCAATAAAAATGCCTGCCTCTTGCAGCCCCATTCAAGCCTTGAACTGATCGCGGCAATCGCCAGCAAAGATGAATAGATGAACGCGCTGCAGTTGTCGGGCGGGGGCGATCGTTGTGCTTCTGTGCAATGGCGAGTTTGCGACAACATTGGCGGACGCCGAACAGATGCCGCCTATTTTCACATACAAGGGCCCCCGCGGGTGCATGCGGCGTTCAGCTGGCGGCGCGTGTTGCGGAAGCGTCAGCAATTGGCCCGGCTTTGCTCCGCTGCTCGCTAGTTGCGTGCAGCCGCCTGCTTTGTCGGAATTGGTCCGCTGCAGAATGGATCTTCGTGCGATCAAAAGACAATAGGAGCTCGCATTGTGGACGGCACCATGAAAACGATCGATGTCGCCCCCGGCACGACGGTGACCACGCTCCAGGTTCGCCCCAGAATTAGCGCCCAAGAGGCTTGAAGCGAACGTGGCGTCAGGTTGTACGGTCAAAGGGAGGTTGAGGCGATCCTCAGAACGTTCATGACGAGGATTAAAGATGTTTCAACTCTTAAAGGGAGCTCGGCAGGAGCTTGTTTGGGACACCTTGTGAGGCAGCTTTTGGAGGGAGTCGACCTCGTTGAAGCTGCAGGTCTTTTGCAATCGCAGCCCGGAATAGGACGTGTAGTATGAATACAAAGACAATTACGATCATCGTGCTTGCGGCTCAAACGTTGCTCGGCCCGCCCAGCAGGGCCGTTGAAACCTACGATGTCAGGGATTCGAACGGCGTGCCCTTCATGCGGGCGCGGATATTCGGTCCCGGAGATGGCCCTTCTTGTTGTGGCGGAGGTGACAAGCCGAATCATTCGCTCCGGATTGTGCCGCAATGGGAAATAGATCATTCGCTTGCGGCGATTCGGCATTGGGCCGAAATCATCAAGGTCATGCCGGGTCAGTCGCCGGCCATTGTCAACATCGGCGGAATTCGCGGTAACACCGCAGCGTCGATAATCCAGGCGTCACCCGATGGCGGCACCAAGGTGGAGGCGGCGCTCAAGGGCCAGGATCCGGGCGAGCTGGACTACGGCGCGCATGGCATGGTTGCGATCGGCGAGATGGGGTTCTCATCCGATGCCTACATCCCTTCGCAATTGCCGATGACGCCGAAGATCGGCCTTGCGCCCGTTATGATTCATGAGTTCGCCCATCAATTGGGAATTGCCAGTACCATCATTTACGGTAGTGAAGCCACGCCGTTCTCCCCTCGGGCGATATCACCGTATTTCGCTGAATCGATAAATGCCTGGACCGATCATTTGCACGATGACAATGGCAACCAAGCGAAGCCTGGACAGGCAATCTACTGTACCGTCTGCGCGAACCCGCGAGCTGACGACGTTTTCGACCTGCGCCGCGATCAGGGCTATTTCGCCGGCAAGAATGTGAGTGAAGTACTGGCCGGTGCCATGCCAGGTATTCCGGTGCGAGTAATGACCGAGGATGGTCGGCAGGATGTACCGTTCGTCTCGCATAGCGAGCTTAAGAACAGCCTGATGAGCCACCAGGGATACCGGAATTATACCTCCCTGATGGAGGCGGAGATCGCCGCGATGCAGGACATCGGCTACAGCATCGATCGGCGCAATTTCTTCGGCTACTCGATCTACGGCAACGGTCAGAATTTGGTAAACGATAATCCCTTCTTCGCTCGCAATGCTAACGGTACCGCGTATCT
Source organism: Bradyrhizobium lupini (assembly GCF_040939785.1). NCBI lineage: Bacteria > Pseudomonadati > Pseudomonadota > Alphaproteobacteria > Hyphomicrobiales > Nitrobacteraceae > Bradyrhizobium > Bradyrhizobium lupini. The sequence continues at coordinate 5,028,059 of NZ_CP162553.1, forward strand.
GCCAAATACATACAACACGGCCACGCTCGGACTGGGACTGCACGTCTATGGCAGCGGCAACACTGTGATCCAGCGCGCCGACCTGCTTTCGCAAGGAGCAGGGGGGGCGGCATCCGCGTCGATGGCGAAAGCAATCGGATATTAGTCTCGCCCGGGACCCGCGTCTACGCGGACGGCGCCTATGGGCGCGGCATCATGTTCACTTACGGCAAGAATCACACGTTTACTCAGGGTGGCGACGTGCAGGCTCTCGGCGAGCATGGTATCGCAGCAAGCTTCGACTTTGGCAACAGTGCGATAGGCAACGAGCATGAATACCGCGGATCGTATATTCGCACGATCGGCAATAACCCGGCCCCGATGCTGAACGAAATCGATGGTCCGCTCGTCAGCACGTTCGATCTGACCGGGCGCCTGGCTGGCAGTCATGCAGCGATGTACATGTCGAACAATGGCTATGTCGGCCAGATCAATGTGATGCGTGGCGCAATGCTGTCAGGAGACATCCTGTCTGATTACGCCCAGCTTGACGAGAACGGTTCTCCGCGCCTGACCAAATTGACCTTCGGTATGACGCCTGACGCGAATGGTCACTCAACGGGACAGCCCGACGCAAGCTTTGCGACCCGCTATGAAGGTAATATCGTTGGGCGCAAAAATCTGTCGCTGCAGTTGTCCGGCGGCGCCGTGTTGTTTACCGGCAATCACGAAGTGCACGACGCAACTGTCGCGCAAGGCGCAACCTTGTCCGGCAACGGCAGTTATCTGCTCAATAGCGATGGCCGCTTCACCAATGGCGGTGCTGTCGCTCCCCTCATCGACGGTCTTGACAACAGCATAAAGGTGAATGGCGACTATCTGCAGACCTCGACCGGTCGCTTGCAGGTCGCGGTGAATGATACCGGTGCGTTCAGCCGCCTCGTGGTGAACGGCAATGCGACGCTCGACGGCACGCTCACGATCACGCCGAAACGTGGCTGGTATCACAGCGGCTTTAGCGTCTCCTCCGATCAGTGGCTGAACGCAACAAATCTCACAGGGTCGTTCACGAACGTGGCGACATCGCTGCAATCGCCAATCTTGATGGCAAGCGCTACAGCTCAGGGCGACAACACCTATGCCTTGACGCTCGCTCGCCCAACATATGCCTATTCGCGTTATGCGGCCAATGCCAACAGCCGCCACGTGGGCGCGGCGCTCGATCGAGTAGCTGGCAACGCTGCGTTGGGGCTGCAGCCGCTCATCGCGGCACTCGACTTCTCCGCATCGGACGGCACGGTGGTGACATCTGCGCTGCGGCAGCTTTCGCCGTCCGTTTATGCGTCGGAGCAGGGCAGACGTGTCAATGACAGCTTCTATGCGCGTTCAGCAGTCTACAATCGTCTCGAACAGGCGTTTGGCGGCGCGCCATTCTCGCAGATGGCGGTCATGGGTTATGGTCCTGAGCAGAGGCCCGGCGGCAATTCTGCATCTCCCATCAGCGCGGTCGGCCAGGCTACCTCTGACCTGCCATCCTATGACTTGCAGCGTTATGCAACGTGGGGTTCTGCTTTTGGCGGATGGACGACCCAATCAGGTGATAGCAATGTCGCAAGCACCAGATCCACCATTGACGGCTTCATGACCGGTATCGACGCGTCGGTATTTGACGACTGGCGCTTCGGTGTTCTTACGGGCTATAGCCGTTCCACTTTCAAGGTTAACGCTGCTTCGTCATCGGGCCGCAGCGACAATTACACTTTCGGGACTTATGCAGGCACCGAGTGGACTGTGCCAGAAGGGGCCATCGCCTTCCGCTCAGGCATTGCCTATACATGGCACGATCTTGAGATGAGCCGCAACGTTAGGTTCCCGGGATTCAACGACAACTTGATCTCGGATTATGATGCAGGCACTTTCCAGATTTTTGGAGAATTGGGCTACAAGGTTCGTGTCGGCAAGTGGTCGGTGATCGAACCCTATGGCAATCTCGCCCATATTCGCGTCGCGACGGATGGTTTTAGCGAGATGGGACTGAACGGAGCGGCGCTTGATATTCACGCTGACACGATGGATACGACGCTCTCCACTCTCGGCATCTACGCGACCACCCGTTTTCAACTTGGCGAGATAGCCACGACTGCGCGAGCTGATATTGGCTGGCGTCATGCCGTTGGTGGCCTCATTCCGCTGTCGACCGCCAGCTTTGCTGCTGGTTCCATCGCTTTTGTGGCTTCGGGCGTGTCCATTGGCAAGGACGTGGCACTCGTCGAATCCGGTCTGGACTTCCAGCTTTCGAGCAACAGCACCCTTGGCGTCGCCTACCAGGGCCAGTTCGGTTCAGGCAGCACCCAGACCGGACTGAATGCCACCTTCAACGTGAAGTTCTGATACGCATGGTCAATCGATTTTGGCCCGGCGCGCTGCGCGCAATGGAGATCATGTTTCCCGATCTGGTCGACAAAACTTGGCGCGGGCGATCGAGGTTAGCCTGCCTGAACGCCGGCGCTGGCGTCTACGCGCGATGTCTGACCGAGCTCGCTCGAGGGCAAGCAGCGTTTTTGTCAACGCTGACAATCTATCCGACATCGTCTTGAGCGCCTCAAGCGTCCGGCGGGATCGAGCGGCCGCTTCGCTGAGCACTCCGATTTCCCGTCCGACTCGGGGCAGGCGAGAACAGGCCTCGGCGGGAAAGGTCTTTCGCGGCGAGCCAACCGATGTCGGCGCCGCGCCATTCGTGCTGCGGGACAATGAAGGTAAGGTCCACGCGACCGGCGCCATGCGCACCATCAGCACGTTCGAGCAGGAGTATGTGCTCTTGGGCCCAAGGGGCCGATCACGCTCAACGTGCCAAAGAAGGGGAACATCGGCGGCATCGCCAGTGGCCGCCTGCTGGTGACGCTCGACGAAGATTGGAAGCCGTCCGGCGGCACCGCGTTCGCGGCTGGCTCGATGATCTCGTATGACGTCGCCGAATGGAAGCAGGATCCGCTGCGCGCCAGACCCTGGCTCGTGTTCCAGCCCGGGCCTCGGCAGGCGCTCAGCGGGTTCAGCGCCACCAGGCACTTATTGATCCTGACGATCCTCGACAATGTTCAGGGCAAGGCGTTCGTCTACAAGTGCGATCAGGGCGCCTGGCGGGCCACGGCGATCCCACTCCCGGAGAATGCGAGCGTCGGTTTACCTGCCGCATCGAATGAAACGGACGAGGTGATGTTCACCGTCTCCAACTATCCCACGCCGACGTCGCTCTGTACTTTGACGCCGCAAGAGACCAGCACTTTTTTTGAGAACAGCGTCAATAGACATGCTATCACGATTGGCTCGGCGCCACCGAGGGGACAGAGTTAGGGACTTTGGTCTTCCTTGCCGCCGACCATACTATGGGGCCAGTTCGGGAAGAACTGTAGTAGCCGAGGGATCAGATGGCGGCTGTTCGCTTGAACCATTTCCTCGGTAGGCCAATGTAGTAGCCACGCCTGCGAAGCTCTGGCTCGGACCTGTTGAGCCTTTCGCAAATGGATTCCACAGGCGTGCCTGCATCAACAAGCTCGCGCAGTAGTTCGTCTTCTCGTTTGGTCCAGCGAGGAGAGGGCAGAGTCAACTTCAATCCGCTTCTTGCTTCGATTTCATGCGGTTCTGGAGAAGAGCTATCCCGGGCTCAGCCTGACAGTGCTGAGCGCATTGCCAAGCTTTGTCTGCGATCTCCGCGTTCGTATATCGGAATCCGCAGTACGGTCCCAATCAGGATGGCAAAATTCCTTTGACCAGGCTCGAGTGTGACACAAATGTGGACCTCCGATAGCGGCGTCTCGCCTGCTGCCAGTCATCGCGTCGGCTTAAGAAGAATGCCAGGGGAGGCGTTCTTTCGAAAGCTATACGTCAGCATAATTGAAAGGGCTGACAGACGCGTACCTCAGCCGCTGACGTCCTATCTGTCATCTTTGGCTTGTTCGGTTTGAGACATCTATGTCCTGAATCTGCCCGAGGTACGCAATTGGTTCATTGGGCGTATTGCCTTGGTCTGCGGAGCGTGGAGCGCACAACGTTTCCGGTGGGACGCAGATTGCTGAGGTATGACGAGGGCTTGCTCCCGAGTTGTCTAGCGCGACTCGAGGGCGGCCACCCGGCCTTCATTGAACGGTGACCACGCTCCAGGTTCGCCCCAGAATTTAGCGCCCAAGATGCGGATTCCGACGAAGTCGCCCAGGCGTACCGATATGAAGTCGCCCGTGGATTCCGAGACGATGTCGCCCACCTTTCCGATTTGATCTCGCCCAGCGGCGAGGCGTTCTGGCCGGCTGGTTCTCTGGCATCGGTCAAGCCGCGTGGTCAATCTGGAATCGCGACTTCAACCTGTTTTTCTTCTTCTGCGGTTGCTGTGGGCATGTGGGCAACGCGATTGCGTTGTCCAAGCGCAGCGGCATGTCCACAGCGCCACGGGCTCAAGTCTTTCGGGCGGATTGCCGGGTTCGGCGCAGGCTCTCACCGGTGAGGTCGAGCCGATGGGCATTGTGGACGAGGCGATCGAGCACGGCGTCGGCATAGGTGGGATCTCCAATGAGCAGATGCCACTGGTCCACGGGGAGCTGGCTGGTGACGATGGTGGAGCGATGACCGTAGCGATCTTCGAGGATTTCCAGGAGGTCGTGACGGGCACCGGCGTCGAGCGGCTCGAGTCCCCAATCATCGAGGATCAGCAGATCGACACGGCCAAGGCCGCGCAACAGGCGTGGATGGCGGCCGTCGCCGCGGGCGAGCGCCAGATCGTCGAACAGTCGCGGGACGCGCTGATAGAGCACGGAGCGATTGTCGCGACAGGCCTTGTGGCCGAGCGCCGAGGCGAGCCAACTCTTGCCAACGCCGGCCGGCCGCAGATCAGGAGATTGACGTGGTCGTCGATCCAGCGGCCCTCGACAAGCTTAGCGAACAGCGGGCGGTCGAGACCGCGCGGGGTGCGGTAGTCGATGTCCTCGACGCACGCCTGCTGGCGCAGCTTGGCGTAACGCAGGCGAGTGGCGAGCCGTTTGTCGTGCCGCAGCGAGGCTTCACGTTCGAGCAGCAGCGCAAGCCATTCGGTGTGACCGAGGCTTGCGGCCTCACCGGTGGCTTCGATGTCGGCGAAGGCCTTGGCCATGCCGTGGAGGCCGAGGGCGTTGAGGCGGTCGAGGGTCGGATGGGTGAGCAAGGGATGATCTCCTAATTGTAGTAGCGCGGTCCGCGGATGTTGGCATGCAGGATCGGCGCATCGTCCGCGGAACGCTGGTGAGCAGAACGCCGATCGAGATTGTTGGCGAGGATCGACTTGACCGAACCATAGGTGCGCGCGCCGATGTCGATTGCCCGCGCAGCCGCGGCGTCCAGCCGTTCGCGCCCATAGGAGGCGGCGAGCCTGAGGATGCCGAGGCAGGCGCGGAAGCCTTGCTCGGGGTGCGAGCGCTCGTCGAGAATGAGGTCGCCCAACGCGCTGGTCGCCGGCCCGATCGCGGCGGCGTCCTGGCGGATACGCGCGATGGTCCAGCCGGCGTAGCGCCGATGGCTGGAGGCCATGTGCTCCGGCACGGTGGTGTGTTTGTGATTGCCGCTCATGCGCTGATGCGCGGCGATCCGCTCGCCCTTGTGGAAGATCTCGACGGTACGGGCCGTGAACCGCACCTCGACCTCGGCGCGGGCGAAGCGATGCGGAACGCTGTAGTAATGCTTCTCCACCTCGACGTGGTAATCGAGACTGACGCGGCGGATCCGCCACTCGGCGAGGACATAGGGGGACGCCGGCAATGGCTTGAGCGCCGGCCGCTCGACCTCCTCGAGCAACCGGCGGCGTGTCACGCCGAGCCGCCGGATCGGCCGTTCCTCATTCAGCCTCGTGAGCAGTTCGCCGATCGCCGCATTGACCTCGGCCAGGCTGTAGAAGGTGCGATGGCGCAGGCGGCCGAGCAGCCAGCGCTCGACGATGAGGACGGCCTGCTCGACCTTGGCCTTGTCGCGCGGCTTGCGCGGCCGCGCCGGCAAGATGGCGGTGCCGTAATGCGCCGCCATCTCCGCGTAGGTACGATTGATCTGCGGGTCGTACAGGCTCGCCTTAATGACCGCGACCTTGGTGTTGTCGGGCACCACCAGCGCCGGTATGCCGCCGATCGCCGCGAAGGCGCCAACATGGGCGCTGATCCAGTCGGCGAGCCCCTGCGTCCACGTCGCCTGCGCGTAGGTGAAGCTCGATGCGCCGAGCACGGCGACGAAGATCTGCGCCGTTCTGCGCTCACCGGTCAGGCGGTCGACCACCACCGGCACGCCATCGCCGGCATAGTCGACGAACAACTTGTCGCCGGCCGCATGGGCCTGGCGCATCGTCACCGACAGGCGGCCCTCCCAGGCGCGGTAGAGCTCACAGAAGCGCGAGTACCGGTATCCGCCGGGCTCGGTGGCGATATATTCCTCCCACAGGATCGAAAGAGTCACGTGCTTGCGTTTGAGCTCGCGGTGCACGGTCGCCCAGTCGGGCTCGGCGATGCGGCGGTGACCCTGACGGTTGCCATTGCCGGTCTTCGCGAACAGGCGAAGTTCCAGAACCGTGTCGGTGACGTCGTCTGGCAACGGCCAGCTCAAGCCCGCGGCCTCGAACCGCCGGAGCGCCAGGCGCACCGTCGAGGGCGCCGCGCCCACCCGTCGCGCAATCTCGCGGCTCGGCAGCCCGGCCGCCTTCATTCTGATCACATCGCGCACACGGCGCATCGCAAGCCTCTCCGTCGGCATCCAGGGTCCCCTTCGCAAAGCCGAAAGAGTTGACCCTATGGGAGCCAGAAGATGCCTCGTCACCCGGGCGACATCATCCCGGAATGGTGGGCGACATCATTTCGGAACGGGTGGGCGACTTCAAATCGGAATGGTGGGCGAGATCATCTCGGAATCCTGGGCGACATCGATCGGAATCCGCACCCAAGAGGCTTGAAGCGCACGTAGCGTCAGGTTGTACGGTCAAAGGGAGGTTGAGGCGATCCTCAGAACGTTCATGACGAGGAGTAAAGATGTTTCAACTCTTAAAGGGAGCTCCGCAGGAGCTTGTTTGGGACACCTGCCGCGACACCGGATTCTCATCCTGATTGTCGCCCGCCTCTCATCCAGTTTGTCGCGCTACACGATGACCCGGTCGGGATCAACTAGACCATAGGCCGCAGAGAGGATGAGCCAGGAGTCGGCGTTTCGTTCGGCATATCTTCTGGCGCCGATGAACCAGGGCGAGACGTAGAGGTCACGAGCTGGCCGCGCCGTGTCAGCCTTCAGCTTCACGCAGGAGACGAACGCGACCCGCGTCATTGGTCTTTCCGCCAAGGGTTTTGCTTGCCTGTGCCGCCAAACTGTTTATCCCGATGCCATGCATCTGTGGCGCGGCTTTCTGCGGCTGCGAGCGCGTTCTTGACCTTCGCGTAGATGGCTTTCTACTGGGCCGAGAAGGAGTGGTAGGCTTCCTCCCTCGCTAGATCTTTAGCCCGGGACAGTTCCTCCGCGTCTCGCTCCTTTTGCCTCTCTTCCTCCGTCATTTTGGAAAGGTGCTCGTTCTCGCGGGCGATCTCTCGACGTGCTCGGCCCGGATTGTTGTGACCCATCCTTAGTCTCCTGTGTGTGATTCAACCTTCTCGAACTGGCCAGCGGACTGCCACTGGAGCGATCCTGCCAGCTGATTGACGCTGCACTTCCATCCTGATTGCCGCGCCGCAGCGGGGGCGTTCGTACATTCCACCGGCTCGGCAGGACGTTTTTTGCTTGCAGGGACGTACCTGGGGATATCCGGGCAATTGCCAGTTCTCGACATATGACCAGTGCATGGCCACTGCCTCCGGTACCTTAGCCTATTGCGGGATGAATCCAACCTACGCATTCCAGCGACAAGGAGCGCAATTGCGCTGATGTGGATCGTCAAGCGTGCTCGAGACATCAATATTTGCTCGTAAAAATGGATCCGCCCGCTCTGCAGGTTAAGCGTTGAGCTTCCGCCTGGTTGGAGATTCCGCTTGAGTATGCTCGCGTTCTCGGTTGCATCGGAACGCAAGGCAACACGATCCAGACGGGATGGCCTATCGGCCTCACATACCATCGGCATCCTTTCGCACCGGCTCGCTCAAATGCCGCTGATTGTACGACGAGCCGCGGCCACTTCGCGCTAGGCCAGAGCCAGGCAGCCGTCCGTCAGACCAAGCTTCTGATCGAAAGCCCTTATTCGTCCATGCGCGCGGCGTTGATAACTTTAAGGCTCGCTGAGCATAGCGACTCTGCCATTGTGCACGCCGACGTCGCAATGCGCGGAGACACGGATGGAACGGCCCGATTCGTGTTTGGTATTTTGGCGCTTCAGCCTTGCAGCCGCAGGGACTGGGTCGAGCTTGAGGGAAAGGGGTAGCCGCCTCCTGGAGCGCGGGACGAAGCGAATTTGATATGCAAGCAACATACCGACTTTGCGTTGTTGAGTTTTTCTCGAGGTCGTTCTTCATCGTCAGCGTTGGCATCGTCCTGCCGGCGTGGATCGCCTTGCACGCCGGCGGATCCAGCCTGGTTGACCTTGTGCTGCTTACCTGAAGCGTCGCTGGATTCGTTCTGGCACCGCTCAGCGGGTACATCGTCGACCGACATAGCTGACTCCACTCACCGCAAGGGGCCAAGCGATCAGGGCGCGTGCCCTTTTTGTGTTGTCCTTCGTGCGGGTCCTCCCCCGACGGACTCTCGCTGGATGACCGCATCACCTTCGACGCGGCATGGACCACATGGGCTTGCACCACGACCTGCCACGTACTCACCTCGCTGGCGAGCTGCTTGCGGCTGCGAAACATTTCCAGCGCGCCACGTCCGACTATGTCTTCCCTCGCCGAGGACCGGGGGCCAGATCTCAGGCTTGACCAAGATGGTCAACCGCCTTGCCAAGGAAGCCAGTATCGCCAAGTTCACTATGCATGACTTTGAGCGCGGCTTTCGAAGCACCATGTCACGCTGCGGCTACGACAAGGAAATCCAGCGGCTGTAGGCCGGGCAAAAGCCACGCGGAATGGATCAGGTGTACAATCACGACGAACAGTGGATCAAATTGGCGTTCGAAGCGGCTCATGATTACATCGCGGAGCTCCAGCGCGCCTTCGCCAATCCGCCGCTGGCGCACCGTTTTCAGCTCTCGTTATGAACTCAACGTTGGTGCAGCCGGCGTGAGTTTGGGCGTGCGTTCGAGGCCTGTCGGTCGCGAAATCTTCACGCCTTCGTCAGCTACAGCGACACGATTTATTCCGATCGCAGATCTCGCGGGCTGTTGAAGGGAGATGTGACGGTTTTATCTGAGCGCATTCGACATCATTCCCAAGGAGCGAGTGTGAGCGATAGTCAGGGGAAAGTGACTGAATTTTTGCTCGTTGGGGTCCGTAGAGCTTCATTGGATTATCCGTCTCACCACCCTCATTTTCTCAAGCGGAGTCATCGTGGCGAGTGAGCCGCTTTTCGTAAAAGATCACTGCATATCCATGCAACATCCCTTCCCTGCGGCGAACATATCCAGCGGACTCATAAAGTCTTTGAGCCCCTACTTGGATCGTTGTTGTGTCGAGCATTATCCACTTGAAACCGAGAGCAACAGCTCGCGACTCCAATTCACGAAGAACTGTCCTTCCAAGCCCGCGTCGCTGACGGATGGGATCGACCCGCATACGTTTAAGTTCTGCGACATCATCATCAAAAGGTTTCAATCCACCCATGGCAGCAAGTCGGAGACCAATATGCGCAACTACGAAGTCGCCGCCCGACCCGATGTAAACTTCCTCGATATTGCGTAAATCATCCTCCCAGGCCCCTTCCGGGCCGCACACACCAACATCCTGCGATGCGCTTCTGTGCAGATACCATACACCATCGCTATCCCCGGACTCGAAGCGACGAAGGATCAGTTCGTCTTGAGACATCGACTAACACCTCTCGACCGGTGTCGGACGCCTGTGCCTGTGGCACCGTTGTCTGTTTTTAGCCAAGCAGAGACCACCGACAGCTCACCGAAGAGCCTCTGTCAACAGCCGCTGAGAAAGGACAGCCTCAACATTCTCCGATACCTCCACTCCGACAATTGGACGACCAGGCTCAACGGTATATTTTAAGGCCGTACTACGGTGCATCCGGGTAAACCGATCCAGTGCACAAATACAGGACGCGCGCAGCGTTTCGATTTCGCCGCCGTGATGCTCCACGACTGGCGAAATGGTCGCAACCCTGGGAAAGTCCGCTTTCCCTTCTAGCCAACCCGGCTTGGACGACGCACTCTCTTTGTCTGACGACAGCCAGCGGAATACCTCGTGAATGCATCTCTGCGGGTAATATTCGGACAGCCGATATAGATCACTATAGAATTGCGGTTTCTGGTGGAAGAGTTCTTCGCCGACCAGTAGCACCGAGACCGCCACGATGCGAGCCGAGAAGCGGCCGCTTGGACCAAGCGTATTCTTGTAAGGATTCTTTCCGTAAAATACACGAAATTGGCCAAATAGGTCCGGCGACATATGTTCATGAAACCGCGTCAGAACATAATTTGCTGACTCAAGGCGCTCCAGGCATAGCGTGAGACATTGCCCCGCATCCACCTCGGCCACATCCCGCAAGTTAAGCAGAGCGTCCATTGCTGACTGCAATTCGCTCTCGATGATCTGATGGCCCAAGCAAAAATCTCGCTCCTCGACCCCGGCCGCGCCGAGGCAGTATACGCGTGGATCGTTCTGCAACGGATTCGTAAGGATCATATCTTCATAGGAGAGGACCTCGATGCCGGGTTGCCGGTCACAACTTGATCGCGCAAGGCGGCTCAGTGCCTCTCCCACCGTCAGCTCGGCGTCCAGGGGGTGAAGGCCGGCAAACGCAGACATCTGATAAGCACAATTTACGAGATATTGGATATCTGTCTTAGCGATCTCGAACTCGGACTGCGGAAGACTTCGCAGCAACGCATCATAGTCACTCGCGGCGATCATCGCGTGGACGCTGCGTCCAAGCGCCTTAACCGCTTCATCTGGTCGTTCACTGCATTTGATTTCCGCAATGCAGTGCGGCAGTTCATCGGTGACAAAATTGCTGACCAGCCCAAGCGGACGTTCTCGCTGCCGCCGATCAATACTATCGGCCAGATGCAAAAATATGTCGTGCCCTTCGCAAGGCGAGCTTTGCGGAGTGGAAACGGAAAAAGGAGTGACCATAAACGAGCCCGCCCGCGGCTTCATCGAAATGCAACTTGCATTTCGGTACTTGATCCGTATCGAGCGGCCGGTGAGTAATCATGCTTTTCGAGCAGATCAGTTCGTTTGTCTGCTATCCTACTGTCGTTATACGCGACCTGCTCAAGTATATTGTTCGAGAAGAATAGCAGTGATACCGCGCCCGAATTGATGGTGCCGGCGGCAGTTAACGAAAGCAGGCCGTCATTTGAAATGCAGATGAGGCCTGCCTCATTCAACTTTTCCAGCTCGCGGCCAAAGCATTTCTCAATCGACACCCCAAACTCCCGCTCGAAGCGGGAGAGCGACACTCCACTGCTTCGCAGGGCAAACATTACTGTTCTGCGCATGAGATCATCTTGCGACAGGACAACACCCTTCCACACTGGCTTCTCGCCAGCCTCGACCCTATATAGGTAACGATCTAAATCTGCCTCGTTATAGAACTGGCACTGGCTCATGTAGCCAAATCCGGCAACCCCAAACGGAACCAGATTATTGTCGTTCCAGGAATCGTATTTGCGGCGCTGTTGAACCGAGTGTGGCTGCGACTGCTGACTCCAGTAGAAAATCGGCCCGTGACGATAGCCCAGTGTCGTGAGGATGTGCTCGGCCATAAAATGCATGATAATGCGCTCCTTAGCCCCGGCGAATTGATATCGTCCCTGAGCCAAATGGCGGGCCACGGGGTCTGTAGATTTGAACATCAAGGGGAATACATTGAACTTCTCTATCCCCAAATCTAGTAAGCCGATGAGTGAGTCGTACCAGCTACGGAGCGTTTGCTGCGGCAATCCATACATGAGGTCGAGCGAGAGATTCTCAACGCCCATCTCATTCAGCAATCTTACGAGTTGTACTACCTCGTCCACGCGGTGTCCGCGGTTTAGTATGCGCAAAATGCTCGGATCTAGACTCTGAACGCCCAATACAAAGCGGTTTACGCCGGATCTGAGCAGTGTCGATATGCGATCTGCAGCATCCACTTGCTTTGCAAGAGAGGGATGTAATTCGAAGCTCACCTCCGACTTAGACAGATCAAAGCGCCGGCCAATCATACCAAATAGCGTTTTGAGTTGACTGTTGGTCAGGAACGAGGGGGTACCGCCTCCGAAGAAAGCAGTCTCAACAGCTCTGTCAGCCAGTGCCGCGTCCGACCAACTCATCTCTTTATCTAAGGCCGCCAGATAGCGCTCCACTCGCTCGGGAGATGGATGGATTTCTTTGGCGAAGTGGCAAAAGGTGCAATGCTGGTCACAGAAGGGGACGTGAAAGTAGAGATCAATTGACGGCGTAACCTGAAGCAACAAGTTTTCGGCATCTAGATCGCCCATTGCCTTGAGAGGCGGATATGTGCCGACGAGATAATCGTTGTGCGTGTCAAGGTGCAAATTCCGTGACCTCAACATGTCGAGGTTAATGTCGTAGGATCGGTCGATCGCGAATTCCAAGGCTTCGGAATAGGTCGGGGCGCGCATTTTGTTGAACTCCTCTAGCTTTCGTGTGAAGCAAGGGGCGATGGCACCTCCGTCCCTCGCTTCACATTCCGCTCTTCAGCTCGGGCTCGATACCGTAGCCATGCGTTTCGATAAAAGGCGCGGGGTTGTCGGCTCCCCCTCGAGGCAACCACCGTAGATCAGAACACGGGCCGCCATCCGCTCGGCTACACGCGAGGGTCGATTATGGTTCGGCGAGGAAGACAGATGCCGTGGCCCACGCGAATGCCCCCTCGGGCGTTGCTAAACGGCACCGAGGAAGACTTCAGGCGCAGAGGGTGCGAATACTCCTCGAGAAAATGGTGCTCGACCTCGGAGATAGCCACCCGCGGGGCAACGCGGCAAAGCTTTAAGCCGGACGTAGGCAACAGCGCAATGTCCATGGCATTTTCGATCAATCGAGCAAGCTTCATTTGAACTCCTGGGTCAGCGACAGCAAGGCCGTCATGGTCGTACAGAATCTTTTGGGGTGTCCCAGCAATCCACGTGCCACCAAAGCCGCTTGCGAGCCTCGCTTGAAGAGGGCAAAACCATGTTCTTCGGCGCCAACGGCGGGATACTCGCGCCTCAGTGTCTGGTCCCCGACATTAACGTCTTCAGCCGGACACGGCTGAACACGACAAACGCGGAATGTTGAATGATGATGGAGGCCTCTCATGTTCAATCGCGAACATCTGCTGCACGACGAGCTTACGACCGAGTCGCTCGGCTGATGCAGGCAGCGTCGCTGCACGTGACGGATATGCAAATGAATTCGTCACATTGTTGCGGCGCGGGGTGGCCACGTAGAAAGTCCGCTTGCTACCATCGGGGAAGCGTTCAAGTCCGACGCCGGTGTGAGGAGACTGATATTTGCTGTGTGCGCTTTCCAGTCAGTTGCGGGCGGTTGCACGCGGCGCCGCGTCGTCAAGATCACCGGCATCGCCTTGACTGGGTGTCGACACCCCGGCGTCCCCCCGTTGTCAGGAAGGCACAGCCGCTCATCGAGAAGGTCTGGATGCACTGCGAGGACAAAGGTTCGCGGGGCCGGACGGTTAAACTGAGGGGCAGGTTCAACGATCTCGAGATCATCACGCGGAGCAGGACCGGACGCGTCCCGATTTCGAGCCGCTGCGAGCTCGAAACTTGTCGCTCGTCTTCCTTCAAACGAGATACCCGCTCCAAAGCCGATCCGCCTTCTTGTCTTCACGCCAGGGCGAACCGTAGGCCGAGCTGCAGCTCGGCCTACCAATTTGAGTCCGCATCGATCAGAATCAAGACCGCGGTACATCAGTAGAGCGCGAGCCCTCGTGCGCAACGCGGCAGAGTTTACCTCAACTGCGGGAATCCCAAGGTCGAAAGACTTACGGTAGGATAGGCGTCCATGTTTGAACACCCCACGACCGCTCTATCGCAAGCGGTACTTGACGAGGTCTGCCAGACGCTTCCGCGCAAGGGGAGCGGCGCTGGTTTGGCCTCCGAGATCGTCGAAGCCGCAAAGACCGACGAAACAACGCCGAAGCTGCTGCGGCATATAGGGCGTAAAGCCCTGGCCCGAGCGTCGATCATGTGGCGTTGATCGGGCGAGGTGCGGAGTGAACTTCCAGGTCACAGTCTTGAAGATCCTGGTGAGTTACCCCCAAGGATTTGCCGTGATGGCGGACCTCAAGCGGGACATGGCAATCCTCGCGACCAGCGGCCCGGAATGGGCCGAGCGCACCAAACGGCTGGCCGCGCGCGTTCCCGGGCTGGACATTTTTTCGGACGGCCTCGTTGAGCGCCAAAACGGCGGTTGGAGAATCACGGTGAGAGGGCGAGTTGTGCTCGAGACCATGGAGGCGCGCCGAGGCCAAGACGAGCCGACGGAGAAGGTCCCACTCGAAACGGCCGGGCCGGTGCCATCGGTGCCCAGCCCTCGGAACGAGCGAACCGCTGACGCGAGCGCTTCCAGCGTCGCCGCGAAGCCCGCGAACGCGCGCGAGCGCATGCATCTTGAGGAGCAGCCGCCGAGTTCTCCCAGCGGCTCAGAAAGTCAGGTCGTTGACTCGCCTGTGGCGCATACGAACAGGTCCCCTGGGTAGGGGGTGTGGGAGCGAATTGGACTATGTCCGCCAGCAGCGGCGAAGCGCATCTCCATCCGGCAGCGCGACCCGCGCGTCAAACCGAACCGGTGCCTTTGGCGTACCGTGCGGCACGAGCGCTGGTGCTGTTACGGTTGCGGAGTTCCGGATGCCCAGCTGGCCCCGTCAGCGTCCAACCATGACCCCGGCCTACTGCTGATTTCGTCCAGACCAGTACTGACTTGCGATGGAATAGCTGGGGTCAGCGTTCGACGCACGGGGTGAAGTTGCTCTCCGATTCTACAATGTGACGCTTGCCAACACGCTCGACTATCTGGGATCGCTGAGGTCGTAAGAGCGGCAATGTGTGGGTGAGAGATGGGTTATTGTTCGATCTGGCATCGTCAAGCCTCGAGCAGTCCACCGGTGACGACTACAGGCGCCTGGAATGCCGCGAGTGCGGCAGGTACCCGATTACGGGTTCGGTATTGCAGATGCTGGACTCGCGACTGAGTTGAGCCATGCGACGCGTGCGATGTCGAAGGCGGAGTTCAGATCGCCGAGATAAACTCGTTCAACATGGACGACATGATCAAGGTTTTACAGACGCTGTGCGGTGATCTTCGCCGATCATGATTTGTGCATTCCAAAAAAACCGTAGCTTCGTAAGATTGGCAACAGCTCATGAAGGTTGTTAATCGTGTAGTCTGGATGCGCCGCTTGCAGGCGCGCCTCGGAAACAAATCCCCCGGTAATGGCTATACTTATCAGTCCGAGATTCCGTGCAATATCCGTTTCGATCGGCATATCGCCGATGATGAAAGTTGACGCTGGTTTCAAGTTGTTCTTCTGCATGTATAGACGAAGTCGCTCTCCTTTGCTTGTCGATTTGTATTGCGTGTCGCGGCTTTCGAACGCGAGCACATCGTCGATGCAGTCATTGATTCCAAGTCTTCTCAATTGGTAGCGCAGAGGGTCGACTATATGGTTGCTCACGATGATGGACGAAGCCCCTTCTCGGCGCGCCAACTCCAAGACTCTGCGCGCGCCCTCGCGTAGATCGGCTCTGCCCGCAAGAGCCTCATAGGCGTCGTGAAACATTGCACTCCCATCGCGATCCACCGTCGCAAGCTCGTCTCGCGATAGTCCGAGGCTGCGATAAAGAAGAGACAGCGGAACGTCGCAATGTTCCCGAAGCGTCTTCATGTCGATCGTTGTACGACCAAAGCGATCTAGAATTGCATTGGTGGTTTCGAGCAGTGCGTATGCATCATCGAGCAACGTTCCATTCCAATCGAAGACGAGAACCGGTTTCATGATCTGACCTTAAGCATAGATTCCGTGCGGGTGCCACCGTCGTTCGCCACGTATAGTAGCACCGAACTACTACGGCATGGGCATCGACACACTAGATGAGTTGAAATGCTGGCGAGAATGGAGATGATTGACGCCCGCGATCAATCGAGCAAGTTTCATTTGGACTCCTGGGCCGGCGACTGCGAGGCCGTCATGATCGTACGGGCTCTTTTCGGTGTCCCAGCAATCCACGTGCCACCAAAGCCATTTGCGAGCCCCGCTTGAAGAGGGCAAAACCATGTTCTTCGGCTCAGGCGACGGAATACTCGCGCGTTAGTGTCTGGTCTCCGACATTAACGTCTTCAGCCGGATACGGCTGAACACGACAACGCGAAATGTTGAGTATGAAGGAGGCGCCATTCGCAAGTGTTCGCGGGCGGCGCTCCATGGAGACGGGGCCTTTGCGCTGAAGACGCTCCGGTTGGCATGGGGAAGTCGGGCTTCGGCAGGCGACTGCCTGAGCAACACGCGATTTGAGGACCGCGAAGCGATCTTTCGTGGCGAGCACTCGCGGTCCTTGGCAGACTCGAGCTTCGCTGAATGCGCCTCAGGTCCGCTCATCATCCGGCTTGGGGACGCGGCCCTTGCCATCGCACCTATGTCAACGGTTACATCCAACGCACGGGCAGGGCGAAGAGGCTAAAGCCCTCGCACAATTCCCGCCAGAATATCTGCCCGCTTAAGACATTTTCGACCGTAGCAGCGCAGAAGCTGCATCGCGTGTCGCGCACGTTACGTCATCTAAAAGCGCACGTTCCTGCGACCTACGGTGATCGCGAATCGCTTCGCAAGATTAGGTGGCCGACAGTTGACGAAAGCAACAGGGGCTCAGACAGAAGAAGTTGAGCTGCTGCAAGAACACGCAAGGCTTAGAAATATGATCTAACCTGGGCATCTCCCTGCCGGGTTAACTTTGTAACTGGCCGCCCGGCAGCGCTCCTGGCAGCCTTATTGTTTTCCGGCTTGTGGACCGTGGAGGATGGTGCGCGTCAAGACTTCGACCCGTTCGGCAATTTGGCGAATTCGCCTCGCCACGTCCTCGACTGCGGTCATGTCCACCGGCTGCGTGCAGGAAATTGAGCTCATCTTCGCGTTAAGGTCCCTCAGCTCAGCCTTGCAGCGATCTAACTCCGCGTTGAGCATCGTAACTTCATTCATCGCCGTTGCCCGTATTGCCGTTGCTTCCGAGAAGATGTTTGTTCGGAGCATGCACCTGATTGCAATCTTTGTCGCGCTCGCGTGGTTCCACATGGGTAGGGCATCTCGAAAGGCACAGAACGGCCAACCCAAACACAGACCGGGTCGTTCACGCGCACAGCTGCAAATGGAGTCCCCATACCCAATTTATATAAAGGAATGAATTTCAATGGCACGCGCATGCGTTCCTCTCAGCAAAGCCCGGGCGACCGGCCGCACTCGCAAGAATCCAAAACGATTTTCGGGCCGCAAAGAGCCAAATGGCTTGGGTCCGTTAGGCGAACCGCCGAAATGCTTAGGCAAACCGCACGAGCGCGAGGCGCGGCGAACGCTGTCTGATGACCTTCGATGGTTCAACCCGGAGCCACCGGACGCTGGTGGCAATGGCAAGTGGGCTGGTTGCGCGGCAAATCGGAGGCGAAGACGTTTGCGAAAGCTCTGAATCTTCTCAGAATGATGCTGAATTCCATTTGCGGCTCGCTGTCCGATGCATCGAAAGTAATGATGCCGGAAGTGGAAGATGCTGAAGACCCGGCCGCGAATACTTCTAGCTCATTCTCAAGTACTCTCGCCTGAATGGGCATCTCCAAACAAGAGTGTAGAAGCCCGGCTGAACCGGACTTCCGCTGTTGTCGGTCGCTCACTTCGGATTGTGATCTGCCCATACGATCAGACGCCATCGAATGGTGCTTGTGCTGACGTATGCGCATGATTGCTTTGCGGAGGCAATGTGTGGCCTGCTGCAATTCCGATTTCGCGATGACAGCCCGTGCATCGGGAGAGAGCGGCAAAGGGAGCCGCGACTCCCGGCCCCTGATCCTGATCGAAACAGTCGCTGTTAGATTGCGGTAGGTAGTTGGCGTTCTTATAGGTAGCCATTCGAATTCTGTCACTAGAGTAAAGCCGGACTTGACCTCTCGGGGCTTACCGAATGTAATGCTGTTGCTGCTAACATCGGCGTTTGGCCCGTAGTCCGCAGCGTTGCGCGGGCAATCGGGGCCGCCAGTCGCAAGCTGGCGGTTCTCCCCGATCTGTTACGAGCAGTGGAACACGTTTCCGGGCGTGCAACCGCAAATAGCGGAACCTTATGCCGGCTATTCACAGCTTCCTGTGGACAACCTCATTATTCGGAAGAGATTTCGCCGCGCACCGCACGCGCTCGGCGCATGGATTAATTATGACACCCCAACAGAAAGCAGCGCTGGCATCTAGCACTACGATGCCGGGATAAAGCAGGGAGGCGAAGTTGCCCTGTCCATCATAAGGGAGTTTCCAGACGGGTTCAGCGAAACGAAATGACGCAGAACTCGCCTCACAGGCTGGCGCTTCCCTTTCGACCGCCGTGACGGCAACTCATGAGCGCTTCCAGTTTGGGGTGGGCCTTCGCGCTGGTGTCTCGCGATATCGAGAAACCCCTTTTAAAGTGCGGCTTCGGTCACTGCCGGCTTTTGCGTTGAGCGCATCTTCATCGAGCGATCCGTCGGGGAGATGATCCGCCTCCACGGTGCGGACTGGCATTCGGCGGAGAACCGACAGCTCGAGTCATGAACGTCACCCGTCGCAAGCTCGTCGTTTTCACCATCCGATTGTCTACCCGAGGTATGCTAAGTTCCATGACGGCGCCCTTGAACACATCATAACAACATCACGAGGACCGGCATGCTTCGAGCGAGGGCAGCTTGTGAAGCCAACCGGGTTGCTGGGGTGATCAGAACCAGGAATCCATCAGGTGAACAAGCTGGGAGCCCGCCGTATAAAACGCCTCCTGCGCTGCACGAAAGCGCTGGGCTTCAACGGCGGTGACCGGCAACGGCAGGTCGTTCTCCGCGATCTGCCCCAATACATACGAAGCCAAAACACTGCCAAACACAGTGCCTGGTGCGATTCCGCGGCCGTTATAGCCACTGAAACCGATGACTTTGCGGTCCAGCTTGTGAAGCCGGGGCAAGTTGTCGGAGGTCATTCCAATCATGCCAAACCAGCCGGTTTCAAACTGGACGCCCCGAAGTCCTGGAAAAAGCTTGTGCAACGATCTTTGGGCCCAAGCGCGGTGAATAGATCGCCCAATCCCCTCAAGCGCACCAACACTGCCAAACACGAGTCGCCCGGAGCGATCGAGACGAAACGAAGAGAGGACTTCTCGAGTGTCCCACACACCCTGCCGCTCAGGCAGGATCGACTTTCTCAGATCATCGGGCAGACATGGCGTGCCAAAGTTGAAATAGGGCAGTTGAATCTGTTCCTGCCGTACCTCAGACCAAAGTCCCTTGCTATAAGCATCCGTCGCGACGACCACCCAGTCGGCCTCTACAGATCCGCTTTCGGTGCCGACTCTCCAGCGGAAACCATTCTGTTGCGCCATGACGGCCTCACTATGCGTAAATATCCTGGCTCCCATCGCAAGCGCGGCCCGCGCTAACCCTCGCACATAAGCCAATGGCTGTATGGTGCCGGCGCGCTTATCGAGCAGCGCGCCGGTGTAGTCGCCACCGCCTACTTTGCTGCGTGTTGCCTCCGCATTTAGCACCAGGACGGGCGCTCCACGCTTCTGCCACTGTTCGGCACGGGCCTCAACCTCCTCCAAGCCCTTACGTCCGACCGCACAATGCAAGGTGCCGGCACGTTCGACTTCACATTCGATGTGGTGCTTTTCGATGAGCTCGAATACCGTCTGCGGTCCGCGGCCGAGCTGTTCAAGTAACCGTTCTCCAAACGGCGCGCGGAGCGCGGCCGGAAGCGACTCAGGCATGAGCCACATGCCCGCATTCACGAGTCCGACGTTCCGCCCGGACCCGCCGAATCCTATTTCAGACGCCTCCAAAAGCGCAACACGCGCTCCACCTTCAGCTAGATGAAGGGCCGCCGACAGCCCGGTATATCCACCGCCAATCACGACGATATCCGCTGCAATTTCATCAGTAAGTGGAGCAGTTTGTGGCGCTGGTGGCGCAGTCAGCACCCACAGTCCGTGTGATCGTCGATTGTTTCGCATCCGCCAATCCTCTTACAAGTAGCTTCTTGATCGACCCGAGCTCCAGCAGCCATCGTGAATACCGCTAAGTTCTGGCGGACCTCTCTAGTATCCAAGCGGACCTCCCTAGCTTCCAACACTGACGTGCCAGCGCCACACCGGCAGGCAAATCGCAGGCCAAAAGGGCAGTTCGTCATCACCCCGAAGATCAGGCCGAGCTACTAAGTTGTTGATCTGTTGAGGGCACGCGCAGCACCCACGCGGCGGTGCGCCGGAGCTCCGACTGCGCGAACAAAGCCAAAGCCCCTCGTCGCTTGCTCTGGAACGCGCCTTTGTGCGAGACAATGGGTCCCAAAAGGGCAGCAAGGGGACCACACCGTGAGAGCCTCTCTTGATGGCGAAATTCGCGACGGCCGCCATCATATGCAGATCCGGGTCTATTTCGAAGATACCGACTCCGGCCAGATTGTTTATCACGCAAATTTCTTGCGCTTCATGGAACGCGGCAGAACGAACTACTTGCGCCTGCTCGGAACGAATCAGCAAGCATTACTCAAAGAAGCCAAGAACGATGCGCCCGGTGTTGCCTTCGTTGTGCGCTCGATGACGATCGATTTTCTAAAACCGGCGGTCTTGGATGACATTCTTGACGTCGTCACAGTCCCGCAAGAGGTGAGGGGCGCGTCGATTGCCTTGCTGCAGGAATGCAGGCGTGGCGACGATCTCCTGGTCACAGCACGTGTACGGGTAGCGTTTATCTCAGCTGGAAAGGCGCAGCGCATCCCGAAGTCGCTGCGGCTCGCTATGGAAGGGCATAGATAAATCTGCCGCCTCATTCACGCGTTTGCCTTGCAGCGCTCCAACGAATTCAAGTCATCATGGCGGCGTAAGTTAAAGCAAATGGGCTGCGGCAACCCGGGGGTGGCTCAATTGCACAGTCCAGCCGAATGAATCAGAAGCCGGCTAAGAACGAAAATAAATCGGACTTCGTCGGCCGCTTTGGTCACAGCGACCACAGCGAAACCCACGTCAAGGATGACGGGCCGATTGGCGACTGGCGCGGCTATCCCGGCGGCGCTGCCGTGGCGAACTTGCGCGATCGCATTTCGCGGCTCTTCTCAAATGGCGGCACCGTCTCCATTGCCCCATGCTCCATCTGGCTGACGGCAGCGAGGCGGATGGTTTCCGAGCTGCGCGCCAACGCTCGGTGCTCTTGCCACTCCGGATAAAAAATCATGGAAGAGGGCGGAACCGAGCGCGATCATTTTCGACGAGATGGTCAAGACGGTCCAGGAGCCGGCCCAATCGAAGGCGGCCGGCGGCCTCGTCCTTGGGTCTGAAAACATCAAAGGCACGTTTGTCGGATTCATTAGAAGGTTCAATCTTTATGTTGTTTTCTGGAATGCGGATCAGCACGATCGAGCGATCGTCATTCACCGTCGCTCAAAGAGGATGGATATCGTCGCGGAAATGCCGCTTACGTTCGAGACCGCGCATCGGCTAGCGCTCTTTATGCCGCGTGCCGTGCCGACAACAACATTGCGCCGGATGCGCCGCCAATCGAATGAAGGGCCGCGCGGCCATTTTCGAAGTTGGTCCGGGCCTCCAATAGGCAAAACTGTTTCGTGGGGCGCCCACTTTATGTCAGCGAGTGCCATGATATCAGAATGGCAACCGGTGGCCTGTGGGCTGCCATACCTTACTTCACCGCTTGAACGCGCGAGGATAGTGCCGTGGCTAATGACGTAGCGCTTCTGATCTCGTATTTCGCGCTTTCGGGGCACGTTTACCCGCTCGGGGCCTGCTGAGGTCACTCCATTCCAATTCAAAGGCAGGGTCGAAGGGGCAGCGCGCGCGGGGTTCAACGGGTTCGGACTTCACTACGAAGACACGATGGTCGCGCAAAGCAAGATTGGTTTTGCGGAAATGAGACGCATTCTTCAAGACAATGGCATCAAATATCTGAAGATTGAATTTCTGCTCGATTGGTACCGGACTGACGAGAAGCGAATGGAATCCGACAAATTCCGTCAGCAAACTGCTCGATGTCTCCGCCGAACTTGGAATGCGGGATATCAAGGTGGGCCCGGGATTCCAAGAAACGCATGCCGATGTGGCGCTCCGCCCATGGTGGCCTCCGTAAGGGGACACTTGGGAATGATCTGCAACGCAGAACCTAACGCAGCGTCCGGTTCACGCATTTCTTTCGGCACGAATGTTGTGACGCAGCTACAGCAATTCGCGCGCACGTTGTTAAGACGCATGAGGCTCGGGGCACTCAAGACATGAGAGTAGAAATGAAGAACTTCTTGCTTACGACTGTGAGCATTGTGGCGCTTGGCGCAATTGCGTCCGCATCCGGTGCAGACCTGGCTGCGCAGCCCGTCCAACCTCTCTACTCCAAAGCTCCGCCGCCTGTCGCGGCTGCAATTTACGACTGGAGCGGCCTCTACGTCGGTGTGAACGGCGGCTTGGGCTCAAGCTCGAATTGCTGGGACTACAATGGTCGCACCCCTGAGGGCTGTCATGATGCGACCGGCATTACCGTCGGCGGGCAGATCGGCTATCGATGGCAGATCGGCCAGATCGTGCTGGGCGTTGAAGGTCAGGGGAACTGGGCTGATCTGAGCGGATCCAACGTCAGCATTGCGTTCGGCGATGTCGACCAGAGCAAGATTGGTGCGTTCGGTACGATGACTGGGCAGATCGGTTATGCGCTCGACACCGTACTGTTTTACGCCAAGGGCGGCGTCGCAGTGGCGAGCAACACGTATCGAGTCAACTCCGCAGTCACGGGCGCGCAGTTCGCGGGCGCTGATAGCAGCCCTTGGGGTGCTACTGTGGGCGCCGGGATCGAAGTCGGTTTCGCGCCGAACTGGTCGGTAAGCGTCGAGTACGACCACTTGTTCATGCGGGATGCCGACGTGAACTTTGTCGTGGCTGCTGGTTCGCTGGGCGGCGACCGCATCCGCCAGGATTTCGATCTTGTGACTGCGCGGCTCAACTATAAGTTCGGCGGCCCGATTCTGCTCAAATATTGATCTGAAGTCGGACTGGTGAATCGAAGGCCCCGGCTAGACCGGGGCCTTTCAGGCATCGCGCGTGCGACGCGACTGGCGGGTGACCGGAAGTCAGGAACAGTTAGCGAAACCGCGGCGAGTTCATCTTCTGAGCTGAAGTTCTAAATCGATAAAGGACAGCGAGCATGTTCGTTTCATTCTTCCCTCGACCAAAGTTGTTCTTTGCGTCGTCAATTCTTTGGACGGCGTTGGCGATGGCGTTTTGGTATGTATTTGCCGGCAATCTCTTTCCAGCCCCGGAGAAGCCGGTCGGGCTTGCGACGTTCTGGTCGGCCACGGCGCTGTGGTTTGATCTCTATTTTGCGCTGGCCGTTACGGTGTTCGCGGCGGCATGGATGTTGTTTGCCCCGCATCCCTGGGCGACGTGGTCCATTCTTGGTTCGGCGCTGATCCTGTTCACCTCTTACTTTCAGGTCCAGGTCTCGGTCGCGATCAACAGCTGGTATGGACCGTTCTATGACATGATCCAGGCTGCGCTTTCGAAGTCGGCGCCGGTCACGGTCGAGCAGTTCTACAGCGAGTTGTCGACCTTTGCCGGCATAGCGCTCGTGGCCGTCGTGGTCGGCGTGATGACGCGATTCTTCGTCAGCCACTACATCTTCCGCTGGCGCACGGCGATGAACGAGTTTTATGTCGCCAACTGGCCACGGCTGCGCACGATCGAAGGCGCCTCCCAGCGCATCCAGGAAGACACCATGCGCTTCGCCAGCACCATGGAAGGTCTAGGCGTCAATCTCATCAGCGCGGTGCTGACACTGTTGGCGTTCCTGCCGGTTCTGGTGAGGCTGTCCAGCAACGTCACGGAGCTGCCTCTGTTCGGCTCGATTGCCTATCCGCTGGTGTTCGCCGCGGTGATCTGGTCGATCCTGGGCACCGGCGTTCTCGCGCTTATCGGCATCCGCCTGCCCGGAATTGAATTTTTCAACCAGCGGGTCGAAGCGGCCTATCGCAAGGAGCTCGTGCTCGGCGAGGATGATACGGCGCGTGCCAATGCGCCGACATTGAGCGTGCTGTTTAGCGACATTCGCAGGAATTACTTCCGGCTCTATCTGAACTTCATGTACTTCAATATCGGCCGGATCGTCTATCTGCAGACTGACGTCATCTTTCCTTATCTGCTGCTTGCGCCCACAATCATCGCGGGCAGGATCACCCTCGGCGCGATGAACCAGATCCTCAACGCGTTCACGCAAGTACGAACCTCGTTTCAGTATCTCGTCAACTCCTGGAGCACGATCGTCGAACTGATCTCGATCTATCAGCGGCTGCGGAGCTTTGAGGCAAAGATCCACGGTGGGCCACTGCCGTCGATCGAGATAAGGAAGCCAGCCACATGATTCCTATAGCTATAGGGAGTTGACGGACACCTGACCTTCCGTTCTGCGTCAAACGGTCGCAACGCTGCTGAATTGCTTAAGTTGTGAGAAGGGGCACTCGAGAGAATGGCGCTCGGCGTGGAGAAACTTAGCAACTGCATATCGGAACCCCCGTGACGTGTTGTTGTGGATGACGGCTAGCGCGCTGTTGCAGCGCGCGGACTGAGGCAAAGGGGCGGCGGATGGCTGTAGGGGCCATTACAGCCGCGGCGGGTAAGCTACAAAGCAGCCGCGTCGCGTTCGACCTGCAGTCGAGCCAGCGGGTTCATGACACCGAAGACTTGCTCCGAGAAAACAGCCATGAATCTGATTTGCTCCTGGAAATGGGTTCTCAGAGTCCACACCGCCTAGCTCTACAAATAAGTACCAGCGTGTCGTAAGTTCGACAGTGTGAGTCAGACACGCCTCAACGGTGTTGTCCAGCGAGCAATCATAATTGTGTCACACATGGCACCGGACACTGACTGACTAGCCAGAACGACCATGCGGGATGTTTCAAACTTGATCCGCCTCCATGGAATACGGTGCTAAACAGGGGTAGGCATTACGTGGGGCGGCGAGCCCTTGTGACCGCCGGATGTGTTGGTGTCCATTCTGGTTCTGGCGGAACGGTAATCGAGCCCAGTGGCACCCAAGCTCGTTCTAGCGTCACTGGATCGCGCAGCTGGGCGAAAGTTTCGGTGCGAATATCGAGCCACTCGAACCAGCGATCCTGGACGGCGACAAGCTG
The DNA here is from genome assembly GCF_040939785.1 of Bradyrhizobium lupini. Classification (NCBI taxonomy): domain Bacteria; kingdom Pseudomonadati; phylum Pseudomonadota; class Alphaproteobacteria; order Hyphomicrobiales; family Nitrobacteraceae; genus Bradyrhizobium; species Bradyrhizobium lupini. Next base: position 5,053,508 of record NZ_CP162553.1, read on the forward strand.
GGCTGGCCGGAGCACGCCGAAATTATCTCGAAGAGAAATTCTTATCACCGTAAGCTCAACTGTGAACCGTGCCAGAAGAGTTCAAGATGATGTTGCGTCGTGTTTCAACTACCAGAACCGGGATTTGACAACTCTGAGCCTGCGGACCAATCCGTTTCCGCCGAGCCGGAGCTCTGGCCGTGAACATGACCGCCAGATTGAGCAGCGTGGATTCACAAGCGTGGCTCGCCGACTATAGCAACCGCGCCGCACATCCGGCTCAAAAGGCGCGACGAGCTCCTAAGCTGGAATTGGCGAGATCGGAACAAGCAATCCACTAAGGCTGCCCAATTCACGGCTCGGCGATCCTCACCAAATGCTTTACGAACTTTTGTTGATAGCGTCAGCAAGCGTCGACTTGAAAACCAAAGGACCTATCCGCAGGATGCTTTCTTAAGCCGTCATGCATCCAGAATGAGCGGAGCACGAACTGTCACATTACCGAAACCTAGCTCTTGTACTTGTAGGCTCGGCCGTCTCCCTTACTCCTCCCGCTCCCTGGAGCGAAGAAGGTTTATTCCGCACGGCTTTCCGGGGGCCACCGGCCAGGCGGGCCGGAGCCGAGGTCGGCCAGATCTCCGTTGTTTTTGGATTAGCGCCATGACACCGAAAACCAAACTATGCGCTTTGTTGCGAGGTGTTCTGGACGATGCGATCGGGATGGTGCCCGAAGCAAACCGGACGTCTTCGTTGAAGGCGTGCCTCGCCGAAAAGGTATTAGCTCTGGCCGCAAAAGGTCACTTGGATCCAACTGTCTTGACGCGTCTCGCGCTACGGAGTCTGCAGGAATCCTGTTGTGGTTGCTACGGGTGCGAACTGCAGAACCCCCTTCGAGGTGTGAAGGACCGAGAATGAACTCCAAACCTATTCCCCGCGCTCCGGCGTGGCTGACCGCCTGGGTTTCGGCGGGTTGCAAGGCGGCGCGAGATTAGAGGTCTGCCCGGCCATGGAGCTTGCGCCCGGCAGCGATGCCATCTGAGCGCGAGGGTTATGGCGTCCTGCCCGGAGAAACTCGGGTCAGTCCTGCTGTGGATGCCGCCTTGCTCCATCATGAGGTCGCCCGTGTCCGCGGCTTTCACTGACGTCATTGCGCCCCGCCCGCGGCACATATGGATTTCTCCTCTGTCCGCATCGGCGCTTGGCGCGCGATATCGGCGATGTCGGAGGGCAGGGTGCTCGCCTGCCCGGTTGCCGCTAGTAGCCGAAGCGGGCGAGGCCGAGTGATCCGAAAGATCGGACGGGCCGGTGAGATGTTGGAAAGCCGAGCTGCCTATCGTCCGGGTTCGCGACAGACGCGGATGAGCCGATCTATTATGTCCTCAACGCTTGCAGGCGGACTCTTGCCGTGGCCGCCTCAGCCGAGGCAGCTGTGTTCGACGATCTCGTCTGCCTCGATTGCGACGGCGATGCGCCGCTTACCCTGGCAAGGCGGCAGCCGCAAGCCAAGCAGTATCATTCCCGCGGCATCGACGCAGGTTCCGAGCTCGTCGCCCTTGCGACTACCCCTCTCCACGATTACGGCTGACTTTCGGTGTCGAGTGTGCTCAGCGCTGAGCCGGCGGTTCCCCGCGAAGTGCTGAGCTTGCCGTCCGGAGAAGGAGGGGTCGCAGGCCAGCGAAAGGGGCCGGGATCGCGCAGGCGGCGCTTGAATCTCACGTCGGAATTGCCTGAATGGCCGGGCTCTGAGCGGGCCATGCTTCCCTTCAAATGGCCCCGGCTAGGCCGGGGCCATCGACCGCAACTAGGGATCAATATTTCAGGAGAATCGGACCGCCAAACTTATAGTTGACCCGTACCGTGATAAGATCGAGATCCTCGCGGATGCGATCGGCCCCACCAATGTTCCCGCTGAATTTCACCGTGCGGGGCTGGAAGAACAGGTGGTCGTACTCGAAGCCCACCGTCCAGTTCGGTGCGATGCCGTGCTCGAATCCGACCCCCAACACACCGCCCCAAAGAACGTCACTTTTCCTAGCGGCTCCTGCCACGGTCGAGCTGATCTGATGGATGTTGCTCGTGACTGCGGCGCCGCCTTTGCCGTAAAGTACGTTATTCCCAAAGGCATAACCAATCTGCCCCGTCATGAGACCGAACGCGTCAATCTTAGTCTGGTTGGTAGTATCGGAAAACGGGATGCTGTGATTGGACCCGGTCAAATCAGCCCAGTTGCCCTGGCCCTCAACACCCAGCACGATCTGGCCCATCTGCCATCGATAGCCGATCTGGAGGCCCACGCTACCGCCTGTCGGATGATGACAGCCCTCGGGCTTGCTGCCAAGGTACTCCCAACAACTCTCGCCTGAGCTCAGACCACCGTTCACGCCGAAATAGTAAGCACTCCAATCGTAGATTGCAGCCGCGACAGGTCCCGGAGCGGTGGTGTAGAGAGGCCTGATGGGTTGCGCAGGCAGATCAGCACTGAATGCGGGGGCCACCGCAGCAAGCGCCACCGTACTGACTGTCATAAGCAACAAGTTCTTCATTTCTATTCCCATGTCTTGAGTGCCCCCGAGCCTGCTGCGTCTTAACAACGTGCACGCAAATTGCTGTAACTGCATCGCAACATTGGCGCTGGAAGAAATGCGTGAAACAAACGCCGCGTCAGGTTGCGGCGTTGCAGATATCTCCAACTCCTTGACATGCCCCTTCGCTTGCGAGCGTAGATCAGCGCGGTGTCCTGCCTCTCGCGCACCCGACAGCTTGACGGCATGCTCCACCTCGCGACGTAGTAGCGTGGTAGGTCGACGGGGCGCCCGGTAAGTGCGTGTTCCAGCCGTTCGTGATCACGGAGTCCAAGCCATCGTGATCGCCCATTCCAGAGCATCGTGATCACCGTTTCCAGCCGATCGTGATCGCTATTTCAGCGATTGCGATCGGGGTAACCAGGAGGCGCGCACCGCTGACAGTCTGCAACCCGGCTACCTTGGTCTTTTGCCTAACTCCGACTGCTTCAGCTATGCGAACGCTACAAGCAATGGGCCGGCCCCCTCAAGCCCATCCTGTCCCCAGGTCCATGTCGCCGGCGAGAAGCTGTTCGTCGACTATTCCGGCCAGACCATGGAGCTGGGTTGACGGAGTACGATACACGCCAGTCCTGCTCCGGCTCCGCGGATGAAACCGTCAATGCAGGAGCGATCGGTTGGGCTTTCGGTCAGGGGCGGCGCCGACGGAGCAACGAACCCGGAAACTCTCACGCAAATAACCGCACACGTTCTTAATGTGGGTCAGTGGTGTGAGGTCCGCGATAGGATCTCCCGAAATCAGGCTCATAAGTGCCGCGGTTTTCGCCCATGCCACAAGTACGGGTCCGATTAGGTTGTGGGCGCGTCCGCTCCGCGGACGGGGCTCTATGAGCCAGCTTGCCGAGCCATGCTGTCTCGGCCTTTCGGATCACGATGCCTCGCGCAAGCCATAAAGTGCTCCTCGCCGGGGGCACTCGGAAAACGGGCTCGCCTGTGGCGAGCGTTATTACGGCCCCGTTCCCGCGTGCCGCTCAAACACCGGTGTTGTCGCTGCACTCGTCCCGCATGCCCCTTCGGGCCGCTATGCTCGCGGCCGGGCTGACATTTCTCTCGAGGCGAGCTAGGTGAACACTGAAGCTGATCCCGAAGGCGCTGCGGCTCGCCATGAAAGGGACGTAGAAAAATCTGCGCTTGTTCACGCTACCGCCCTCCAGCGCCCCAACGAAATCAAGCAGTTGGTATTCTGTTGCGATATCGTCAAATCCGAGTTTTCCGGCATCGTCTATCACGCCAACTATCTGCGCTTCATGGAGCGCGGGCGGACCAATCATCTGCGGCTGATGGGCGCCGAGCAGCAGGCATTGTTCGAGCAGGCCGAGGCGGAAGACGCAAGCTTCGCCTTCGTGGTGCGCTCGATGCATCTCGATTTCCTCAAGCCTGCCCGGATGGATGACGTGCTCGATGTCGTGACCTGGCCGGTCGCCGTGAAGGGCGCCTCCATCATGCTGGCGCAGGAGGTGCGGCGCGGCGAAGTCGTGCTGGTCAAAGCCGAGGTGCGGGTCGCCTTCATCAGCGGCGGACGTGCCCAGCCGATCCCGAAATCGATCCGCGCCTTGATGAAGGCTGATCCGATTTCGTGATCGGGCGATAGCGGACGGCCCTCTCGACTCCCCCGCGCGCGGCGATAGATTGCACTCCCGCCAACCGATGAGGCCCTCATGTCGCGCCCGCCGCTCCCGCCCTTTACCCGTGAGACCGCAGCGCAAAAGGCCCGCATGGCCGAGGATGCCTGGAATTCGCGCGACCCGGTGCGCGTCTCGCTCGCCTATACCGAGGACAGCCGCTGGCGCAATCGCTCCGAGGTTTTTCAGGGGCGCGAGGCCATCGTCACGTTCCTCACCCGCAAATGGGAGAAGGAGCACGACTACCGCCTGATCAAGGACCTCTGGGCGTTCGACGAAAACCGCATCGCGGTTCGCTTCCAATACGAATGGCACGATGCGAGCGGCCAGTGGTATCGCTCCTACGGCAACGAGCAGTGGGAGTTCGACGAGCACGGCCTGATGCGGCGCCGCGAAGCCTCGATCAACGACATCGCGATTGCGGAGAAGGACCGGCGGTTTCACTGGCCGGCACCGGGGCCGAGGCCTGCGGATGTGGTGGGGCTGGGGACGGATCCGTTCTGAGGCTTGCAAACAACTCTCTCCCCTCATGGTGAGGAGCCGCGAAGCGGCGTCTCGAACCATGCAGGCCCGGTTGCTGCATTTGGGCCTCTATCCTTCGAGACGCGCGCGGGAGCGCGCTCGTCAGGATGAGGAGGTGGACCTGCGCGCTAGAAATCTCGTAATCGCGCCACCAAGCTTGGCGTGATCCATCGGCTGCGCCAGTGATTCCCTCGCGGTGGCAACGACATCCTCCGGCGCCTTGCCGATGCGCAGCTCGCAGCACACTTGCGCAAACTCCACGTCGAACTCCGGATGCGGCTGCAGGGTGAGCGTCGCGCCGTTGGCGTAGAGCAGGCCGGCATGCGGGGTGAAATCGGAGGAGAGGATCGTCAGCGCATCGTTGGGCGGCTCCATCACCTGGTCCTGATGCGAGCAGGCGATGGCGACCGCTTCGCCGTCAACGACGCCGTTGTCCGGCAGCACCTGATAGACGTGCCGGCCGATGCCCCAGCCCTTCTCCGACTTGCGCACGGTGCCGCCGAGCGCCTGCGCGATCAACTGATGGCCGAAGCAGACGCCGACCATGGGTGTCCTGTTGGCGTAGGCCGTGCGCACGAAATCTTCCAGCGGCGCGATCCAGTCGAGCCCGTCATAGACGCCGGCGGCCGCGCCGGTGATCAGCACCGCCTCCAAATTGCGCGGATCGGGCAGCGCATCGCCGTTCGGGATGCTGACGATTTCGACCGTAGCTGTCGGATCCTCGGCGCGGACCATGCGCTCGAACATGTCCGGGAATGAACCGTGGCGCTCGCAATATTTTTGTGGGACCTGTCCGGTCTCGATGATGGTGATGCGTGCCATGTGCCCTCCGGTAAAGGTCAAGCTCAGTCGCTTCCTGCCCCATGTTGTTGGTGTGGCGCTGTGCGCTCCAGCAGCGCACTCTCTTTCCGGACCTCGTTGAGAAACGCCTTGGCCAGGCGCGACAGCGGCTCGGCTTCCGACCATAGCATATAGGCCACGGCGTGCGTCGTCGGCGCGAACGGCCGTACGGCGAGGCCGGTCCCGCCGTTCTGCCGTGGCGAGAAGGGATCGACCACCGCGGCGCCGACGCCAGCGGCGGCGAGCACGCAGGCCGTGTTGCAGTAGCGCACCTCGACGGTCGGCTGGAACGGCGCGCCGGCGCGGGCAAAACTGTCGCGCACGGCTTCACCGAGCCGCGTGCCGCGCTCGAGCCCGATGAAGGGGAGTCCGGACAGGTCCGCGGCCGAGATTACCGGCCGGTCGGCGAGCGGGTGCTGCAGCGGCAGCACGCACACCATCTCGCCGGTGTGCACCACCTCATGGGCGATGCCGGGATGATGTGTCAGCCCGAGCGCAAAGCCGAGTTCGGCGACTCGGTTGAGCACGCCTTCGATGATGCCCTCGTAGCGCCGCACGTCGAAGAACACCCGGGTCTCCGGGCGGCGGCGCAGGAAGCCTGACAGCGCCGCGGGGATGATGCTGTAGGCGAGCGGCGGCGTCGCGACCAGCGCGAGATGCCCGGAGCGGTTCTCGCGAAGATCGCGCACGCGGTTCTCGAGCTTTGCGTGCAGCGCGAAGATCGCCTCGCTCTCCTTGTAGAGCGCCATCGCTTCCGTGGTCGGAAACAGCCGGTTGTTGACGCGCTCGAACAGCGCAAAACCCGCCTGCGCCTCCATCGTCTTCAGCGCGTTGCTGACGGCGGGCTGCGACAACGCCAGTTCGTCGGCCGCCGCAACCGTGGTGCGGTGGCGGATGACGGCGCGGAGAATCTCGAGCTGGCGCAGGTTCATATCACTGCCGATTATACTCTGGGCCAAAACATCATAGCAGAACGAATTGATTTTGCAGCCCCGCTTCCGCGTAATGGCCGCAGATTTGCACGTCGCATCAAAGGGTTCATCCGCCCATTGAGGCGCCACTGCGCACAGATTGGAGGCAATCTTGGTTCGTGTCCTTCGCGCCGCCGCCGCACAGATGGGGCCGACGCAAAAAGCCGATACGCGCGAGCATACGCTGTCGCGGATGCTTGCGCTGCTGGAGGAGGCGGCCGGCCGCGGCGCCAGCCTCGTGGTGTTTCCCGAGCTTGCCTTCACCACCTTCTTCCCGCGCTGGCTGCTCGAAGGCGAGGCGCTCGACCATTATTTCGAACGCGGCATGCCGAACCCGAACGTCGCCGCCTTGTTCGACCGTGCGCGTGCGCTGCGCGTCGGCTTCTATGTTGGCTATGCCGAGCTGACGCCCGATGGACGCCGCTACAATTGCGCCATCCTGGTCGACCGCGACGGCGAGCTGCTCGGCCGCTATCGCAAGGTGCACCTGCCGGGCTCGGTCGAGCCGCGACAGGGTGCGCGCTACCAGCAGCTCGAGAAGCGCTATTTCGACTATGGCGACCTCGGCTTTCCCGCCTTCCGCGCCGGCTCGGCCTGGGCCCACGCGATCATGGGCATGATGATCTGCAACGATCGCCGTTGGCCGGAATCCTGGCGCGTGCTTGGCCTGCAGGGCGTCGAGCTCGTCTGCATCGGCTACAATTCGGCGGCCTATGATCCCAATGGGGGCAGCACGGAAGATGCCTCCTTGCGCACCTTCCACTCTACGCTGGTGACGCAGGCCAACGCCTACATGAACGCGACCTGGGCGATCTCGGTGGCGAAGGCAGGCGAGGAGGACGGCTCCGGGCTGATCGGCGGCTCCTGCATCGTCGATCCCAATGGCCGCATTGTTGCGCAGGCCGCAACGCTGACCGATGAGGTGATCGTCGCCGACATCGATCTCGACCTCTGCCGCCAGGGCAAGGACAAGATGTTCAACTTCGCCGCACACCGGCGGCCGGAGCAATACCGGGTGATCACCGAACGCGCCGGCGTGATCGAACCCGCGGTTCTCGACGCAGACTGACAGGACGTTCCAGCAACACTGGCAAAGGAGCCGATATGACGCGCCTCTCGTATTTCTTCGGCATCGCAGCGTTGGCGGCCGTGACGTCCGCGCAGGCGGCGGAGCTTCCGGCGGAGATCAAGCAGGCGGGCGCGTTGAAGCTCACGGTCAACTCGACATACGCGCCGATGGAATATCGCGATCCCGCAACGAATGAGCTCGTCGGGCTCGACGTCGATCTGGCGAACGAGCTCGCCAAGCGGCTCGGCCTGACGATCGTGTGGAGCGAGACGCCGTTCGCCGAATTGATCCCCTCGCTCCAGACCAAACGCGCCGATTTCATCATCTCCGGCATCTCCGATCGCGCCTCGCGGCGCGAGACCGCCGATTTCGTCGATTATCTTGGGACCGGCCCGCAGTTCTTCGTGATGGCGGAGAACGAAGCCAAGGCTGCGACCGATCTCTGCGGCAAGAAGGTCGGGACCACCCGCAGCACCAGCTTCCCGGTCGAGATCGAGAAGTGGAGCAAGCAGAATTGCGAGCCGGCCGGCAAGCCGGCGATCCAGTACGTGCCGGGCGAGAACTCGATCGACGTTCGCAACCAGCTCAAGCAGGGCCGTATCGACGCCGCCGTACAGGGCAGCGAGACGCTGCCTTATGCGCAGACGCAGGAACCCGGCAAATACCGCGTGATCGGCGAGCCCTTTGCCAAAGGCTATCAGGGCATCATGTTCCGCAAGGACGATGCGGCGCTTCGTGAAGTGGTGACCGAGAAGCTCATCGCGATGATCGCCGACGGTTCCTACAAGGCTGTCCTCGACAAATGGAGCCTTGGCGGCAACGCGGTCGCCCAGCCCATGCTGAACGCGGCGCCGCAATGAAGCCGGCACCGGCACTCGCGGAGGGTTTTCCCGATCTGTCGGGAATGCGGGTCGCGCGCGAGCCGCACTGGTTTCGCTGGCTCAGCGCGGCGCTGATCGTCCTCGTGCTTGCATTGATCGGGCGCGCTTTTGCGGGCGGCCAGATCGAATGGTCTTATGTCGGCCGCTTCCTGACCGCAAAGGTGATCATAGAGGGCATCGTCAACACCATGGTGATGGCGGTGCTGGCGATGGCGCTCGGTATCTTCCTTGGCGTCGTCGTCGCGATCATGCGGCTGTCGCCCAACCCGGTACTGAAGACCGTTGCCGCCGGCTACGCTTGGTTGTTCCGCGGCACGCCGCTGATCCTGCAACTGCTGCTGTGGTTCAATCTTGCGCTGGTGTTTCCGACCATCGGGATTCCCGGCCTGTGGAGCGCGCGCGCCGTCGACGTCATGACGCCGTTCCTCGCCGCGCTGCTCGGGCTCGGCATCAACCAGGGTGCCTATACCTCGGAAGTGATGCGCGCCGGCATGCTATCAGTCGATATCGGGCAATATGAGGCCGCGCAGGCGATTGGCATGGGACGCTTGCGTGCGCTGCGCCGGATCGTGCTGCCGCAGGCGATGCGGGTGGTGATCCCGCCGCTCGGCAACGAGTTCATCGGCATGGTGAAGGCGACCTCGCTCGCCAGCGTCATCCAGTATCCGGAACTGCTGCACAACGCCGAAAACATCTACTACGCCAATTCGCGCGTGATCGAGCTCCTGATCGTGGCCGGGCTCTGGTACCTGCTCGTCGTCTCGGTCCTGACGCCGCTCCAGATGCTGCTCGAACGCCGTTTTGCGCGCGGCACATTGCGGCTCGCGCGATGACAAAACCTCTCGTCGCGATTCGCTCGGTCAGCAAGAGTTTTGGCGAGTTTCAGGCTCTCAAAAACGTTACGCTCGATGTCTGGCCCGGCGAGGTGATGTGTCTGATCGGCGCCTCCGGCTCGGGCAAGACCACGCTGCTCCGCTGCATCAACCAGCTCGCCGCGATCGACAGTGGCGGCATCTGGCTCGACGGCGAGCTCCTGGGCGTGCGCGAGCAGGGCGGACGACTGCATCGGCTCAGCGAGCGCGAAATCGGGCGGCAGCGGCTGAAGACCGGCATGGTGTTCCAGCGCTTCAACCTGTTTCCGCACAAGACCGCGCTCGAAAACATCACCGAGGGTCCGCTCCAGGTTCAAGGCCGAAAATCCGACGAGGTGCGCGCTGAGGCGATCGAGCTGCTGCGGCGCGTCGGATTGTCGGCCAAAGCGGACGCGTATCCCGCCCAGCTCTCCGGCGGCCAGCAGCAGCGCGTCGCGATTGCCCGCGCGCTTGCCATGAAGCCGATGCTGATGCTGTTCGACGAGCCGACCAGCGCGCTCGATCCCGAGCTCGTCGGCGAGGTCTTGGCGGTCATGAAGGAGCTGGCGCGGAGCGGCATGACCATGATGGTCGTGACGCACGAACTCGGCTTCGCGCGCGAGGTTGCCGACCGCGTCGTCTACATGGACCAGGGCGCGATCATCGAGCACGGGCGCGCATCCGATGTCTTGGGCGCGCCGCGCGAGGAGCGTACCAAGGCATTTCTTTCGGCAGTGATCTGAATGGGGGCGTATCGATGAAGAGACTTCTGGTTACGGCGGCACTCGTTGGCGCCATGAGCGCTCCGGTCATGGCAGTCGAGCTGCCGGCGGAGATCGCCAAGCGCGGCAGCATCAAGGTCGCGCTGGTGCCGAACTATCCGCCGATGGAGTTCCGCGATCCCGCCACCAACGCGTTGTCCGGCTTCGACATCGATCTCGGCGAGGCCATCGGCCGCAAGCTCGGCGTCAAGATCGAGTGGCAGGAGACCAGCTTTGCCGAGTTCATGCCGTCGATCTCGACCGGGCGGGTGGACGCCATCCTGTCCGGCTTCACGGACTATGCCAGCCGGCACGAGATCGCGTCCTTCGTCGATTATTTGCGCAGCGGCCCGCAGTTCTTCGTGCAGCAGTCGCGCAAGGCGGAGTTCAAGGACGCAGCCGCGCTCTGTGGCAAGAAGGTCGGCGCCAGCCGCCGCACCATGTTCCCGGCGCAGATCGCGGCCTGGAGCGAGAAGAATTGCGGCACCAATCCGATCCAGTTCGTCGGCACCGACGGCTCGGCCGACGCCCGCACCCAGCTCAGGCAGGGCCGCATCGATGCCGCCGCCCAGGGCAACGAGACGCTGCCCTACATCATGGACCTCGAGCCCGGCACCTATGCGACCGTGGGCGAGCCCATCGCGCAGCAATTCACCGGCATCGCTCTGCCGGTCAAGGAAAAGGCGCTGCAGCAAGCCATGCTGGAGGCGGTCGACGCGCTGATCGCGGACGGCACGTATCGCACGCTGCTTGCCAAGTGGAAACTGAGCGACAACGCACTCGAAAAGGCGACCATCAATGCTGGACAGTAACGCACTCCAGAGCATCCCGCTCACCCCAGCCAACACCGCGGATCCTGCGCCGGAATACCCCTGGCCGAAGCCGTACAATTCGGCGATGTTCCTGTCGTTCGACGTGGACGCGGAGAGCGCCTGGACCAGCAAGGACGCGGTGCACGCGCAGCGGCTCATCACCATGAGCTATGGCGGCTATGAGGCACGCGTCGGCACGCCGAAGCTCCTGGAGCTGCTCGACCAGTTCGATCTCAAGGCGACCTTCTTCGTCACGGGATGGTCGGTCGAAGCGCATCCGGCGATGGCCGAGTCCATTCTCAAGGCCGGTCACGAGATCGGCCACCACGGCTATCACCATCTCCTTCCCGATCCCGGCGATCCCTGGATCGAGGAGGAGCTTGAGCGCGGTTTTGAGGCGCTCAAGCGCCGGCTTGGCGTCAGGCCGACCGGCTATCGCGCGCCTTACGGCGAGTTCACCGAGGAGCTGCGGGTGGCGCTGGTGCGCCACGGCATCGTCTACACCTCCTCGTTTCGCGACGACGTGCGGCCCTATCGCCATCGTCTCGCCGACGGCAAGCCGGGCACGATCGAGCTGCCGGTGACCGCAAGCTATGACGACTGGATGCACGGCCTGTCCGCGCGCTTCAGCCCCCGCTCGATCTTCCCCAAGGAGCATGTGCTCTCGATCTGGAAGGATGAGCTCGATGAAACCAGAGACTGGGGCGCGATGGTGACGACGGTGCTGCATCCGCAGTGCAGTGGCCGTCCGATGCGGCTGCGCCTGCTGCGTGAGTTCCTGACCTACGCAAAGTCGTGCCCGGACGTCTGGATCACGACCGGCGAGAAGATCGCGGAAAACTTCCTGCGCCACGAGGCCGGAAAAAGTTGAGCCACGCCATGACCCGCATCCTCGTCATCAACCCTAACTCCTCCGCATCGGTGACGGCGGCGATCGACGACGCCGTCGCGCCGCTACGCATCGCCGGCGGACCCGCAATCGAGGTCGTCGGCCTTGCCGGGGGCCGCCGGGCATCAGCTCGCAACGCGACGCCGACAGCATGGTGATGCCGCTGGTCAACCGTGTGTCGCGCGACGATGCGGATGCCTTCGTGCTCGCCTGCTTCAGTGATCCCGGCCTGCATGCGGTGCGCGAGGCGGTCGGCGGGCGCCCGGTGATGGGCATCGCCGAGTGCGGCATCTTTCGCGCAATGATGCTGGGCGAGCGGTTTGGCGTCATCGCGCTGTCGCCGTCGAGCATTCGCCGCCAGCAGCGGATGGTGCGGCTGATGGGCATCGACAGCCGCTATGCCGGAAGCTGGTCGGTCGGCGCGAGCGCGGCGGAAACGGCAGGCGCGGACATCCGGGGACGGTTGATTGAAGCCGGCCGCGCGCTGGTCTCGCAATGCCGTGCCGATGTCGTGGTGATGGGCTGCGCCGGCATGGCCTCGCACCGCGCGGCGATTGCGGATACCATCGGTGTCCCCGTGGTCGAGCCGGCGCAGCAGGCGGTGGCCGCTGCGATCGGCGCGGTCTTGTTGAACACGTAAGATCCTTCAGGAGCCTCTTGCAATGCCCGTCTCCCGCCGTTCGCTCCTCAAGGCCGCAGCCGCGGTGCCGGCGCTGTCATTTCCGGGCATCCTGCGCGCCGAATCCCAGACCACGCTACGCTTCATTCCGGTGATCGACCTCGCCTTCGTCGATCCCATCTATTCGACGGCACAAGTGTCGCGAAACCACGGCTTCATGGTCTACGACACGCTCTACGGCATGAGTTCTTCGCTCCAGGTCTCGCCCCAGATGCTGTCGGGCCATGTCGTCTCCGGCGACCGGCTGCAATGGGACCTCAGCTTGCGCGACGGTCTGTTCTGGCACGATGGCGAGCGCGTGCTCGCCCGCGACTGCGTCGCGAGCATCCGCCGCTGGGCCGCGCGCGACGGCTTTGGCGGCGAGCTGATGGAGGCGACTGACGAGCTGTCGGCCACTGACGACCGCACCATCCGCTTCCGCCTCAAACGTCCATTCCCGCTGTTGCCGCAAGCGCTGGGCAAGGCCGCGATCAACGCGTGCTTCATGATGCCGGAGCGGCTGGCGGGCCAGGATCCGTTCAAGCCGCTCACCGAAGTGATCGGCAGCGGCCCGTTCCGCTATCTCGCCGACGAGCGCGTGCAGGGTGCGCGCAACGCGTATGCCAGGTTCGAGCGCTATCAGCCGCGCACGGACGGCAAGCCGGATTGGACAGCGGGCCCGAAGATCGTGCACTACGATCGGGTGGTCTGGACCACCACGCCCGATGCCGGCACCGGCGTCGCCGCGCTGCAGACCGGGGAGCAGGACTGGCAGGAGACCACGCCGCACGACCTGCTGCCGATCATCAAGGCCGCCGGCGACATCGAGACGCGGATCCTCGATCCCCGCGGTTACGCCTGCATGCTGCGCCTCAATCATCTTCAGCCACCGTTCGACAATCCTGCCGTTCGCCGCGCGCTCCTGGGGGCCATCGATCAATCCGCCTTCATGACCGCGGTGGCCGGTACCGATCCGAACTTCCAGGTCTCACCGATCGGCTATTTCGCGCCGAATACGCCGATGGCGAGCGAAGTCGGCCTCGATGTATTCCGCGGCCCGCGTGACTACGCCAAGGTGAAGGCCGATCTCAAAGCCGCCGGCTACAATGGCGAGAAGATCGTGGTGCTCGTCCCCACCAACTCACTGGCGCAGAAGCCGCTTGGCGAGATCGCCGTCGACAGCCTCCGCAAGGCCGGCATGAACGTCGAATATGCCGGGCTCGATTTCGCAGTGGTGTTGCAGCGCCAGCTCAAGAAGGATCCGGTCGGTCAGGGCGGCTGGAGCGCGGCCGTCGGCAACTGGCAGGGCATCGACTGGCTCAATCCGGCCGGCAACACCAATATCCGTGGTGAGGGCAAGGTCGCCGGCTGGTATGCGAGCGAGAAGATGGCCGGGCTCCGCAGCCAGTGGCTGGCGGCCTCCGAGCTCGCGGAGCAGCAGCGCATCTGCCGTGAGATCCAGGCGGTGGCTTTCCAGGAAATCCCCTATATTCCGATTGGCCTGTACAAGCAGCCGACCGCCTATCGCAAAGCCATCACCGGCATTCTCGACGGCACCGCCGTCTTCTGGAACGTACGCCCCGCATGAGCATGATCGCAATCTTCGGCAGCTATGTGCTGTCACGCAAGGACGGCGCGCAGGACGTGTTGCGCGACCATTGGGTTCTGGTCGAAGGCAAGAAGATTGCCGCGGTCACGCGCGACAAGCCGCGGGCGGACGAGGTGCATGACCGTCCCGGCCGCTTCGTTCTGCCGGGCCTGTTGAACCTGCACAATCACTGCTTCTCCGAAGCGGTGGCGCGCAGCCACACCGAGGACGGCAACGGCCGCCGCAACAATCAGAGCATCGTTTACACGGTGCTTTTGCCGCTGACCAAGCGCGGTGCAGATATCTTGTCGGCGGAAGAGCGCATGGCGGTCGCGCGGCTCGGCATCCTCCAACTCCTGAAGGGCGGCGCCACCACGGTGATGGAGCCGTTCCGCAACTCGATCCCGGAGATGTTCGATGCCGCCGAGGAGATGGGCATCCGCTTCTACGGCGCGCCCTATCTGTTCTCGACGTCGGACGCCAAGGCCGGCCCCGACGGCGTGGTGCACTATTCCGGCGATGACGGCACAGCCGACATGGCGACCTGGGATGCACTCTACCAGCGCTGGAATAATCGCGGCGACGGCCGCATCGGCCTTGCGATGAGTCCGCATGCCACCGACACCTGCGGGCCTGATCTGTTGAGGGCCTGTGCCGCGCGGGCACGCGAGCTCGGCGTGCCCGTCACGACGCATATGGCGCAGAGCCGCGCCGAGGTCGAAACCATCGGCAAGCGCTATGGCGGCCGCACGCCGGCGCAATATCTCGACTGGCTCGGCCTGCTGGCGCCCGACCTGATGGCGGCGCACTGCATGTTCAGCACCGATGACGATCTCAAGCTGATGGCCGCGCGCGGTATGACGGTTCTCAACTGCCCGCGCGTGTTCGCGCGCGCCGGCGTCACCGCGGCCTTCAGCCAGTTCGCGGAGCACGGCGTGCGCACGGTGGTCGGCACCGACGGCTACAACATGGACCTGCTCGGCGAGCTCAATGCGGCGTCGCTGATCTCCAAGATCACCTCGGCGCGTGCCGATGTCGCGAACGCGCCCGAGTTGATCGAGGCGAACACGGCAATCGCGGCCGATGTCATCAAGCGGCCCGATCTCGGCCGTATCGAGCCGGGCGCGACCGCCGACCTCACGATCGTCGATCTCACCCATCCGCATCTTCAGCCGCTGTTCGACCCGCGCCGCGCGCTGATCGCGCTCGCCAATCGCGCCAATATCGATCAGGTCATGGTCGACGGCCGCATGCTGGTCGATGCCGGCCGCTATCTCGGCGCCGACGAGGCGGCGATCACGGCTGCCGGCACCGCTGCGATTGGCAAGATCTGGGACCTGCCGGAGGCACAGGCGGCGTTCAACGGCTGAGGGGTGGCTCGTCGAATTCGGCGAGCGCCTTGCGTATGGTCTCGACCAGATCGAGCGCTACCGGCGAGGGGCTGCGCTGTGCCGGAAAGACCGCCGAGAATTCGAAGTCGATGCGCGGCAGGAAGCGGCGCACGACGACGCCGCGGGTGGAAAATTCCTGGGCGGTGAAGGGATCGCAGATGGCGACGCCAAGTCCTGACGACACCATGCCGCACATGATCTCCGACAGCGTGGTCTCGACCCTGAGCACGCGGCGGACATCGTGGCGATGGAAGACCTGGTCGACGAGGTGGCGGCTCGACGAGCCCGCCGACAGCGAGATGAAAGTCTCGCCCTCGAAGTCGCGGGGCTCCAGCACTTCCTTTTCCGCGAGGCGGTGACCGGTGGGCAGTACAGCCACACGCGCGGGCGCCGGCAGCTTCTGGCTCGGCAAGCCCGAATGCGCGATGGGCACCTCGGCAAAGCCGACGTCGCACTGATTGTTCAGTACCCAGTCGACCACGATCGGCGAGATCACGCCGAAGAAAGCGAGGTTGAGGTTCGGCCGCTCCCTCAGGAAGTGCCCGGTGAGCCGCGGCAAATAGCCATTCGACAATGCTGGAAGTGCCGCGATCCGCAGTGAGCCGGTGCGGCGGCCGCGGATTTCCTCGGCTGCCGCGGTGATGCGTTCGAGGCCGACGAAGGAGCGCTCGACTTCGGTGTAGAGTGCCATGGCCGCAGCGGTCGGCACGAGGCCGGTGCCGCGCCGTTCGAACAGCTCCATCTTCAACAGCGCCTGGAGGTCGCGCAGCAACCGGGAGACCGCCGGCTGCGTCACGGTCATCAGCGCCGCCGCCTCCGTCACGCTGCCGGTCAGCATCGTCGCCCGGAAAGCCTCCACCTGCCGCGAATTGATCCGGGCCATCCCCATTTCCATTCATAACATTTAGGCATGCAGAGGCTGCCATTATTCATTGGACGATGGAAGCCGGAGTTTGCGATCTTTTTCATCAGTGCTGGAGACGGCCCGCTTTTTCGGCAGATTGGAGGGGTTTAAACCTCCGGATCGCGCCAAAATTCGCCGCGCAAGGGCTGGAGCCCTAGTCGGAGAGGGATCTGCGCGGAAGGAAATGCGGAAGGTTCAGCCAACGAGACTCGTCGGCACGTCACCTCATCCCGGTATGGAGATCGGACCACATGAAGACTTTTCGCCTTCTGACAGCGGTCAGCATCGCGGCCCTCATCGCCGCCCCCTCGGTTGCCACGGCTCAGCAAAAGACGCTCTATGTCGCCGGCTATGGCGGCTCGTTCGAGAAGACCATCCGCGACGAGGTGATCCCGACTTTTGAGAAGGAGAACGGCGTCAAGGTCGAGTACGTCGCCGGCAACTCCACCGACACGCTGGCCAAGCTCCAGGCGCAGAAGGGCAACCAGCAGATCGACGTCGCCATCGTTGACGACGGCCCGATGTACCAGGCGATCCAACTCGGCTTCTGCGGCAAGCTCGATGGCCTGCCGACCGATCTCTACGACACCGCGCGCTTCAAGGACGATCGTGCGGTCGCGATCGGCATCGTCGCGACCGGCCTGATGTACAACACCAAGGTGTTTGCGGAGAAGGGCTGGGCGCCGCCGACCTCCTGGAACGATCTCAAGGACACGAAATACGCCAAGCAGCTCGTGATCCCGCCGATCAACAACACCTATGGCCTCGAAGCGCTGGTGATGCTGTCGAAGATGAATGGCGGCGGCGAGTCCAATGTCGATTCCGGCTTCAAGATCTTCAAGGAGCAGATCAATCCGAACGTGCTCGCCTATGAGCCGTCGCCGGGCAAGATGACCGAGCTGTTCCAGTCCGGGCAGGCTGTGATCGCGGTGTGGGGCACCGGCCGCGTGCAGAGCTTTGCCAATACCGGCTTCCCCGTCGATTTCGTCTATCCGAAGGAGGGCGCCGCGACGTTGCTGACGACCGCCTGTCCGATCACCAAGCCGAACGCCTCGCCGCTTGCGTCTAGCTTCGTCAAGATGCTGCTCGAACCCAAGATCCAGCTCGTGATGCTGAAGGATTACGGCTACGGCCCGGTGCTGAAATCGCTGGTGATCCCGCCCGAGCTCGGCAAGATGGCGCCGATCGGCGAGCGCGCGGCAAAGCTCTATAATCCGGACTGGACCGTCATCAACGAGAAGCGTGAGGAATGGACCAAGCGCTGGAATCGCGAGGTCGAACGCTGATCGTTCGCGGCGGAGACAGCGTCATGGCCTATCTCGAGCTCGAAGGGGTCGCCAAGCAATTCGGAGCGCAGACTGTCGTCGACGACTTCAGTCTCGCGGTGGGGAAGGGCGAGTTCGTCTCCTTCCTCGGCCCCTCCGGCTGCGGCAAGACCACGACCCTGCAGATGATCGCGGGCTTCCTCGATCCCACCCGCGGCGCGATCCGGCTGCAAGGCAAGGATCTGACCGCGATCCATCCGGCCAAACGCGGGCTCGGGATCGTGTTCCAGAGCTACGCGCTGTTTCCGCACATGACCGCGGCCGAGAATGTCGCCTTCGGGCTCGAGATGCGCAATGTGCCGCGCGGCGAACGGACCGAGCGCGTTCGCGCAGCGCTCGCGATGGTCGGGCTTGCCGGCTACGAGGATCGCCATCCGCGCCGCATGTCCGGCGGCCAGCAGCAGCGCGTGGCGCTGGCGCGCGCGCTGGTGATCAAGCCGAGCGTGCTGTTGCTCGACGAGCCGCTATCGAATCTCGACGCCAAGCTGCGCGAGGAGATGCAGATCGAGCTGCGCCAGATCCAGCGTACCATCGGCACCACCACGATCCTCGTCACCCACGACCAGAACGAGGCGATGTCGTTGTCCGACCGCATCGTGGTGATGAGCCAGGGCAGGATCGAGCAGATCGGCACGCCGCAAGAGACTTATGAGAAGCCGGCCTCGGCCTTCGTCTCGCAGTTTTTGGGAAAGACCAACGACTTTGCCGCGACGATCGATCGGACCAGTGCGCCTGGGCGATTGATTGTCGGCTCGTGGAGCGCGCCTGCGCCTGTCGGGCGCAGCGGTCCCGTCACCATTAGCATTCGCCCCGAGCGGATCGATTTTGGCGACGCGGGCCTCAGCGCAAAGATCGTCACACGCATCTTCCAGGGCAATCACTGGCTGTTCCAGTGCGAGAGCGAATGTGGCCCGGCGACCGTGATCCGCCAGAATGACGGCCGGTCGCAGCCGGTCGAAGGCGAGGCCGTTCACCTCACCTGGCGGCCCGAGGACATGAGCGTGAGGGGCGTCGCATGAGCGCTTCCGCCGAGGAACGAAACGCACGCACGCCCTGGGCGCTGACGGCGCCCGCTTTGATGCTGTTCGTCGGCGTGCTCCTGATTCCGCTGGCAATGACCGTGATGCTGTCGTTCCATGATTGGGGCCAGTACAAGGGCATCGAGCCGGTCTTCATCCTCAAGAACTGGCATGAGATCGTAACCGATCCCTATTACGCCGAGATGTTCGGGCGGACGTTTCGCATCGCGATCCTGACTACGCTGCTCACCGCCGTGCTCGGTGCACCCGAAGCCTACATCCTCAACCGCATGAGCGGACGCTGGAAGAGCGTTTTTCTCCTGGTCATCCTGGGGCCATTGCTGATTTCCGTGGTGGCGCGGACGCTCGGCTGGGCGCTGCTGTTCGGCGGCAACAACGGCCTCGTCAATAAGCTGCTGATGTCGGCCGGGCTGATCCGCGCGCCTATCCCCTTCATGTTCACCGAAACCGGCATGGTGGTCGCACTCGCGCACGTGATGATGCCGTTCATGGTGCTGTCGGTGTGGGCGGCGCTGCAGCGGCTCGATCCGCAGATCGAGAATGCCGCGATGTCGCTCGGCGCCGGCCCTGCGACCATCATCCACCGCATCATCATGCCGCAGATCATGCCGGGCGTGCTGTCTGGGGCGATCATCGTGTTCTCGCTCTCGGCCAGCGCGTTTGCGACGCCCGCCATCATCGGCGGCCGTCGACTCAAGGTCGCGGCGACGCTGGCCTATGACGAGTTCCTCAACACGCTGAACTGGCCGCTGGGGGCGGCGGTCGCCACGCTGCTGCTGGCCGCGCTGGTCTTGATCGTCGTCGGCAGCAACGCACTGATCGAGCGCCGTTACGCGGAGGTGTTCCGATGAGCCGGAATGGCCCGCTCGCGCTGATCTTCCACACCATCTTTGTCATCGTCATGGTGGCGCCGATCCTCGTCGTCTGCCTCGTTGCGTTCACGCCTGAAGGCTTCCTGTCGTTGCCGACAAACGGTTTTTCGTTGCGCTGGTTCAGGGCGATCGCCAACTATCCCGAATTCGTCCATGCTTTCTGGGTCAGCCTTGGCCTGGGCGCACTATCGTCGTTCGTCGCGCTATTATTCGCGGTACCGGCGGCGCTCGCGATCGCGCGCTATCGCTTCCGCGGCCGTGATGCGCTCGCGGCCCTCTTTCTCTCGCCGCTGATGATCCCGCATGTCGTGCTCGGCATCGCGTTCCTGCGCTTCTTCACCTCGGCCGGGATGGGCGGCAGCTTCGCCGCGCTGATCATCGCGCATGTCATCATCGTGTTTCCGTTCGCGCTACGGCTGACCCTGGCGGCGGCGACCGGCATGGACCTTTCGGTCGAGATGGCGGCGGTCTCGCTCGGTGCCGGCGGCTGGACGCTATTCCGCCGCGTGACGCTGCCGTTGATCCTGCCCGGCGTCATCAGCGGCTGGGCGCTCGCCTTCATCCAGTCCTTCGACGATCTCACCATGACCGTCTTCCTCGCGGCACCCGGCACCGAAACACTGCCGGTGCGCATGTTCCTCTACATCCAGGACAACATCGATCCGCTGGTGACGTCCGTCTCGGCCTGCGTGATCGCGATCACCATGACCGCCCTCATTCTGCTCGATCGCTTCTACGGGCTCGACCGCGTGCTCGCCGGCAAGGGCGATACAGGGCGATAGGAGAATCCATGCGAACAGATTACGATGTCGCCGTCGTCGGCGGCGGATTGCTCGGCTCCGCCATCGCCTGGGGCCTGGGAAGACTCGGCAAGAAGGTGGCCGTGCTCGACGAAGGCGACATCACCAAGCGCGCCTCACGCGCGAACTTTGCGCTGGTTTGGGTCCAGAGCAAGGGGCTCGGCATGCCAGCCTATACCGTCTGGACGGTGCAGGCGTCACAGGCGTGGAGCAGGCTCGCCTCGGAGCTGAAGCAGCAGACCGGCCTCGATGTCTCGCTTCAGCAGAACGGCGGTTTTCATCTGACGCTTGGCGAGGACGAGTTCGGTCAGCGCGCCGAGCTGGTCAAGCGCATGCACAACCAGACGGGTGCCGCCGATTACAAGATGGAGATGCTGCCGGCATCCGAGGTGAAGAAGGCGCTGCCGCTGATCGGGCCCGAGGTCTCCGGCGGCAGTTATTGTCCACTCGACGGTCACGTCAATTCGCTGCGCACGTTTCGTGCGTTCCACACCGGCTTCAAGGCATTCGGCATCGACTATCTTCCGGAGCGCCCGGTCTCGGCGATCAGCAGGAGCAGCGGCGAATTCTGCCTGACGACGCCGCAGGGCGAGCTCCGTGCCGCCAAGATCGTGCTCGCCGCCGGCAATGCTAACCAGACCCTGGCGCCGATGGTCGGTCTCCACGCCCCGATGGGCCCGACCCGCGGCCAGATCGTGGTGACCGAGCGCACCATGCCCTTTCTGCCGCATCCGCTGACCACGATCCGCCAGACCGACGAGGGCACGGTGATGATCGGCGACAGCAAGGAAGACGAGCTCGACGATCGCGCGCTGAAGCACTCGGTCAGCGCCGTGATGACGGATCGCGCCCAGCGCATGTTTCCGCATCTCGCGCGGCTCAACGTGGTCCGGAGCTGGGCCGGCATCCGCGTCATGCCGCAGGACGGCTTTCCAATCTACGACCAGTCGGAGACGCATCCCGGTGCCTTCGTCGCCTGCTGCCACTCCGGGGTGACACTCGCCTCCAACCACGCCTTCGAGATCGCGCGGATGGTTGCGCAAGGCGCGCTCGAGCCCGAGCTGGTCGGCCCGTTCTCGGCCAGCCGTTTTGGCGCCGCCGGTGCCGCGAACAACAGCGGCTACTAGGGACATTGAAGGAGCCAGGATGTTCAAACGATCCGAGCAGGACAAGCGGCCAGCGGTGCAAATCTTCGTCGATGGCGTTGCCGTCGCGGCGCGGCAGGGCGACACCGTCTCCGCCGCGCTGCTGGCCTCGAGCTGCGATGCACGCCGTTCGACCGCAGTCAGCGGGGCGCTGCGTTTGCCCTATTGCATGATGGGCGTGTGCTTCGATTGCCTCGTCACCATCGATGGCGTCGGCAACCGACAGGGCTGCCTGGTGCCGGTCACCGACGGCATGCAGATCGAGATTCAGAAGGGCAAGCGGGAGATCGGGAAATGACTGTGGCTCCCAAGCGCGAAGAATATGACGTCGTGGTGATCGGGGCCGGGCCTGCCGGCCTTGCCGCCGCCGCGACGGCCGCCGAAGCCGGCCTGTCCACGCTGCTGCTCGACGAGAATATCGGCCCCGGAGGCCAGGTGTTTCGTGCCATCGCCTCGACGCCGGTGACCGACCGCAGCCAGCTCGGTGAGGACTATTGGGTCGGTACCGATCTCGTGCAGGCGCTACGCGCAGGCAACACGGAGGTCATTCAGCGCGCAACGGTCTGGAGCCTCGATCGCAATCTCGATATCGCCGTCTCGGTCGGCGGCGCGTCCGCCTTCGTCAAGGCCAGGCGCGTGATCCTCGCGACCGGCGCGCTGGAGCGGCCGTTTCCGATTCCCGGGTGGACGCTTCCGGGCGTGATGACCGCGGGCGCCGCGCAGACCATGTTGAAATCATCGGCCCTGGTGCCGGATGGCCGCACGGTGATGGCGGGGCAGGGGCCGCTGCTCTGGCTGCTCGCCGCGCAGATCTTGCGTCTCGGCGGTCGCATCGATCGCATTCTCGACACCACCGAGCGCGTAAACTATTTCGCCGCACTCCCCCACGCTTTCGCTTTCCTGACCTCGCCGTATTTCGCCAAGGGCTTGTCGATGATGCGCGAGGTGAAGGCGAAGGTGCAGGTCGTCTCAGGCGTCAGCGAGCTTGCTGCCTCTGGTGACGGCCAACTCGCGAACGTCAGCTATGTCGCCGGCGGCAAGCGCGAGACCGTCCTTGCGGATCTCTTGCTGCTGCACCAGGGCGTCGTGCCCAACGTCAATCTGGCGATGGCGGCCGGAATCGAGCATCGCTGGGATGATTTGCAATTGTGCTGGTCTCCGGTGCTGGATGCCAGCGGCAATTCGTCGGTCGCCGGCATTGCGATTGCTGGCGACGGCGCCGGCATCGGCGGGGCGAACGCAGCCGTAGTGCGCGGCCGCATCGCGGCACGCGCGGCAGTGGAGGCGTTGGCGCCTGCGGCTGCAAAAATATTTGCGCCGATGGCGAGCCTCCGCGCCGATCTCGCCAAGGCCGAACGTGGTCGCGTTTTTCTCGACACGCTGTTCCGGCCGGCGCCGCAGTTTCGCATTCCCGCAGGCGACACCATCGTCTGTCGCTGTGAGGAGGTCACCGCAAAGGATATTCTCGACGCCGTCGCGATCGGCGCGACCGGGCCGAACCAGCTCAAGGCCTACCGCCGCACCGGCATGGGGCCGTGCCAGGGCCGGCTCTGCGGCCTCACCGTCACCGAGCTGATGGCGCAGGCGCGGGGCAAGAGCCCGCAGGAGATTGGCTATTACCGGCTGCGCGCGCCGGTCAAGCCGATCACGCTCGCCGAGCTCGCCGCCGTTCCGAAGAGCGCAGACGACATCAAGGCGGTGGTGCGCGGATGACGAAAAACGTGGATGCGATCGTCGTCGGCGGCGGCATCCACGGGTGCTCGACCGCGCTATATCTGTGTCTCGCCGGCCTCAAGCCGGTGCTGATCGAGAAGGACTATGCCGGCCGGCACGCTTCCGGTGTCAACGCCGGCGGCGTGCGCCAGCTTGCGCGGCACATCCCCGAAATCCCGCTTTCGATCCGCTCGATGGGTATCTGGGAGAAGATCACCGATCTCCTCGACGACGATTGCAGCTTTGAGAGCTATGGCCAGGTCCTCGTCGCCGAGAACGAAGAGGAACTCGCGGTCTGCCGCGCACGTGTGGCCGAGCTCAACGCGCTCGGCTTCACCCACGAAGAGCTGATCGATGCCGCAGAGCTGCGGCGCCTCGTGCCTGCGGTCGCCGAGAGCTGTCCCGGCGGCGTGGTCTCGCGCCGCGACGGTGCGGCCAATCCCGCGCAGGCGACGACGGCGTTCCGGCGCAAGGCAGGGCAGCTCGGTGCGACCGTTCGCGAGGGCATTGCGGCCACGAATATCCGGCACACCGATGGTCTCTGGCATGTCGATGTCGGCGCCGAGAGCTTTGCCGCGCCGGTGCTCGTCAATGCCGCCGGCGCCTGGGCCGGGACCATCGCAGCCGCGCTCGGTGAGCCCGTTCCGGTCGAGACGGTGGCGCCGATGTTGATGATCACCTCGCGCGTGCCGCATTTCATCGATCCGGTCGTGATCCTGCGCGGCCGCAAGCTGTCCTTCAAGCAATTCAAGAACGGCACGGTGCTGATCGGCGGCGGCCATTTGGCTACGCCCCATCAGGATCGCAACGAGACGGTGTTGGACTGGAAAAGCCTCGCGACCAGCGCCCGCACCGTGTTCGAGCTGTTCCCGGTCATGCGCGACGCGACGATCATGCGGGCCTGGGCCGGCATCGAGGCCAAGACCAAGGACGATCTGCCCGTGTTTGGACCGAGCAGCCGGCACAAGGGCCTCTATCACCAATTCGGTTTTTCGCTGCACGGTTTCCAGCTCGGCCCCGGCGCGGGCGCCGTCATGGCGGAGCTGATCGTCAACGGCGGCACCCAGACCCGCATCGGCGATCTCGGCATCGACCGTTTCCACCCCTCCACGCTCTAGCAAAAGAGGACATCATGAGCATTACCCGCAGCATCCGCACGCCCATCATGCACCGCGCCGTCGAAGCCAACGGCTTCGTCTTCATTGGCGGCACCATCGCCGACGACACCTCTGTGTCGATGGGCGAGCAGACCCGCAACATCCTCGGCAAGATCGCCGGCTATCTGAAGGAAGCGGGCACCGACAAGTCGCGCGTCGTGAGCACCTCGATCTTCGTCACGGACCTTTCCAAGAAGAAGGAGATGGACGCGGTCTGGACCGAGTTCTTCGGCGACAATCTGCCGACCCGCGCCACCGTCGGCGTCGCCGATCTCGGCGGCAGCGCGCTGATCGAGGTCGTGGTCACCGCGCTCAAGGGTTGATCGCGCGGGCCTGCGGCGGACGTCGGCGCTCCGCGCGCCGTCGTTCCTCAGAGCCTCGCCTTGATCTCGCCCTTCGATGGGATTAGTTAGAGAGCCCTCAAACAGGATATTCGAGATCCATGGATTTGACCCCGACCGCAAAGCCGACCTGCCTTGCTCACGGGGAATTCCATGCCTGCTTCCATCATCCTGTCCAACCTGTCGCTGTCCACGCCTGACGGCCGTCCTCTTCTCTCCGACATCGATCTGACATTCCGCGCCGAGCGGACCGGCCTTGTCGGCCGCAACGGCGTCGGGAAGACGACGCTGCTTGCATCGATCTCGCGTGAGCACATCCCCCAGTCGGGCCGCGTTACCGTCAACGGAACCGTCGGTCTGCTGCGCCAGGACGTCCAGCCCCTTGCGGGCGCGAAGGTGATCGATCTGTTCGAGGCGCGAGCCGCGCTCGATCTGCTTCGTCGAGCCGAGCGCGGGGATGCCTCGGCCGAGGAGGTTTCCGAGGTCGATTGGACCCTCGAAACACGGCTTGCATCCGCCCTCGCGCGTGTTGGGTTCGATGTCGCTCCGGACATCGAGCTCGGCAGCCTGTCGGGCGGCCAGGTCACGCGGGTTCGTCTCGCCGCGCTGATCTTCGCGGAGCCGGACTTCCTGCTGCTCGACGAGCCCACCAACGATCTCGATCGGGAGGGCCGCAAGGCCGTGATCTATTTCCTTGCGTCCTGGCGCGGTGGGGCGATTGTCGTCAGCCACGATCGGAGCCTGCTCGAAACCATGGACGCGATTGTCGAGCTGACGTCGCTCGGAGCCGCGCGATACGGCGGCAATTGGAGCAGTTATTGCGAACAGAAAGCCGTCGCGCTCGCGGCTGTCAGGCACGACCTCGCCCATGCCGAGAGGCGCCTGTCCGCGATCGACGGCAGGGCGCAGGAGGCTGCGGAGAGGAAAGCGCGCAAGGACAGTGGCGGTAAGAAGAAGCGCGCCAAGGGCGACATGCCGCGCATCCTGGCCGGCGCACGCAAGGACCGTAGCGAAGACACCGGCGGCAAGAACGCTGAGATCACCGAGCGGCGGCGTGCGGATGCGCTTGAGGCCGTCGATACGGCGCGCCGGCGCATCGAGATTCTTCAGCCGCTGTCGGTGAAGCTGCCCTCGACCCGGCTGCCAGCGGGCAGGGAGGTGGTTTGGCTCGATTGCGTCAGCGCCGGCTATCGGCCGGACCGGGAAGTCTTGCGCGATCTATCGCTCGCGATCGTTGGTCCGGAGCGCCTGGCAATTGTCGGACCCAACGGTTCCGGCAAGACGACGCTGCTGAAATTCGTCGCCGGCGAACTACGTCCGCTCTCCGGCACCATGCGGGTCAGGCCGGATCTTGCGCTGTTCGATCAGAAGGTCAGCCTGCTCGATCCCGCGGTCTCCATCCTGGATAACTTCAGGCGCTTCCATCCGAAGGCGGGTGCAAATGAATGCCATGCGGCGCTGGCCCGGTTCATGTTTCGAGCCGATGCCGCCTTGCAGATTGCGGGACATTTGAGCGGCGGGCAGATGTTTCGTGCAGGCCTTGCCTGCGTGCTGGGCGGAGCGATGCCGCCGTCGCTGCTGATCCTCGACGAGCCGACCAATCATCTGGACATCGAATCCATCGAAGCCGTCGAAGCGGGCTTGAGGGCCTATGACGGCGCGCTGCTCGTCGTCAGTCATGATGAGGCGTTTTTGCAGGCGATCGGGATTACCCGACGGCTCGATCTTGCTGCCCCGAGGCAGCGCGCCGGTTGCAGGATCATTTGATCCCGCTTTGCGGTTCGGCACGACGACAATTTTCAAAAACCCGACGCCCTGCCCCCAGCGCGTCGGGTGGAAAAAGATGAGTATCAATCCGTGATCCCAACGCAGCAGTTGTGACTCGCGTCGCTCCAATTTACCACTCCGGGAAACTACCGCGTTGGAACCGGACGCCGCCCAACCTGCGCGCGGCCTAGGAGGCGGCGCTGCCGCCCGGTTCGAGCGCCTCACCCATCTCCAGCGGATGGGCCATGGTCTCGTGCAGCGCATCGCGGTCGAGCTCGCCTTCGGAGATGCTGATGACGACACAGGCGACGCCGTTGCCGATCAGATTGGTCAGCGCGCGGCACTCGCTCATGAACTTGTCGATGCCGACCAGGATCGCAATCGACTGGATCGGGATGTCGGGCACGATCGAGAGCGTCGCCGCCAGCGTGATGAAGCCCGCCCCCGTCACGCCAGAGGCGCCCTTCGAGGTGATCATGGCGATGCCGAGAATGCCGAGCTCCTGCCAGATGGTCAGATGGGTATTGGTCGCCTGCGCCAGGAACAGCGTTGCCAGCGTCATGTAGATGTTGGTGCCGTCGAGGTTGAAGCTGTAACCGGTCGGAATGACGAGGCCGACCACCGAACGCGAGGCGCCGAGATGCTCCATCTTCTGGATCATCTGCGGCAGCACCGTTTCTGATGACGAGGTGCCGAGCACGATCAGCAGCTCGTCCTTGATGTAGGCGATGAAACGCAAGATCGAGAAGCCGGCGAGCCGCGCGATTGCGCCGAGCACGACCACAACGAACAGGATGCTGGTGAGATAGAACGTGCCGATCAGGGCCGCGAGGTTGAGCAGCGAACCGAGGCCGTAGGCACCGACGGTGAACGCCATCGCGCCGAACGCTCCGATCGGGGCGACGCGCACGATGATGCGGATGATGCCGAAGAACATCTTTGCGGCCTTGTCGATCGCCTCCGCAATGGGCTCGCCGGCCTTGCCGAGGAACGCGATGGCGAAGCCCGACAGGATCGAGATCAGTAGCACCTGCAACAGATCGCCGCGTGCGATGGCGCCCAGATAGCTGTCGGGGATGATCGCCATCAGATGGGCGACGATGCCTTCTTCCTTGGCCTTGGTGACGTAGGTCGCCACCGATTTCGGGTCGATCGTGGCGGGATCGATGTTGAAGCCGTGCCCGGGCTGGAGCACCTCGCCGACCAGCAGGCCGACCGCGAGCGCCACGGTCGAGACCGTCTCGAAATAGATCAGCGACTTCAGCCCGACCCGACCGACGCGCTTGAGGTCGCCCATCGAGGAGATGCCGTGCACCACGGTGCAGAAGATCACCGGCGCGATCATCATCTTGATCAGCGCGATGAAACCGTCGCCGAGCGGCTTCAGGGCCTTGCCGAGATCGGGATAGAAATAGCCGACGAGCACCCCGAGTGCGATCGCGATCAGCACCTGAATGTAGAGGATCTTGTACCAGGGCTGGTGCCGGCGGTGGACGGCTGGCTGGATCGCAATGTGTGTCATAGAATAGGCCCCGGACGTATTGATCTTGTTTGATTTGCATCATGTGATGGCCGCTGCAGAAGCGACAATCACATTTTTATCTGTTCGCACGAAGATCTGTCGCTGCACCGCAACTGGGGGGAACATGCCGATTGCAACGGGCTCCGATGAGCGAGCGCAAGGCTATTTTCCGCGTTGGATTCTGAAGTCCTCCGGCGTGATCATGCCCGAGCAGCGGCTGCCGCTTGGCCAGACCGTTGTCTCCGGTCTCCAGCATTGCGTCGCAATGTCGGGCTCGACGATCATCGCGCCGCTGCTGATGGGGTTCGATCCCAATGTTGCGGTGCTGTTTTCCGGCATCGGCACGCTGATCTTCTTCGTCATCGTCGCGGGGCGCGTGCCGAGCTACCTCGGCTCGAGCTTCGCGTTCATCGCGGTCGTGATCGCCGCCACAGGCTATGCCGGGCACGGGCCGAACCCGAACCTGTCGGTTGCGCTTGGCGGCATCGTAGGAGCCGGCGTCCTCTACGGCCTGATCGCGCTGGTCGTGATGTGGTCGGGGGTTGGCTGGATCGAGAAGCTGTTGCCGCCGGTCGTCACCGGCGCTGTGGTCGCCGCGATCGGCCTCAACCTCGCGCCGGTGGCGGTCAAGGCAGTGAGCGCCAATGCGTTCGACACAGGAATCGGGCTCGCGACCGTTCTGATCATCGGCGTGGTTGCCGTTGGCGCGCCTGGCCTGTGGCGCCGCCTGCCGATCATTCTCGGCGCGATCGGCGGATATCTTTTGTACCTGCTGTTCGCGAACGGCCTCGGCTTCGGCAGGCCGATCGACTTCACGCAAGTTTCGGCTGCGTCGTGGATCGGCCTGCCGAGTCTTACCACGCCGACCTTCCAGGCCGATGCAATCGTCCTGATCGCGCCGGTCGCGATCATTCTCGTCGCCGAGAACCTCGGTCACATCAAGGCCGTCGGCGCCATGACGGGCCGGAGCCTCGATGACTATCTCGGCCGCGCCTTGCTTGCCGACAGCCTCGCGACCATGGTGGCCGCCTGCGGCGGCGGCACCGGCGTCACCACCTATGCCGAAAACATCGGCGTCATGGCGGCGACGAAGGTCTATTCGACCTTGCTGTTTGCCTTCGCGGCGATGGTGTCGATCGTGCTCGGCTTCTCGCCGAAATTCGGCGCGCTGGTCCTGTCGATCCCGGGTCCCGTCATCGGTGGGCTCTCGATCGTGCTGTTCGGGTTGATCGCCGCAATGGCCGGCCGGATCTGGGTCGAGAACAAGGTCGACTTCTCAAGTCCGGCAAACCTGATCACCGTCGCGGTCGCGCTCACCGCAGGCGCCGGCGACCTCACGCTCAAATTCGGCGCCTTCACGATCGGCGGGATCGGCACCGCAACCTTTGGCGCCATCATCCTGTACCAGATCCTGACTTCGCGACTGGCTCGCCGCTAGGAGTGAATCTCAGCTGTGCGCCGACGGATGGAACAAAACGCCGGTTCCCTCCATGTTGATGTGTCCCCGGAGAAGAACGATGCCACATACCGACCGCTCGACCACCTTTTCTTCGCGCCTCGTCGGCCAATACGCGCTGGTGACAGGCGCCTCGCAAGGCATCGGCCGCGCCGTCGCCATTCGGCTTGCCCAGGAAGGCGCGACCGTTGCCATCAACTATGTCGATCATCCGGAAAAGGCAGAGGAGGTGCTCGCGTACGCGCGTACGGCATCGAGCGATCGCGGCCACGGCAAGCTCGACCATGTCGTCGTCAGGGCCGACGTCAGCAACGAGCAGGACGTAGCCGCGATGTTCGAGACGATCCTGGCGCGCTGGAAGCGTCTCGACTGCCTGGTCAACAATGCGGGCTTCCAGCGGGAATCGCCGAGCGAGGCGCTCGACATCGACACCTATCGCCGCATCATCGACGTCAATCTCAACGGCGCCGTGCTCTGCGCCCAGAAGGCGCTCGCGCATTTCGTTGCGCGCGGCGCAGGCGGCAGCATCATCAATTGCTCCAGCGTCCACCAGATCATCCCGAAACCCGGCTACCTCGCCTATTCCATCAGCAAGGGCGGCATGGCCAATCTGACACGCACGCTGGCACTCGAATTCGCCGGCCGCGGCATTCGCGTCAATGCGGTCGGTCCAGGCGCGATCGACACCCCAATCAACGCGGCCTGGACCGGCGATCCGGAAAAGCGCGGTGTGGTCACCAGCCACATTCCGCTCGGCCGTGTCGGCACGCCGGAGGAGATCGCCGGCGTGTTCGCCTTCCTCGCCTCGGATGAGGCCAGCTACATCACGGGGCAGACCATCTATGCGTGCGGAGGTCTGACGCTGTTTCCCGAATTCCGCGAGAACTGGGCAAGCTAGCGGGCTTCCTCGCCATCTGGCAAAACCGGCCTGCGCAGACTACATCTGCGTCATGGCAAATCATCCGCTCCGCGATTTCGTCGGACGGCACGAAAATCTGTTCGTGCTGACCGGCGCTGGCTGCAGCACCAATTCGGGCATCCCCGATTATCGCGACAGTCACGGCAACTGGAAGCGGACCCAGCCGGTGAACTTCCAGGCTTTCATGTCGGAAGAGCATACGCGTCGGCGCTATTGGGCGCGCAGCCTGATCGGCTGGCGGCGGTTCGGCCAGGCGAGGCCGAACGATGCGCATCACGCGCTCGCCCGGCTCGAGGCGAGCGGGCGTTGCGGAATGCTGCTGACCCAGAACGTCGACCGGCTGCATCAATCCGCCGGCCACCGCCAGGTGATCGACCTGCACGGCCGGCTCGATCTGGTCCGCTGCATGGGCTGCGGTCAAAAGACCCCGCGGAGCGAATTCCAGGAGACGCTCGGCCACGCCAATGCGGAATGGTTGACGCTCGACGCGGCCGATGCGCCCGACGGCGATGCGGACCTGGAGCATGCGGATTTTTCGTCGTTCAAGGTGCCGGCCTGCGAATCCTGCGGCGGCATCCTCAAGCCCGACGTCGTGTTCTTCGGCGAGACCGTCCCGCGCGACGTGGTCGTGACCGCGCAGGATCATCTGGCGCAGGCGGACGCCATGCTCATCGTCGGCTCGTCACTGATGGTCTATTCCGGTTTCCGCTTCGTGCAGGCGGCCGCGCAACGGCAAATCCCGATCGCTGCGGTCAATCTCGGACGCACCCGCGCCGATGATCTCCTCACGCTGAAGGTCGAGGAGCGCTGCGAAGCGGCGCTTGCATTCCTGCTCTGATCGCGCGGCCTGCGAACACGCCTTGCCTATTGCATGGGTGCCAAGCAGAATAGCTGGACGGCAGCATGTTCCTGTCATCCATGGCATGGAAATTGCGGCGCTTTTGTCCTCGGTCTTGACGATCAGCACGGAGAGTTTGGAATGCTTGAGGGAGCCGAGGTGCGGCTTGCCGTCGATATCGGTGGCACGTTCACCGACATCGTGCTGGACGTGGGCGAGGTGCGCAAGACGCGCAAATTGCTGACGACGCCGCAGCGGCCGGAAGAGGCGGTGCTGGACGGCATGCGGCTCATTCTCGCTGATGCGCGCGCCTATATCAGCGACATCGACGTCTTCATTCACGGCACGACGCTCGCGACCAACGCCATCATCGAGCGTCGCGGCGCCAAGACGGCGTTGATCGCGACCGAGGGCTTTCGCGACGTGCTCGATATCGGCACCGAGAGCCGCTACGACCAGTATGACCTCTCCATCGACAAGCCGAAGCCGCTGGCGCCGCGATCTTTGCGCTTCACCGTGCCCGAGCGCATCGACGCGCATGGCGCCGTCCGCCTCCCGTTGGACGAAGCGGCGGTGCGCGCGCTCGCGCCAAGATTGCGCGCGCTGAACGTCGAGAGCGTCGCAATCGCGTTCCTGCACTCCTACGCCAATCCCGAGCACGAGCGCCGCACGGCCGCGATCATCAGTGAGGAGATGCCCGGCATTTCCGTGACCGTATCGTCCGCGGTGTGCCCGGAGATCCGCGAATATGAGCGCACATCGACTGCAGTGGCCAACGCCTATGTGCAGCCGCTAATCGATGGTTATCTCGCTCGCATGTCCGACGCCTTGCAGGTCGAGCAGTACCGCGGCGCGATCTATCTCGTCACCTCCGGCGGCGGTGTCACCTCGATCGAGACGGCGCGGCGCTTTCCGGTGCGCCTCGTCGAATCCGGTCCTGCCGGCGGCGCCATTTTCGCGGCGCAGATCGCGGCGCGTCTCGGCGAGAGCAAGGTGCTGTCCTTCGATATGGGCGGTACCACGGCAAAGATCTGTCTGATCGAAAAATACCAGCCCGAGACCTCGCGCGTGTTCGAGGTCGATCGCGCAGCGCGCTTCCTGAAAGGTTCGGGTCTGCCGGTGCGGATTCCCGTGATCGAGATGGTCGAGATCGGCGCCGGCGGCGGCTCGATCGCCCATGTCGATGCGATGAAGCGCGTCAAGGTCGGTCCTGGAGAGTGCCTCGTCGGAGCCCGGGCCCGCCTGCTACGGCCGCGGCGGCCTGCGCCCGGCCGTGACGGATGCCGACGTCGCGCTCGGCATGATCGATCCGGACGACTTCGCGGGTGGCACGATCAAGCTCGACCCTGAACTCTCGAAGCAGGCGCTGCTGCGCAGCGTCGGCGAGCCGCTGGGTCTGTCGGCAGAGACTGCGGCCTATGCCGTGCACGAGGTCGTCTGCGAGAACATGGCGAGCGCGGCGCGCGTGCATGCGGTCGAGCGCGGTGAGATTGTCGGTCAGCACACGCTGATCGCCTTCGGCGGCGCGGCGCCTCTGCATGCGGCGCGCGTCGCCGAGAAGATCGGTGTCTCCCGCGTGATCGTTCCTTCCAATGCCGGCGTCGGCTCGGCCGTTGGCTTCCTCGCGGCTCCGATCGCCTACGAGCTGGTGCGCAGCCGTCATGTGCGGCTCGACGATTTCGACACCGAAGGGGTCTCCGATCTGCTCCAGGAGATGGTGACCGAAGCGCGTGCGCTGGTCGAGACGGGTGCGGCAGGCGCGCCGGTCCGCGAGCGCCGCGCGGCCTTCATGCGCTATGTCGGTCAAGGCCATGAGATCTCGATCGAACTGCCGAACCGGCGGCTGGCGACGGCCGATCTGGCCGGCCTGCGTCAGAAGTTCGAGGCGGATTATGCGGTGATGTTCGAGCGGCCGATCCCGGGTGCGGCGATCGAGGTCTTGAGCTGGTCGGTGCTTGCGACGACCGAGGCGCGCAATCCGCCTATTGTCGCAACCGTTACGCGCAAGCCCGCCGGGAAGGCGACCGGCAGCCGCAAGTTCTTCGATGGCCGGGTCGGGGAGGTGATCGAGATCCCGCTCTATCGCCGCGAGGACATGGCGCCAGGCGCGACGATTGCAGGTCCCGCCGTCATCGCGGAGGACGAGACCTCGACGTTCGTCTCCAACAGTTTTGATGCCCATATCGACGGTGCCGGCAGCATCGTCATGGAACGGAAGGCGGCCTGATCATGAGCAAGGCAAGCGGCGCGAGCCTGATCGACCTTCAGATCATGTGGCACCGGCTGATCGCCGTGGTCGAGGAGCAGGCGCAGGTGCTGCTCCGCACGGCCTTCAGCCCGATCGTGCGCGAATGCGGCGACCTCTCGGCCGGCGTGTTCGACCTCAAGGGACGGATGCTGGCGCAGGCGGTGACCGGCACGCCCGGCCACGTCAACTCGATGGCGGAATCGGTCAAGCACTTCATCGCCCACTTTCCGATCGAGACGATGAAGAAGGGCGACGCCTACATCACCAACGATCCCTGGATGGGCACCGGCCATCTCAACGATTTCGTCGTCACCACGCCCTGCTTCAAGGACGGCAAGCCGGTCGCGCTGTTTTCCTGCACCAGCCATCTCATGGACATCGGCGGCATCGGCTTCGGACCCGACGCTACCGACGTGTTCATGGAGGGGCTCTACATCCCCATGCTGAAGCTGATCGACCAGGGCGTCGTCAACGAGACGCTGATGGCGATGATCCGCACCAACACGCGGCTGCCGATCGACACCGAGGGCGACACCTACTCGCTCGCCGGCTGCAACGACGTCGGCTGCGAGCGCCTGGTCGAGATGATGACCGAGTTCGGCATCGACTCGCTCGATGCGCTCGGCGACTACATCTGCGACCGCTCGCGCGAGGCCGTGCTGGCCGAGATCGCCAAACTGCCGAAAGGCAGCTGGCGCAACACCATGGTGGTCGACGGCTATGATGAGCCGGTCACGCTGGCCGCCGTGCTGACGATCTCGGACGAAGGCATCCACGTCGACTTCGACGGCACCTCGGCCGCGTCCAGGTTCGGCATCAACGTGCCTCTGTCCTACACCATCGCTTACACCGTGTTCGGTCTCGGCTGCGTCGTCGCCTCCCAGATTCCGAACAATGCCGGTTCGCTCTCGCCACTGACGGTGTCGGCTCCCAAAGGCGCGATCCTCAATGCGCCAAAGCCGGCGCCGGTCGCCTCGCGCCACATCATCGGCCAGATGCTGCCCGATGTCGTGTTCGGCTGCCTGCGCCAGATCATTCCCGAGCGCGTGCCCGCGGAAGGCACCTCGTGCCTGTGGAATCTCAACGTGCGCGGCCAGACCCGCTCGGGCGCCGGCGGCAATTACGGATTTTCGATGGCGGTGACCTCCAATGGCGGGACCGGCGCGCGCTTCGCGAAGGACGGGCTGTCGGCGACCGCCTATCCCAGCGGCGTGCGCGGCACGCCGGTTGAGATCGCCGAGACGCAGACGCCGCTGATCTTCTGGCGCAAGGAACTGCGTCCGGATTCCGGCGGGGCAGGGCGAACCCGCGGGGGCCTCGGCCAGATCATCGAGGTCGGCAGCGGTGTCGATGGGCCGTTCGACATCCTGGCGGCGTTCGATCGCATCGATCATCCGCCACGCGGACGTGATGGCGGCAAGAACGGCGAGGCCGGCTATGTCGGCCTGAAGTCCGGCAAGAAGCTGCGTGGAAAAGGCTTTCAGCAGGTGCCGCCGGACGACCGGCTGGTGGTGCTGACACCAGGCGGCGCCGGCATCGGCGATCCCCGGGAGCGCGCGCCGACAGCCGTCAACGACGACATCGAAAGCGGCCTCGTGTCTGCCGACAATGCGGTTGAAATTTATGGGCACACGCGATGACGCTTCAGGCGTCGTGCGCGTAGCAAACGGAGGGGCTCAATGATCACGCGACGGACTTTTACCGCGGGCGCAGCGACGCTGCTCGCAGCCGGCCACATCTCGACCCGCGCGCGAGCGGCGACGGTAAGCTGGGACATGTCGACGGTATGGCCCGACGGCAATTTCCACACCCAGAACGCGTTTGCCTTCGCGGAAGAGGTGAAGAAGCAGACGGCTGGCTCGGTCGCGATCACCGTGAAGGCCGGTGGACAGCTCGGCTTCAAGGGCCCCGAGCATCTGCGCGCCGTCCGCGACGGTCTGGTGCCGCTCGCCGACGTCCTCAATATTCAGCAGGTCGGCGACGAACCCTTCATGGGCGTCGAAAGCATTCCCTTTCTCTGCGGCTCCATGGACGAATTGAAGGTGCTGCACAAATACGTGCGGCCCGAATACGAGAAGGTCGCCGCGCGCAACAACCAGAAGATCCTCTACATCGTGCCCTGGCCGACGCAATATCTGCATCTCAAGGTCAAGGTCGCCGATGTCGACGGCTTGAAGAACATCAAGATCCGCGTGCCCGACAAGAACGCCGTCGACATGCTGGCCGTGGTCGGCATGGCGCCGGTGATGATTCCGTGGGGCGAGACCATCCCGGCGCTGGCGTCGGGCGCGGTCTCCGGCGTATCCACCTCGTCGGTGTCCGCGTCGACGGAAAATTCTGGGAATTCCTGAAATACATCTACCCGACCAACCACGTCTGGTCGTCGCAGATGCTCACCGTCAACCTCGATTCCTGGAAGGCGCTGAGTGCCGATCAGCAGCAGCTCGTCGCCGGCATTGCCGCGAAGATGGAGCCGGGCTTCTGGGCGAACTCGCTCAAGGCGGATGTCGACAGCCTCAACCGGCTCAAGGAAGGCGGCATGGAGGTGGTGCCGGTCTCGGATGCCATGATCACGGACATTCGCGCCAAGACGGCGCCGCAGCTCGACGCTTTCGTCAAGCGCGTGCCGGCGGCCGACAAGCCGGTGCGGGCCTATCTCGCGGAAATGAAGCGCTGAGGACTTGCAGTGGCAGATGTTTTGCCTGCGTCGTCCCATAGTCTCAACGCGGCGGCGCCGGCGCCGCTGCGCATCCTGCTCGACGGCATCGACCGTCTTGGCCGGCTGGACGGCTGGATCGGTGGCGGCTGCCTCTTGATGCTGACGCTGCTGATGCTGTGCGAGGTCGCAACGCGCTTCCTCTCGAACTTCCTGCCGTTCTTTCCGCCCACAATCTCGATCGCGTGGGAGTATTCCTCCTATCTGATGGCGGCGTCCTTCACCTTCGGCGCCGCCATGACCCTGCGCGTCGGCGGCCATATCCGTGTCGTGCTGCTGCTGAAGAACGTCTCCGCTCCGTTTCAGCGCGCGATCGAAATCCTGTCGGCCGCCGCCGGCTTCGCCTTCATGGCCTTCCTGACATCATCGATGGCGAAGTTCGCCTTCGGCGCCTATGTGCGCGGCCAGGTCTCGACCTCGAGCGACACCCCGCTGTGGTTTCCACAGGCCGTCGTCACCTTCGGCATGCTGCTGCTGACGCTGCAGTTCCTGGCGCGCGTGATCCAGGCCGTGCTCGGCCTGCCGCTGGAGGACCACCGCATGAAGGCCTCGCCCGTCGAATGATCGCCCACGCGCCAGCCAGCAGACACCGGATACCATGACCATCGAAGTCGTTGCTCTCTTCGGGATCCTGTTTGCGCTTCTGGCATGCGGCGTATGGATCGGCCTGACGCTTGCGCTCACCGCAACGCTGCTGCTGGCGATGTTCCGCTCAATCCCGCTCGACAAGCTGCTGCCGCAATACGCCTGGAACATCTTGACGACGCAGGAACTGCTGGCGCTGCCGCTGTTCATCCTGATGGGCGAGTTGCTGTTTCGCACCCGTCTGTCACGTTCTCTGTTCCAGGGGCTCGCGCCCTGGGCGGGGCTTTTGCCGGGTCGTCTTCTGCATGTGAACGTGATCGGCTGCACCATCTTCGCCGCAATCTCCGGCTCGTCGGCGGCGACGACGCAGGTGATCGGCCGCATGTCCCTGAACGAACTGCTGCGCCGCGGCTATTCCCGCGACATCGCGATCGGCTCGCTCGCCGGCGCCGGCACGCTCGGCTTTTTGATCCCGCCATCCAACATCATGATCATCTACGGCGTGCTCGGCGACGTCTCGATCCTGAAACTGTTCACGGCCGGGGTGCTGCCCGGACTGCTGCTGGCCGCCACCTTCATGGGGTGGGTGATGCTGCACACGACCCTTAACCCCGGCATGGTGCCGGAGGCGGAAGCCAAGCTCTCGCAAGTGCCATGGCGCGAACGGTTTGCGGCGCTCAAGGACCTCGCGCCGGCGCTGTTCCTGATCGCCTGCGTGCTCGGCTCGATGTATGGCGGGCTGGCGACGCCGTCGGAGGCCGCCGCGGTCGGCGTGTTCGGCGCGGCGCTGGTCGCCTGGGCGCAGGGCTCGATGTCGCAGCAGGTGATGCGTGACGTGCTGATCGGCTCGGTCGTGACCTGTTCGATGATCGCGCTGATCGTGCTCGGCGCCTCGATCCTCGGCAACGCCGCGGCCTTCCTCGGCATCCCGCAGGCAGTCGCCGCCTTCGTGAAGGGCTTGGGGCTATCGCCGTTCATGCTGATCGTGGTGCTGATTATCTTTTATCTGATCCTCGGCTGTTTCCTCGATGGCTTCTCGATGATCGTGATGACGCTGCCGATCGTGCTGCCGATCGTGAAGGGCGCGGGCTTCGACGAGATCTGGTTCGGCATCTTCCTCGTGCTCGCGGTTGAGATGGCCCAGATCACGCCGCCGGTCGGCTTCAACCTGTTCGTGATCCAAGGCCTGACCGACGACGGCCTCGGCTACATCGCGCGCGTCACGATGCCCTATCTCCTCATCATGGTCGGATTCGTGCTGCTGCTGACGCTCTGGCCCGGCATCGTCACGATCCTCCCGCGC
Source organism: Bradyrhizobium lupini (assembly GCF_040939785.1). Lineage (NCBI taxonomy): Bacteria > Pseudomonadati > Pseudomonadota > Alphaproteobacteria > Hyphomicrobiales > Nitrobacteraceae > Bradyrhizobium > Bradyrhizobium lupini. The sequence continues at coordinate 5,091,575 of NZ_CP162553.1, forward strand.
GTGCTGTACGGGTAAATCCTTCCTCCGCGTCCGCCCGCAGCACTCTGGGACTGCGAGGCCAAACGAACCGGACAGCGAAACTGACGTTTGTATTCCGCGCCGCGCGTCAAATTCGCGCCGTGCGCGTGTTCCATCTTTGCGCTCCTCGTCATCCGGCGTACGCTGCCCGAGCGAGGATAAGCGCAACTGCAACCAGTCCAGAGACGTAGCACCTTTTGGCGATGTCCGCCGAGAGAGATCGAGAGCCGTTGGCGGCTCGTATGCGATGGAGAAGGCCGACAGAGAGCGGACTGCAGCATCCCTCGCGGTGGCGTCTGTGAGAAGCAAGTTCAACAAACATAAAAGCGGGAGGAACGGATGAGGAAGCGTTGGTGTAAGTCTGGTCTACCTCTTATTGCCGGCGCGACGCTGATGGTGTCGTCGGCCTTGGCCCAGTCCGTGGATACTGCGCGGATCGAGAACGGCGGTCAGAACGATTGGCTGACCTATCACGGTTCATACAAATCCTATCACTACAGCCCGCTGGCGCAGATCAATGCAAACAACGTCGGCAATCTGAACGTTGCCTGGACCCATATTCCAGGACGCTCGACCCGGGGCCTGCAATCGATGCCCCTCGCGGCGGATGGCGTGCTCTACTACTCGGGTTCTTACAGCCGGGTTTTCGCGCTCAACGGCGCGACAGGCGAGGTGATCTGGTCCCATTTTCCGGAGCTGGACGAGGCCCTGATCTCCCGTCAGACCCATTCCCCCTACAATCGCGGCGTAGCGCTCGGCGAGGGCAAGGTTTTCGTCGGCACCATGGATGGCAGGGTTCTTGGCCTGGATATGAAGTCGGGGAAGGTCCTCTGGGAAACCGGGCTGATCGACTCGCAGAAGCTCACGGTGGGTTTCACCGGTGCACCGCTTTACGCCAAGGGTACGGTGATCATCGGAGCGCAAGGCGGTGAATGGCCCGGCCGCGGTCCGATCTTCGGCCTGGATGCCACCACCGGGAAGAAGAAGTGGGAGTTCTTGACCGTCGCCGGCACCGACGAGGCCATGAAGACGTGGGGAAACGATTCCTGGCGCACCGGCGGTGGCGGTGGCTGGATGCCGGGCACTTACGATTCCGAGACCAACACGATCCTATGGGGCACCGCAAACCCGGCGCCGCTCTACGATTGGTCGGGCGCCGATTACAAGACGCAAGGCGCGCGTCCCGGCGACAATCTCTACACGAGTTCGGTGATCGGCCTCGACGTCGATACCGGCAGGCTGAAATTCCATCATCAGGAATTGCCGCACGACGCCTGGGATTTCGACAGCGCGGTCGGCGAGTTTGTGATGCTCGAACGCGACGGTCAGAAGTTCGTGGTTCACCCGAATAAGGGCGGTTTCGTCTTCGTCTATGACCGCAATCTCGCCGTGAAGAATGTCTGGCGGCTCGTTGAGAACATCAATTTCGTCAAGGATATCGATCCCAAGACCGGTGCCTTGATCGGCCGTCGCGACTTCAGCGCCGGGAAGGTCACCGAACCGCCGCTGTGCCCCTTCATTGGCGGCGGCGTCAGCTGGAACGCCGGCTCCTACAACCCGAAGACCGGCCTGTACTACAAGATCGGCCAGGAATGGTGCATGACGCTCGACGTCCAGAAGACGACGCCGGTCACAGCGCCCCAGGTCCAGCTCAATATCGGCGCCGATTTCAAGATGGTACCCCCTCCGGGCGGAGAGATTTATGGACATCTCGACGCGCGCGACCCCATCACCGGCGCCAAGAAGTGGGAGGTTCGCTATCCTGAGCCGCCGCTTGGAAGCGTGCTATCCACTGCGGGCAATCTCGTATTCGTGCCCGACTCCCGCGGCATCCTTCATGCCTACGATGCCGAAACCGGGGCCGAGCTGTGGAGTCACAACAACGGCACCGGCCACCAGGGCGGCATCGTCAGCTATTCCGTCAATGGCAAGCAGTACATTGCCGTAGTCGCTGGCTTTGGCGGCATGCTGGCGGACGAATACGCGCCAAACTTCGGCGGCGCCTACAAGAGCATGCCGCGTGATGACGGGGCGCTTGTCGTCTTCAGCTTGAAATAATTCATGGCAGATTGCCGGGGAGCAGGCGCAAGCTTGCTTCCCGTGCATTGGATTTGCGGCGTGCTTCATCAGGACATCGTGCTTCAGGATATGGAGCTGGATACCTTGAACTTGCATTTGAAGAAGATCACCGCGCTGCTATCGGCGGTGCTGGGCGCCTCGTCGCTGTATGCCGCACCGGTTCAGGCGCAGTCTGCTACTCCCGTACCCGACAACGGGACGTTCGACGTCGAGCAGTTATTCGCAGGGACTTGCGGCTTTTGTCACTCCGCTGGCGGTCGAGCCGCCGGCAAGGGACCACAGCTGATGAATTCGCCGCGCGACGACGACTTTCTGCACAGCCGCATCAAGAACGGCAAGTCTGGTGCGATGCCGGCATTCGGCGGGGCCTTCACCGACGCGCAGATCGACCAGATCGTCAAATATATCCGCGCCCTGAAGCCGCGCGAGGGCTGAATACCAGGCCGATGTCGATACGGGGACGCGGAATGAAGACAGTTCTCCCGCTTGTGGTCGGCGCCGTGATCGCACTGCTGAATCCTGCGCAGGGACGAACCCTGGACGCGATCCGCGCGTCCGGTGTGCTCGGATTATGCGCCCATCCGAACTCGCTTCCGTTCGCCAGCAAGGCGGCCGATCCTCCCGGCTTTCAGATCGAATTGGGCCAGGCGCTGGCACACGAGCTCGGGGTGTCGCTGCGGCTCGACTGGATCATCACCCAGTACCAGATGCGGAGCGCCGGTTGCGACATTGTTCTGGACGTCATCGCCAACCGCGAAGCGCAGGGTGAAACCCGCTTGCGAATCTCAAAACCGTATTATCGCACGGGCGTTGCGCTCGCCGTCCCCTCATCCAGCGCGCTCGCCTCGTTTCAGAGCCTCAACGAGCATACCAAGGTCGGGGTGCAGGTCGGATCCGTCGCTGCCATGATCATCAGTCAACGGCACGTCCCGACGTCGACCTTCGGCTTCGAGAGCGACAGCCTCGATGCCTTGTCAAACCATGAGATCGATGCCGCTGCGGTCACACCCACTGCGGCGAGTTATTTCAATCTGACGCATCCGGACAAGGCATTTCGTATCTTGGACCGCGACGAGTCCGTAGCCGATCTCAACTGGAACGTCGCCGTCGGCATGGTCCGCCCGGATGATGCATTGCGCGACACCATCGATGGAGCGCTTGAACGGCTGCGAAACGACGGCACGATCGATCGGATATACGGCCGCTACGGGGTCGTACTGCAGACGCCGAAATAGCCAATTGTTCCGGGGCGCGGTCAGTCGCGATTTAGCCCGCCGTCCCGGCCGCATTGGCCGGAACGACGGTCGTTTCGAATGCCGCTACGCCGCGGCCTTCTTCCGCGCCTGCTCGGCCTTGTACAGCTCGAACTCTTCCGCGATCGCCTTGGCGATCGAGGGCCGTTGACGCAGGCGTTCGTAATAGGCCTTCACGTTCGGCCATTTGGCGAGCTCGATCGGCGGCGTCGCCATGGTCCAGTTGATGACCGTGACGAGATAGGCGTCGGCGACGCTGAATTGGTCGAGCAGGAAGTCGCGCCCCTTCAGGTAATTGTCGAGATAGTCCAGCCGCGACAGGTTCTTCTCCAGCGCGTAGGCTTTCGTCTCCTGCGGCGCCTTGCGGTCGAGCACCGGGATGAACAGGCCCTTGTGCAGCTCGGTGCCGATGAAGCAGAGCCATTGATGCAGTCGCGTGCGCTCGATGCCCGCTGCGGCTCCGAGACCCGATTGCGGGAAGCGGTCGGCGATATATTGCAGGATCGCGGCGTTCTCGGTCAGCACCACGCCGTCGTCGGTGCGCAGTGTCGGCACCAGGCCGATCGGGTTCACGGTTCGAAAGTCGGTGCCGTCGCTCAGCACCGTCTTGGTCGGCGGATCGACTTCGAGATAATTGGCTTCGGCGCCGGCTTCATACAGCGCGACGCGGCTCGCCATCGAACAGGCGAGCGGCGAGAAATAAAGATCCATCTTGAGCCTCCTTGGGCAATTCTTCGATGTGACTTTTGGAGTGGCGCTCAACCTGGCCAGATTGATTTTTGTACTGTCTTGCATATTATGGAGTTGGTCAAGGATTAAATTGCGAAATGGTACAAAAATCGAAGCCGCCAGCTGCTGCCACTGAGCCCAAGCGCCGCGGCCGTCCGCGCGCCTACGAACCCGAGGTCGCGCTCGGCAAGGCGCTCGACCTGTTCCGCACGCAGGGTTTCGCCGCGACCTCGCTCGACGATCTCAGCGAAGCCACCGGCATGAATCGCCCGAGCCTCTATGGCGCCTTCGGCGACAAGCGCGAGCTCTACATCAAGAGCTATCAGCGCTACCGTGAGGACGCGCGCGCATCCATGGTGGAGATCTTTCGACAGGAGATGCCCGTGCGCCAGCGGCTGGAGCGTATCTTCGCCTCCGCGCTGAACATCTATCTGTCCGGCGCAACCGGCCCGCGCGGCTGCTTCACCGTGGTCACGGCGGCCTCCGAAGCGGTCGGCGATCCCGACATCCGCGCCATGGTGCTCGATGGCCTTAACGAACTCGACAAGGCGTTTGCGAGTTGCTTCCGCCGCGCCAAGGAGAAAGGCGAATTGCCCGAAAGCGCCGATCCCGCCGTGCTGGCGCAGCTCGCTTCAGCGACCGTGCACTCAATTGCCATTCGTTCGCGCGCGCGCGTGTCGCGGAAGGATCTCGAGGCGATCGTGAAGGGAGCGATCGACGTGATGGTGGGACGAAAGAGCTAGGCGGTTGCGTGGCGCGAGCTAACGTCGTCCTGGCGAAAGCCAGGACCCCTAGCCACCGAATCTGGTTTGGCGAAGATTCGGAGTTGCCGCCGTCGCGCCGCAGCTCCTCCCTGTAGCCCGCCTACGCCGCGCGAATATGCGCGAGGAAGCGGTCCACCTCGTCCCGCAGCCGCTGCGATTGCTTTGACAGCTCGATCGCGGAGCCCAGCACCTCCTCCGCTGCTGTTCCCGTCGCGGCGATGCCGGCGGTGACGCCTGCGATGTTTTGCGAGACCTCGCCGGTGCGGGCGGCTGCCTGCTGCACGTTCTGGGCGATCTCCTGCGTTGCGGTGCCCTGCTGGCCGACGGCGGCGGCGATCGCGGCGGAGATCTCGTCGACCTCCTGGATCGTTGCGCAGATCGACTGGATGCCGTCCACTGCGCCGGTGGTCTCGCCTTGTACCGCCGTGACCTGGGCGCCGATCTCCTCGGTCGCTTTGGCGGTCTGGGTTGCCAGCGCCTTCACCTCGGAGGCGACCACCGCAAAGCCGCGGCCGGCTTCGCCCGCGCGCGCCGCCTCGATCGTCGCGTTGAGTGCCAGCAGATTGGTCTGCTCGGCGATGCCGCTGATGAAGGAGACGACGTCGCCGATTTTTTGCGCGGCGTCGGCCAGACTTTGCACGCGCTCGTTCGACCGTCGTCCGTCGCTCGCGGCTTTGCCGACCACCGCGGTCGCGTGCGCAAGGCGCCGGCTGATCTCGGTCATGGACGACGACAGCTCTTCCGCGGCGGCAGCGACCGTCTGCACATTTTCCGAGGCGAGCGCCGAGGCCGACGACACCGTGCCGGTCTGCTGCCGCGACCGCTCGACGATATCAGACATCGAGCGCGCCGTGTTCTCCATCTCGACCGCGGCCGAGGAGACCGTGGTGACGACCTCGCGGATGCTGGCTTCGAAATTGTCGGCGAGCGCGGCGAACGCGCGTCGCTTCTCCGCTTCGGATTGCGCCTTAGTGTCGGCCTGTTCGGCCTGGAGCCGGTTGAAGTTGACGGCGTTGTCGCGGAACACCGCGACAGCCTTGACCATCGCGCCGACCTCGTCATTCGCCTTGCTGACGGGGACGGTGACATCGAGGTGTCCGTCGGCCAGCTCGCGCATCACGCTGGTGATGGAAATGATCGGGCGCGAGATGCTGCGGGCGATGAGATAGCCGACGATGGCGGCGAGCACGAGCCCGAGCGCGGCGATGCCGAATGCCAGCAGCCAGGCACGGTCGGCGGAGGCCACATAGTCGGCATTGTCCATCACCAGTTCGACGGCGCCGAGCGGCTTGCCGGAAAAATCCCTGATCGGTCCGAGCAGCGCCGCTACCGGCGTCGTGTCGAGCTTGGCCTGCCGTACCGTGAAGTCGCCGCCGGCGGCGCGGCCGTAATCGGCCGCATCGAAGAAGCTCTTCCCCTTCAGCGTGCCGCCGAACAGCTTGAAGCCGCCGCCGTCCGCGAGATGGAAGGCGATGTCGACATGGCGGTTGGTCTTGAAATCGTCGAGGAAGGACTGGCCGAAGGTCAGGCCAAACTCCACTGAGCCGAGATGCTTGCCGCCTTGCGCGATCGGCACGACGCCGCGGATGCCGAGCCCAGCCAAGCCGCCCTCGAGGCCGACCACGACCTTGCGCTCCTGGTTGGCCATGATCACGGTTTTGCGGAAGCCCGAGAGGTCGTCGCCAAATTTAGCAGGCTGGTGCACGCGCAGGAACGAGGTCGCGGGCGCCACGTGGAACTGGAACTGTTCGACGCCGTACTCCGATTTGGTCGCAGCAAACACCGGCCCGAACAGGCTGATCAGGGCATTGCGATCCTGTTTGGCCATCGCGTCCTGCGTTGCCGGCATCGCGGCGACGACGGCGCTCATGGCGGCGGCGCGCTGGGATTCCTCGGCAATTCGCGACTGGAGCGCGTCGTAATGACTGCGAAGCTCGCGCTGGTCGGCCCGGTCGATGATGCCGGAAATGATCCACATCGCCCCGAGCACGGCGAACAGGGCGGTCGCCGCCGCCGTCACCGCCAGCGCAACCGTGATCCGCATCCTGAGGCCGAGCGTGAAGCGCATGTCCGACTCGTTCGTTGAGCGTTGATTAAGGAGACCTATCAACTTCTCGCTAAGAGAGGGTGAACGGGATGCCGGCCGAGCGGGTGCCTTCGGGGGTGACGGAGTGACCAAAGAAGTCTGGTGTCGTCCTGGCTTTCGCCAGGACGACACGGAGGGTAGGGAGCGGTCGTGCCTTTTTCAGGCGTGCGGCCTAATACCCCCGCGTCCGGTCCACCACGTTCTCCAGCACACCACACGCCTCGAACCGCGCGATCTGCTCGGCGACATAGGCCGAGATCGCGTCGGCGTCGGTGTCGGCGGCGTTGTGCGGGGTCAGCAAAACCTTGGGATGGGTCCAGAACCGGCTGTCCGCCGGCTGCGGCTCCTGTACGAAGACGTCGAGCGAGGCGGCGCCCAGCGTGCCGTCGTCGAGGCAGGCCAGGATGTCGGCTTCATTCTGGAGGCCGCCGCGGCCGGCGTTGATCAGCACGGGCGCACCGAGCGGGCTCTTGCGGTTGAGCTTGGTGAAGACGTCGCGGTTGAGGATGCCGTGTGTATCAGGCGTCAGCGGCAATAGGCTGACGAGAATATCGGTCGTGCGCAGGAACGCGTCGATTTGCCCGGCGCCATGGAAACATTCGACACCCGCGATGATACGCGGGCTGCGGCTCCAGCCGGCGACGCGGAAACCAAGCCGCCGCAGCACATCGGCCGCATCAGTACCGAGCGTGCCCAGGCCCATGATACCCACCGTGACGGCGCTCGCTGGCCATTGATAGGTCGGCTCCCAGCGCTTTTCGCGCTGCGACTGGCGCAGATAAAGCTCCTGGCGGTGGTGCATCAGCACGTGCTGCACGACGTATTCGGTCATGCGGCCGGTCAGATCAGGCACGGCCACGCGCACCAGCGGCACGTTCGGAAGGCTCTTGTCCGCCATCAGCGCGTCGACGCCGGCGCCCAGATTGAAGATCGCACGCAGATTGGGGAAAGAGCCGAGGTCGCCCGGCACCGGCTTCCACACCGCGGCATAATGCACCTCGGCCGGATCGAGCCCGGCATCGGGCAGCAGCACCACGCGGCGGCCGCCGCAGACGGCGTCGAACCGGGCCTTCCAGCGCTCAGGCAGCCAGTTCTGCTGCGTGCTGTTGATCAGGACGGCCAGGGTGCCAACGGTCATTCGAAGTGCCTCTTTAAGTTCCGCTTTTGAAGGCCCTCCTTGGCACGATCTGCCGGATTTTTCTTGCAATTTTTTTCCGCAGCCATGTCGGGGCAAGGCATACTGGATCGTCTTCAAAACAAGCGCTCAGAGAAGGTACTGCCCATGCTTTATGCGATCCTTTGCTATCACGACGAGGACTTCGTCGGCTCATGGAGCAAGGACCAGGACGAGACCGTGATGAAGAAGCTCGCCGTGGTGCAGGAAGGTCTCGCGAAGCAGGGCAGGCTCGGCCCGGTGGCGCGGCTGCTGCCGACCACTGCGGCAGCGACGCTGCGCAAGGAGGACCCGCCACTGGTGCTCGACGGCCCCTACGCTGAGACCAAGGAGCAGTTGCTCGGCTTCTATATCGTGGATTGCAAGAATCTCGATGACGCACTCGATGTCGCCCGCGACCTCGGTGCCGCCAATCCCGGCGGCGCCTACGAGGTGCGCCCCGTCGGCGTGTTCAGTCCCGGAGGGAATCTGAAATGAGCGAAGCCGATACCGCCTGGATCGAGACCGCGCTGACCTCGGCGCGCCCCCAGGCGGTCGGCGCGCTGCTGCGCTATTTCCGCGATCTCGACACCGCCGAGGAGGCCTTCCAGAACGCCTGCCTGCGCGCGCTGAAGACCTGGCCGCAGAACGGACCGCCGCGCGATCCCGCCGCCTGGCTGATCATGGTCGGCCGCAACGTTGCCATCGACGAGGTGCGCCGCACCCGCAAGCAGCAGCCGCTGCCGGAGGACGACCAGGCGATCTCCGATCTCGACGACGCCGAGGGCGCGCTCGCCGAGCGGCTCGACGGCTCGCACTACCGCGACGACATCTTGCGGCTGATGTTCATCTGCTGCCATCCAGGGCTGCCGGCAACGCAGCAGATCGCGCTGGCGCTCCGCATCGTCTGCGGCCTGACGGTGAAGCAGATCGCGCGCGCCTTCCTGGTGTCGGAAGCGGCGATGGAGCAGCGCATCACGCGTGCCAAGGCCAAGGTCGCGGAGGCCGGGACGCCGTTTGAAACGCCGGGCGCGGTCGAGCGCTCGGAGCGGCTCGCCGTTGTCGCGGCGATGATCTATTTGATCTTCAACGAGGGCTATTCGGCGAGCGGCGACACCGCCGAAATCAGAAAGCCGCTGTGCGAGGAAGCGATCCGGCTGGCGCGGCTGCTGCTGCGGCTGTTCCAGAGCGAGCCGGAGATCATGGGACTCACGGCGCTCATCTTGTTGCAGCATGCGCGCAGTGCCTCGCGCTTTGCCGCGGATGGCTCGCTGATCCTGCTGGACGACCAGGATCGTTCGCTGTGGAACGGCACGATGATCGCGGAAGGCCTCGCGCTGATCGACAAGGCGATACGCCATCGCCGCAGCGGGCCCTACCAGATCCAGGCCGCGATTGCTGCGCTGCATGCCCGCGCCTCCACGCCTGAGGAGACCGACTGGGCGCAGATCGACCTGCTCTATGGTGCGCTGGAGGTGGTGCAGCCCTCGCCGGTGGTGACGCTCAACCGCGCGGTCGCGGTTTCCAAGGTGCGCGGACCGCAAGCCGCGCTCGACCTGATCGAGCCGCTGGCGCCAAAGCTTGCCAACTACTTCCATTTCTATGGCGTGCGCGGCGCCTTCCTGATGCAGCTCGGCCGCAACGACGAAGCCCGCATCGCCTTCGACCGCGCCATCGCCCTCGCCAACACGTCCGCAGAAGCCGCTCACATCCGCATGCATCTCGATCGCCTGATCCGGGACAGCCAGCCCAAGGGCGCCAATGGCGGCGCCAGGCAAGACGCTAAGGTCGAAGGCGCAAAGGTGAAGTAGGGAGCGCCTGCCTGGGGCATAACAAATTTTTCCGCTTCGCCTTGTCGGGCCCGGTCCCCTCCCTTCGTCCTAGGAGCGTATCCAGGGAGCCATTCATGCTGAAAGCCATTGCCGTCATCGCCATCCTGCTCGCGGTCGGAATCGTGGGCGTGCTCGGCTTTGCCCTGACGAAGCCCGACACATTCCGCGTCGAGCGCAGCCTCGCCGTGAAAGCGCCGGCCAATGCAGTCTATCCCTTGGTTGCCGATTTCCATCGCTGGACGGCCTGGTCCCCCTACGAGAACCGCGATCCTGCGATGAAGCGGGCGTTTGGCGGCACCGCGCAAGGCAAGGGCGCGACCTATGCCTGGGACGGCAACAACAATGTCGGCGCCGGCCATATGGAGATCCTCGAGGCGAGTGCGTCGTCAAAACTACGCATCAAGCTCGATTTCGAGCGGCCTTTCGAAGGCCACAACACCGCCGAGTTCACCTTTGTGCCGCAAGGCGATGCCACACTGGTCACGTGGGCGATGTCCGGTCCGGCCCCGTTCCTGTCCAAAGTCATGCAGGTGTTCGTCAACATGGACAACATGATCGGCAAGGATTTCGAGGCGGGCTTGGCCAGCCTGAAGAAGCTCACCGAGAAGTAGCGCCGTCACCCCGAACCAAAGCAAAAAGGAGAGAAACGATGCTCAATCCCTATCTGTTCTATCAGGACACCTGCGAAGCGGCGTTCAATTATTACGCCAAGGTTCTCGGCGGCAAGATCGACGCCATGATGCGTTCTTCGGACGCACCGCCGGACATGGCTGCGGCGCCCGGCCGCGAGAAGACGATCATGCATGCGCGGATGTCGCTGCCCGACGGCAGCGTGCTGATGGCCTCCGACGCACCAAGCGAACATTTTCACAAGCCGCAGGGCTTTTCGATCTCGCTCACGGTCGCGGACCCGGCGGAGGGCGAGCGCAAGTTCAACGCGCTCGCCGATGGGGGCAACGTCACCATGCCCTTCAGCAAGACGTTCTGGGCCAAGGGTTTTGGCATGTGCGTCGACAAGTTCGGCATTCCCTGGATGGTGAACTGCCCGGCCGAGGAAATGTGACAGGCGCGATCGCCTGACGCGCTGAACGGCGATCCCCTCTCCTCTACGATGCGGGAGAGGGGCGCCCATGAGGACGTCGCGTCGACCGCGTGCCCCTCAGCGGATCGATCCGGTCACGTCATTGCTCGGTGGCTGGGAGGAGGGAACGCAGCGCGGACAGATCACGAGCTTTGTCCCGAGCTGCCTGTCATTCTCCGCTTCGATTTCGTCATGGATTGCCCACCACGCCGGGGAGTACGGGCGCAAGGTGCCGAGGACTCTCTCCCGCTCCTGATTCGGATCACTCGCCGCGGGAGCTTGGGTCGCCACGCGACGCTTGATGCCGGAGGGACGGTTCGGATCCTGACCGAGGCCGTCCCATGCGATCGGACGGCGATCCTGCGCAGGCGCGACCACGCATCCCATGAGCGTTGCGCAAAAAGTGAGCAAGACGAAGCCGTGTCGGATCATGCCGGACCCTTGGGTGTTGTATGCGACGCGCCAAGTCCGCTTACCGAAGCTTGCGTCGCACCGCTCAAATGGAACCTAAGGGAAACGCGTGGCCGACATGGCCGAATATGAATTCTGCTGTCGCACCACATTGCGAGAGCAGTGAGGCCGCTTCGTGAAATGATGCGGACCGCATCGCACAACAACTGGCGCAATATTAGGCTGTGAACTCCGGGACAGAATCGTTATTTATTCCGTCATAAATTCTAAAAACTGGGGCGGGCGGACTTGGAAGGGGAGCGACCGATGGCGGCGGCGCTGCAGATCAACTTTGCACTTTGGGGTATGCTCATCTGCGCGAGCATGGAATTGACCGAGTTGATCCAGAGTTTTTACTAGAGCTCTCGAAGCAGGTGACCGGCGCAATTTTGCCGGGCACTCGCGTCCGTCGATCATCACCGGCAGCGCGGATAGATCGCGGCGAGGTCGCGTCCCTTCAGCAGAAGCAACCGCGACGAGAGGCCGCCGCGGCGACTGATCCAGTCGCGCACCGGGCCGGGATAGGCCGCAAGCACCGCATCGGATGCTTCCGGCTCGGCGTAGAAGCGTCCGCGCCGATCGACCGAGCGCGCCGCATGGAAGCCGAGCACGGCGCGTTTTGTCACACAAATCCGCTCGCCCGGCACGATGCTCAGTACCAGTGTGCAGGCGGACAGGCAGGGACCGTCGATCACCACGCGCTCGCCGCTCTCGCGCACCTTCTCGAACAAATCGAGGAACGGCCCGACCTGTCCACCGGGCGACTGGATGATGCGGATTTCGGCCGAGGCAGGTGTGGCGGCGAGCAGCGCGGATGCGAGGATCAGGGCCCTGAGAAAGGTGACGCGCCGCATGAAGCCTCCGCGAATTCGAGTCCGTAGGATAGGCCGACGAGAAGAGGTGGTAACGCTTCGCTAGGCCAACCTACGCGGTGCCTACCCGTTCCTCCGCTCGCCGCGCAGCGTCGGCAGGCCGATGCCTGCCGCATCGAAGCCGCCATCGACGGCCAAAATTTGTCCGGTGATGTAGCTCGATCGTTCCGAGCACAGGAAGTAGATGGCTTCGGCGAGTTCCTCTTCCAGGCCGTAGCGGTTGAGCGGAATGGCGTCGTGATAATCGGCGCGGATCTCGCTGGTGTGCACCTGCTTCGCCATCGCGGTGTCGACCGGTCCCGGCGCGACCGCGTTGACACGGATGTTGAGGGACGCGAGCTCAACCGCGAGCTGCTTGGTAAGGTGCGCGAGACCGGCCTTGCTGGTGCCGTAGGCCGAGCGCAGCGTCGAGGCGCGCACTGCCGAGATCGAGGTGATGTTGACGATGGCGCCGCCATTGCCGTCGCGCATCAGCGGCACCGCCGCCTTGGTGCAGAGGAACGGGCCGGTGAGGTTGACCTCGAGCACGCGCCGCCAATCGGTCTCCGACGTCTCCATCAGCGGCGCGAACACGGCAATGCCGGCATTATTGACGAGCGCATCGAGCCGGCCAAACCGCTGTTCGACCGTCGTCATCGCGGCGGCAACCGCGGCTGCGTCCGAGACGTCGCAGGTCAACGCCAGCGTGGCCTCGTCCCGGCCGATCTCGGCGACCGCGCAGCCGAGCAACTCGCCCTCGATGTCGATCAACGCCACCCGCCAGCCCTCGCTCAAAAACTTCTTCGCGGTCGCAAGCCCGATGCCACGCGCGGCTCCGGTGACGAGGGCAACGCGGTGCGGGGTAGGGGGCATTGGCTGATCGGTCCTTATGAAAGATTGGGTCGCGCAAACGCGAGCCTCTTTTACTTCGCTTTCGTCCCGACGAGGAAGGCCTTAACTCGAAGGCACGATGTCGGGACGGTCCTCGATGGATCGTCTTCCAGGGGATCATTGCCAGGGAGATCCGCAATGTCCAACCACGAGCGCCAGATTCGAGACCTTTTCGCCGCTTATCTCGGCAACGACCGGCAACGGGTCGCCGACGCGTTGGCGGACGATTTCCGCTTCACCAGCCCGTTCGACGACGACCTCGACAAGGCGGCTTATTTCGAGCGTTGCTGGAGGGACACCGGCTGGATTGCGCGGCACGACATCGAGCGGATTTTCGTCCAAGGCGACGAGGCCTTCGTCACCTATCTCTGCCTGGCGACAGATGGCAGGAGCTTTCGCAACACCGAGTTCTTCACCTTCGCCGGCGGCAAGATTCGCTGCATCGACGTCTATTTCGGCGCTGCCCGGCAGGACGGGCGTTTCCTGCCGCAGGCGCGCTAGGGCCAGCCAATAATCGCCAGAATAATTTTCGTCACCTGTCGGTTTCGTCAAGGTTCCTTCGTCTTGGAGGTGAGGGTGGGCGGCCCGGGCCGCCGCTCCGCCCATCCGGAGTGGCGCCTCGCCGCGTAACCCGAACGAAAAAGCACGCAAGGAGTGCTCATGCGATTCATGATGCTGATGATCCCGCTCGGCTACGAGACCGCGGCGCCCGACGTTCAACTCGATCCCGAGCGGGTCGCTGCGATGATGCGCTACAACGAGGCGCTGAAGGACGCCGGCGTGCTGATCACGCTCGACGGCCTGCACCCGCCCTCGATGGGCGCGCGCGTCTCGTTTGCGGCCGGCAAGCCCATCGTGACCGATGGTCCGTTCGCCGAGGCCAAGGAGGTCCTGGGCGGCTACTGGATGATCGAGGTTGCCTCGCGTGCCGAGGCGATCGCCTGGGCCAGGCGGTGTCCGGCCGCACCGAACGAAATCATCGAGATCCGTCAGGTGCAGGAGATGAGCGACTTCCCGCCTGACGTGCAGGAGGCCGCCGGTTTCGGCGACCTGAAGAAATAGCCGCAGCTTCGTCTATCCATCACCAAAGGAGAGAACCGATGAGCACCGACACCTATCTCGCCGTTTTCCTCGGCAGCAAGACCAGTTCCAAATGGACCGCATGGAATGCGATGCCCGAGGCCGAGCGCAAGGCGAAAGAGCAGGCGGGCATGGCGGCGTGGAAAGGCTGGGTCGAAAAGCACCAGGGCGCGATCGAGGCCATGGGCGGCCCGCTCGGCAAGACCAAGAAGGTCGACGGCAAGGGCATCGCCGACATCGCCAACGAGATGGGCGCCTTCACCGTGGTGCGCGCAGCGTCCCATGAAGCCGCGGCGAAGATGTTCGAGAACCACCCGCACTTCACGATCTTCCCCGGCGAACGCGTCGAGATCATGCCGGTGCTGCCGATCCCTGGCGGCTAGGATCTCGGGCCGCCTCGCCGGACCGGGAAGAATACGGGCTGATCAACCCGTCGCCGCTAGTGACCTTCACCGCCGGCTCATGTAAAGGTCGTTCACATGAGCTGGCGCAAGGAGACGCGCCGCGCCGAGCGCGGCTATCACCACGGCAATCTGAAGGAAGCCCTGTTGCAGGCCGCCCTCGGATTGATCGCCGAGAAGGGCGCGGCCGGCTTCACCTTTGCCGATGCCGCGCGCATGGCCGGCGTCAGTGCGGCGGCGCCGTACCGGCATTTTCGCGACCGTGAAGAACTGCTGTCCTCGATCGCGCAGCGCGGCTTCGAGCAGTTTGAATCGCGCCTGACCGCGGCTTGGGACGACGGACGGCCCGACACCGTCACGGCGTTCGAGCGTGTCGGCAGGGCCTATCTCGCCTTCGCCCGCGAGGAGCCCGCGTTCTACAACGCGATGTTCGAATCTGGCCTCCCGGTGGATGCCAATCCGGCGCTCCAGGCGGCCAGCGAGCGTGCTTTCAACATCATTCGTGCCGCGGCGGAGCGGCTTGCCGCGCTGGCGCCGCCGGGCACGCCGCGGCCGCCGGCGATGATGATGGCGCTGCACATCTGGTCCATGGCGCATGGCGTGGCCTCGCTGTTCTCCCGCGGTGACGCCGCGCGTCGAAAGCTGCCGATGTCGCCGGACGAGCTGCTCGAAGCTGAGGTGCTGATCTATCTGCGCGGTCTCGGCTTCCCGACCGATCGCCGTCCCCCGGCGAAAAGCGCCGAGCCGCCGCCGGTGCCGCCGGAGGCATCCTCCGGTTCAGGCGTGCCGCCCGGTGGTCCCTGGGGCAAGCCGAAATAAAGTTACCCAAATAATTGCCCCGCCCTGTCAGGCGGTCGGCTTGACAAAACCGCGGGATGATCTACCTATGTAAATGTTATTTACATTCACAACGGCGCTGATGCCGTCATGGAGAGGGAAATGGCCTACACCGCTGATGTCAATCGATGGCGCGGCCCTTCGGACCAACACTACGAGCGCCCCCACATGCTCAATACGCCCTGGCATCCCGGCTGGATCGCCGTGACCATCCTCGGCTTCATCATCTGGTGGCCGATCGGACTTGCCCTTCTCTTTTTCACACTCGGGAGCAGAAGAATGTCGTGCTGGAGCAACCAGGATCGCTGGCAGAACAAGATGGAGCGGATGCAGTACAAGATGGATCGTATGCGCGGCCGCATGGAGCGCCACGGTTTCGGCTTTGGCTTCGGTCCGCCCTCGAGCGGCAACCGCGCCTTTGACGAGTACCGCACCGAGACATTGCAGCGGCTCGAGGAGGAGCAGGTCGAGTTCAAGAACTTCCTCGACCGTCTGCGTCACGCCAAGGACAAGGAAGAGTTCGACCAGTTCATGGCGCAACACAAGACACGCCCGACCCCGCCGCCGACCGACCAGCAGCAAGGTTGATCTCAAGCTTGATCTCGGGACTGACGCCTCTCAAAGCCGTCAGGCGCATGCCCCCAAAGTCCTGATGGCCCGAGCCGCCCGCCTGCGCAACCCGCAGGCGGGCGGTTTGATTTTGGGAATGCGCGTCAGGCTGCCGCGACCGTCCGGATTGCCTTGGTTTGGAAAAGTCTTGGTCTGGAAAGTCCTGGTCCAGAGAGACTTGGTCAGCGCGCCGTGGCGAGCTGCGCGCGAACCGACTCCAGGAAGTGTTCGTAGGCATAGTCCACGATCTCGTTAAGTGATCGCGTTCGCGCAAACATCGCCTTGGCCTCGGCGAGAAACTCCTCGCGGGTCGGAATCTTCGGCAAGTGCAGATGCGTCAGTGCATCGACACCTTCGTGCGCGCGACTCAGGATGTCGTGCAGCGTCGGCAGTTGCAACTGGGCCAAATCGGCTCGGCGGAGCGCCGACGAAATCGCATGCGCCAGGGTCTGCGCATCGAACCGTCCGGCAAGCTCGCGGGCCGCCCGGTTGATGACGCGTGCGCCAAGCGGCTGCTCGTTGCGCAGCACCTGCTCGGGTGGCGACTTCATGTTCCAGACGATGCCGAACCAGGACAGCACCTTCAGGATGTAATAGGTGACGTCGATTTCCCACCAGCGAAAACCCTGCCGCACGCTGCTCTGGTAGGCGTGGTGATTGTTGTGCCAGCCCTCACCGAGAGTGAACAAGGCCAGCAGCCAATTGTTGCGTGAATCATCGCCGGTCACGTACCGCTTGCGTCCATGCACGTGGGCGAGGGAATTGATGCAGAAGGTCGCGTGATAGACCAGCACGGTGCTCCACAGGAAGCCGACGACGAGACCGGACCATCCGCCAACCAGGAAGCAGAGCGCAGCCAGCGTGACGGCTGGCAGGAGTTCCAGGCGATGCAGCCACATCAACTCCGGATAGGCGGCGAAATCTCCGACTTTCACGAGGTCGGTGCCATCGTGCTCCCTGTAAAAAATCCAGCCGAGATGACTGTAGAGGAAGCCTCGATGACGCGGCGAATGCACGTCGTCTTCGGTATCGGAATGCAGATGATGATGTCGATGCTTGGCCGCCCACCACAAAACGCTTTTCTGCGCGGTGCTTTGCGCAAGCCAGGCCAGGATGAACTGAAACACTCGACCGGTCGCAAAAGCCCGATGGGAGAAATAGCGGTGGTAGCCTGCTCCGATCGCAAACATACGGACGACATAGAGTGAGGCGCAGATCGCGATGGCCTGCCAGGTAACGCCGGTCCAGATCGCAGCAATGCAGCCGAGATGGACCAGCAGGAACGGCAGGGCGGAGGGATACATGATGTCGTCGTGTTGGTCGTCAGCGGGGGCGTTGGGCGACATGTATTGGCGTGACCTTGGAGGACGGGGATTCGGGATTCGCTTCGGCAGCACTGAGGGCCGCTGTGTGCGACAATCCCGGGGATGGCGGACCACTGCGGGGCTTTGAACGAGATGCTTTGCCTGAGCAACCCGGGCCAGCGCGGCAGCACGAACCTGAGACCATAGCTACGGGCGGAACTCGGCTGCCTCCATATATATGATCCCGACTGCTTGGCATGCAAGCTCGTAGCCTCACGGGGTGCGTGGCGCGCGGGCTGCCGACGGCCTATAGCCGACAGTGAAAAGGAAGCGTCAAAATACCGCAGGCAGCAACGATGGCGGAAGCGGCGATGATGGCGAGCGAAACCCTCTGGCAGAAGATCCGCGACGAGGCGCAGCGCACCGCGGCAGCCGACGCCATATTCGGCAAGGCTCTTGTCGGACTCATCCTCGTCCATGACGATTTTACCGCCGCACTGTCCGACCTGATCGGACGCCGGCTTGGCGACAGCGAGGTCGAACGCGCGCGCTTCACGACATTTTCCCGCGACGCCTTCAATGGTCAGCCGGATCTGATCGAGGCGGCCGGCCGCGACTTGCAGGCCATCGTGCTTGGCGATCCCGCCATCAGCGGAGTGTTGGCGCCGCTGCTGCACTTGAAGGGCTACGTCGCCTTGCAGGCGTGGCGCGTCTCGAACTGGCTCTGGCATCACGACCGTGGTGACGCGGCGCTGCTATTTCAGAACGAGACGTCGAACGTCCTGCAGGTCAGCATTCATCCGTCGGCGAGCTTGGGATCGTCGGTGTATCTCGACCACGCCACCGGCATCGTAATCGGTGCCGATGTGGTGATCGGCGACGAGGTCACCATGCTTCAGAACGTCAGCATCGGTCGTGGCACGGAACTGCCGGCGCGCTCGCCTCGCATTGGTCGCGGCGTGTTCATCGGCTCCGGCGCGACAATTCTCGGCAACGTCAGAATCGGCGATTTTGCAAAGATCGGCGCCGACACCGTCGTGACGAGCGACGTGCCCCGGGGCTGCACCGCAATCGGCAATCCGGCGCGGCTGACCAATTGCCCAGAGCCCGCTTCCGCGGCCTGACTCGCCGTCACGTCATCAGGCGACGTGCTCCTCGTTCACGCGGCGCGGCGGCGGCTCTCGCCGCCATGACGCGGGCTGACCGGCTCCGAACTGGTCTGGCCTGGCGCGTCCAGCACCGCGACGTGATGCCGGTAGACCAACTCCCAGCCCTTCCACCCCGTGAAAAGCAGAATGCCGACCACGATCAGGGACAGCGCCACGCCCCACGGCTTGATTGCAGCTTCCGCGCCTTGCGCGTAGCGGAGGTAGAAATTGATCAGAGCCAGCACGACGGCTACGAGATTGCCGATCATGTGATACCAGGCGTCATTGAGGCTGCGGATGCGGGCGTCGCTGAAGAAGTCGGTGAAGCCGGCCACGGCCGCAACGAGCGCCATCACAATACCGGCGCCGATCAGCCAGATCGCGGCTCTGGCCCAAAAGCCGTCACCGGTGCCGATGAAGGCGAGATCGGCGATGGGCGCGCCGACCAGGAAGGCGACGGGGAACGGGATGATCATGGGGTGGAGCGGATGATCGCCGACCGCGGCGGTCGTCTTGGGGTTGATGCTCATGGCAAAACCTCGCGAGAAGTGATTTTCCAGACAATTTTTCGGACGGAGGCTGGTTCCTCTGACCGGGATAGCGGGCTCCGCTCCTGATGCGCACGGGAAAGCGGAACTCTGCTGTCCCGGGCGCAGCGCACCGTCCCGTCGGGAACACGGCCCGCCCGCCGCGCCTCCCATCCCCCTGTGCGACCTCCCTTTCCCGCACTCAAATTCGTCTGCGGTAACCCAGCATTAACCATCGCCGGGCTCTGGTAATTGCGGACAATCGCGCGCCCAAAGCCTGAAGTCTGAGCCTTGGGGTCGGGCCCATAGTTTTGACATCTTGGCAGGGAATGCAGGCGGCCGGCTTTGGACGAGCCCTGCACCCCAGAAAGACAAGGCTTTGAGCGGGCTTGCCGGCCGCGCCGGTTCTAGCGCGGCTATTGGGGAACCGGCGGCCATTTGCTGGCCGGGACATTAGGTCGGGACATCAGGTAACGATCGCCTTGAGAGGATACTGCTTATGAATCCGGCCGACGTGGCTCAGTCAGCCCTTCCGGTTGCCGCTTCCGCGGACGTGTCGCTGATCGCGCTGTTCTGGCAGGCTCACTGGATCGTGAAAGCGGTGATGCTGGGGCTTCTCGCCTGCTCGGTCTGGGTCTGGGCGATCGCCATCGACAAGATCTTCCTGTTTGCCCGCACCCGCCGCTCGATGGACCGTTTCGAGCAGGCTTTCTGGTCCGGCGAGTCGATCGAGGACCTCTATCGCACGCTCTCGGCCAAGCCGACACATTCCATGGCGGCCTGCTTCGTCGCCGCGATGCGCGAGTGGAAGCGTTCGTTCGAGAGCCAGGCCCGCTCGGTCGCAGGCCTTCAGATGCGCATCGACAAGGTCATGAATGTCTCGATCGCCCGCGAGGTCGAGCGGCTGGAACGCCGGCTGCTGGTGCTCGCCACCGTCGGCTCCGCAGGCCCCTTCGTCGGCCTGTTCGGCACCGTCTGGGGCATCATGTCGAGCTTCCAGTCGATCGCGGCGTCGAAAAACACCTCTTTGGCGGTGGTGGCCCCTGGCATCGCGGAGGCGCTGTTTGCGACCGCCGTCGGCCTTATCGCCGCCATTCCTGCCACTATTTTCTACAATAAGTTCACCTCCGAGGTGAACCGGCAGGCCCAGCGGCTCGAAGGCTTCGCCGATGAATTTTCAGCCATCCTGTCGCGCCAGATCGACGAGCGGGGCTGACGGACGGCATGTATAGTGTGAAGGGCAATTTGGGCACCAGACCATGGGCATGAACGTTGCGAGTTCGTCCGGAGGCGGTGGGCGCCGTGGCCGGCGCAAGCCGGTCGTGGCCGAAATCAACGTCACGCCGATGGTGGACGTGATGCTGGTGCTGCTCATCATCTTCATGGTCTCGGCGCCGATGTTGACGGTCGGCGTGCCGCTCGACCTGCCGCAGACCCAGGCCAAGAGCCTCGAAAACAACGACCAGAAGCCGATCCAGATGTCGGTGGACATCAAGGGCAAGGTGTTCATCAACGACGCCGAGATCGCGATCAACGAACTGATCCCCAAGCTGAAGGCGATCACGGACGCGCGCGGCGGGCTCGAGGAACGCATCTATTTGCGTGCCGACAAGAAGGCGGATTACGGGACGGTGGCCAAGGTCATGGGCCAGTTGTCCGGCGCAGGCTTCAAGAAGCTGGCGCTCGTCACGGAAGCGGATCAGGGGTAAACCGTGAAGGTGAAGGTCGACAAGACACTCGTTGCGTCGATTGCCCTCCACGTCCTCGTGCTGGGATGGGGGCTCGTCACCTTTAGCAGCAGGGCTTTCGTGCCGGCGGAAGAGTCGCTGCCGATCGACATCATCTCCACCGATCAACTCGCGCAGATGATGTCGGGGCAGAAGACCGGCGACAAGAAAGAGCCGAAGCCGAAGGTCGAGAAGATCGCGGAAGCCAAGCCCGAGGAAGACGCTGTCGGCAAGGTCACCGAGAAGAAAGAGCTGATCAAGACCAACTCGACGCCGGAGCCGCCGCCAAAACCCGTGGAGAAGCCGGTCGAGAAGAAGCCCGAGCCGCCCAAGCCCGTCGCTGAGGCGAAGCCCAAGGAAGAACCGAAGCCGCCGGAAAAAAAGCCTGACCCGGCCAAGGAAGATCCGATCGCCGAGCTCCAGAAAAAGCTCGAAACCAAGAAGCCGCCGCCCAAGCCGCCGGAGCAAAAGGTCGCGGCGGTGCAGCCGCAGCAGCTGCCGAAGCCCAAGGAGCGCAGCTTCGACCCCGCGCAGATCCAGCGCGATCTCGACAAGCGCGCCGCGACCCGGCACGAACTCGCCGGCTCGACGCTGAATGCGTCGGCCTCGCTGGGATCGACGACCGGAACGGCCGCCAACAACATTGCGACCTGGCGGGGCGCGTTCCAGGGGGCGGTGAAGCGCTGCTTCACGCCGACCTATAACGGCCAGGATGCAGATCAATACGAAGCCGACATCGACATTCCCATGAAGATCGACGGATCGCTCGCGTCCGAGCCGATCGTCGTCGCGGTGAGGGGACCGTCGCGATCGATCGCACAGGCGGTGGCGGAGAGTGCCAGACGCGCCATCGTGCAGTGTCAGGTCTATTCGTTCATGCCGAAGCAGCAATACGAGAGCTGGAAGCTCATTCCGATGACTTTCGGCCTGAAAGACATGTTGTGACATCCGAACAAAAGAATTTTGCGATGAATGACGTTCGATCGATGAACCGCCGCCGCTTCATGACCCTGACCGGATCGACGCTCGCGATGCTGGGGGGCGGACAAGCCTTGGCCCAGCAGCCGCAGGGACGGCTCCGCATCGATCCCACGGAGTTTCGGCCGATTCCGATTGCGATCACCAATTTTGTGCCGGGCTCGCCGGCCGACGGTGACGTCGGCAACGGCGTCACCCAGGTCATCACCAACAATCTGAAGCGCTCGGGCCTGTTTGCGCCGGTCGACCAGGCCGCCTTCATCGAGCGCATCAGCAACATCGACGTCGCGCCGCAGTTCGAGAACTGGAAGACCCTGAACGCGCAGGCCCTCGTCACCGGCCGCATGACGCGGCAGCCGGACGGCCGCCTCAAGGCTGAATTCCGCTTGTGGGACGTCGTCACGGGCCAGCAGCTCGCCGGCCAACAATATTTCACCTCGCCGGAATATTGGCGTCGCATCGCCCACATCATCTCCGACCAGATCTATGAGAAGCTGACCGGCGAGAAGGGCTATTTCGACAGCCGAGTGGTGTTCGTTGACGAGACCGGGCCGAAAGAGCGCCGCGTCAAGCGGCTCGCGATGATGGACCAGGACGGCGCCAATGTGCGCTATCTGACCCGCGGCTCCGACCTCGTGCTGACGCCGCGCTTCTCGCCGAACTCGCAAGAGATCACCTACATGGAATTTGGCCAGGGCGATCCGAAGGTCTACCTGTTCAACATCGAGACCGGCCAGCGCGAGATCGTCGGCAACTTCCCCGGCATGACCTTTGCGCCGAGGTTCTCGCCGGACGGCCAGCGCGTCATCATGAGTCTGCAGCAGGGCGGCAATTCCAACCTGTTCGTGATGGATCTGCGCTCGCGCTCGACCACGCGCCTCACCGACACGCCCGCGATCGACACCTCGCCTTCCTACTCCCCGGACGGCACCCGCATCTGCTTCGAGTCCGATCGCGGCGGCAGATCGCAGATCTATGTCATGGCCGCGGGCGGCGGAGCGGCGCAGCGCATCTCTTTCTCCAAGGACGACAACAACGCCACCTATTCGACGCCGGTGTGGTCGCCGCGGGGCGATTACATCGCCTTCACCAGGCAAGGTGGCGGGCAGTTTTCGATCGGCGTGATGAAGCCGGACGGCTCCGGCGAACGGCTTCTCACCTCCGGCTATCATAACGAAGGTCCGACCTTCTCGCCGAACGGCCGCGTGCTGATGTTCTTCCGCGATCCGGGCGGCAGCGGCGGGCCGTCGCTGTTCTCCGTCGACATCTCGGGGCGCAACGAGCTGAAAGTGCCGACGCCGGGCTTCGCCTCCGACCCGGCATGGTCGCCGCTCTTGTCCTCGACATCGGGCTAGCCGCCGCCCCCGGCGCGCGATGATTTGACCGCGCGCCTTTTCCGAAAACTTGGCGAGATGTTTCCCCGCGATAATTGTTCTTTAAGGTTGCACTAGGCAAACTTTTCCCATGGGTTTGTTTCTATTGATGTATTCCGACTATTGGTCATTCAAAACAACTCGACTTTAACGATGTTCCCTCAGAAAGACTTCATACCGGATCGGTAAAACTGCGCTCCAGACAGGACGCGCGTAAACACCAGATGCAGTTTGCAAGTCAGAGCGGAGAGCCGGAACAGCGGCCGCCGAAAACTTCGGCGGCGCAAATCGATTCGCTGTTCGAAGCGCCTGGCCCGTTGCTGGCGGGACTCATTTTCGTGTCGATTGGTGCGGCCCTCACCGCGCTGAGGACGGGCGAGCCGCTGATCTGGGCGTGCGTCGCACTTCTGATCCTGGCCGGGACCGCGCGGGCGATCGACCTGCGCCTCTATCAGGCACGTCACGCGGTCATGACCGTCGAGGCGGCCGCACGCTGGCAGAAGCGCTATCAGATCGGAGCAAAGATCCAGGCGGCTGCGATCGGCATCTGGTGCGCCACCACCCTGTTGGCCACGGACGACGCCGTGGCCCACATGATCGCCTTGTCGGTCACGACCGGAATCGCGGCAGGCGGCGCGGGCAGGGCATATGGCCGGCCTGCGATCTTCCACCTCCAGGCCGTGCTGATCTTCGGCCCGGCCGTGCTTGCCTTGGCGCTGCGTGGAACACCCTACTACATCGCGATGGCGCTGGTCAGCGCCGCGTTCCTGATGGCGATCATGCAGCTCTCGGTGAATCTGCATCGAATCTTCATGGGAGCGGTCGTGGCACGTGAGCGTGAAGCCGCGCTCGCCGGCCAGTTCGATACGGCTCTGAACAACATGCCGCACGGCCTCTGCATGTTCCGCGTCGACGGACAGCTGGCGGTCATGAACCACCGCTTCGGCGCAATGATGAATCTGCCGGAAGGTCTCGCGCAGCGCGGGGTCAACGCGCGTGACATCGTCGCGGCGTGCGTGAGCGCGGGATCCATCTCCGCTGGGAGCGGCGAGCGAATCGTCGCGGACATCGAGAGTTCGCAAGCCAAGGAGATCATCACCGCCGATCCCGATACGCAGCGAAACCGGTCGTTGTCCTGGACTGTCCAGCCGATGGCTGACGGTGGCGCGGTGGTGCTGCTCGAGGACATTACCGAGCGACGTAGCGCCGAGGCCAAGATCACGCATCTGGCGCGCTACGACGACCTCACCGCGCTGCCCAACCGCGTTCATTTCCGCGATGAGATCGAAAGGCTGCTGGCGATCTCGCACGGCGCCGAGCGCCTGTCCGCGCTGCTGTTCGTCGACCTCGACCAGTTCAAGCAGGTCAACGACACGCTCGGCCATCCCTGCGGCGACCAGCTCCTGTGCGCGGTCGCCAACCGTCTGCGCGAGATGCTGCGCCCCGAGGATTTCGTCGCCCGCTTCGGCGGTGACGAATTCGTCGTGTTCCAGGAGAACATCTCCTCGCCCGAGGACGCCGCTGCGCTGGCGCGCCGGATCGTCGAACGGCTGAGCGAGCGTTACCGCATCGACAATCATCTGGTCGAGATCGGCGCCAGCGTCGGCATCGCATTGACCTTGCCGGAGGGCATCAGCGCAGACACGCTGCTCAAGAATGCCGACATGGCGCTGTACCGGGCCAAGGCCGACGGCCGCGGCACCTTCTGCTTCTTCCGCGACGAGATGGCGGCGACCGTCGAGGCGCGCCGCATCCTCGAGCTCGATCTGCGCAAGGCGCTCGCCAACGAGGAGTTCGAGCTGTTCTATCAGCCGCTGGTCAATCTGAAATCCGGCAAGATCACGACGTGCGAGGCGCTGCTGCGCTGGAATCATCCGGTGCGCGGCACGGTCTCGCCGATCGACATCATCCCGGTCGCCGAGGACATGGGGCTGATCGTCGATCTCGGCCGCTGGATCCTGCGCCGCGCTTGCATGGAATGCATGAAATGGCCGGAGGGCGTCAGCGTCGCCGTCAACTTCTCGCCGCAGCAATTCCACCAGCGCGACGTCTTGAGCGAAATCCGCTACGCGCTCGAGGTTTCGGGGCTCCCGGCGCATCGGCTGGAGATCGAGATCACCGAATCCTCCCTGTTGCGCAACACCCAGCTCACGCACGACATCCTGTCGCAATTGCATGCGATCGGCGTGCGCATTTCGCTGGATGATTTCGGCACCGGCTATTCGAGCCTCAGCTACCTGCACAATTTCCCGATGCAGAAGGTGAAGATCGACCGCTCCTTCCTCGAGGGCATCGATGCCGACCGGCCGCTGACGCTGCTGCGCGGCGTAGCGCGGCTGTCGGCCGATCTCGGCATGGCGGTCGTGGTCGAGGGCATCGAGACCAATGATCAGCTCGAGTTGATCAGCGCCGACGGCACCGTGACCGAAGGGCAGGGCTATCTGTTCAGCCGGCCGGTGCCGGCAGTCCGGATTCGCCAATTGCTCAATGCCTCGCATGGCCGCCGCGGGGCTGAGGACCACATCGTCATGGTGTCCTCGCGATCGATCGCCTGATCTTTCTCCGCGTCACTCCTTCAACGCATTTAGCTCTCGTTCGCCCGTGTTTTTGCGGGCTGCAAAGGTTAACCCTAACGTTTCTAAGCCTTTGCAATTCCGTTAATGAACCATTAATCTCCTCACACTCGCAGAAGTTGCTTTGGAGTGTAGGGGTACTGGATGACGTCTGGAGCTGAACCGCAAACGGTGCTCCTTCCGCGGGGAGCCGCTCTGTTTGACCGCATCGATTACCGCCTGATCGAAACTCCCGAGGACCGAGACAACCTCTATTTGATGCGGTACCGGGCCTATCTGCACGCCGGTCTGATCGAGCCGTCGGAGTCGCGGCGCGTAACCGATCGCTTCGACGATGCGCCCAACACCTGGAATTTCGGGGTCTATGTCGATGGAGAGCTCTGCAGCTCCGTTCGCATTCACGTCCTGACGTCGGACTGGCGGATGTCCTACACGACCGAAGTGTTTGGCGACGTCCTGCATCCCCGCCTCGACCGCGGCGAAGTTCTCATCGATCCATGCCGGTTTGTTGCCGATCCCGAAAAGCACCAGCGTTTTCCGGAGCTGCCCTATCTGACGGTGCGGCTGGCCTTTGTGGCCTGCGATCATTTCAACGCCGATACCGGGCTGGCCATGATCCGGACCGACCACCAGGCGTTTTATCGTCGCATCTTCCTGCACGAGACCATTTCACCGGAGCCACGCGGGTTTCCGGGCTGGCCCACCAAGAAGGCCGTGCTGATGGCGTCCGATTTCCGGAACCAGCGGGAAAAGGTCCTGACGCGCTTTCCGATCATGCGTTCCAGCGCGTTTGAGCGGCGCATGCTGTTTCAACGCAGCAGCCCCCGCCAGGCTGCCGCGCGCCCGGTGTCGCTGGCCACGCAGCGGCCCCCGGACGTAGCCGTCTCGGCAACGGGTTCTGCCCGCTAGGCCCCCACGCGAGGAGCCTAAAATTCCAGCAAAGGCCGCGGTTTTTGCCGGTCGTTGCGGCTTGCCTTCACCGTCGCGCCACATTTACAACCCATTAACCATGACGGTTGCTTTTCGCTGGTTGGGGGCATTTGACCGGCTGTGGCAAGGTTCCATCAAGGTTGACGGAACGTTCGCTTAACCAACCCCCTGTAGACCGGACAGCAGTGGACGAAACGTGAGCGTGGAGGCTCCGGAATGAAACATCCTATGCGCATCCTCCAGGGATTGAAGCTGGCCGCGGTGCTTGCCGTCGCGTTGTCGATGGGTGCCTGCGCCAACAAGAACTCTGCCACGGATGCGATGGCCAACGCGGCGACGCCGGGCAGCCAGCAAGACTTCGTCGTCAATGTCGGCGACCGCGTGTTCTTCGAAAGCGACCAGACCGATCTGACCCCGCAGGCGATCGTGACCCTGGAGAAGCAGGCGCAGTGGCTCCAGAGCTATCCGCGCTACAGCTTCACCGTCGAAGGTCATGCCGACGAACGCGGCACCCGCGAATACAACATCGCGCTCGGCGCTCGCCGCGCCCAATCGGTGCGTTCGTTCCTCGCCTCGCGCGGCATCGATCCGAACCGCATGCGCACGATCTCGTACGGCAAGGAGCGGCCGGTGGCCGTTTGCAACGACATCTCCTGCTGGTCGCAGAACCGCCGCGCCGTCACCGTGCTGAACGCGAGCTCCTGACGATCGGTCAGGCGCCGTTCATCTTCAGATAGCGATTATGCCGGCGCCCTCTCGGGCGCCGGTTTCGTTTCAGCGATCTGTGACAGAAACCCGTTTGTTACAGTCACAGTTTTGGCGTACTCCCCTTCAATGTGTGGCGCGTCGAATGTTCGGTCGCAGGCCATTTCGCTTTCGTCATCAGGGCAAGATGTCATCCAGATTTAAGGTCTTCACCGGCACCGTGGCGATCGCCGCGCTGCTTTCGTTGTGCTCGCCCGCCCTCGCACAATCGGACGATGCAGATCCCGAGATGCGGATCGAGCGGCTGGAGAACCAGCTGCGCCAGCTCACCGGCCAGAACGAAGAGCTGCAATATCGCAACCGCCAGCTCGAAGAGCGGCTGCGAGCGCTCGAGGGCGGCGCGCAAGCTTCGCCCGTCCAGACGCCGGTCCAGCCCAATGTCGCGGCCATGCCGCCCGCACAAGCCGCGCCGGCCTATCGCCAGCAGCCGCCGCACCAGCAAGCGGCCCAGCCGAATTACGAGCAGCCGCAGATCGCCTCTCCGGCACCGATCGTTCAGGAGCAGCCTGCGCCCGGCGCGCCGGGCACGCGCCGCCGCGGCGATGCCTTCGACCCCAACCAGAGTCCGAATGCGCCGGGTGCGCCGCGCGCGCTCGGCGGCGGGCAGCAACCGATGCCTGCAGGTGCCCCGAGCGGCGCGCCCGGCGGCCGTGGCGCCGGCGAACCGCTTGATCTCGCCAACAGCGGCCCCC
This sequence comes from Bradyrhizobium lupini, assembly GCF_040939785.1. NCBI lineage: Bacteria > Pseudomonadati > Pseudomonadota > Alphaproteobacteria > Hyphomicrobiales > Nitrobacteraceae > Bradyrhizobium > Bradyrhizobium lupini. The sequence goes on from NZ_CP162553.1 coordinate 5,119,706, forward strand.
GCTATCCGCAGGCGGTCGGGCCTCAGGCTGCGCAGCCCGGCTATCCGCCGGTCTCGTCCGGCTCTCCCGCGCCATCAGGCGGCACGGGCCTTGCGACCCTGCCGCCCTCGGCAACGCCGCGCGACGAATTCGACCTCGGAATCGGCTACATGCAGCGCAAGGACTATGCGCTGGCCGAGCAGACCATGAAGAATTTCTCGCAGAAATATCCGAGCGACCCGCTGCTCGGTGACGCGCAATACTGGCTCGGCGAGAGCTATTTCCAGCGCCAGCAATATCGCGACTCCGCGGAAGCCTTCCTCGCCGTCACCACGAAATACGACAAATCCGCCAAGGCACCGGATGCCCTGCTGCGGCTCGGCCAGTCGCTGGCGGCGCTGAAGGAGAAGGAGGCGGCGTGTGCCGCCTTCGGTGAAGTCGGTCGCAAATATCCGCGCGCTTCCGCCGGCGTCAAAGCTGCGGTCGACCGCGAGCAGAAGCGGGTGAAGTGCTGAGGCGCGGCGATTGATCCTGACAAGACGGATGGCGCTGCGCTAAACAGTGTCCATCCGCGGACGATTGCAGTGTCATGTCAGAGGACAATTCACCGATCTCGGCGCGTGAGGCCAAGCGCCTCTTCGCAGGCCTGAAAGGCGCGCAGGGACTGCTGCTCGCGGTCTCCGGCGGGCCCGACTCGGTGGCGCTGATGTGGCTTGCGGCGCGCTGGCATCGCAGCCTTTCGCGCGGCCCGCGTCTCACCGTAGTCACCATCGACCACGGCTTGCGGCCGGAGGCGGCACGCGAGGCGCGCGAGGTCAAGCGTCTCGCAACCGGGCTTGGCCTGCCGCACCGGACCGTGCGCTGGCGCGGGGCAAAGCCGAAAACGGGACTGCCGGCCGCCGCGCGCGAAGCTCGCTACCGCCTGCTTGTGCAGGCCGCGCGCCTCGCCGGTGCGAGCCACGTGCTGACCGCCCACACCCGCGACGACCAGGCCGAGACCCTGTTGATGCGGCTTGTGCGCGGCAGCGGATTAGCCGGGCTGTCGGCGATGGCCCGTCTCACCGAGCGCGACGGCGTCGTTCTTGCGCGTCCACTGCTCGATGTTCCGAAGTCGCAGCTGATTGCGACCTTGAAGCGGGCGAAGATCGGCTTTGCCGACGATCCCACCAACCACGACGCTGCCTTTACCCGGCCGCGGCTGCGTGCGCTGCTGCCGCAGCTCGCGGCGGAGGGCGGTGATGCCCGCAGCCTGGCTCGGCTCGCGGCAAGGCTGGCGCGCGCCAATTTGGCCGTCGAGGTGCTGACCGATGGAGCCGAGCGCTTCCTCCGTTTGCGGGATCGCGGCGATGCGCCGCAGGCCGGCGTTCGAAGGTTCGAGGCCTCCGGGTTTGCCGCCCTGCCGGAGGAGGTCCGGCTGCGGATCCTGCTGCGGGCCATCAACGCGTTCGGGCATGAGGGGCCGGCGGAACTCGGCAAGGTCGAATCCCTCCTGGCCGTGCTCGATCAGGCCATTGCCGCAAGTGCCCGCGCACCCGCAAATGGCCGGCCGGCCCTGAAGCAGACGCTTGCGGGAGCCTTGATCAGCCTTGCCGGGGGACGTATCCGCATCGCCCCGGCGCCGGCCCGGCGCAAGGGTGGATCAAGGGTGGATAAGGGCGGATCATGGCACCGGCCGTTTCGAGACCGCGCCGTGAGGACACCTTAACCAGGCAGGAAAAACCCGGACCCGGGCGCCATTATTTCAGCGGGAATCGGACTAAGATGGGCTAAATAGTCCCATCTCGTTCCCTTGGCAGCGACCGGAGCGACACCTAGATTGTATGCGTCTAACCGAGAGGATTCCTTGGGGATTTCCTCGCGCTGCCCAAATAACTGCCCAAGGCTCAGGCCGCGATCCGCGCGACCACGAAGGAAGATCGATGAACGCCAATCTGCGCAATTTCGCCCTCTGGGTCATCATTGTCCTGCTGCTGTTGGCGTTGTTCACGCTCTTCCAGAATCCGGGTCAGCGCGCCTCCTCGCAGGACATCGCCTTCTCCCAGCTCCTGAGCGAGGTTGACCGCGGCAATGTGCGCGACGTCGTAATCCAGGGGCCGGACATTCACGGCACCTTCACCAACGGCTCGAGCTTCCAGACCTATGCGCCGAGCGATCCGACGCTCGTGAAGCGCCTCTATGACAGCAAGGTGCAGATCACTGCGAAGCCGCCCGGCGACAACGTGCCGTGGTTCGTCTCGCTGCTGGTCTCCTGGCTGCCCTTCATCGCGCTGATCGGCGTGTGGATCTTCCTGTCGCGGCAGATGCAGGGCGGCGCCGGCAAGGCGATGGGCTTCGGCAAGTCGCGCGCAAAAATGCTGACTGAAGCGCATGGCCGCGTCACCTTCGAGGACGTCGCGGGCGTCGACGAGGCCAAGCAGGACCTGCAGGAGATCGTCGAATTCCTGCGCGACCCCGGCAAATTCCAGCGCCTCGGCGGCCGAATTCCGCGCGGCGTGCTGCTGGTCGGACCTCCCGGCACCGGCAAGACCCTGATCGCGCGTGCGGTCGCGGGCGAAGCCAACGTGCCGTTCTTCACCATTTCGGGTTCTGACTTCGTCGAGATGTTCGTCGGCGTCGGCGCCAGCCGCGTCCGCGACATGTTCGAGCAGGCTAAGAAGAACGCGCCCTGCATTATCTTCATCGACGAAATCGACGCCGTCGGTCGTCACCGTGGCGCCGGCCTCGGCGGCGGCAATGACGAGCGCGAGCAGACGCTGAACCAGTTGCTGGTCGAGATGGACGGCTTCGAGGCCAACGAGGGCGTGATCCTGATCGCCGCGACCAACCGTCCCGACGTGCTCGATCCCGCGCTGCTGCGTCCCGGCCGCTTCGACCGTCAGGTCGTGGTGCCCAACCCGGACGTCGTCGGCCGCGAGCAGATCCTCAAGGTCCACGTCCGCAAGGTGCCGCTGGCGCCGGATATCAACCTCAAGACCATCGCGCGCGGCACCCCGGGTTTCTCCGGCGCCGACCTGATGAACCTCGTCAACGAAGCCGCGCTCACCGCCGCCCGCCGCAACAAGCGGATGGTGACCCAGGCCGAGTTCGAGGAAGCCAAGGACAAGGTGATGATGGGCGCCGAGCGCAAGTCGCTCGTCATGACCGAGGAAGAGAAGCTGCTGACGGCCTATCACGAGGGCGGCCACGCCATCGTCGGCCTCAACGTCGTCGCAACCGATCCGATCCACAAGGCGACCATCATTCCGCGCGGGCGTGCGCTGGGTATGGTCATGCAGTTGCCCGAGCGTGACAAGCTGTCGATGTCGCTGGAGCAGATGACCTCGCGCCTTGCCATCATGATGGGTGGCCGCGTCGCCGAAGAGCTGATCTTCGGTCGCGAGAAGGTAACCTCGGGTGCGTCGTCCGACATCGAACAGGCGACGCGTCTGGCACGCATGATGGTGACGCGCTGGGGCCTGTCCGAGGCGCTCGGTACCGTGTCCTACGGCGAGAATCAGGACGAGGTTTTCCTGGGCATGTCGGTGTCGCGCACCCAGAACGCATCGGAAGCGACGGTTCAGAAGATCGATACCGAGATCCGGCGCTTCGTCGAAGAAGGCTATAACGAGGCAACGCGTATTCTCACCGAGAAGCGCGCCGATCTCGAAGCTCTCGCCAAGGGCCTGCTCGAATTCGAGACGCTCTCCGGCGACGAGATCATCGACCTGCTCAAGGGCAAGAAGCCGAACCGCGAATCCGTGCTCGAGCCGACCACACCGCGCGCCTCGGCCGTGCCGCCGGCCGGCAAGTCGCGCCCGCGACCCGATCCGGATCCCGGCCTGGAGCCGCAGCCGCAGGCGTAATCGCGTACGGCAGATCGAATTGAAAAACGCGGCGGAAACGCCGCGTTTTTTGTTGGTGATGGTGATTTGCGGGTGGTGCCAACTCAGCGCCCCGTCATTGCGAGCGCAGCGAAGAAATCCAGAATAGATCCGCGGTGACAGTCTGGATTTGCTTCACTGCGCTCGCATTGACGATTTTGATGCAGTTGCACTGGAAACTCAGAAGTACGGCAGGCAAAGGTGCCTAAGCGCCGCGCCCACCATCTCTCGCCAATCACGCTAGAAGTGGTGGCACACGCTCTGGAGTTTGCGTCATCACTTCGGCGCCCGCATCGCCAGCCGCAGATTGGATTCAGGAATGCGGCGACATTGCCGGCTCGCCAGACCCTGCCGGACTGCGCAACGCGCCGAACACGACGCCGATGAGAGCGACGATGAGGAGCGGCGATAGTCGTCCCGCCGGAATATACACCGCCGGGCTGAGCAACGGCACCATCCAGATGCCGAGCCCGATCAGCCAGTCGCGAAAGCGTGGAGCATCGATCGATGCGGCAAGCCACAGCACGACGGCGACCGTCAGCAGCGTCGCGTCATAAGGGCCCGAATGCGGGGCTGCCAGCACGGTTGCCGCAAGCAGTACGATCAGCTTGTTGTTGGTACTGAGCGAGGAGCGAAAGACCGCGAACGTTGCCGCCGCGCTCGAAAAGGATCGCGGCCAGCTGAAGGATGGAGGCCAGCCGCTCCGGCAGGCCTAGCAGCATCGCGCAGGCCCACACGCTGTGACCCCAGATGCGGCCATAGGCCAGCCATTTCGCGTCGGGGCTGACCAGATTGTTGTACGCCTGCGGTATCCACCAGAGCCACAATTCGACGCCAAAAATCATGGCACTTGCAGCCGCCAATGCGAATGCCGAGCATGCAGCAGCGCACAGGCTGCCATAGCGGCGCGCCCCCATTAGCGCGAGCGGGACGAGCGGGAAGAATTGCGGCTTGAAACTCAGCAGCCCGAGGATTGCCCCGGCCAGGAGCGGTCGCGGTCCGAGCAGCCTGACGCCCGCGACCAGCAGTGCGGCAACGAGAAAGGCGCATTGTCCATCGGCCAGGTTGAGAGATGCCGATGGCGAGACCAGCACGGCCGCGATGATGTAGGGCGTCAGTTGCGGCTGATCGGACCGGTTGCGAAGCGCCCAGGCCAGGAAGCCTGCGGTCGCGGCCTGGAATGCGACATAGGAGCCGATGAAGCCAAGCGGCGCGAATGGCAGCAGCAGAACGAGGAAGCCGGGCGGATAGAACCATGGACGGAACTCCAGAGGCACCGTGAGCCATGATGCGAACGACTGGTTGAGATAGGCCGTGAACGCGTCACCATCGGTGACCAGCGCAAGATTGCCGGCGAGCAACGATCTGACGGCGCCGTAAAACACCATCCAGTCGGTGCCGGGAGCGACGTGGTTCAGCCCGATCCAACCGGGATGGGTGAAGGTGGAGATCAGGACGCCCCAGGCGAAGAGCGTTGCGATCGAAAACGCTGGCAGCATCACGAGAGGAATTCCGATCCAGCGGCGCGATGGACCGGATATCGGCTGCTGAGCTGACGCGCTCACTTGACGGCTTCCCTCGAGGACTCCGCTTCCGGCATCGCGCCGGCCTCTGTGCCGCCGGTTCGCACGTGGATCACGGCGATGTTGTCCGCGTAGAGCCGCTTCCAGCCCTTGATGTGGTCCAGCACCTGGGCGGCCGGTGCGTCCGCGACCATGAGCGTGGCGTCGATCTGGTACGCGTCGAGCAGCCGCGTCAGACTGTCGAGCTTCTTGAGCTCCACGGCCTTGAAGACGTCCATGGCGAAGGTTTCGCCGTAGAGCTCGGCGCGGCCGTCGATGAAGACCGGGATGTCACGCGAGATCAGATAGCCGCCGAACTGGTAGGCGTTGAAGATGCGTTGCGCCTTGCGTTTCTCGAGCAGATCGACGGCGGCGACCGGTGTCTGATCCATCGTGAAGGTGAAGCGGTGATGCGCCATGTAGAGTGAGGTCGAGGTCCAGCCTGCGGCCACGATCATCAGCGCGCCGGTCGCGGTGACGTAACGGGCAGCCCAACTCTCGCCGCCCTGCGTGCCAGGCTGCGGCAGCGCAGACCGTTCGCCGAGGGGCTTGGCCAGCACCAGCGGCACCAGGAAGGCGAAGGCCTCGATGCTCCTGACGTGGGTGAGCGCCATCCAGGTCAGAAGCAGGATCAGAAGAATACGCGGGGGCGAGAGCGTCAGGCCGCGATACAGCCCGATCGCAATCAGGCCGAACAGCGCGCCTTCGAATGCGTTGAAGGAGGCGAAGTTCGCGGGCGCCCACTCGGAGATGATCGTCAGCAGCTCGCCCAGATTGAGGATGTTGATCGCGCCGAGCAATGTGCGCCAGCCATAAGGCGTGACGCAGCTTGCGGCGAGTGCCGCAACACCGAACAGGAACCAGCGCGACAGCAGTCGGACCTGCTTGCCGGACTCCATGCCCCAGAGCGCCACAAATGACATCGGGCCGATCAGGGCCAGGCCCAGCACGAAGCCGCCATGCAGGTTCGACCACAGGGACATCAGCGGCAGCCAGTACCATGACGGGGCGCCCTTGCGGTCGGCTGCGGCCATCAATACGCCGACCCACGCGATCATCACGGGCAGCGCCAGCATGTGTGGCCGCGCCAGAACGTGGTGCAGCGACAGCAACAGCGCGAACATCGCGAACAGAACCGCTCGCGGAATTTCCAGATGGGCCTCGAGCAGGCCGACCAGCATCGCCGCCGACAATGCGACCGCAAGCGCGGTGAGGATCACCGGGCCGGCCCAATCCCATTGCGCATAGGAGAGGGCGAACAGGACCTGCGACAGCCATGAGGTCGAAACCCAGGGCGCCCCCGGACGGGTGAAGGAATAGAAGTCCGTGTAGGGAAGCGCCTGGTGATCGAGGATCCATTGTCCGATCTTGATCTGCCAGAGCGAGTCGGAGTCCTGAAGCAGCGTGTCGCCGACATACACGAAGAAGAGATAGGCGCCCGCACCGACGCACAGCGGCACCAGGGCTCGCGCACGACCCTGCACCGTGATGCTGTTGGCAAAGGAAAGGGACATGCCGCCTCGTCGTCCTGGTGTTTTTGTCGTTGTGCCGAGCGATCGACATTGGACCACGGCGGTCATAATTCCGGGTAAACCGGTGAGGCGGGGCCGGCTTGATGTCTCGACAATTTAACGGATCGTTTTAGATTTCGGTTTACCATCGACGCATACACGCAAACCGCTCTGTGTTTCCGCAGTCGAATTAACTGCGGCGCAATTCTTTGCCTCTACGTTCGGTTCCATGGTCAAGCGGCGCTGGGAAGCCCAAAAGACCAGATCAGTTGTAGCCTCGTGTACTCATTTGGAGCTCTTTATGAAGAACCTCGTTGCGCGTTTTGCGAAAGATGAATCCGGCGCCACCGCTATTGAATACGGTCTGATCGCCGCCGGCATTGCGCTGGCGATCATCACTGTCGTCAATAACCTGGGCACCACGTTGAACGCCAAGTTCACCTCGATCTCGAGCAGCCTCAAGTAACGCTGTACGAATCGCGAATTCAAAGAGCCCCTTGACGGGGCTCTTTTCTTTTGGCGGACGATTTCCGGATCTGAGAAGTCGTGAAGCTGTAGCAAGCTTGTAGGGCGGCAAAGCGTCTGCCGCGGCTCCGAAGCGCAGGCGTTCCCACCGTCGAGAACATTGAACATTGAAAGTTACCGGCGGGCACGCCGCTACGCGCGGACCCTAGGGCAACTTGTCGGCTGTCATTCCGCGAGGCCGGGCTGCCAGACCGCCGACGGCGCAGGCGCGGCAGACGTTTGCTGCGCGCGGCGGTGCCATTCGAGATAGAATTTCGCCGCCCAGATCGACGCTGCGGCGACTGCGATTCCGCCGGCGACGTCGATGACGTAATGCGCGCCGATCACCGGTGTTGCCGCAATCATCAGCAGATTGAGCGCAGCCGCGATGCCGCCGAGGCCGCGCACCGGCCACAGCGCCCACATGTAGAGCACGGCGGATGCGGCGTGGAAGCTCGGAAACGAGACAATGCCGGCGAGGAAGAACAACTGGAGCTCGTGCAGGCTACCGTCGCGAAGCGCGAGGATGTCGCGCAACTGCCCGGCATAGACCGCGGTGTTGATTTCGGGAAAATGCGCGGCGGACAGCTGCAGCCCCCAATAGGTGCCGATCGCGGGCACGACGGCGGAGATCGCGATGGTGACTGCGAGCGCGAGGCTCATCGCGAGCATGAACAATTGCAGCCGCATATAGTGCGCCGTCAGTGCCAGCACGACGGGAATGCCGAGCAGCGGCAATTTGATCAGCCCATATCCGCGAGCCAGGCAGTCCGCGAGCCAGGGATGGTCGTTGACGTATCGCGCGATCGGTTCAGGATCGAGGCCGAGTGCACGGTCGATCGCAAGCAGCGCCTGGTCCTGCAGCGGCCAGTTCAGCTTGGCCGCGACATAGCTGAGCGGTCCGACGATGGCGCAGGTGAGAATGATCTGTCCGATCGTTCCGAGCGAAAACAGCAGCTTCGGGTCAGCAAGCTCGCCTTTGACGATGCGATGGCCATAGGCCAGCGCGAGCAAGACTGCAGCAACTGCCAGCGTCACCCAATAGGCGACTGGTTCGAGGCTCAGGCCGGTGAAGGCGAGGCCCAGCGCCAGCAGGCTGCCCATGGCTGCGATGGGAAGCCAGTTCAGGTGGAAGAGCTGCCAGGCGGTCCGGGCATCCGTGTCGACCATGCTGCACCGAGGTGGGATCGCGATACCGCAGCACAGTCGCGGAGCAGGTTTAAGATGGCGGTAACGATCGTGGTTACCCCTTCACCAAAGCAGTTCGCGACGTTTTTAGCTGTTTGAGCTCGCGTTTTTTTTTGCGTGACGCTTCATGCATTTGCACCTTGTCATCCACTCTGAATAGTTGTTCAGTCCTTGCGGGGCGATTTGCGATATCAGTGACGAAGCGTTCGGCCGCAGGGCGTGCGACCGGCGTGTGGGACAGGAAGCGCGCCATGGTTTATCGGCGGACGCATCAAGTGGTGAAGCGCCTTGCGGCCCGGCGCAGTGCGATACTGGCGGCGGCGCGGGAGGCGGCGGCGGAAGGCGGGATGGCGGCGGTGCAGATTGCGCCAGTCGCGGTTCGCGCCGGCGTCGCTGCGGGTACGGTCTACCGCTACTTCCCCTCCAAGGCCGATTTGATCTCCGAGTTGATTGCCGAAGTCTCCCGCGACGAGCTCACGGCGATCCGGCGAGCCGCCGATGCCGCGCCGGGGCCGTCCTCGGCGCTGGCGGCGGCGGTCACCACCGTGGCTGTCCATACCCTGTCACAGCGCAGGCTCGCCTGGGGCATCCTGGCCGAGCCGGTCGATGTCGATGTCAGCGCTTCACGTCTCGCCAGTCGGCGCGAGATCGCGGGCGAGATGGCCTCGCGGATCGACGCCGCCGTGCGCGCCGGCCACCTGCCGGCGCAGGACACGGCCCTTGCTGCCACCGCGCTGCTCGGCGCGCTGCACGAGGCCCTGGTCGGACCGCTCGCGCCGGACAATCTCGACGATCCCGCCAGGATGCGCGATGCCGTGCAGACCGTGACGCTGCTGGCGCTCCGCGCGGTCGGCGTCATGGACGCCCGCGCCAGGGGCTCGTCGTGCAGCAGACGCTGCTGCCGACGGCGAAAGCGCTGGTTGGGGCCTAAAACGTCATCCTGATCGACCGGCGGACCTGATCGCGCCCAGGCCGTTGCTCGAGCTCGCCTTTTCAAAAAACCTCAGCACATCCGCCGGACTCGCCGGCTACTGTGCATGGGGTTGTTTTCGACATTTTTTGTTTGCCGGGTGCCGGCGGAGCTAGATATTCGCTTCGCCCTCGGGGCCGACCGAGGCGATGCGCACCATGTTGGTGGTGCCGGGGATGCCGAGCGGCACGCCGGCGACGATGATCACGCGCTGGCCCGCCCGGACGAAGCCGTCGCGGAACGCGATCTGGCCGGCGCGGCTCACCATGTCGTCCTGGTCGCGCGCATCTTCTGCCACCACGCAATGTATGCCCCAGACGACCGACAGCCGGCGTCCCGCCGCGACGTTCGGCGTGATCGCCACGATCGGCGGCTTCGGCCGCTCGCGCGCCACGCGCACGGCGGTCGATCCCGAACTGGTCCAGCAGATCAGGGCCGGCAGGTCGAGCGTCTCGGCGATCTGCCGCGCAGCGTCCGCGATGGCATCGCCGGCGGTGGCTTCCGGGGCCGGGCGCTGTGCGGTGATGACGGAGCGATAAATCGGGTCGCGCTCGACCTCCTCGCCGATGCGATTCATGGTCGAGACGGCCTCGACCGGGAATTTGCCGGCCGCCGATTCCGCCGACAGCATGATGGCGTCGGCACCTTCGTAGACGGCGGTGGCGACGTCGGAGACCTCGGCGCGGGTCGGCACCGGCGACTGGATCATCGATTCCAGCATCTGGGTCGCGATCACCACCGGCTTGCCGGCGCGCCGCGCCATGCGCGTCATCTGCTTCTGCAGGCTCGGCACGCGTTCCAGCGGCAGCTCGACGCCGAGGTCGCCGCGCGCCACCATCAGGGCGTCGGAGGCGTCGATGATGTCGGCGAGGCGATCGATCGCCTGCGGCTTCTCGATCTTGGCCATCACCGCCGCACGGCCGCGGATCATCTTCTTGGCCTCGAGCACGTCGTCGGCGCGCTGCACGAAGGACAGCGCGATCCAGTCGACGCCGGTGACCAGCGCCGCTTCGAGATCGGCGCGGTCCTTCGGCGTCATCGCCGAGACCGGCAGGTCGGTGTCGGGCAGGCTGACGCCTTTGCGGTCGGACATCCGGCCGCCGACCACGACGCGCGTCACCGCGTGCTCCTTCGAGGTCTCCTCGGCGATCAGCCGCACCTTGCCGTCGTCGAGCAGCAGCGCGTGGCCCGGCCGCAGCGCGGCCAGGATCTCCGGATGCGGGAGCTGGACGCGGGTGGTGTCGCCCGGCGCCTTGTCGGAATCGAGCGTGAAGGTCTGGCCATTCTGGAGCTGGACCGCGCCTTCGGCGAAGGCACCGAGCCGGAGCTTTGGCCCCTGGAGATCGACCAGAATGCCGATCGGCCTTCCATAGCTGCTCTCGACGTTGCGGATCGTCGCCACCAGCTCGCGCATCTTGTCATGCGGGGTGTGGCTCATGTTGATGCGGAAGAGGTCGGCGCCGGCCTCGAACAGGCGGCGGATCATCGCGAGGTCCGAAGAAGCGGGTCCAAGGGTCGCGAGAATCTTGATACGGCGAAGACGCCTCATGGCTTATTTCCAGACGGGGGCGAGGGAGCTGGCGGGAGGCCAGGCGCGGCGGGGGGCGTACCACCGGGCGGGCCATTGGGCAAACCCGGGACCCCCGGGCCAACAGGGCCGGGGAGGCCTGGCACGCGCTGCTGCTTTGACGGCTGTTCGTTGGCATCGGTGAGCTGCACCGTCCAGGCCCGCTGCTCGCCGGTATCGACCTCGAAATAGCCGGTCCGGTCATAGCCGCGCGCAAGGCAATCCTCGGTGCCGCGGATGGTGAACTCCTTATCGCGCGAGCACATGAAAGCCTGGCCCGACCATTCGCCGCCGCGGTCATAGTCGATGGCGTAGATGTAATAGAAGCGGGCCACCAGAGTTCCGCGCAGCAGGGTCTCGCAGGAGCGCGACGAGATGTTCCACCAGCCTTCGGTGGTCCAGCCCTCGGCATCCTTGTAGCCGAGCGCGATGCCGACCCGGCTCGATGTGTTGTTGCAGAGCCGGAAATCGGCGGAAGCCGGGCTGGCCCAGAGGTACAGCAGGCCAACCACCAGCACCGGGACCAACCGGGCGAGCAGGCGAAGGCGGGAGCGGGGAGATTCGGCGATCATTGTCGCGGAAGCTATATCAGATCATTGACGATTTGGCGTAGGGCCCAGGAACTGCCTGAAGCCGGCTTCGCGCCCGTTTGCGCCGCGATATGGCAAAATCTGTGACAGGCCCCACCTGATCTCGTAAGGGTGACCCATCCAGGTCACAGCCAATTCGCAAAGCCGAGGGATCCAGCCATGGCAATTGACGACAAAACCAGAACGGAACTCGAGGCTGCCGCTTTCCGGCGCCTGGTCGATCATTTGAAGACGCGGACGGACGTCCAGAACATCGACCTGATGAACCTCGCAGGCTTCTGCCGCAACTGCCTGTCCAACTGGCTCAAGGACGCCGCCGACGCCCAAGGCGTCGCCTTGAGCAAGGATGAGAGCCGGGAAGCCGTCTATGGCATGCCCTATGAGGCCTGGAAGTCGAAATACCAGGGCGCGGCCACGCCTGAGCAGCTCGATGCCATGAAGAAGGTTCATCCGGGGCACTGAACGGCCTCGCCGGCAGCCTGATATGCGGTGCCTTTGAGTCGCATCACACAACCGCTTTCTTCGACACGCCGCAGGAAGGTGTGGGCGCGCTGTGGACGAGCGCGATGCTGCCTTGAACGCGAGAGGTCCGAACCCTAAGGGTCTAACCAGCACGCGCGGTGAGGATGCCGGCGTCACCTCGTTTTGCCAGTTCCATTGGGAGTACCAAGATGGCCACCTCCGCCGCCGTCCGCGACGACGAGCCCGCGACGAAATTTGCCAAGGACCAGCTCAAGTCCATCATCGAGCGCATCGAGCGGTTGGAGGAAGAGAAGAAGGCGATCTCCGACGACATCCGCGACGTATTCGCCGAGGCCAAGGGCAACGGCTACGACGTCAAGGCGCTGCGCACCATCGTGCGCATGCGCAAGCAGGACCCGAACGAGCGCGCCGAGGCCGAGACGATCCTTGAGACCTACATGCAAGCACTGGGGATGATCTGAGCTATCGGTGTCGTCCTGGCTTTCGCCAGGGCGACACCATGCCGATCGAAGGAGACCGCGGTGACTGCGCCGCCGCTGCCGCGCGAGGTAAGCCGTGCCTACGATGCTTTTCCGGCGTCGATCGGCAAGCGGCTGCTTTGGGTACGCGAGCTGATCTTCGCGGCCGCCGCGGCGCATGAAGGCATCGGCCGTCTTACCGAAACGTTGAAATGGGGCGAGCCTGCTTATCTGACCGAAGAGACCGGCAGTGGCAGCACGATCCGGCTCGGCCGCCTGAAGGACTCCGCGCACGCCGCGATTCTGTTCAACTGCAAGACGACGCTGGTCGATACCTTTCGTGAACGCTTTCCCGATCAGTTCGAATATCGGCAGACCAGGGCGTTGCTGTTGCCGGTGTCGGGCAAGCTGCCGAAGCAGGACCTATCGGTCTGCCTGTTGCTGGCGTTGACGTATCATCTGGATCGACGGAGGAAGCGTTAGCGGCGCGCGAAGACGTCAGCGCAGCGAAGCCGTCCGTACGACGAAGGACGTCGTCTCGAGTTTGGCGGTGGCGGTGCCCGAGAAACTGTCGCAGGACAGGCCCTGCATCGGATCGTCGGCAAAACCCATGGCGATCACGGACTGCGGCTTGACGAAGTAGGCGCGCATTGCGGCGGTGTCGAGCTCGCCCATCAGCGTGACCGACATCGCGCGGCTGGCGCTCGGCGACAGCATCACGATCTTGAGCCAGATGCTTTCGCCCTTGGCTGCGGAGAGCCGGGTCGCGGTTGCGACCATGCCGTCGATGCGCTTGCCGACCACCGTGTTGATCTCGGTCGCGGGCGCAACGTTGCGCGATGCGGCGGCGGGACGGGCGGAGCGCGGGATCGGCGCAGAGGCGGCGACGACATTGGCGCGGTCGACCGGGGAGGCGGACGCCGGCGCGTAGGCCAGCGCCTGATAGGCGGCGCTGGACACGCTCGCGGTCGGCTGCGGATCGGTGGCGGCGGCAAGCGCCTGCCGTGCCTTCAGCGCAGCAATTTGGGCCGGCGTCGCCTGCTGCGGCGCAGTCGGGGTATCCCAGAAGCCGCGGGCATTGATGATGTCGGCGGGGGTCTCGGGCTTGGCGTCAGCAGATTTGCCGGCGGCCGGCTTGTCAGCCACGGGGGCCGGCTTCGGCTTGGCAAGCGCGACGATCTGCGCATCGGCCGAGGCGAGCTGGATCGTCGCCGCGACTGACGGCTTGGCGCGCGGCGTCGGCACCGGATCGGCCGGCTTGGTCGCGGCGGCGACCACGGTCGGCGCGACAGTCTTCGCGGACGGGGCGGGCGCGCCCTCGTCATCCTCGTCGTTGCTCGCCGCGGCCGGAGCCGACTTGCCCTTGAACAGGGCGGCAAAGAAATTCGACTTGCTGCCGGAATCCTCGCCGCTGCCGCGCCGCTCGATCTCTGCCTTGGCGAGCTCATAACCCTTCAACGGCGTGCCGTCGGTCGGGAGGTGGACGGTGCGTCCGTCCGGGAAGACCCGGGCGAGCTGGTCATGCGTCATGCGCGGCCAGTGCCGGATGCTGCCGGTGTCGAGATGTACGAACGGCGAGCCGGAGGTCGGGTAGAAGCCGACGCCGCCGCGCTGGAGGCGCAGGCCGGCGAAGCGGATCTGCTCCAGCGGCACGTTCGGGATGTAGAAGTCCATCGCATGCCCCAGCATGTGCTGGCTGAAGCGCGCCACGCCGGAGGAGCGGCGGCGGAGCATGGAGTTGGTCGCGGGCGAGCGGTAGGCGGAGATGATCTGGATCGGCTGCTTGCCGTCGACGTCGCGGTAGACTTCCCAGAGGATGTCGAAGAGGTGACGGTCCATGACCGTCTCGTCCTGGCTGCGCCAGTCGCGCAGGAAGTGGTTGAGCTGCTTCAGCGCCGCTTCGTCGTAGCGTCCGTCGCGCTTGAAGGTGACGGTGAGGTCTTCGCCGGAATGGGTGTGGTGGAAGGAGAGCGTCTTGGTCTCGTTGAGCGCGGCGGCGTTGTGAACTGAACCCGCGGCAGCAAGCAGCAATACGGCAGCGAGGCCGATCTGGATCCGGCCTTCACTCCCGCATGGGACAACGACAGCACAGCGAATTGGCGTGCGATTCCAGTCAGCACGTTAGAGCCCACCCAGTCGACGAGCGTTCAAAATGGACTCTCCCGCTAACCCCGTTAGCGCGCGAAAGAGGATGAACGCTTTGTTAAAGCGAGAAGGTTAATTCGAGGTTGACCTTCCCGCCCCCAAACCAAGTCAGATCGCGAACCTAACCGGGTGAGTGTGGCAAAAAAAACGCCCGCTGCCTGAGGTCAGGTGGAGAATGGTTAACGTTAAGCGACCCCATCCAGAGGATGAGGTCGCTGATTTTACTGCAGAATTTCAGGAAATCAGGCGCCGGGCGGCCTGGCTCAGCGGGTGAATACCCGCTGCTGCTGCGGCCGGCGGCCGACCGGGGCCGGCGGCGGGGTGGGCGCTCCGAACAGCCGCTCGAAGAAATTCGGCCCGGACGAGCCGCCGTTGTTGGCCGCCAACACCCCGTTCGGCAGTGTCGTCGCCGGGCGTGAATAGCTCGGCTGGGAGTGCGCGACGACGTTCTCGAGATCCTTGCCGCGACCGTTCTTCAGGATGTTGATCATGGTCGCGTCGCGGCCATAGACGTCCTTGCGGAATTGCAGCTTGCCGCCATCGTCCACGAATGCGGTCTGATAGGTGATGTTGACCGGGATCGGGGTCGGGAATTTCAGGTCGATCTCGCTCTTGCCGTACATGCTGCGGATGCGTTCCGGCGTGTACTTCTCGTTCGGCATCGCGATGTTGAGCAGGACCGAGGCGTACTGATCCGGGTTCTGCACGCGCATGCAGCCGTGGCTGAAGGCGCGTTCGTCCCGGGCGAACAGGTTCTTGTCCGGCGTGTCGTGCTGATAGACCAGGAACTTGTTGGGGAAATTGAAGCGGATGCGGCCGAGCGCGTTGGCTTCACCGGGCGGCTGCGAGATGTGCACCGAACCATCGCGGTTCTGTTCGAGCTTGAGGCCCATGCGCTGGAGCACTGTCGGGTCCTGCTGAAGCGCCGGCAGATATTCGTTGTAGACGATCGACGGCGGCACGTTCCAGGTCGGATTGACCGTGATGTACTTCATCGTCTCGGTGAGCAGCGGGGTCGCATGCGTGCCGGGCTTGCCGGTGACGACGCGGGTGGTCCAGACCTGTTGGCCGCGCTGCATCACCTTCAACGTGTAGTCGGGAATGTTGAGGATGACATAGGCATCGCCCAGCGAGGGCGCGCCCAGGTCGCGCGGCAGCCAGCGCCAGCGCTCCATGTTCACCAGCACCACGTCGATCTGCTTGTCGCGCTTCGGGGCGTTGATCGCCCTCACCGTCTTGTCGTCGAGGATGCCGGTCGCCTTGAGCTCGGCGCTGTTCTGGAATTTGCGCACGGCTTCGGCGACCGCCGCGTCATAGCGGGTGTCGCTGGCGTTCTCGGTGATGCCGAGCTTGGCGCGCAGCTGCGGCACGCGCGGATCTTCAACGACGATTTCAGCCTGCTTCTTGCCGGCCGGGGTGTATTTCAGTGCCGGACCATCGGCGATCTCGATCACCGGGCCGTTGCCCTGGCCGCGGAGCTCCGCGAGCTTCGCCTTCAGCTCCTTGTAAAGTTTTTGCGGCGGATTGTAGCTGTCGAGCGCCGCGGAGGCGTCCGCCGCGGTCGTGACCTTGGCGAGCACCTCGTTCGGATCGACCGGATGCTCGGGATAGAGGATGTCGCCGCTGACCTGCGACCAGTGCATGCGGCCGCTCTGGGCCTGGCGCGCATAGTCGAACATGCTGGCGGTGAGCTTGAGCTCGGCATCGGCGAGCGTATCGGGTGTCGTGGCGGCCGCGAAGTCCGGCACCGGGTAATCGGCGGGATTGAGACCGTCGGACGCCGCGTCCTTCAGCCGTGCGATCACGCCCTTGGCCGCAGCGGTCAGGCTGCCGCCCTGGCTCCAGACCGGCGCGAAGTCGCGTGCACCGTAGAACTTCTCGATCGCAGCGCGTTCGTTCTTACGGTCGAGATAGCGCGAGGCCTTTGCGCCAATGATGTCCTTGAGCTTGTCGGCGACCGGCTGGTCGGCCGCGGGAACGTTGCTCGCGGCCCTCACCGGCTCCGAGGCCGGAGCCGCAGCGGTGGCGGGCGCGGCCGGCGTTGGGATCGCCGTGTCGGCCTTGGCAGGTTCGGTCTTGGCAGGTTCAGTCTTCGCCGTCTCGCTCTTCGTCGCCTCGGCGGCGGGCGTGGTGGCGACGTCGGAAGGCTTGGTCTCGACCTTGTCCGGCGCGGGGGCGGATTCGGCCTTCAGGGGTTCCTTGGCGGGCTCCTTAGCAGGGTCCACCACCGTGGCGGTGGTGTCGAGCTTGATGTCTGATGCGGTCGGGGGCGGGACGTTTGCGGGTTCGGGGGCGCGGGATGGCGGCTTCGATCGCGAGCTCGGCAGCGCTGCTGTGCGCCTGATCCTGCGCCAGGGCTGAGCTGGCCGATACCGTGAGGAAGGTCGCCGCGACCGTGATCAAGACACGGTCAAAGCCTGCACGGTGGTTCAAACAGTCACGCATTGTGTCGCACCCCTCGGGTGAACTGTCCCCCGTGGAACAGCTTCGTTATCGCCTATTGAGCTTCGGCTAAACCGCGCCGGCCTCTCGAAAGTTGCACGCCTGCACGCAACGATTCCTACGCAGACGAATCTTACGCGGACGATATACAGGCCCCGATTTCGCAGCCAGCGCTACCCGGGACAACTCACGACAAACTGACTTCAAGCACGCCTCTTGGCAACGGATTGTGCGCTTCTGCCACGCGCTTTTCCCTGTGTCTGTCACTTCCAAGTCACGGTTCAAATCGCAGTCGAATTCCGTCGTCATACGAACGGCTTACAGTCGTATCGCTCCGCCCGGACGAACCGCCGTTCGCGTCCGGCTCAGTGCGTCTCCTCACCGCTTTTGCCGCCATGGCCGGGAACTCCGGCTTCATCGAGTTTGCGGTAGAGGGTGGACCGGCCGATTTTGAGGCGGCGGGCGACCTCCGACATCTGCCCGCGGTAATGCGAGATCGCGAAACGGATGATCTCGTTCTCAATGTCTTCCAGCGGCCGGACGTCGCCGGTCGCGGTCAGCATTGAGAGGGCACCCGCCATGGGCAGCGGCGCGATCGGTATTTCATTACCTGACACCACGGAGGGGGCCGCGATCGGCTCCAGCATCAGCGGCGCGGTCGGAATGTCTGTTCCCGGATGCGGCTGCGAGGCGATCAGAGGGAAGTCGTCGAGGCCAAGCTGGTCGCCCTCGCTCATCACCACGGCGCGATAGACCGCGTTTTCGAGCTGGCGAATGTTGCCGGGCCAATCGAGCTGGGCAAGGTGCGCAACGGCCTCGCCGCTGATGCCGGTGATGGGGCGGTTCTCCTCGGCGGCAAAGCGCGCCAGGAAATGCCTGAGCAGATGCGGAATGTCCTCGCGCCGGGCGCGCAGCGATGGGATCGTCAGCGGCAGCACGTGCAGGCGATAGAACAAGTCTTCCCGGAAGTGGCCCTGCTTGACCCGCTCGAGCAGCCTGCGGTTGGTCGCCGAGATGATGCGGACGTCGACCTTCACGGGTTTGCGGCCGCCGACCGCCTCGACCGCGCCTTCCTGGAGCGCGCGAAGCAGCTTGACCTGCGCGCTCAGCGGCAGCTCGCTGACCTCGTCCAGGAACAGCGTGCCGCCATGAGCTTCGACGAACTTGCCGGTGTGGCGTTCGGTGGCGCCGGTGAAGGCACCCTTCTCGTGACCGAACAGAATGGATTCGACGAGGTTGTCGGGGATCGCGCCGCAATTGACCGCGACGAACGGCTTGGCCTTGCGCTCGCCGCTGCCATGAATGGCACGCGCGAACATCTCCTTGCCGACGCCGGACTCGCCCTCGATCAGCACCGGGATCGAGGAGTTTGTTGCTTTCTGCGCCGCGCGCATCACGCCCGCCATCGCCTCGGCGCGTGTGATGATGTCGGAGAAGGTCAGCCGGCCTTCGCGGCTGTGACGGATGCGCTGCAGTTCGCCCTTGAGCGCGGACGAATTGAGCGCGTTGCGAAGCGAGACCTGGAGCCGCTCCAGGCCGACCGGCTTGACCACGAAGTCGGCCGCACCCGCGCGCATCGCCGAGATCACATTGTCGATGCCGCCATGGGCCGTCTGCACGATGACGGGGATGCTGAGACCCGCTTCGCGGATTTTCGCCAGCACGCCCATGCCGTCGAGGCCGGGCATCACGAGATCGAGGATGACGCCGTCGATGGCCGCGTCGGGGGCGGTGAGGGCGGCGATCGCCGCATCGCCGGAGTCCACCACGATCGTCTCATAGCCGCATTTCTGCACCATGTTTTCGACCAGCCGGCGGGCTACAGCGTCGTCGTCGGCGATCAAAATACTGGCAGCCATGGTGTTCCCCGCACGCTACTACTATCTGTCTCGAATCGGGGCACTCTGGCCGAAGCCGATTAACGCACTGTTAAATCCTGATGCCCCCGCCCGCCGTCGCGATTGTTGAACACAGGTTTCCCACACAATGAATTCGAGCTCCAAGCTTGCACTCAAAAAGTCTGCTCTCAAAAAGTCTGCTCTCCGCAAACCAGGCACCAAGCAATCGGTCATCAAGGCAAAGTCCTCCAGACCTTCACCCGCAAAGCCTGCGAGCAAGACCGGCAAGCTTCCGGAGTGGAACCTCGCCGACCTCTATTCCGGGATCGATGCGCCGGAAGTGGCGCGCGATCTCGCAAAGATGGATGCCGATTGCGTCGCGTTCGAGACGGACTACAAGGGCAAGCTCGCAACAGGAACAGCAAAGGAAGATGGCGGAAAATGGCTCGCAGAAGCCGTGCGACGCTATGAGGCGATCGACGACCTCGCCGGCCGGCTCGGCTCGTACGCTGGCCTCGTTCATGCCGGCGACAGCGTGGACCCCAAGATTTCAAAGTTTTACGGCGACGTTTCCGAGCGCCTGACGGCGGCATCGACGCATCTGCTGTTCTTCGCGCTCGAGCTCAACCGGATCGATGACGATATTTTGAACCGCGCGATGCAGGCCACCGAGCTCGCGCACTACCGTCCCTGGATCGAGGATCTACGCAAGGAGAAACCGTACCAGCTCGAGGACAAGCTCGAGCAGCTCTTCCTGGAGAAGGCGCAGACCGGCTATTCCGCCTTCAATCGGCTGTTCGACCAGACCATTTCGAGCCTGCGCTTCAAGGTCGGGCCCAAGGAGCTCGCGATCGAGCCGACGCTCAATCTGTTGCAGGACCGCGACGGCGCCAAGCGCAAGGCCGCGGCAGAGGCGCTCGCAAAGACCTTCAAGGCCAATGAGCGCACCTTTGCGCTGATCACCAACACTTTGGCCAAAGACAAGGACATCTCCGATAGCTGGCGCGGCTTCAAGGACGTCGCAGATTCCCGGCACCTGAACAACCGCGTCGAGCGCGAGGTGGTGGATGCGCTGGTCGCCTCGGTGCGCGCAGCCTATCCAAAATTGTCGCATCGCTACTACGCGCTGAAGGCACGCTGGTTCGGCAGGAAGCGCCTGGCCTATTGGGACCGCAACGCGCCGCTGCCTTTTGCTGCGACCGACGTGATCGGCTGGGGCGATGCGAGAAACATGGTGCTCTCCGCCTATCGCGGCTTCTCGCCCAAGATGGCTGATATCGCCGAGCGCTTCTTTGCCGACCGCTGGATCGACGCGCCGGTACGTCCGGGCAAGGCGCCGGGGGCCTTCTCGCATCCGACCACGCCGTCCGCGCACCCCTACGTGCTGATGAACTACCAGGGCAAGCCGCGCGACGTGATGACGCTCGCCCATGAGCTCGGCCATGGCGTGCATCAGGTGCTGGCGGCCAGGAACGGCGCGTTGATGGCGCCGACGCCGCTGACGCTGGCGGAGACCGCGAGCGTGTTCGGCGAGATGCTGACCTTCCGGCGGCTGCTGGCGCAGACCAGGAGCGCAAGGCAGCGCCAGGCGCTGCTCGCCGGCAAGGTCGAGGACATGATCAACACCGTGGTGCGGCAGATCGCGTTCTATTCCTTCGAGCGCGCGGTCCACACCGAACGCAAGAACGGCGAGCTCACCGCGACGCGGCTCGGCGAGATCTGGCTCTCGGTGCAGGGCGAGAGCCTTGGTCCGGCAATCGAGATCAAAGCGGGCTACGAGAACTACTGGATGTACATCCCGCACTTCATCCATTCGCCGTTCTACGTCTACGCCTATGCATTCGGCGATTGTCTCGTGAACTCGCTCTACGCCGTCTACGAGAACGCGGCCGAAGGCTTTGCCGAGCGCTATCTCGACATGCTCGCCGCCGGCGGCACCAAGCATTATTCCGAACTGCTGCGGCCGTTCGGGCTCGATGCCAAGGATCCAAAGTTCTGGGACGGCGGCCTGAGCGTCATCGCCGGCATGATCGACGAACTGGAAGCGATGGGCTGAGCCGAACCGCCTTCAGCGCTGCAGCGAGCAGGTCGGGTCGGCCGTCCGAGTGTCCCGTTGTTCCGACAACGGGGGAGGCGGGTTGTAAAGATCCCGCCATGCACATTGAACGTTTGTGCCCGGGACCGGACTAATTCTTGCAGGCGGGTTCGACCTGCAATGCAATCTGTGATCGTTGATCGTCGCGTGTGCTCGGCCAGGGAGGCGAACATGGCCAGGATCAGTGCCCCAGACCCCAAGGTGGAGCCGCCACGGGCTGTGGGGGAACAGCAGCTGTGGGGGACGCAGCACCGGAAGATCGTCAAGCGCGAGCTCGCAGCCATCAACAACCGCCGCCTAGCCCAGGGTATGGATCCCGTTGCATACCCTGGCGACGAAAAAGGCGATCGACACGGTCGGCCTTGCGCTGTCAGGCGGCGGGATCCGATCCTCCGCAATCTGCCTCGGCGTCTTGCAGGCTTTCAATCACCACGGGCTCATCAAGCACATCGACTATCTGTCGACCGTATCGGGCGGCGGTTACACCGGCTGTTCGTTTACGGCGACCATGACGCGGGCGCAGAATTTCGTCTTCGGAAGCACGCCGACACCTGGAGCCGAGAGCGCAAATGAGATCAGTGACACGCCTGCGGTGGGCCATATCCGGAATTACTCGAACTATCTCGTTCCGGCCGGCGCGCGCGACCTGATCACCGGCGTCGCAATCGTCGTGCGTGGACTCGTTGCCAATCTGAGCCTGACGCTGCCGGTTGTACTGCTCGTTGCAGTGATCACGATCCTGTCCAACGCCGCACGCTCGTCACTCTATACGACCAATTTCTTCGGCCTGAGCGTCGACGACACCCACAATCTTGGTCCCCTCTCCAGCCTGGGATTGATGCCTGCCTTCTTTCTTGTCGGCCTTGTTGTCGCTTTGCTGCTTTTGTTGGTCGGGCGCCTTTTCAAAGTCGGGCGGCGCGAGCTGTTTCGGTACCTGGCCGGTCTTGCGTTTGCGATGGGTCTCATCTGTGCGATCGCCAGCTGCCTGAATGTCGATCACTTTGGCCTTTCGCTTGCAGCGGTCCTGCTCGGCCTTGCGCTTTTCTTTGGCTGGGCAGTGCTGCGATCGATTTCGTCGACCAAGGGAGGTGAATTCCGCGGCTATCCGTCGACGGTCGGCGCGACCTATCTCGTTCTGCTTGCCGCCATCTGCTTCTTCGAATTTCAGCCCTTCATGATCGCCCAGATGTTCGATGTCGCCGACGCTAACACGACTCAGTCCGGCGGCATCATTGGCGGCGTTGCAATCAAGTGGGTCCAATCGCTTGCGGCCATCACTGCGCCGGTTGCGGCGGCTGTCACGCTGTTCCGGCAGCAATTCGCCGACCTGCTGAAGGGCGCCGGCGCCTCGGACCTGGGATCACGCCTGCTCGCCCATGCGGCGAAAGCAGCCGTGCTTGTCGCGGGACTGGCGCTGCCCTTGCTGATCTGGGTCGGATATCTCTATCTTTGCTATTGGGGCATCGCGAACGACAAGACCCTCGACGCCGCCTACCGTCAATACCCCATGATCGAGGAGTGGGGAGCGGCTGGCGTGCAACCCGTGCCGCCCGCGGCCGGTGTCGATGTCAAGGAAATGTCCAGTTTGACTCGGCGACCCGCAAGCTCTCGGCCGAAATCACCAATCGCGAAGCGAAGGTCGTCGTCTCCAAGCCGGTGGGGCCGATCTCGCACATTCCCGCATGGCTGTTTTCCGTTGCGTCATTGCAGTCCCCGGACAAATTCACTTGGTCGAAGTACCAGTTCGGCAACAGTGTCAGCTGGCGGATGATGCTGCTCTACTTCTTGTCGGGCTCGGCCATGTTCGGCCTGTCGTGGGTTCTCGGGCCGAATGCCAATTCGTTGCACCGGCTCTATCGTGATCGCCTCAGCAAGGCCTTCTTGTTCAATCCGCTCTATTACGCCGACGGGGAGCCGTCGCGGAACATGCCGAGCCTGGACCAGGGGAGGGATTTCCTTCCGCTCGACGAGGAGAAGCTGAGCGGTCTGTTACATCAGATGGTCTACGGGGTCGATCCAGCGGGAGCGATGACGGTCGCGACATCGAAAAAATGCAGCCTGGCCTCGCCATATCCCATCATCAACGCCGCGCTGAACATCCAAGGATCCGACTTCGCCAATCGGCGGGGACGGAACGCGGATTTCTTCATATTCTCGCCGCTGCACGTCGGCAGCGAGGCCACTGGCTATGCGAATACACCGGCATTCGAGAAGGTCGCGCCGGGCCTCGATCTTGCGACCGCGATGGCAATCTCCGGGGCCGCTGCTTCGTCGAACATGGGCTCGGGGTCGATCCGCTCGCTGACCCCGACCCTGGCGCTCCTCAACGTGCGCCTGGGGTACTGGTTGAAGAACCCGCGCTGGGTCTCGACAAAGGACAAGCCGCAGCACCACTCGACCCCTTTGTTTCTATGGTCTGAGATCTCGGGCCGGCTTTACGAGAATGCCGATGCGGTCTACCTGACGGACGGCGGACACATCGAGAATCTCGGTGTCTACGAGTTGTTGCGACGACGCTGCAAGGTGATCATCGCGGTTGACGCCGAAGCCGATGCACCCATGAATTTCTCATCCCTGGTGACGCTGCAGCGCTATGCGCGCATCGATCTCGGGATCATCATCGATCTGCCGTGGACGCCGATCCGCAACACCACGCTCGAGTGGATGAAGTGCAACGCAACCAAATCCCCGGCCCGGCGCACGGCGGGCGGACCGCACGTGGCGGTCGGCACCATCGACTACGGCTCGGGGGAAAAGGGGTACCTCGTGTACATCAAGTCGTCCCTGACCGGAGACGAGAACGACTACATCCGCGACTATGCACGCCGCAACGACACCTTCCCGCATGAAACCACCGGTGACCAGTTCTTCTCGGAGGAGCAGTTCGAGGTCTACCGCGCGCTGGGTTTCCACATGAGCCACGGTTTTCTCACCGAGGATGCCGGCGCGGATGCAATCGTCGTCAACGTTCCGGGAGAACGCTGCGCAAAGCGAAACTTCTGCGACAGCAAGGTGGAGCCGATCGGCGCAGTCCGCCGTGCGCTCGGCCTGCGCTGAGAGGCCTCGGCTCGTGGCATCGGAGACCGCCTCTGACGGGCGGATCACCGGTCTGAGCCGAATTCCCGCCCATTGGAATTCCAAATGACCTGATTTGCCGGGAAACCGCGCCTCCGTGCCGTTGCCCTGCCCGGAAGTTTGCGGTATCCCAGCCACGAAATTCGACTTTCGACTGGGGACAATTCATGGCTGACCATAGCGAAGTGGCGTACAGCACCGCCGACGGCAACGACTACGTTGCCCACGAGCAGACCTACGAGGGCTTCATCAAGCTGGTGAAGTACGGCACGGTCTCGGTCGCGCTTATCGTGATCCTGATGGCGATCTTCCTGACCTGATTCATCCCCTGCAGCACCGCCAGTGTCGTCGGTGCCTATAAAATTTGCAATCAAGCCGGATTGAAAACCGGTATCCAACGTTGCGGGAGTAACGCTAAGTTCGCGTGCGCGCTTCTTCCCGCGTCGCCGGAGGGCCTATGAAGATCGCCGTTGCCAAGGAAATCGATCCGTCGGAGCCGCGGGTCGCCGCTTCGCCGGATACGGTGAAGAAGTTCAAGGCGTTGGGCGCCGAGATCGCCGTCGAGCCGGGCGCCGGCCTCAAGTCGGGCCTGCCGGACTCGAATTCACCGCCGTGGGCGCCACCGTCAGCGCCGACGCGCTGAAGGACGCCGACATCATCATCAAGGTGAAGCGCCCTGAAGCCTCCGAGTTGGCGCAGTACAAGCGCGGCGCGCTCGTCATCGCCATCATGGACCCCTACGGCAACGAGGCCGCGCTGAAGACGATCGCCGATGCCGGTGTCTCCGCCTTCGCGATGGAATTGATGCCGCGCATCACGCGCGCGCAGGTGATGGACGTGCTGTCCTCGCAGGCCAACCTCGCCGGCTACCGCGCCGTGATCGAGGGCGCCGAGGCCTTCGGACGCGCCTTCCCGATGATGATGACCGCGGCCGGCACGGTGCCCGCCGCCAAAGTGTTCGTGATGGGCGTCGGCGTCGCCGGCCTCCAGGCGATCGCGACCGCACGCCGTCTCGGCGCCGTCGTCACCGCGACCGACGTCCGGCCCGCCACCAAGGAGCAGGTCGAATCGCTCGGTGCAAAATTCCTCGCCGTCGAGGACGAGGAATTCAAGAACGCGCAGACCGCCGGCGGCTACGCCAAGGAAATGTCCAAGGAATACCAGGCCAAGCAGGCCGCGCTCACCGCCGAGCACATCAAGAAGCAGGACATCGTGATCACCACCGCGCTGATTCCGGGCCGGCCGGCGCCGAGGCTCGTCACGGCTGACATGGTCAAGTCGATGAAGCCGGGATCAGTGCTGGTCGATCTCGCCGTCGAGCGCGGCGGCAATGTCGAAGGCGTCAAGGCGGGCGAGGTCGCTGATGTCGGTGGCATCAAGATCGTCGGCTACACCAACGTCGCCGGCCGCGTCGCGGCGTCGGCCTCCAGCCTCTACGCGCGCAATTTGTTCAACTTCATCGAAACGATGGTCGACAAGACCAGCAAGGCGCTGGCCGTGAACTGGGACGACGAGCTCGTCAAAGCGACCGCGCTGACCAGGGACGGCGCCGTCATCCACCCGAACTTCCAGCCGAAAGCGTAAGGAGAGCCGCCATGGAGCATGTTGCACAGGTCGTCGACCCCTTCGTCTTCCGGCTGTCGATCTTCGTTCTCGCCGTCTTCGTCGGCTATTTCGTGGTGTGGTCGGTGACCCCGGCGCTGCATACGCCGCTGATGAGCGTGACCAATGCGATCTCCTCGGTGATCGTGGTCGGTGCGCTGCTCGCGGTCGGGGTCGGCATGATCTCGAGCGGCTCGGGCTGGGCGCGCGGCTTCGGCTTCATCGCGCTCATTTTCGCCTGCGTGAATATCTTCGGCGGCTTCCTTGTCACCCAGCGCATGCTGGCGATGTACAAGAAGAAGGTGAAGTGAGCGGCGTTCACCTCGGGGTGACAAAGACAAAGGGGACCTGAGATGAACGCCAATCTGGCTGCAGTTCTGTATCTCGTGGCGGGTGTGCTGTTCATCCTGTCACTGCGCGGGCTGTCCAGCCCCGCCTCATCGCGGCAGGGTAATTTCTTCGGCATGATCGGCATGGCGATCGCGGTCGCCACCACGCTGGCCAGCCATCCGCCGGCGGACGGCCTCGCCTGGATCCTCGTGATCCTTGGCATCGCGATCGGCGGCAGCGTCGGTGCGGTGATCGCCCGCCGGGTGCCGATGACCTCGATGCCGGAACTGGTCGCCGCGTTCCATTCGCTGGTCGGTATGGCCGCGGTGCTGGTCGCCGCCGGTGCGTTCTACGCGCCGGAGGCCTTCGACATCGGCAGCCCCGGCAACATCCATCCGCAGAGCCTGGTCGAGATGTCGCTCGGCGTCGCCATCGGCGCGCTGACCTTCACCGGCTCGGTGATCGCGTTCCTGAAGCTGTCCGCGCGTATGAGCGGTGCGCCGATCATCCTGCCGTTCCGCCACATCATCAACATTGCGCTCGCGATCGCCCTCGTCGTCTTCATCGTCGGGCTGGTCATGACGGGCAGCGCGCTCGACTTCTGGCTGATCGTCATCATCGCGCTGGCGCTCGGCGTCCTCATGATCATCCCGATCGGCGGCGCCGACATGCCGGTCGTGATTTCGATGCTTAACTCGTACTCGGGCTGGGCCGCGGCCGGCATCGGCTTCACCCTCGGCAATTCCGCGCTGATCATCACCGGCGCGCTGGTGGGATCAAGCGGCGCGATCCTGTCCTACATCATGTGC
This sequence comes from Bradyrhizobium lupini, assembly GCF_040939785.1. NCBI lineage: Bacteria > Pseudomonadati > Pseudomonadota > Alphaproteobacteria > Hyphomicrobiales > Nitrobacteraceae > Bradyrhizobium > Bradyrhizobium lupini. Next base: position 5,146,714 of record NZ_CP162553.1, read on the forward strand.
CACGCGATGAACCGCTCCTTCATCTCGGTCATTCTCGGCGGCTTCGGCGGCGAGACCGCGGCGGCCGGCGGTGGCGGCGGCGAGCAGAAGCCGGCCAAGCTCGGCTCGGCCGACGACGCAGCCTTCATCATGAAGAACGCGCAGAAGGTCATCATCGTGCCCGGCTATGGCATGGCGGTGGCACAGGCTCAGCATGCGCTGCGTGAAATGGGCGACATCCTGAAGAAAGAAGGCGTCGAGGTGAAATACGCCATTCACCCGGTCGCCGGCCGCATGCCCGGCCACATGAACGTGCTGCTGGCCGAGGCCAACGTGCCCTATGACGAGGTGTTCGAGCTCGAGGACATCAACTCCGAATTCGCGCAGGCCGATATCGCCTTCGTGATCGGCGCCAACGACGTCACCAATCCGGCGGCCGAAGAGGACAAGACCTCGCCGATCTACGGCATGCCGGTGCTCCAGGTCTGGAAGGCCGGCACCGTGATGTTCATCAAGCGCTCGCTCGCTTCCGGCTATGCCGGCATCGACAATCCGCTGTTCTATCGCGACAACACCATGATGCTGCTCGGCGACGCCAAGAAGGTCACCGAGAACATCGTCAAGGCGATGTAGCGCGGAGGCAAGCGGGCCATTGCCAATGCGACGCGCGAGCAGCGCGTCGCGTGGCACACCGCTCACCAGGCGGCGTGCGGCTGCCGTGACGTTCCGGCCCGCCTCGGGCGATGTCATGAAATTGCTGCCGAGCCGGTGCAAACCCTGAACAGGGGCCGGGTCGCGTCATCATGACCATCGTCAAATGGATCGCCATCCTGCTCGTGACCGTCTATTGCGCCGGTCTCCTCGTGCTGTATGTCAGGCAGCGCGAGATGCTGTTTCCGATCCCGCCCGTCGGTCGCACCACGCCGGACGCCGCAGGCTTCCCCGAGGCCGAAGAGCACGTCCTGACTACCTCCGATGGCGAGAATGTCATCGTCTGGCACGTGCCGGCGAAGCCAGGCCGCCCCGTGATCCTGTATTTTCCGGGCAATGGCGATTATCTCGCCGGTCGCGTCAGCCGCCTCAAGGCCATGACGGCGGACGGCACCGGCCTGGTCGCGCTGTCCTATCGCGGCTATGCCGGCTCGAGCGGGGCGCCGAGCGAGGCGGGCCTGCTGCGCGATGCCGCGGCCGCCTACGCCTTCACCACCGCGCGCTACGGGGCGGAGCGAATCGTCGCGTGGGGCTTTTCGCTCGGGACCGGCGTGGCGGTCGCGATCGCCTCGGAGCATCGTGTTGGAAAACTCATCCTGGAAGCGCCCTATACATCGACGGCCGATATTGCAGCTTCATCGTTCTGGTACGTTCCGGTCCGCCTGCTGATGCGAGATCCATTTCATTCCGACGAGCGCATCCCGCGCGTCACTGTGCCGCTATTGGTGATGCATGGCACCGATGACCTTGCCATTTCCATCGTGTTCGGAGAGCGTCTGTTCGCGCTTGCGCACGAACCGAAGGAGTTCGTTCGCTTTGCGGGCGGTGGACACGACAATCTCGATGCGTTCGGTGCGATTGAAACGGCGAGGCACTTCATTGCTTTCTAGACGGCTTGTCGTTCGGCGCGCGAGCGGGTTCATCGCCGCGATCCTCGTCGTGTTGTTGCCACAGCACGCATGGGCGGCGACCGGGCTCGACGGCGCGGCGATGCGCTGGCCGTATGCGCTGCCCTTTGCCGGCCTCCTGCTGTCGATCGCGCTCGGGCCGCTGCTGTTTGCAAAAGTCTGGCACCATCATTACGGCAAGATCGCCGCGGCCTGGTCGCTGCTGGCACTCGCCTCGCTCGTCATCCTGGCCGGGAGCATGGCGACGTTGGCGGCGCTCGTTCACGCCATGCTCGCCGAATATCTCGGCTTCATCGTGCTGCTGTTCTCGCTCTATGTCGTGGCTGGCGGCATTCTCGTGACGGGCGACATCAAGGCGACGCCGGCATCAAATGCCGGCATCCTCGCGCTCGGTACGGTGATGGCGAGTGTCGTCGGCACCACGGGGGCGGCCATGATCCTGATCCGCCCTCTGATCCGCGCCAACCGGCCGCGGCGCTACAACGCCCATGTCGTCATCTTCTTCATCATCCTGGTCGCCAATGTCGGTGGCGCGCTGAGCCCGCTCGGCGATCCCCCGCTGTTCGTCGGCTTCCTGCATGGTGTCGACTTCTTCTGGACCACGCGGACCATCTGGCTGCAGACGGCGATCGTTGCCGGACTGCTGCTCGCGATCTTCGTCGTCATCGACGTCTGGCGCTTCCGCAGCGAACCCTTGCTCGGCGCCGCCGGCGCCGCGAAGCCGGTCCGCATCCGCGGCCTCGTCAACCTGGTGCTGATTGCAGCCATCGTCGCGAGCCTGCTGGCCTCGGCGATGTGGAAGCCCGGCATCGCTTTCGACATTCTCGGAACCAGGCTGGAGCTGGAAGATATCGCCCGCAACGCGGCGCTGCTGGCCATAGCGGGCCTGTCGGTGTGGTTGACGCCGGACGAGCACCGGCAGGCCAACGGCTTCACTTGGGAGCCGATCCGCGAAGTCGCAAAGCTGTTCGCCGGCATTTTCATCGCGATCATCCCGGTCATCGCCATGCTCGATGCCGGCCATCACGGCGCGTTCGCCTGGCTGTTGTCGGCCGTGACCGCTCCGGACGGCACGCCGCGCGAGGTTGCCTATTTCTGGTTCACCGGTCTGATGTCGGCGTTCCTCGACAATGCGCCGACCTATCTGTTGTTCTTCGAGCTCGCCGGCGGCGACCCGCAGGTGCTGATGCACGAACTCTCGGGCACGCTCGCCTCCATCTCCATGGGCGCAGTCTACATGGGCGCGCTTACCTATATCGGCAATGCGCCGAATTTCATGGTGAGCAGCATCGCCAGCGAGAACGGCATCGAGATGCCGAGCTTCTTCGGTTATTTCCTGCGCGCCAGCGCGGTGCTGATCCCGCTGTTCGTGCTGCTGACGCTGCTGCCGTTCGCTCCGATCCTGCGCTGGCATTGAATCTGCCGCGCGATTGCTACTGCTCGGCTGAGACAATTGGAGCCGATGGATGAGCGCGCACAATCCGACCTCGATCGGCCTGGATCTTTCCGGCGCTGGCCGTGCGAGGCGCATCTGTCGGGCCGGGCCTTGGTGCTCAGCGTCGTGCTGCTGCTGATTGCGCTGCTGGCGGTCGTGTTGCTGTCCAAGAAATTCTCGCTGGTGGTCGATGCCGTCGCGGCCAGGATCGGCGCGCCGCCTGCCTTTGCTCCTGACCTTCTTCCTGAGCATGCTGACCTTCGGTACGGGCAGGACCAATGTCCTGTTCGGGCTGGTCCATAAGGTGGTATTTGCCGTCTACGTGTTCGTGGTTTTCGTGCCCTGAACCGGTTTTCCGGATATGCCCCAGGAGAGTTCCGATGCTTGCCGCCGAGTCCGAGGTTCAGGTCGACAATGAGCAGGTTCGGGTGACCGAGTGGCGGCTCGCGCCAAACAGCGCCACCGGGCATCACACCCATGGCATGGACTACGTCATTGTTCCCGTGGTCGGAGGGGAAATGACCATCGTGGCGCCCGATGGCGAGCGGTCCAAAGCACAGCTTGCGGCCGGGAAATCCTATTTTCGCAAGGCCGGCGTCCAGCACGACGTGCTTAACGAAACCGCAACCGAGATCGTGTTCCTTGAGGTTGAGCTGAAGTCGTAAGTCCGGCGTACCCCTTTGCCATTGATCCGTCGCAGTTGATCCCTCACTATGCCTCAAAGTTCCCGCATCAGATCGCGCGGGGAGTGGCCGGAATGCTGAAATACATCGCTAAAATCTCGATGGACATCTTCCCCTCGGTGCTCGCAACGATCATCGGGGCGTATATCGTTAATCATTACATCAACGCCAAGCCGGCGGCGGATGCGCCCGCGGCCGTAATGGCGCCCGCCGAGGCCGGCAAGAACGGCAAGCCCGCCGATGTGGCCAACCTCCCCGCGCCCGGCGTCAAGGCCAAGGGCATCTCCGAGAAGAACGTGACGGACAAGCCGGCGGCCGAGAAGGCTGCCGATCATCCGGGCGCGGAGTCGAAGACCTCGACGGCGGACGTGGCACCGGCCGAGGCCGCCCCGCGCGGCAAGCCGTCCGGTCGCGAGAAGGCAGTCGCCAAGTCCACGCCGGCCGTCAGTGCAGCCGCTCCCGCCACCCCGGTGGTGGAGGCCAATTCGGCGCCCGCTGCTGCCGCGCCGGCCGCAACCCCCGACGCCAACGATCTCGTGCGCGCCGCGATCGAGCGCCTGCGCAAGTCGCCTGAGAGCAAAGCGGCTGAGGCCAAAGCTTCCGACACAAAGGCTGCCGACACAAAGGCTTCCGACAATAAGTCTTCCGAGACCAAGGCGCCCGAGAAGACTCAGGAGCCTGCGGTGCGTGAAGCCGCCCGCACTCCGGAGGCCCCGCGTATCATTCCCGTGGATACGTCATCGGTGCGTCCGTTGCCGCCGCCGATCACGGTCTCGACACCCGCAGCCGAGGCCTATGGCAATGGCGGCTCGTCGCAGCCGAGCCCGCCCTACACGGCGTCGGTCGGCAACGAGAACCCAGATCGGCTGACGCCGCCGGCTGATATTCCGGTCCCGATGATTGCGCCCCCGCTCGATCTGCGCGCCGATGCCGGCGCGTCGATGCCGCGGCCGAAGACCAATGTCGCCGACGACATGCTGTCGGGCGTTAAGTCCATGTTCCACTCCGTTCTGCCGAAGAGCGTCACCCCGGATTAAGACGGCGCCTGCGCGGCGCCAGACTCGTCAGCCGCCGACGCGGGCGAGGCCGCTGCGGGCGGCGTCGTCGCGTGGGCGAAGCGAGACCGCCTTGGTGTAGGACGCCGCCGCCTTGGTCCTGTCGCCCAGCCGTTCATAGGCTTGCCCGCGTATGGTCCAGACTTGGGCATTGTGGGGATCGGCCTCGGAAGCCTCATCCAGATCGGCCGCGGCCTCCTTGACCTTGCCGAGGGCGAGATAACTGGTGGCGCGGCCGAGCAGCGGCTCGACCTTCTGCGGGTTAAGGCCGCTCGCGGCACTGAAATCGGCGATGGCGAAGTCGTGCTGGTTCTTGCCCTGGTAGATCAGGGCGCGGCCATAGAGCGCCTGCGCATTGTAGGGATCGAGTCCGACCGCGTGATTGAATTCATCGAGCGCGGCCGCCGTCTCGCCGGACTTTGCCAGAGCCTGGGCCTTTGCCGTATGGGCCTGGGCTTCGCTGACATTGACGGCGCTGACCACGTTCTCAGCGGTCGTGGCCGCCTTGGGTGCCTCCTGCGGCTTCTCCTTCTCCGGCGTCAGCGACCCCAGGTCGAAGGAGCAGCCGCATAGCGAAATCCCCATCAAGGCCAGCGCAAACGGCTGCTGCAAGATCTGCCGTAGCCGCGCCAAGCCGCGCTTGGGGAGAGGGGAGGCCATCTACGGTTCGCTCGCGCTGGTGCCGCATCGGTAGTGCCCCATCCCAGCAAGGCACCGCTCACAAAACAATAACGCGGGCCAGGGGCCCGCGTCATCGAAAACTGAAATCTCTCAAGTCGGGTAAATCAGCGCGGTCCGCGCGGACCAGCACTTGCACCTGCGCCTGCACCCGGGCCGCCGCGACCGCCACGATCACCGCCGGGGCCAGCACCGAACACCGGCTTCGGCTTCATCGGCAGCAGGCCTTCGCGCTGCAGCTTCTTGCGGGCCAGCTTGCGTGCGCGACGCACGGCTTCGGCCTTTTCACGGGCCTTCTTCTCGGAGGGCTTTTCGTAGTGACCGCGGAGCTTCATCTCGCGGAAAATACCCTCGCGCTGCATCTTCTTCTTCAGCGCCTTGAGGGCTTGATCGACATTGTTATCGCGAACGAGAACCTGCACGCGGCATCCTCTTCAGTGGATCGGATTTGAATTCTGGTAAGTCAAAGGGGATGGCGAAACGCACAAGCCCTTGACCTTGAGGGCGCGGATGTATCAGACAAAACTTGGGATGTCCACCGGCCAAGCGGGTTTTCGGGCCAAGTTCAGCCATTAAATGAGGCAAAATACCTCTGCGCGGCCCTGATTTGGGAGATTTGACGCCAAGGGTGGGGCCGTTTCCGGAGCTTTGTTCCGGAATCTTTGAAAGCAGGGGACGACACATGGATATGAAGAAGTACGCGGCCGAAGCTATCGGTACCTTTTGGCTCACATTCGCAGGTTGCGGAAGTGCGGTGATCGCAGCCGGCTTTCCGCAGGTTGGCATCGGTCTGGTCGGTGTCTCCCTCGCATTCGGACTGAGCGTGGTCACCATGGCCTATGCGATCGGCCACATCTCAGGCTGTCATCTCAATCCGGCCGTCACTGTCGGTCTTGCCGCCGGCGGACGTTTTCCGGCCGGACAGATCCTGCCTTATGTGATTGCGCAGGTCGCCGGCGCGATCGTGGCCGCGTGGCTGCTCTACGTCATCGCAAGCGGAGCTCCCGGCTTCGACGTCAGCAAGGGGTTCGCGTCCAACGGGTACGATGCCCATTCTCCCGGCCAGTACAGCATGATCGTGTGCTTCCTCACCGAGGTGGTCATGACCATGATGTTCCTGTTCATCATCATGGGCGCGACTCACGGCCGCGCGCCCGCCGGCTTTGCGCCGCTGGCGATCGGGCTCGCGCTGGTGATGATCCATCTCGTCAGCATCCCCGTCACCAACACCTCCGTGAACCCGGCGCGTAGCACGGGGCCCGCGCTGTTCGTCGGCGGCTGGGCGCTGTCGCAGCTCTGGTTGTTCTGGGTTGCGCCACTGATCGGCGGCGCGCTGGGCGGGGTGATCTATCGTTGGCTCAGCGAAGAGCCCACTGGCGTCGTCGCGGGCGCGAAGAAGGCATAACTGCAAAGCGGGATCGCGGCATGCGCCGCGGTCCCGTTATTTGCCGGTCGTGGGTCGCACTTCGGTGACATGTCCCATCTTGCGGCCCGGACGCGGCGCGCCCTTGCCGTAGATGTGCACCGTTGCGCCCGCGACGCTCAACCACTTGTCATATTCGTTGATCTCGTCGCCGATCAGATTGGTCATGGTGACGACTTCGCCGTGGCGCACGGGCTTGCCGAGGGGCCAGCCGGCAATGGCGCGGATGTGCTGCTCGAACTGCGAGACGGACGCACCGTCGAGCGTCCAATGTCCGGAATTGTGCACGCGCGGAGCGATCTCGTTGACCAGCACCTTGGGTCCGGTGCCGTTGGCGAGCACGAACATCTCGACGGCAAGCACGCCGACATAATCGAGCGCGCCCGCGATCTTGCCGGCGATACTGCGCGCTTCCTCGGCGAGCACGTCCGGGATCCGGGCGGGCGCACGGGAGATCTTCAGGATGTGGTCGCGGTGCTCGTTTTCGGTGACGTCGAAACACTCGACCTGGCCTGTGGCCGAGCGGGCGGCGATCACGGAAATCTCACGCTCGTACGGCACGAAGGCTTCCAGGATGGCCGATTTGGTGGCGAGACTGGTCCACACTTTCGCGACGTCGTCGCCCTCGCGGATGACGGCCTGGCCCTTGCCGTCATAGCCGAAGCGACGGGTCTTCAGCACCGCCGGAAGGCCGATCCTGGCGATCGCCTCGCGCAATGACGGGACCGAGGTGACGTCGGCGTAGGCTGCGGTGCCGATGCCCAGCCGCGTCACGAAATCCTTCTCGGCGAGCCGGTCCTGGGTGGTCTCGAGGATCTTGCGGTTGGGCAGCACCGGGCGGCGCGCATCCAGCACCATCGCGGCCGCGGACGGCACGTTCTCAAATTCGTAGGTGATGACGTCGACGTCGTTGGCGAACAGCTCGAGTGCTTCGACATCGGCATATTCGGCGCAGGTCGCATTCAGGACGACGTCGAAGGCCGGTGAGTCCGGATCGGGCGAGAACACCTGGCAGCGCAGGCCAAGCCGGGCCGCCGCCATGGCCAGCATCCGCCCCAATTGTCCGCCGCCGAGGATGCCAATGGTGTCGCCGGGCTTCAGCTTCACCTGCTTTGCGTCAGTCACGCCTTGTCCTCCGGGCGCTCGGCCACGGCCTCGGTCTGCGCCTTGCGCCAGGCGGCGAGGCGATCGGACAAGGCCGGGTCGGACAAGGCCAGCACGGCCGCCGCCAGCAACGCCGCATTGATGGCGCCCGCCTTGCCGATGGCGAGGGTGCCGACCGGGATGCCTGCGGGCATCTGGACGATCGAATAGAGCGAATCGATGCCCTTGAGCGTCCTGGATTCGATGGGGACGCCGAACACGGGCAATTCCGTCAGAGCCGCCGCCATGCCGGGCAGGTGGGCTGCGCCACCCGCGCCGGCGATGATGACCTTGTAACCAGCCGTCTTGGCGCCTTTGGCGAACGTAAACAGCCGGTCGGGGGTGCGGTGGGCCGAAACGATGCGGGTGTCGGCGGCAACGCCGAGCCCTGCGAGCGTGTCGGCGGCATGCCGCATCGTGTCCCAGTCCGACTGGCTTCCCATGATGATGGCGATCGGCGCGGTCATGACGTGAATTGTTCTCGAAAAACAGAAAGATAGGCCAGACTAAAGGTTCCGGCCGGTGGCTCGCAAGGCGGTGGCAAGGAGAAGGGAATGAACTATCCTGTCTTGGTGAAACCCCGCAAGCCTTCATTGAGCAGGATGCCCATGAAGAAACCAAAAAGGGCAAGCGCTGCGAAGGCCAAAAAGGGCCCGAAGGCCAGTGCCGGCCGCTCCAAAGTTGCTCTCAAGCGTCCGGCCAAGCGTCGGATCAAGGGTCCGGCGCGGCGTCCGACCAGGCCGTCGCAGCGGGCAGCGTCTGCCGATGACGGGGCCAAAGCGGCCATCGAGCCGGCCATCAACGCGACCATCCGCGAGCTCCGGAGCAAGCTCAAGGGGGCGCTGCGGCGGGTCGCGGAGCTCGAGGCGGCTGCCGACACCGATTTCCTGCTCGAAATTCCGAACCGGCGCGGCTTCGAACGCGAGCTCGCCCGCGCCGTCGCCTACATGAAGCGCTACCGCGCCAGCGGGGCGCTGATCGTGCTCGACGTCGATCGGTTGAAGCCGATCAACGATTCCTTCGGCCATGCGGCCGGCGACGAGGTCCTGAAGGCGATTGCCACCACGCTGACGCGGCAGATCCGCGCTTCGGACGTGGTCGGCCGGCTCGGCGGCGACGAGTTCGCGCTGCTGCTCTGGAATCTCAGCGAGACCGACGCCAAGGCGAAGGCCGCGGCTTTCGAGCAGGCCATCGACGAATTGTCCTTTGTCTTTCGCGGCCAGCACGTGAGCGCGGGCGCTTCCGCCGGCGTCGCCCTGCTCGGAGTGCAATCCGACGCCACGCGCGCCCTGGAGGAGGCCGATGCCGCGATGTATGTGCGCAAGGCGCACCGGCGGCACGAGCCGCACATCAGGCTCGTCAGCAGCTAGTTAAAGCGTGCCGAGGTCTTTCGGTACGTCGCCGAAGCTGCGGAGCAGTTTTGCGTCCCCGAATTCGCCGGTCATGGGATCGCCGCTGCGGCTGAACGCGACCGCGCCGGTGTGGCCGGCGCCGTGCGACATAATCTCGGCGCGCCGTAGCGCGGCCGCCGCGCTCTGGCATTCCTCGGCCGCACCCGCGACCGGCGATCCGTCCTCGTCGGTCAGGAAAGGTAATGCAACGTAATAGGTGACATCGGACATGGTCGGCTCCGATAGCTGACAGTCAGGCGGCGCTGCTCTTGCTCCGCATCTTGCTGCGCGAGGTCTCCGGAATGCAGCCTGCGGAAACCGCCGCCTGCAATTCTTCCAGCTCGGCCTCCAGATATTCATTGGCCATGATCAGCGCCTTGATGGTGCTGCGCAGATTGCCGTCGCACATCGCGATCGCCTGATCGCAGGCTTGTTCATAATGGCTGTTGTCGAGAAGGGCGGTTGCCGACATCTGCATTTTCCTTAGACGGTTTCCCCGGGGGTGTTGGGTGCTCAAATGTTCTTATTTTGTTCCTTTCGAGTCAAGCGGATTTACGTGCGGCGGGGCCGCCGTAAAGTTCTACCCGTGGATCAGGCGATGATGTCGGGCGTGATCTGGTCTTCGATGAACGCGATACGGTCACGCAACAACAGCTTGCGTTTCTTCAACCGCTGTAACCGCAACAGGTCGGGGGCGGGCGATTGATGCAGTGCATCGATCGCCACATCGAGATCTCGGTGTTCCTGGTGCAACCGGGCGAGCTCGGATTCTGAGTTCGCGCGCATCTTCATTGGTCATGTCTGCGGTGGCCGAAAAACCGATAGGCGTGAGATTAAGGCTGTGGATGCCCTGTGGAAACTATCGTCCTTGCGCGCCGTGATCGCAAGCGATCTCGGGCTGTCGCGCGCCGATCTCCCGCGAGATATTTCTGCGGTCGCTCCGGCGTTGCGCAAGCGCATTGATATCACGGATTTTTCCCGCGTGGTTCCCTTACTCACGCTTCGTTACATATGAATTTCTAAAAATGACAGCGCGACGACTGATATCCATCGACAGAACAAATCGGTGATGTACACTTCCTCGTCCGGTCGAATCCAAGGTTCACCCCTACCGAGGAGGTTTCGAATGACAATTCAGGCACATCTGGTTGAATTGGAACGGAAGCACAAAACTCTCGAAAACGAATTGCACGAAGCTCTCGTGCACCTTTCAACAGACGACCTGCAAATTGTTGAGTTGAAGCGCCGGAAGTTGATGGTCAAGGACCAGATCGAGCGTCTCAGGCACGGCGACACGCTCCACTAGTAACCCCGTAACAGCGTAGAGTTGATCGCACCCTTTCAGGCAGGAATGGGAGCCTTTGCGCTCATCCCTGCTGCAAGGCGCGCAGCGTGCAAGGATTTGCGCGGCTCCAGCGTCTTGTCTGGACGCAGTTCTTTACGCGCAACCGGAATCCAATTCGCTTTAAACCACTAGATGTTTGCGAGCTCGGCGACGTGATCCGCGATCGCGAGCGATGACGTCAATCCGGGCGACTCGATGCCGAACAGATTGATCAGGCCTTCGACGCCGTGATCGCGCGGGCCCTGCATCAAGAAATCCTGCGTGGCCACCGCCGGCGGCACGATCTTCGGGCGGATGCCCGAATAGCTCGGCATGAGAGCACCGTCAGGCAACGTCGGCCAGTATTTGCGGATCGCCGGGTAGAAGCGCTCGGCGCGTGACGGGTCGACCTCATAGTCGATCGTCTCGATCCACTCGACGTCAGGGCCGAAACGGGCCTGCCCGGCCATGTCCAGCGTCAGATGCATCCCTAGGCCACCGGGCTCGGGCACCGGATAGATCAGGCGCGAGAACGGCGCCCTAGCATTGCAGCTGAAGTAGTTTCCCTTGGCGAGGTAGGCCGTCGGGATCCGTTCCAGCGGCATGCCCTCGATGTTGCGCGCCACGGTGGTCGCCGAGAGCCCGGCGGCGTTGACGAGGAGGCTGCATTGCAGCGTCATCGGCGCTTCGCCGCCCGCCTCGATCTCGATGACGCCGGCGGTCGCCTTGGCACGGATCAGCGGGGTGTGAAACGCGAAGGCCGCGCCCGCGTCCTCGGCTTCGCCGCGCAGCGAGAGCATGTAGGCGTGGCTGTCGATGATGCCGGTCGACGGCGACAGCAGCGCGGCGTCACAGGCGAGCGCCGGCTCCAGCGCACGTGCCGCATCACCCGTGAGCAACTGCATGTCGAGCACGCCGTTGGCCTCGGCATGCGCCTTGATCGATTGCAGCTTCTCGGTCTCTTTCGGATTGGTCGCGACGATCAGCTTGCCGCAATTCCTGTGCGGGATGCCGCGCTCGGAACAGTAACGATAGAGCGCGTGCTTGCCGTCGACGCACATGCGCGCCATCCAGCTTCCGGCGCGGTAGTAGATGCCGGCATGGATCACCTCGCTGTTGCGCGAGGAGGTGATGGTGCCGATGGCCTCGGCTTGCTCGAGCACGATCACCTCGCGCCCGGCTTGCGCCAGCTTTCGAGCCACCGCGAGCCCGATCACGCCGGCTCCGATGACGACGCAGTCCACCCTATCCATGGTCGTGCAGGACGTCCGCTCGAAGCGACGATGGCCCCACGCCTGGGGAGGGCGGCGCGGGGGCTTTTTCCGTTAAGGAAGCATTTATCATGTCAGGGCAATTGCCGTATTTGATGCCACATTGTTCCGTTGCGCGTACAGGCGTTTACCCGATCCAAACTCGCGAGGCCAGACAATCCGACGTTGAAATCGCGGGTGGCTGATGGCTGAGAAGAACTGGCACGCGGGCAGCGCGCTTCCGATTGCGGTGCAGGCCGTCGTGTGCCTGGCCGCAGCGGTCGCGCCTGCGCGCGCCTTTGCCCTCTCAGACAGCTTCACCCCTCCGAGCTATCTCGGCGAGCTTGATCCCAACGTGATCTGGGAAGCCCTGATCGCGGGAATTGTGATCTGTTCGTTCTTCGCCGCGATCGCGCTGTGGATCCATTCCTCGCTGCGCCGGACCAGGCGTCTGCAGCTGCGGCGCAATGCCTTCGTCTCCTCCGCCATGAACAATCTCAACCAGGGCGTGGTGATGACGGATGCGCAGCGGCGCGTCATCTTCTGCAACGACCGCTATATCGAGATTTACGGCCTGGCGCGGTCGGATCTCTGGGCCAACATGAACGGCTACGAACTCCTTGAGCTGCGACGCAAGCGCGGGGTGCTCGGCGCCGCCTCCAACGACGAGTTCTACGAGAAGGCGGCAAGCACCAACGGCTTGATCACCGAACTGCCGGACGGGCGGGCCATCCTGGTGAAATATTTCGTGCTGCCCAACGGCGGCTCGGTGACGACGCATCTGGACGTCAGCGAGCAGCGCAGGCTGTCGCGGCAGCTCGCCTCCACCAAGCAGTTCCTGGAAACGGTGCTGGACAACGTGCCGGCCTGCGTGGCCGCAAAGAACATCGAGGATGGTCGCTACATCTTCGCCAACAGCGCCTATGAGCGGTTCTGGGGCTTCTCGCGCGACCATGTCGTCGGCAAGAACGCGCGCGAGCTGTTTGCGCCGATCTCGGCGGACAGCATCGAGGCGACCGACCGCACGGCACTCGATTCGCCGGACGGCCAGTTTCGCAACGAATTCGAGGTCGACCGCGCCGGTGAGCGACGCATGGTTGCCTCGATCCGGATCGTTGTCCGCAACGAGAGCAACAAGCCCGAATTCCTGATGCTCGTGTTCGAGGACATCACCGATCGCCGCTCGCTGTCGAAGGAGCTGGAGAGCACGAAGAAGTTCCTCGAGCTCGTGGTCGACAACATCCCGGTGGCCCTGATCGTCGAGCAGGTCAAGGACGGCCGCTACCTGCTCGCCAACCGCAGCGCCGAGACGATCCTCAACCGCAGGCGCGAGGAAGCCACAGGCCTGACCGCGTCCGACATCTTCAATCCCAAGGAAGCCAAGCTGATCATCGCGCGCGACGAAGCCGCGATCAAGAAGCGTGGGATGATCACCGAAGAGCACCCGATCTCCACCAAGGACGGGCTGCGGCTGTTCCTCACCCGCCGCGCCACCGTGCTGGGCGACACCGGGGAGCCGCAATATCTGATCAAGACCCACGAGGACGTCACCGATCGCCGGCAGACCGAGTCGCGCATGGCGCACATGGCCTATCACGACGGCCTCACCGATTTGCCGAACCGTGCCGCTTTCCTGCAGGCGTTGACCCAGATGATCGAGGCCTGCGAGGGCACCGGCGAGGAGTTCGCGGTTCTGTGCGTCGATCTCGACGGTCTCAAGGAGGTCAACGACGTCTTCGGTCATGCGCACGGCGACAAGCTCCTGGTCGAGGTGGCCCAGCGGCTCCAGGACTCCGCGCGCGGCGGCGTGGTGGCGCGCCTGTCCGGCGACGAGTTCGGCCTGATCATCGACGGTAAGCAGCCGGATGCAGGTCTCGCGCTGGCGCAGCAGATCGGTGATGCCGTCGCTAAGGAATTCCAGATCGACGGCCGCCCGGTCCGCGCCGGCGTCACCACCGGCATGTCGATCTTCCCGCACAACGGCGCCGACGCCGCCTCGTTGCTCGCCAATGCCGGCGCGGCGCTGTTCCGCGCCAAGCAGAAGTCGCGCGGCACGATCAGCCTGTTCCAGCCGGAGATGGACCAGCAGATCCGCGATCGCCGCGTGCTGCACCAGGATCTCTCGATGGCGATCAAGAACGGCGAGCTCTCGCTCGCCTTCCAGCCGCAGGGAGCAGCGGGCCATAGCGTCGCCGAGAGCGAGATCATCGGCTTCGAGGCGCTGGCGCGCTGGCAGCATCCGGTGCGCGGCCAAGTCTCTCCGGCCGAATTCATCCCGATCGCGGAGGAAAGCGGCCTGATCGTCGAGATGGGCGAGTGGATCCTGCGCGAAGCCTGCCGCGAGGCCGCGTCCTGGCCGAAGCCGCTTCAGATCGCGGTCAACCTGTCGCCGGCGCAGTTCATGCACGGCGACGTGGTCGGGCTCGTGCATTCCATCCTGCTCGAGACGGGTCTCGCACCCGGTCGGCTCGAACTCGAGATCACCGAGGGCGTGCTGATCGAGGACTTCGATCGCGGTCTGGCGCTGCTGCGCCGGCTCAAGGCGCTCGGCGTGCGCATCTCCATGGACGATTTCGGCAGCGGTTATTCCTCGCTGAGCTATCTCCAGGCGTTCCCGTTCGACAAGATCAAGATCGACCGCGCGTTCATCATCAATCTCGGCCGCAACCCGCAATCGGCGGCGATCGTGCGCGCGGTGATCGATCTCGGCCATGGCCTGGAAATGTCGATCGTCGCCGAGGGCGTCGAGACGCTGGAACAACTCGCCTTCCTCGCCGCGGAAGGCTGTGACGGCGTGCAGGGCTATCTGCTCGGCAAGCCACTGCCGATCGGGAAATATGCCGGCCTCGTCGGTCGTGCCGAAGTCATGGAGCTTGCGCTCAAGACCGGCTAGAGCGTTTTTCGAGCGCAGCGGATGCGGGTTCGCGTCAAGAAAACGCGCCAAATCAGAATCTAGAGCCCCGTTCCGATTTTCATCGGAAGGGAAATGGCTCTAGAGATGGCGAGCGTTTCGCTCCCATTCGACGGCTTCATGGCGGATTACGATTTTGCGATCATCGGCGGCGGCCTGAACGGCGTCAGCCTCGCCCGCGATGCCGCCGGCCGCGGCCTGCGGGTCATCCTGTTGGAGCAGGGCGATCTGGGCGGCGCGGCGTCGTCGGCAACGCCGCGGCTGATCCACGGCGCCCTGTCGGTTCTGGAACGGCGCGGCTTCCGCCGGGTGCGCCGGGCGCTCGCTGAGCGCCGGATCTGGCTCCGGATCGCGCCGCATCTGGTTCGGCCGATGCGCTTCGTGATCCCGGCGCATTCCGACGAGCGCCCACCATGGCTGCTGCGCGTCGGCCTGCTCCTCTACGACAGCCTCACCAGCCGGAGCGGCCTGCCTGCAACGGCGACCCTCGACATCACGCATCATCCGGTCGGCAACGCGCTGAAACGACCATTCGGCACGGCCTTCGAATATTCGGATTGCGTCGTCGACGATTCCCGACTGGTGGTGCTCACGGCACTGGATGCGGCCGAGCGCGGCGCCGTGATTCGGACTGGAGCGCGCTGTGTGCGCGCCGATCAAACCGACACATGGCGGCTCGCGGTGGTCGACCGCGGCCATCGTCGCACGATCACGGCCCGGGCACTGGCCAACGCCACCGGCGGCTGGACGTCGATCGTCGCCGAGACCGTGCTGCGGCAGCCGCAACCCGCCGTGGCGGCGATGCAGATGAGCCAGATCATCGTCCCGCGATTGTTCGATTCCGATAACGTCTACGTCTTCCAGAACAGCGATGGCCGGCTGATCTTCGCGAGTCCTATCGCGCGCGATTTCACACTGATTGGAACAGTCACGCACGATTTCACCGGCGATCCTGCGATCGTCGCGATGCGGGGGGCCGACGTCAGCTATCTCTGCGAAGCGGCCAGTCGCTATTTCCGCGAGCGCGTTGCCCCGACCGACGTGGTGCGCGCGGTCTCCGGCGTCAACCTGACGCTGGCGTCCGCGCGCGGGCGTGATGGCACGACGCTGTTCGACGCGCGACGGCGCAAGGCGCCGCTGATCACGATGTTTGGCGGTGACGTCACCACCTCGCGCCTGCGGGCGGAGCGCGCGGTGACGAAGTTGACGCCGTTCTATCCGATGTCGCCGCCCTGGACCGCAGGCGCGGCGCTGCCGGGCGGAGATTTTGCCTGGGATCGTTTCGACACCGAGGTCGATCTTGCGCGTGACCGCTGGCGCTTTCTCTCGGAGGCGCAGGCCCAACGCCTCGTCGCGGCCTATGGCTCGCGGCTATCGGCTGTGCTTGCCGAGGCGAAGACCCGGGACGATCTCGGCCCCGCCTTCGGTCCCGAACTGACCGGGGCCGAGGTGCGCTATCTCATGACCCACGAATGGGCGCGTTTTCCCGAGGACATCCTGTGGCGCCGCTCCAAGCTCGGCCTGACGATGTCAGCGGGGGAATGCAATGCGCTGGCTGCGTTCATGGCGAATGCGTGAACGAACGGCCTCTAACCGGTTGAGTGAGGGACGATCGGCCGCTAGCGTGCGGCTTGATTGGGGTTGGCAGGAACCATGACTGACGAGTTGCCCAGAACAGACGCGGCTGCGGCTGCGGTCGGAGAGACGCAGTTCGCGGCCGGCGAGCCGTTGCTGCGCATCGAGGGCGTCGCCAAGACGTTCGGGACGTTCCGGGCCGTCGATGGCGTCTCGCTCGACATCAAGGCCGGCGAGTTCTTTGCGCTGCTCGGGCCCAGCGGCTGCGGCAAGACCACGCTTCTGCGCATGCTCGCCGGTTTCGAAGCGCCGGATCAAGGGCGCATTCTGCTCGGCGGCAAGGACATCGCGCAGGCGCTGCCGCATGAGCGGCCGATCAACATGATGTTCCAGAACTACGCGCTGTTTCCGCACCTGTCGGTGCGCGACAACATCGCCTTCGGCCTGAAGCGCGCCGGTATGGCGCGCGCAGACATCGCCACGCGTGTGGCGGAGATGGTTGCGCTGGTGAAGCTCGACGGACTCGAGAAGCGCAAGCCCGACCAGCTCTCCGGGGGACAGCGCCAGCGCGTGGCGTTGGCGCGTGCACTGGCGCGACGCCCGCAGCTCCTTCTGCTCGATGAGCCGCTCGCAGCGCTGGACAAGAAGCTGCGCGAAAGCACCCAAGGCGAACTGATGGAGCTTCAGCGCCGGCTCGGCATGACCTTCATCATCGTCACCCACGACCAGGAAGAGGCGATGACGATGGCGAGCCGGATCGGCGTGATGAGGGACGGCAGGCTGGCGCAGGTCGCGAGTCCCCGCGAACTCTACGAGGCGCCACGCTCGCGCTGGATCGCGGAGTTTGTCGGCGACATCAACCTGTTCGACGCCAAGTCCAAATTGCGCGACGGTCATCGTCTGGTCATAGGCACGCGCGATGCGGGACCGCTGGTGGTGGCGGAGCCGCGCGAGCCGTTCGGTGAGGTCAGATTATCGGTTGCGATCCGCCCCGAGAAGGTCAAGCTGTCGCGCCGTGGGCCGGGGAGGAGGCCGGTCATGAGACGGCGATCAACCAGCTGGACGGCGTGATCGCCGACATCTGCTATCTCGGCGGCACCACCACTTACAAGGTGAAGCTCGAGGCCGGCGGGACGGTGCAGGCGTCGGTCGCCAACAGCGCGCGCCTTGACGTCGACGCCTACAGCGTGGGCCAGCCTGTCGTCGCCTGGTTCACGCCCGACGACTGCGTGGTGCTGCCGTCATGAGCGGGCGCCGCATTTTTGCGCGACCGGCTCACTTTGCCGCGATCGCGCCCTATGTCTGGATGGTGCTGTTCTTCCTGGTGCCGTTCGGCTTCGTGCTGAAGATCAGCCTGTCGCAGACGGCGATCGCGCAGCCGCCTTACGAGCCGGTGTTCGACCTGATGGCGGGATGGGGGGCGCTGAAGGCCGCCTTTGCCGCGCTGTCGATCGACAATTTCAGGCTGCTCGTCTCCGACGATATCTACGTGTTCGCCTATGTGCGTAGCCTCACCGTCGCCGTCACCGCGACCGCGCTGTTGCTCCTGATCGGCTATCCCATCGCCTACGGCATGGCGCGGCTGCCGGCGCGCTGGCAGGCCGTGGCGATGGTGCTGGTGATCGTGCCGTTCTGGACCTCGTTCCTGATCCGGATCTATGCCTGGATCAACATCCTCCAGCACGACGGCCTGCTCAACCAGATACTGCTGGCGCTGCATCTGGTTAGTCAGCCCGTGGTGTGGCTCTCCACCGACAGCGCGATGTATATCGGCATCGTCTATTCCTACCTGCCGTTCATGATCCTGCCGCTCTACGCCACGCTGGCCAAAATGGAGCCGGTGCTGGAGGAGGCCGCCTCCGATCTCGGCGCGCCGCGCTGGCAGGTGTTCTGGCTCGTCACCTTCCCGCTGTCGCTGCCCGGCGTCGGCGCCGGCGTGCTGCTGTGCTTCATCCCCATCGTCGGCGAGTTCGTCATTCCGGATCTCCTGGCCGGCTCCAATGCGCTGATGATCGGCCAGACCTTGTGGCTCGAATTCTTCACTAACAAGGACTGGCCGGTCGCCTCCGCCGCGGCCATCGTGTTGTTGGTGGTGCTGCTGGTCCCGCTGCTGCTGTACGAACGGCTGCAGAAGCGGCAGCTGGAACAGGGGCGGTGAGGCGATGCGCAAGGTCTCCCGTCTGTCCCGCTTCAACGTCGCCTCGCTTTCGCTGGGTCTGGCCTTCCTCTATCTGCCGATCCTGATCCTCGTGATCTATTCCTTCAATGCCTCGCGGCTGGTGACGGTGTGGGGTGGCTGGTCGCTGCGCTGGTATCACGAGTTCTTCAATGACCGCGCCATGATCGAGGCGGCCTGGATGAGCCTGCGCGTCGCGGTTTCGTCGGCAACCATTGCGACCCTGATCGGCACGCTCGCCGCCGTGGCGCTGTCGCGCGGCGAGCGGTTTCGCGGCCGCACCCTGTTCTCCGGCATGCTCTATGCGCCGCTGGTGATGCCGGAGGTGATCACCGGACTGTCGCTGCTGCTGCTGTTCGTGGCGCTAAACGCGGAGCGCGGCTTCTGGACGGTGACGATCGCCCATACCACGCTGACGATGTGCTTCGTCGCCGTCGTCGTGCAGTCCCGCCTCGGCTCGCTCGACCGCTCCTTGGAAGAGGCCGCGATGGATCTCGGCTACGACCCCCTGCGCGCGTTCGTGGCCGTAACGCTGCCGCTGATCGCGCCTGCGATCGTCGCGGGCTGGATGCTCGCCTTCACGCTGTCGCTGGACGATCTCGTGATCGCGAGCTTCACCACCGGCCCCGGCTCGGCGACGCTGCCGATCCGGATCTATTCGGAAGTGCGGCTCGGAGTGAAGCCCGAGATCAACGCGATCTGCACGCTGGTGATCGCCTTGATTGCTGTTGTCATCGTCATCGCCTCGCTCGCCTCGAAACTGTCGAGCTCGCAGGGCGAGAGCGCGGCGCCGCTATAACGGGAGGCGATGATGACGTTTGCCTATCAGGTCCTGGTGCATACGCCGCTCTGGGTCTGGACCTTGCTCGCCTATCTGGTCTGGCAGGGCATCAAGGCGATGCAGCCGCGCAAGACGCCGATCTGGCGTGCGCTGATCGTTCCGATCGTATTCATCGTCTGGGGCATTTCGCGGATTGGCTTCGGACATCAGGATAGCGCGTGGCCGCTGGTTGCCTGGGGCGGGGCCGCATTGGTGTTGTTGCCGATCGGCGTATTAACGTCGCGTCCGTTCGACGTCGATCACAAGACAGGCGAGATCATCCGCGCGGGTGGCGCCTTTGCGCTGATCCGCAACCTCGTCATATTCTCTCTGCAGTATGCGGTCGGCGTGATCTCGACGGTCGATGCGAGCGACCGTGCACTCGCACTCGTCGTCGGCGGCGCGATTTCGGGCGCGACCGCGGGCTATTTCATCGGCTCGACGATCGCGCTGCTGGTTGCCTACCAAAGAAAGCGCGCCGTGGATCTCAGGACTTCACCGCACCGGCCGTGAGCCCGCCCACCATGTAGCGCTTGAAGGCGTAATAGACCGCGGCCGGCGGCAGCGCGTAGATGAAGCCGGTGGTCATCAACAGCTCCCACGGCGAGTCGTCGGCGGCGAGGAAGTTGCCGAGCGCGACCGGCAGCGTGATATCGGTGTCCTTGGACAAGAGCAGGAACGCGTAGAGATATTCGTTCCAGGCCAGCAGCACGGCATAGGTGCCGATCGCGACCAGCGAGGGCATCATCAGCGGCACATAGACCAGGCGGAACAGCTGCAGCGTGGTCGCGCCGTCCATCACGGCGGCCTCGTCGAGCTCGACCGGCAGCTTGTCGGACGCCTGCTTCAGCACCCAGATCGCGTAAGGCGAAGCGATCGTCACCATCGCCAGGATCAGCGACCAGTGATTGTTGAGCAGGCCGTAGTTGCCCATGGTGCGGTACATCGGCACGGCGAGGAACGCCGCCGGGATGAAGTAGGTGAACAGCGCGAGATTCATCACCCAGCGGCCGCCCGGCGCCTTAAGCCGCGAGATCGAGAATGCGGCGGCGGTCGCGACGAACAAGGTCAGCGCGCCTGCGGCCAGCGCGATCACCGTCGAGTTCCAGAACTGGATCCAGAAGTCTCGCAGGAAATAGTGCTCCTGGTAGAACACGATGTGGAAGTTGTGCAGCGTCGGATGATCCGGCCACAGCTTGCCCGAGAACGCGTCCTCCTTGGGCGAAATCGCGAACAGGAACATGTGGTAGATCGGAATCATGGTCCAGATGAAGACCGGGATGCCGATCAGCAGGAGCTTGGCTTCGGTGCCAACTTCGCGGAGGGTGGGAAGCTTCATCGCGACAACCGTTTCATCATGAAGTATATCAGCGGCAGCACGAGCGGTATCGCGCAGACGATAGAGGCCATCGCAAGCGAGAGCTGGTCGAGCCGGAGATAGCGGATGCCGAGTGTCGACAGCACATGAGTGAGGTCGGCCGGCCCGCCGCCAGTGAGCAGATAGACGCTGTTGAAGTCGCCGAGCGTCCAGATCATCGAGAGCAGCGTGCAGGTGACGTAGAGCATCTGCATCGACGGCCAGGTGATGAAGCGAAATTTCTGCCACGGACTGGCGCCGTCGACCTCGGACGCCTCGTACAGATCCTGCGGGATCGCGAGCCGCCCGGTCAGCAGGATCAGCGTCCAGAACGGCAGCGACTTCCAGATATGCACGGCGATCGCCATGGTCAGCGCGACCGTCGGATCGTTCAGCCAGTTCGGCCCGTCATCGCCGGTGAGAGAGAAGATGAAATGGTTGACCATGCCCCATTCGGGATTGAGCATGAAGCGGACCGACAGGATAGTCGGGATCGAGGGCACCGCCCAAGGCAGGATGAAGATCACCGACAGCCATTTGATCCAGGGGCGCTGCTGGGCGAAGAAGCCGGACAGGAACAGCGCGATCAGCATCTTCACGTTGATGCCGATGACCAGGAAGATCAGCGTGTTGACCGCGGCGCGCGCGAAGATCGGGTCGTTGTACAGCGCGACATAGTTCGCCGGACTGCGCGCCAGCCACAGGCCGTAGCCGACGGGATAGACGACGAAGGCCAGGAAGACGAGTAGATAGGGCACAAGCAGCAAGATGCCCCAGACCTGCTGCGTGGTCAGGCGCGCCGACAGGGGAGGGGCCGGAATTGTGTCTGAGCCGGAAAGTGTGATCGCCATATCGCATACCCACCGAAGCAACCGGTCGCGGAGAGCCGCGACCGGTATTAGCATATACCTTATTGCAGTCCGAGATCAGCCCGCGACCGCCTTGATGCGGGCGATCAGCTCGTCGACCGCCTTGTCCACCGGCACCTTCTCGCTGACCACGCGGTTCATCGCCTTGGCCCAGACGTTCTCGTTGTTCAGGATGGTGAACTTCCAGTTCTTGGTGAAGTCGAACGCGGCGGTGCCGCCCTTAAACTGCGAGTAGACCGCCTTGCGATGCCGGTCAGCCTGCCAGAACGGGCTCTCTTGGCTTTCCTTCGTCACCGGGAACCAGCGGCCGAGCGCACCCTCGATATAGGGGCGGACGTTCTCCTCCTGGAGCAGGAAGGCGATGAACTGCTTGGCCTCGGCCTTGTTCTTGGCCACGGAGAAGACCAGCCCGGTCTTAACGTCCGAGCGGTAGCGGATCGTCGAACCGTCCGGAGCCTTCGGGAAGGACGCGGTGATGATGTCCTCGCCATAGGCCTTCTTGCCGGCTTCGCGCTGCTCGGGCGTGAGCGTCTGGTTCTGGGAATCCTCGAACCACTTCGCCGCGATCGAGATCGTGAAGTTGTGGGTCATCACGATGGTCTTGTTGTGGAACGCGACGTTGTTGTCGGGATCCTTCCAGGTCGTCGAGGACGGCGGGGTGCAGCCCTTGATGTAGGTGTCGGTGTAGTCCTTCATCGCCTTGATCAGGTTCTCGCGGACCTTGGGATCGTCGACCGTGAGCTTGCCGTCGTCGTCGACCAGCTTGACGTGATAGGCATCCATGAAGGTGTAGAACGACTGGAAGGCGTCGGTGGATTCCACGCCCATCGGCTGGCCGACGCCGTAGACGCGCTGGCCGGTGGCTTTGCGGATCCCCGGTTGCACCTTGTCGCACCAGAACGTCCAGTAGCCTTCCCAGTCGGTCGGGATGTCGGCGAGCTTGAAGCCGGCCTTCTCAAGCATGTCGTTCCAGATCTCGACATGCATGCTCTGCTGCTTCAGCGGGAAGCCGTAATAGGCCTTCTTCTTGGTGACGTCGTTATAGAGGATCGACGCATCCAGCGTGTTCTGCACGAACCGATCCTTGATCGGCTCCATGATGTCGGAGAGGTCCTCGAGCCTGCCTTCGTAGGCCCACTTGCCCTGGACCTGCACGTCGTAGGTGTCGGAATAGGCAACATCGGGCACGGTGCCTGAATCGAGTGCGGCGACCGTCTTCGGAATCATGTCCTGGATCGCGTACTGCGACAATTCGACCTTGATGCCGGTCTTGGCTTCGAACTTCTTGATCGTCTCGAGCAGCGCGTCGTCTTCGGAGCGGTAGAAGCCCTTGCCCCACCAGACCGTAATCGTCTTCTGCTGCGCAAATGCGGGTGCAGCGGCTGCAAACAGCCCGGCCGCAGCGACCGCCAGTGATACTGCGCCAATAACCTTGGATTTCACGTTTTTCTCCCTCAAACGGCCGGTGTTTTTAACCGGTCGTATAAAACACTAGCGCATGGCCGTGATACGATCTAGCGGCTTGTTGTCAGACATAGGTCGTGGGGGTGTCGGGCGAGAGGAGATGCTTAACGTGCGCATCGATCCAATCGCTGCATCAATGCGCCCTGATCAATTCGCGCCGATCTGCTGGCGCCGCTTGATCGCCGTCCTTAATTCGACTTCGCGCCTTCCTTGGCGTTCTCCGCCGTCGGCGCTTCGGCCGGTGCGGGACGTTTTCCGGTGCCGGTGATGCGCTCGATCGCGGAGCGCACCGCGTCGCCCGGCTTGCGGTCTTTCAGCATGTCGAGCAAGGGCGCAGAGGCCGGCGAGCGGCGGATCAGGCTTTCCGGATCGGGAAACACCAGGGGGTCGTCCCAGGGGCCCTGCACCACGAAGGGCAATTCGAACCCCGACGCGCTGTTGAGGCTGGCCACGCCCTTCATGTCGTATTCGCGCGTCGGCACCGAGGCGGTGCCGGTCATCGTGATCTTCGCCGCAGGTCCTTCGACGCGGATGTCCTCGGCGGTGGCGACGCCGTCGGAGAACTTCACCGCGATGGTGAGATTGTCGTAAGGGGTAGAGCCGTTGCGAAAATTGCCGCCGCCGGACAGCGGCCGCCGCTCGAGCCGCTTCAGGAGCTGCTCGGCATTGAAGCCCGCGATCGCGCCGTCATGCCCGGTCACGTTGGCGCTGCCGTCGAGCGACTGCACGAGGCCGAACGGGCTCGAGCCGGACGCGAGGAGCGAGACGTTGATGTTGCCGCGCCCGGACAGCTTGTTGATGCCGAACAGCTCGGAGGCGCAGGCCTGAAGGTCGACGTCGGTGAACTGGAATTGCGCCTTGATGTCGGCGACGGTGTCGGAGCGCGCGATGCCGAACGAGCCCTTGGCGATGCCGCCATAAACCTGGGCCTCGCCGACCGAGAGCGCCAGCGTGCCGTTGCGCAGATCTCGCGCCGATCGCGGTGCGGCCAAGTTTCGATGCCCCGACCGTCAGCTTGGCGGCCGACAGGCGCATGTCGAGGTCGGTGGTCGACAAGGCGTTGAGATCGAACAGCTGCCTGTTCCAGTCGCGCGCGCCGCTCGCGAGCAGGCGGAAAGTCGAGATATAGGGGGTGAAGTCGAGCGCGTCGGCTGCGAGCGTCGCCTGCAGCGTCTGCCGGCCGTTATTGGCGTAGGTCATCACGCCCTCGGCGGTGTTGCCGTCGAGCTCGACATTGACGTTGGTGAGCGCGATCGACGCGCCGACGACATTGGCCCGCGCCTTCAGCGCGAAGCGGCCGAAGCCGCCGCTGGCGGGCTGCGGCTGGCCGGTCCAGCGTAGCGCGTTGCGCAGGGACGGGCTGTCGATGGTGAGCGTGCCCTCCATCATCGGGCTGGTGCGGTTGGCGACGCTGCCGTCGAAGGCGAGCTTGAGCGGTGCGCTCGCGATCCGCGCCTTCAACCCCGAGCGCTCGCCGGAGAGGGCGGCGACGAAATCGGAAAAGCTGATCGAGCCGTCGACCCGTTCGCCCCGCCAGTCGAATTGTCCGGTCGCGGCGAAGGAGCGCGAGATCGAGGGCCAGGCCAGCGACAGGTCGATGTCCTCGAGCTTCTCGGTGCCGTGCGTGGCAGCGTCCTCGTAATTGAGCACGCCGTCCTGGATCCGGATCTCGGAGAACGACACTTGATTCTCGGCGCCAGGCTTCATGGTGCGCGCGATGGTCTGGATGAACGGTGTCCAGTTGCTTTCACCGTCCGGCTTCAGGCTGACATGGATGCGCGGCCGCAGCAGCGTCAGGTCGGCGATCTCGAACCGTTGCAGCAGCAGCGGCAGCAGCCGCAGGTTCGCGGTGAGCACGTCGACATGGAGCGCCGGATCACTGGTGCCGCCGCCCTTCAGGCCGACGTCATGGAAGGAGATGTAGCTTGCCGGCAGCACCGAAATGTCGATCGCGCCTGCGACGTTGACCTCGAGCCCGGTGACGTCGCGGATCTGCGTTTCCACGGCCTTGCGCAGTGCGTCGCGGTTGATGAGCCATGAGGTCGCGATCAGGGCGATCAGCGCCACGCCGAGCAGCGCCGCGATCGGCGTCCCGAGGCGCTTCATTCCTTGGGCCATGGTCAATGGCATGTCCTGATCGAGTTGGTCGCTGGAGCCAGAAGGCGGGCCGGGAAACCTGCGCGCCCCACGCCCAAGACCTATTGTGTTAAGTGCCGCAACTTGATGGGTTTTCTTGTCGCTTTCAAGGCCGCGGGAACGGTTGCGCCCACGGCTTGGGCAGCTTCTATCACCCAGGGGCGGAGCGGAGAACCCCGTATCATTGACGGCTTCGGACGATTTCGCCTAATAATCGCCGCCACTAAGGCGCGACGCCTGCAAGCCGAAGGTTCACTCGAAGGTAATTTGCATGAACAAGGTCTATCCCGACGCCAAGTCGGCTCTCGAGGGCGTTCTGAAAGACGGCATGATGATCATGTCGGGCGGCTTCGGCCTCTGCGGCATCGCCGAGACGCTGTCGGACGCGATCCGCGACTCCGGCGTCAAGGACCTGACGGTGGTCTCAAACAATGCCGGCGTCGACGGCATTGGCCTCAGCCGCCTGCTCGAAACCCGCCAGATCAAGAAGATGATCTCGTCCTATGTCGGGGAGAACAAGCTGTTCGCCCAGCAATTCCTCGCCGGCGAGCTGGAACTCGAATTCAATCCGCAGGGCACGCTGGCCGAGCGCATCCGCGCGGGCGGCGCCGGCATTCCGGCCTTCTACACCAAGACCGGCGTCGGCACGCTGATCGCCGAAGGCAAGGAAGTGAAAGAATTCGACGGACAGAAATACCTGATGGAGCGCGGCCTGTTCGCCGACCTCGCCATCGTCCACGCCTGGAAGGGCGACACCGCAGGTAACCTCATCTATCGCAAGACCGCGCGCAACTTTAACCCGATGATGGCGACCGCCGCCAAGGTCACGGTGGCCGAGGTCGAGCATCTGGTTCCGGCCGGCGAACTCAATCCCGACCACATCCACACGCCCGGTCTTTTCGTCAAGCGCATCGTCGAGGTCGGAACGGCCAAGAAGCGCATCGAATTCCGCAACACCCGCCCGCGCACGGCAGCTTGAGATCAGGAGACTAAGATGGCCTGGACCCGTGAACAGATGGCTGCGCGCGCCGCGAAGGAACTGCGTGACGGCTATTACGTCAATCTCGGCATCGGCATCCCGACGCTGGTCTCGAACTACATCCCGGACGGCATGGACGTCAGCCTTCAGAGCGAGAACGGCATGCTCGGCATGGGCCCGTTCCCGTACGAGGGCGAAGAGGACGCCGATCTCATCAACGCCGGCAAGCAGACCGTGAGCGAACTGCCGTCGACCTCGTATTTCTCGAGCGCGGATTCCTTCGGCATGATCCGTGGCGGCCACATGGATCTGTCGATCCTCGGCGCCATGCAGGTGGCCCAGAACGGCGATCTCGCCAACTGGATGATCCCCGGCAAGATGGTCAAGGGCATGGGCGGCGCGATGGATCTCGTCGCCGGCGTCAAGCGCGTGGTCGTGGTGATGGAGCATTCGGCCAAGGACGGTCCAAAGCTCCTGAAGCAGTGCAATTTGCCGCTGACCGGCGAGCGCGTGGTCGACATGGTCGTGACTGACCTGGCCGTCTTCACCATCGACAAGCACGGCAGCGGCGGCATGGCGCTGATCGAGCTCGCCGACGGCGTCTCGCTCGACGAGGTCAAGGCCAAGACCGAGGCCGAATTTCGCGTCGCACTGAAGAACACGTAAAGTTTTCGCGAAGGGGGCGCGCATGACGATACGGTCTGCGCGTCCCGAAGACGCCGATTTCATCGCACAAACCATCCTTTCATCGCAGCGCGGCTACCGGCCGCGTGGCTGGTTCGACGTTGCGCTCGGTTGGCCTGAAACACAGTGCCGCGATTTCATCGCGCACGTCGCAGCCGCTCGCGCGGTGTCGATGTGGCACGTCTCGCAATTTCTGGTCGCCGAGATCGATGGCAAGCCTGCTGCCGCCTTGTGTGCGCTACCGGCGGCCGGCACGGGACCAGCGGCTTGGCGTGCGATCGAGGAAGTCGCAGCCGCGTCCGGACTCGCCGCGGCAGAGCTGGAGGCCATCCGTCAACGCGGCGGCTACACCCGCGCCTGCTGGGTTCAGGGCGGCGAGGGCGATTGGATGATCGAGCATGTCGCGACCGATCCCGCCTATCGCGGCCGCGGCCTGGTGCAGTCACTGATCGCGCATGCGCTGGAGAAGGGGCGAGCGGCTGGATGTGCACGGGCGACAATATCGTTCCTGATCGGCAACGAGCCCGCCGAGCGCGCTTATACCAAGGCCGGCTTTGTCCTTGCCGAGGAGAAGCGCGATCCTGCCTTCGAGGCGATCATCGGTGCGCCGGGCTTTCGCATGTTTGCGCGGGTGATGTGATCGGTCTTGAAAATCAAGCCGCGGTTGCCGCCAATGGCCGGGCGCCTTTGCGCCATGCGGTGATGGTGCAGCCGAAATGGCCGCGAAACCAGCGGGCCATGGCGCTCTGTGCGGAGAAGCCGAGCTGCACGGCGATGTCGGCCAGCGGCCGGCCGGGGTCGTCGATGAGCTGGACCACGAGATCGGCGCGCTGCGCGTCGAGAATGGCCGAGAAGCTGGTGCCGGCTTCGGCGAGGTGGCGGTGGATGGTGCGCCGGGTGCAGGCGAGGTGTTCGGCGACGCGCTCGACCGTGCAGCCGCCGCCGGCGAGCAGGAGACGCACGACCTCGTCGACCTTCTCCTCCCAGCTTGCCGGCCGCGTCTCGATCGCCTCGATCCGCTTGCGCAGATAGCTCGCGATCAGCGGATGCGCGCTCGGGATCCGGCGCTCCATGTCGTGTGCCGACAACAGGATCGAATCGGCCTCCGCATTGAAGGTCACACGGCAGCCGTAGAACTCGCGGTAGCGCTTGCGGTCGTGCGGCGGCGGGTAATGCAGGTGCACTTCCTGCGGCCGCCAATCGCTGCCGAACAGCGACTGGATGATGCGGTGGACGCTGCCGAGCGCCATGTCGATCGACTGGCGCGGCGCGGCCGGCTGCCGGCCGCGCAGGTGCAGCGTGACGCTGACGGTCTGCTTGTCGCGGGTGACGTCCAGCTTCATGCCGTCGTGATGGATCGGGATGAAGCGCGAGAAGGCTTCGATGGCTTCACCAACGGTCGCCTGTTCGCGCACGATCAGGCCGACCGCGCCGAAATTGGTCAGCCCGCCGCGTTCAGCAAGCCGCAACCCGAAATCTTCGGCTCCGGACGCCTCGGCCGACAATTCGAGCAGACGTCGCAGGCTTGTGACGGCAATGGGTGTATCGGGCTTGTCGAGGCAGGCCAGCGGCAGCCTGACCTTGCGCATCATGTGTTTGGGGTCGAGCCCGACCGACCGGGCGACCTCCAGGTAATAGCTCAAGCCCGCGCTACGAATGAGGTCGGTCATGCGCCCCGTTCCTGCCAGCCGTCCCGCCGATGTCCCGAAATGTAAAGTTTCTGTCCCGATCGGTCAAATCCGGGAACAGGGTGGAACATACATAAGTGAAACCGAAGCACGGGCGTGAGTGCTGTGCAAATGACGGCGCGGCGCGACGAGGCCCCGCTGCCGTCTCGGACCATTTGACCCAAGACATTGCTGGATCGGAATTATGCCGGGGGACATGCTTTCCAAGGGTGAGGTATTCGTCATCGACACCGATGCCGCCTCCCGCGAACAACTTTCCACCGCGCTTCAACAAAGCGCATACAACGTGATCTGCTTCGCCGACGGCGCGTCTCTGCTCTCGGAGGCCAAGGCGCGGATGCCGGCCTGCGTGCTGCTGGAGATGCCGGCCGATCGCTCCGGTCTCGACGTGCTCAAGCGCCTGCGCGAGGAAAACTGCATGGCGCCGGTGCTGGTGACCGCGACAAACGGCAGCATCGCCATGGCGGTGGATGCCATCAGGAGCGGTGCGGCCGACTTCATCGAGAAGCCGTTCCGCACCCGCGACATCATCGACCGGATCGATGCCGCCATCGACGAGTTCGCACAGCCCGGCTCCAGCCGGCAGCGCTGGCTGCCCGGCTGCGAACCCCTGACCACGCGAGAGGGCGACGTGCTCGAGCATCTCGCCGCCGGCCTGACCAACAAGGAGGTCGCCCGGCGCATGCATCTGAGCGCACGCACGGTCGAGGGCTATCGCGCCGGTATTCTGAGGAAGGCCGGTGCGAAGAACGTGACGGACCTGCTTCGCCGCATCTTCGGGCAGGGTTCGACTCCTCAGGATTAAGCGCTCCGTCGCGGGCCTTGCTGCCGCCGCGGCGGCGCCCCACGGAAACCCCAATCGAACCAGTTCCTTCCCTGCCGCGTCCAACCATGTTGGCGAGGCATTGGATCGCGCGTCCGGCTGGCGGCGGCGATGACTTGGAGGAGGGACTTGATGCGCATCACCGCAAGATGTTTGGCGACGACGAGCCTGGTTCTGGTGAGCACGGCATTCGCGTCGTCGTCATGGGCCGCCGAATTGGACGCCACGTCGGCCATCGATACCGTCACCGTTTACCCGGATGGCGCGACCGTAACCCGCGTCATCGCAGTGGACCTGCCGTCTGGTGACTCGACGCTCGTTGCCAAGGACTTCCCGCTTGGTCTCGACACCTCCTCGATCCGGGTGGAGGGTGAGGGGGGAGCGAAGCTCACCATCGGCACGATCGATGCGCGAACGCCACGTGCGGCGCCGGTCAATTTGCCGGAGCTGGACAAGCGCATCGAGGCGCTGAACGACCAACGCGCCGACCTGCAAGGCGCGATCGACTCGGCCAATGCGCGGCGCAAATTCGCGGAGCACTTTGCGGAAGCGTCGCCTGCGGGCATCGGCGACAAGGGCGAGGCGCGGCCGATTGCCGAATGGCGCACGGCCTTTGCCACCGTCGGCGAGGAAATTGCAAGCGCCGATACCGCCGTCCGCGACGCCACGCGCAAGATGCGCGAGATCGATCGGCAGATCGCCCAGCTCGAAGTCGAGCGGAAGGCCAAGCCGCCGAGCAAGCTCGAAGTCCGCATGGACATCGCCGCGCCGGTGGCTACCAAGGCGACGTTGAGGGTCACCTACAATGTGCGCAATGCGCGCTGGCTGCCGCTCTACGACGCCCGGCTCGACACCGGCGCGAAGGATCGCAAACCACAGCTCGAGCTTGTCCGCCGTGCCGAAGTCACGCAATCGACCGGCGAGGACTGGTCCAATGTCACGCTCGGCGTCTCCACGGTCCGCATCGGCCGCGGCGGCAGCGCGCCGGAGCTGAATTCGCTGGTCGCACAATATCCGCAGGTACCGAGGCCGCGGGCGCTGGGCTCAGTTTCGGATTCGGCAATGCCTGCGGCGGCGCCCATGCAGCAGCGCAAGATGGAAACTTCCGCGGCCAAGGCGGCGGACGATATCCGCGAACGCGCCGAAGAGCAGCAGGCGGTCGCCGAGATCGGTGACTTCCAGGCCACCTACAAAATTCCCGGCCGCGTCAGCCTCGGGGCCGCCGAGGGCGCCAAGAGCCTGCGCATCGCCTCGATGACCGTGCCCGCCGATCTCATGGTGCGCGCGGCACCGGTGATGGACCCCACCGCCTTCCTCGAAGCGAGCTTCAAGCAGACCGACGACACGAGCCTGTTGCCGGGCAAGGTCGCAATCTATCGCGACGGGACTTTCGTCGGCCGCGGCAAACTCTCGGCTTCGGCCAAGGACGATATCGTGCGGCTCGGCTTCGGCGCCGACGACAAGGTCAGGATCGAGCGCGCGGTGCTCAAGCGCAACGAAGGTTCGGCCGGTCTCCTGGTCACGACGTCGAAGACCGACGAGCGATCGTTCAAGACGACGATCCGCAACGGTCACGACTTCCCGATCAAGGTCGCGATTGAGGATCAATTGCCGGTCAGCGAGAACGAGGACATCCTCGTCGAGATGCTGCCTGCGACCACGCCGCCGACCGCAAGCAACATTCGCGACCGGCGCGGCGTGCTGGAATGGTCGTTCGACGCCAAGCCCGGTGAGGTCCGCGACATCAATTTCGCCTGGCGCGTTCGCTGGCCGAAGGACAAGAGCATGGTGATCGTGCCGGCGGGTTGATGTGCGGCGCCGAGGTGCGAGTTGTCTTTACCTCGTGCTCGCTCACTGTCCGTCATGTCCCGCCTAGTGCGCAGTTACGCACGAGGGCGGGGCATCTAGTACGCCGCGGCCTCACGATTTGATCGCTGGCGCCGCGGCGTACTGGATCGCCCGGTCGAGCCGGGCGATGACCCGCGTTGAGAGAGCGCTGGCTTACTTCGCCTTCAGGAAGTCCGCGACATCGAGCAGCATGAACTCGTCGTCGTCGGCCTTGTTGGGATCGCGGCTGGACGAGAACGGCAGATTGTTGTCATTGCCGACGATGATGTGGGTTTCGTCGACACGATCGACGTTCTCGATGGTGAAGAACGGGAACGTGTAGACGCCGTCATTGAGCGGCTTCTTCGCCTTCTTGTCGGGATCCCTGATCTTCAGGAGGTCGATGTAGCCGATCTTGCGCACGGGCTTGCCGACATTGGCGTCGGTGAGCTCGATCTTGTAGACGCGCTTGAACTTGGCCACGTCGGGGAAGCAGTTCTCGCCGCGGGTGCCTTGCGGGCAGGCCTTTTCGGGCGTGCCTTCGCCGTTGTCGCGCTCGATGATCAGGCCGGCGCTCGGGTCGATCATGTTGAAGTCGCCGATGGCATTGCCGTTCTGCTCGAACACATACTGCCAGTAGCGGCCAGTGAATTTTTCCGCGGCGACGTCGAATTCGAGGATGCGCGAGGCTTCCTTGCCGTCGACCTTCTCCCAGTCCTTTTTCTCGGCATCCCAGAGCGGCCCCTCGAGCAGGCCGTAGAGAAACTTGCCGTCTTTCGAGGCGGCGAAGCCCTCGTAACCCTTGGAGCGTCGGAGGTTGACGTTGGTGTAGGTCGCACCCGGCGCGCCCGGGGTCGCCACCGCCCAATGATCCGGCGATCGCACGGGCTTACCGTCGGCGACCGTCTCGAATACGGCCAGAATCTTGCCGGTCTTGTCGGCCTTCAGGATGTAGGGGCCGAACTCGTCGCCGATCCAGAAGGTGTCGCCGATAATCTGGAAACCTTCGGTGTCGAAGTCGGAGCCGGTGAGGTAACGCCTCTCGGTGTCTTCATGCACGATGCGGAACGGCACGCGTCTGTCGGGATCGTGCAGGAACACGGTCTCCAGCCGCTCGATCTTGCCGCCGGCCCAATCCATCCTGTAGCGGTTGAGGTACAGCATCGAATCTGGCGAATTGGCGCGCGCGCCCATGCCGTTGTCGGTGATGACCCAGAAAGTGCCGTCCCCCATCGACTTGATACCGGAATGGCCCTGCAGCGGCTGGCCCTTGAACGGCAGCGACACGCCGGTGGCCCGCTCATAGGACTTGCCCATCACCGTGCCGAGCGCGTCGACCCGCTTCCCGGTGGTGTATTTACCGGATGTCTTGAGATCGGCGGGAGCATCAGCCGGCGCGTCGATGAACGTGGCGGCCGGCATCACGACGTGGCCGGCGAGCTTGGCGGGGAATTCGCCTTCGCTCTGCGCCTGCGCGGAGCT
Source organism: Bradyrhizobium lupini (assembly GCF_040939785.1). NCBI lineage: Bacteria > Pseudomonadati > Pseudomonadota > Alphaproteobacteria > Hyphomicrobiales > Nitrobacteraceae > Bradyrhizobium > Bradyrhizobium lupini. Next base: position 5,179,485 of record NZ_CP162553.1, read on the forward strand.
CGCGGTCAGAATGATCGTTGCGACGGTACTAAGCAAAGTCGCGCGCATGTGCGTCTCCTGTTAACGGAGGCCGTCTTATGCGGACCGCGCATTGCAGTTTTGTGAAACCGGGCCAAACGCCGCAGCCGACAGCTACTCCTTGACCGCGCCCGTCAGCGACGACACGTAGTAATCGACGAACAGCGAGTAGAAGATCGCAACCGGCAGCGAGCCGAGCAGCGAGCCCGCCATCAGCGCGCCCCACTGATAGACGTCGCCGGTGACGAGCTCGGTCAGGATCGCGACCGGCACCGTCTTGTTGGCGCCGCTCTGGATAAAGGCGAGCGCGTAGATGAACTCGTTCCAGGACAGCGTGAAGGAGAAGATGCCGGCCGAGATCAGGCCGGGCACCGCCAGCGGCAGCGTGATCCGTCGCAGGATCTGGAGCCTGGTGGCGCCGTCCACCAGCGCGCATTCCTCGAGCTCGTAGGGGATCGACTTGAAATAGCCGATCAGGAGCCAGGTGCAGAACGGCACCAGGAAGGTCGGGTAGACCAGGATCAACGCAAGCGGGCTGTCGAACAGGCCGAACTGCACGACCACGGTCGCGAGCGGAATGAACAGGATCGACGGCGGCACGAGATAGGCCATGTAAATGCCGAGGCCGACATAGGGACTGCCGCGGAAGCGCAGGCGCTCGATCGCATAGGCGGCCAGCGTGCTCGCGATCAGCGACAGCGTAGTCGCCCCGACCGCGACCAGCATCGTCGTCCACAGCCAGCGCGGATAGGCGGTGTCGAACAACAGGTGCTTGATGTGGGCCAGCGTCGGCGAGGAGATCCAGAACGGGTTGTGCTCCTTGTAGTTCATCAGCTCTGCGTTCGGCTTGAACGACGTGATCGTCATCCAGTAGAACGGAAATAGGAGGATCAGCACGAAGCAGCCGAGCGGCAGATAGATCATCATCAGCCGCCGCAGCCCGGAATCCCAGGCCATGGTGTCCGGCGGCGTGGTGGCGACGGCGGCCGGCTCGGCGGCGGTATCAGTCATTGCTCTCTCCCTGCTGCCATTTGCGGCGCGCCAGGCCGAAATAAGAGAACAGCGTTGCGAACACGAGGAACGGGATCATCGACACCGCAATCGCCGCGCCCTCGCCGAGCTCGCCGCCCGCAATGCCGCGCTGGAAGGCCAGCGTTGCCAGCAAATGGGTTGAGTTGCCGGGGCCGCCCCGGGTGATGGCGTAGACCAGCTGGAAATCGGTGAAGGTGAAGATGATCGAGAAGGTCATGACGATCGCGAGGATCGGCATCATCATCGGGAAGGTGATGTAGCGGAACCGCTGCCAGGCGCTGGCGCCATCGAGCATCGCGGCTTCGTAGAGCGAGGGCGAAATGGTCTGCAGGCCCGCCAGCAGCGAGATCGCGACGAAGGGAATGCCGCGCCAGATATTGGCGGCGATCAGCGAGAAGCGCGCCGGCCAGGGCGAGCCGAGGAAGTCGATATTGGTGGTGCGCCAGTGCAGCACGTCGACCAGAAGGTAGGAGATGATCGAGAACTGCGGATCGTAGATCCACCAGAACGCCAGCGCCGAGAGCACCGTCGGCACGATCCAAGGCATCAGGATGATCGCACGCAACAGGCTCTTGAACGGAAAATGGTTGTTGAGCAGCAGTGCGAGCCAGAAGCCGAGCGCGAACTTTCCAAAGGTCGCGATCCCCGTGTAGACCACGCTGTAGAACACCGCGTTCCACCACAGGAATCGGTGAGCAGATACTGGAAATTCTCGAAGCCGACGAAGACGCCTTTTCTGCCGATTGTCGTGTCGGTGAAGGCGAGCCAGATGCCGAGGCCGAGCGGATAGGTCAGGAACACCGTGAGCAGCCCGATCGCAGGTGCGAGGCACATCACGATCAGGAACGGCTTGTAGTCGAACAGGCGCACCAGCCAGGAGGGTTGCCGGTGCACGAGGGCTGGAGAAGAGAGTGTGGTCACGGACATCGGTTTGTTGTCCCGTCTCTGAAAGTCACCAAGCCCGTCATTGCGAGGAGCCCGTGACAAAATTGCGAAGCAATTTTGCACTGGTGCGACGAAGCAATCCAGGCTGTAACTGGGAAGACAGGCTGGATTGCTTCGCTTCGCTCGCAATGACGCGCTTTGTCCAGCGCTACTTCTGCCGCCGGAAGTACCGCTTGCAGCGCTGCTCGGCTTCCGCGGCCGCGGCTTCCGGCGTGGCAGCGCCGGTCGCGACGGATGCGAACATCTGAATCAGCACGTAGTCGGCGCTGACGGCACCGGTCGCGGTCGAGATCGGGCCAGCATAGCCGTCATAGTAGATGGTGTTCATGGTGTCCTTGAAGATCTTGATCTTGGGATCTTCGCTCCAGACCTTGGCCTCCGCGTAAGCCGCGAGCGGCTGGGCCCAGTAGCCGGAATTGGCGTTGAGCCACGGCTCGTACTGGTCCTTTTCCAGCATGTATTGCAGGAAGGCCTTTGCGGCGTTGGGGTACTGGCTGTGCTTGAACAGCATGGCGTTCAGCGTCAGGCCCGCCATCGGCGAGACCTTCGCGACACCCTTCGGCAGCAGTTGATGTTCGCTGTCGTCGGCGATCGCCTTGGTCGCCGGATCGTTCTTCAGTGAAAAATACAGCGAGACGCCGTTGGCGGTCAGCGAGATCTCCTGCGCGGCGTAGGCGCGGTTGTTGCTGACGTCGTTCCATGACGTCGTGCCGGCGATGAAGGTCGGATAGAGCTGTTTGACCCAGTTCAGTGCGGCGATCGTCTCCTTGCTGTTGATGACGACGTTCCCCTCTTCGTCGAGCAGCGCCGCGTTGTGCGACCACAGCGCCCAGTTCGCAAAACCGTTGCCGTCGCCCTTGGCGTTGCCGAGCGCCAAGCCGGCCGGCTTGCCGGCCTTCTGAAGCTTCTGGCAGAGATCGAGGATTCCGGCATGGTCTTCCGGCACCTTGTCGAAGCCGACCGATCGCAGGATCGACTTGCGGTAGATCAGCGGACCCGCGGTCGCGCCGAACGGCAGTCCGATCCAGGCGTCGCTCTTGTTCTTCTTGCCGTAGCGCTGCGCCAGCGGCAGCCAGCCGCCGTACCGCTTGCCGACATAGTCGGCGACGTCGGTCAGCTCGATCAGCTTGTCGATATAGATGTGCGGCGCATCGGAGAAGCCGATGATAATATCGGGGCCGGCACCGGAATTCGCGGTCACCGCGGTCTGCTGGTTGATGTCCTCCCAGCCGACGAAGTCGACCTTGACCTCGACCCCGGTCTCCTTGGTGAATTTGGCCGCATTGGCGCGGAACACGTCCTCGTCGGCCTGGACGAAACGTACCGGTCGCAGCATGCGCAGGGATGCGCCTTTCTCGATCGGCAGTTTCGGTGTGGGGACGTCCGCGGCCTTGATCGCGGATTGCGCATTTGCCGGAGCACCGGTTGCCGCGATTGCCGCAGCGGACAGGCCCAGCGCCAAGGCATCACGACGCGTGATGTCGTTCCTCATCGGTTCCTCCCTATATGTTTCCCTTCCCGGCGTTGATCGCCGGTGAAGGGTCTTTCCGGTTGCCGGCGCGCCTTCGCGGCCGTCCCGTCTAGCTGTTCGGGCCGCGGTCCATGCTGACAGGCTGCCAGCGGCGGAGCGCGGTGTCTTGCAGCACCGACGGATTGACGCAGCTTACCGGCCACATGCCCTGAAGCACCAGTGACAATTCGTAGCCCACCCGGCGCTTGCGCGCCTCGTCAAACCGTGCCGAGGCGGAGGCGACGTGGGCGGTCAGGGTGACATTGTCCATGCCGAGCAGCGGATTGTTGTGCGAGGGCGGCTCCTTCTCCAGCACGTCGAGGGCGGCATGGGCGATCCAGCCCTCCTGAAGCGCCTTGATCAGGCTTTCCTCGTCCACGGTGGCGCCGCGGCCGGTGTTGATGAAGACCGAGCCCTTCTTCATCTGCCGGAAGTGCTTCTCGGTGAGCATGTGATGCACCTCGGGCCGAGCGGGGGCGTGCATCGAGAGGAAGTCGGATTGCGACAACACCTCGTTCAGCGTCGCCGGAATCACCCCGTGGTCGGACATCAGCGTTTCCTGGATGAAGGGATCGTAGGCCATCATCCGCAGACCGAACGGAGCTGCGCGTTTCGCAACTGCACGCGCGACGCGGCCGAACGAGATGAAGCCGAGCGTCTGGCCCATCAGTCGTGGGATCTTCGACAACGCCGGCCGGCCCTCCGCCCAGCGGCCGCTGCGCGCCATCCGGTCCTGCTCGACCAGCCGGCGGAAGCCCGCGAGCAGCAGCATCATGGCATGGTCGGCGACCTCCTCGATGAAGGTGTCGGGGATGTTGGTGACGGGAATGCCGCGCGCAGTTGCCGCCTTGATGTCGACGCTATCGACGCCGACCGAGCCGAGCGTAATGACCTTGCAGCTCTCCAGCGCGTCGATGATGGTCTTGGTGATCGGGATGCCCTTGGCGTAAATGGCGTCCGCTGTCTTCGCGGCGGCGATGAACCCGGCCTCGTCGGCCGGCGCCTCGACGATCTCGGCGTCGATCGGATCGAGCGCCTCGCGCTCGTAGGAATAATCGCTGCTCGCGACCGTGAAGCTCGCGCCCTTCGGCGTCACCACCCTGTATTTCGGCATATCCTGCTCCCGATTTGGTTTCTTGTTGTGACCCATGCTTTGCGCGGGCCTTTGCGTCTTTTACGCGAAATCGAGGAGGTCGCGTACAATTCCCGGTTGTCATTGAGGCGATTTATACGACTGGTTCGACGTCTTCTCCGGGCTTCTACGGGGCGCTCCGTAACAGCTTGCTAAGGGGTCACCCCCTAAAGGTTAATTTGATTTCGATCGATTCACTCGCGCGTCCTTATCCCTGTGTTGCCGGAGCATCCCGTGAAATTAAGCAATATGAAGATCGCCCCCAAGCTCGGCATCCTCGTCGGCGTCACCTTGTTCGGACTGTGCATTTCCGGGATCCTCGCCGGATACCTGATGAAGCAGGAGATGGTGAACGCGCGCATCGATCAGGCCAAGGCGATCGTGGAGATGGGGCGCAACTACGCCGCTGCCCTCAAGAAGCGGGTCGACGCCGGCGAGCTGACGAAGGATGCGGCGATGGCCGAGATTCGTCGCTACGGCAATGCAATGACGTATGACAACGGTGCGGGCTATTTGTTCGGCACGTCCTATGACGGCATCACCCAGCTCGCGCCCGATCCGAAGCAGATCGGCAGCAACCGCATGGATGTCGTGACCAACGGCCGCAAGCTGTCTGCCGAGTTGATGGACGGGGTCAAGGCCAATGGTTCGATCCTGCTGTATTATGAATATGTGAAGCCCGGCCAGGAGAAGCCGATCCGCAAGCTCGGCTACGCGGTCGCGGTCCCCGGCTTCGACATGTATCTCGGCACCGGCGCCTATCTCGATGATATCGATGCCAAGATGGGTCCGGTCTACTGGCTGCTCGGCTTGGCCATGCTCGGTATCGTCATCGTCGCCGGCAGCGTTGCCTGGCTGATCGGTCGCAGCATCAGCCGCCCGCTCGCCCTGCTCGGAGCCCGCATGAAGGATCTCGCCGAGGGCAAGCTCGACGGCGACATTCCCGGCGTCGGCCGTGGTGACGAGGTCGGCGCAATGGCGTCGACCGTCCAGATCTTCAAGGACAACGCTGTCCGCATCCGCGACATCGAGAAGAGCGAAGCCGATGCCAAGGATCGCGCAGCGGCGGAACGTCGCAGCGTGATGGAGGGCATCGCCAGCGACTTCGAACGCAGCGTCAATGGTATCGTCCGCTCGGTCTCCTCGGCTGCGACGGGCATGCAAGCCACTGCGCAATCGATGACCGCGACCGCCGGCGACGCCTCGTCGCGTGCGGCGACGGTCGGCGCGGCCTCGCAGAGAGCGTCGGGCAATGTCGGCACGGTTGCCGCGGCTGCCGAAGAGCTGTCGAGCTCGGTTGCGGAGATCTCGCGCCAGGTCACCCGCTCGACCGAAGTGGCGAGCCGCGCTGTCAACGACGCCGAGCGTACCAATGCCACGGTGCAGGAACTCTCCACCGGCGCCGAGAAGATCGGCGAGGTGGTCAAGCTGATCCACTCGATCGCGGCACAGACCAATCTGCTCGCCCTCAACGCCACCATCGAAGCGGCGCGCGCCGGTGAATCCGGCCGCGGCTTCGCCGTCGTCGCTTCCGAAGTCAAGGCGCTCGCCAACCAGACCGCCAAGGCCACCGAGGAAATCTCCGCCCAGGTCGCGGCGATGCAGACATCGACCAGCGATGCGGTCGCCGCCATCGGCGGCATCACTCAGACCATCGCCGAGATGAGCGAGATCACCGCGGGCATTTCCGCGTCGATCGAGCAGCAAGGCGAGGCGACCCGCGAGATCGCCCGCAACATTCAGTCGGTCGCGGCCGGATCGAACGAGATCAACGCCAATATCGGCAGCGTCACCTCGGCCGCGGAAGCGACCGGCACGGCGGCAAGCGACGTGCTCACCAACGCTCGCGAGCTCGACAGCCAGTCCGGCGCGCTGCGCAGCGCAGTCGACGGCTTCCTCGCCAAGGTGCGCGCGGCGTAGGTCGCCACACCAAAGCGACGCCATCTCCTCTATCGTCATGCCCGGGCTTGTCCCGGGCATCCACGTTCTTGGACACCGGACGCTTTGATCGACGTGGATGGCCGGGACAAGCCCGGCCATGACGGAGAATGCCGAGCGCGCGGCTTTCGCGAGCCCCTACTGCTTCTCGATCCCTGCCTCGCGGATCAGCTTCTCCCACAACACCAGCTGTTCGTTCACGAACGTGCCGAGCTGCTCGGGCGTGCCCGAAAACGCGTCCATGCCGAGGGTGGCGAGCTGGGCCTTGATCTCCGGCTTCTCGACGATCTTCCGGATCTCGGCGTTGAGTCGCGTCACGATCTCCTTGGGCATGCCGGCGGGGCCAAAATAGCCCTGCCACGACGAGATGTCGAAGTCCGGCACGCCGGCCTCCTGCATCGAGGGCAGGTTCGGCACCAGCGACGAGCGGTCCTTCGTCGTGACGGCGAGCGCGCGTAGCGCGTTGCCCTGGACATGCGGCAGGCCGGTCAGGATGTCCACGAACATCATCGAGACGCGGCCGCCCATGACGTCGTTGAGCGCCGGCGGCGAGCTCTTGTAGGGCACGTGCAGGAGGTCGAGCCCGGCATTGTGTGCAAAGGTCGCCCCCGACACGATCGCCGAGGACGAGCCCGAGGCGTAGCTCAGCTTGCCCGGATTGGCCTTGCCGTAGGCGATGAGCTCGCCGACGGTCTTGGCCGGCACCTCCGGGTGGATCACCAGCATGAAGGGCAGGTCGCCGGTGCGCGCGATCGGGGTGAAGTCCTTGACCGGATCGTAGGTCAGGCTTTTGAGCAGATAGGGATTGGCCGAATGCGTGGTGTTGGTGGTCACCAGCAGCGTGTAGCCGTCGGGCGCGGCGCGCGCGACATAGGTGGCGGCGATCATGCCGTTGGCGCCCGCCTTGTTCTCGATGACGATGCCGACGCCGAGGGCCTGCGACAAATGCTGCGAGATCAGCCGCGTCGTGGTGTCGGTGCCGCTGCCGGCGGCGAACGGCAGCACCAGCGTGATGTTGCGGCTCGGATAATTGTCGGCCTGCGCAGCGGACGCGGCGGCGAGACAAAGGGCGCCCGTGCCGATGGCACGCAGGTTTCGGATCAACGCTGAAAGCATGTCTGGTCGTTCCCTCTTTTTTGGTTGGCGGGGAACCTAGCGTCTCCTCGTCGAAATCGGAAGGCGCGAGTTTGTCGCCTCGTCTCGCGTCGCGGAATTACTTCACCGCAGAACCCTGGCGCGAGGCGATCACGACGCCGGCGAGCACCAGCAGGTAGCCGATCAGGTGGAAGGGCTGAATCTTTTCGCCGAGCAGCAGGATCGCCATCGCCGAGCCGAACACCGGCACCAGATGGAAGAACGGCGCGGCGCGGTTCGGGCCGATCAGCGCCACGCCCCGGTTGAAGAACAGATAGGCCAGCGTCGAGGGAAAGATCAGGATGTAGCCCAGCGTCGCTAGCGTCACCCCGTCGAGTTGCAGGACGCGACCACTCCAGGCCTCCCAGATCGCGGTCGGCAGCAGCATCGTCGCGCCGCAGCAGGTGGTGAAGGAGAGAAAGGAGAGCTGGTGGATCTTGGGCCGCCGCGGGATGAAGGCAGAGTAGATCCCGAACGCCACCAGCGAGGAGGCGAACATGATGTCGCCCCTGTTGAAGCTGATGCTCGCGAGCGCGGCGAGATCGCCGCGCAGGATGATGATCAGCACGCCGAGAAGCGAGATCCCGATGCCGGCGAGCTGCGCACCGGTCAGCCGCACGCCGAACAGCACCAGCGACCACAGCGCCACGAACAACGGTCCGGCCGACTGGATCAGCAGCGCGTTCAGCGCTTCCGTGTACTGCATCGCCCAGTACGAGATCGCGTTGTTGAAGGCAAAGCCCACCAGCGACAGGAACAGCATCAGCGGCAGGCTCTTGCGCAGATTCGGCCAGTCGCGCTTCAGATGCGGCCAGGCGAAGGGCAGGAGGATCAGGAACACGCCGAACCAGCGGATCGTGGTCACCGTCAGCGGCGGTACATGCGCGCCGACGTGGCGCGCGAGCACGATGTTGCCGGCCCAGAACAGCGAGCTCAGGCTGAGCAGCAGATAAGGCTGGTTGTTGAGCCAACTGGCCGGATTGGAGGCCGGTGGCGCGGGCGAAGCGATCGTCATTGGCGTTGCATACGAGCTTGCGCCGGATTTGCGTCGTGACACAAGTCATGCGACCGCAATGCTACAATGCAGGCATGACCAGAGGAGGCGGCATTGGCGGTTAATATGTTGAACATCGATGGCCTTGATCGGCTCGATCGGCATGCACCGGTGGTGATGTTGAACCTGATGCGCTTCCACGCGCACTCCGGCGACGGCGACGGTTCCGGCTGGGACGCCTATCTGCGCTACAGTGCGGTCACAGTGCCGATGATCAAGGCACGCGGCGGCACGCTGCTCTGGACCGGCGAGGCCAGGGCCGTCGCGCTCGGCCCGCAGCAGGGCAACGACTGGGATTTCGCGGCGCTGGTCTATTATCCCACCGTCACGGCTTTCATCGACATGATGACCTCGAAGGCCTACGAGACGGAGGCTGATCCGCACCGCGTCAACGCCTGCGCCGAGCACGTCATCTTTGCGACCAGCGAAGCGTACAGCAAGTTCAAGATGAAGTAGCGCCGCCTGCTGCCGGCTTACTTCAGCCCGTCCACAGCCGCGTGGCACGCCGTCTGCAGCAAGCGACAGACCTCCTCCGTCGACCGCTGCCGGCTCAGCGCTGCAAACGTCGGATAACTCGTCAGCACGAAGATCAAATCAACCGTGTCCCGCATGGCGCGCTTTGCCGCGTGCTTGCCCACGATCCGCGACAGCAGCGCGGTCAGCAATTCGCGCCGTCGCTCGTTACGCTCGATCAGCGCCTCGCCGAATTCCGGATCGGTCGCGATGGCCTGGTTGAGCCCACCGATGGCGGGATCGCGCCCCCAGAACGTACAGAAGATTTCGATGACGCGGTCGAGCGCGGCGCGCGGATCCGCCATCGTCATCACCTCGGCCAGTTCGAACAGTCCGCCCTGGTGCGCGATGTCGTCGAACACGGCCTCCAGCAATCCCCGCCGCGATCCGAACTGGTTGTAGACGGTCAATCGCGTGACGCCGGCCGCCTTGGCGACCACGTCGAGGGAGAAGTTCGCAATGCTCGCGTCCTCGCGTAGGAGTCGCGCGCCGGCCGCGATGATGCGCTCGCGCGTCGCCGCCGCCGCGGAAGCCCGCGCGGAGCTCACATAATTGCGCTTCGGCATCGCCTTGCCATTCTGTTGACGTATTGACTATACATGTAGTATATCTAATTTAGAAGCCGGTTCGGAGCTTGCCATGCAAACTGCCCTCGTGATCGCCTTGTCACTTCATGTGTTGTCGTCCGTGTTCTGGGCGGGATCAAGCTTTGCGCTGGCCCGCATCGGCGGAGTTGCCGGTGAGCAGCTGGTCTTTCCACAACTCGGCGCGGCCACGATTGCCATCCTGACCGGCGGCTATCTCGGCCATCTCGTTCATTCCCACAGCTTCGGCACGACCGAGCAGGTGCTCGCCGTCGGTGCTGTCTGTGCACTGATCGCGGCCGCTATTCAGGCTGTCATCGGTCCTCGTGCGCTCGCGGCCTTGCGTCGCGGCACCGGCAAGCCGGAGGACCTCCGTGCACGTATCGCCGCCGCCCAACGTGCGGCGGCCGGCCTGCTGGGCATGGCCGCGCTCTGCATGGGCGCCGCGCGCTACATTTGAATGCAGTCCAGGGAGGAGTGTTGAGAGCTCTCTGTTCCCAATGTCAGACCATAGCGCGGCTTCCAGCCGCTTTCGAAGGAAAAGCAATGTCCAAGATGATTCTGGTCAACCTGCCGGTACGCGATCTCGCCGCATCGACAGCGTTCTACGTAGCCCTGGGTGGCGCGGTGAATCCTCAATTCTCCGGAGCAAATTCGACGTCGCTCATGTTCACGGACGCGATCGGCGTGATGCTGCTGACCCACGACCGGTATCGTGAATTCACCAGCCGCGAGATCGGCGACGCGCGGCGCCACAGCCAGGCTATGTTCGCTCTCACGGTCGACGACCGCGATGCCGTCGATGCAACGCTGGCGCGCGCGGTGGCTGCGGGCGGTCGCGCCGATCCCAATCCGGCGCAGGATCTCGGCTTCATGTACAACCGACACATTGAAGACCCCGATGGCTATGTTTGGGAGATGGTGTGGATGAACCCGTCGACAAACGCTTGATCGCAGCCGATCGAACTGGGCCCCAAGCCTAGCTCGCCTGCTTCCGTGACGCCACGAACACGCCGGCCAGCACCAGCGCGAAGCCGATGAAGTGGAACGCCTGCGGGTGCTCGCCCAGAAACGCCATTGCCATGATCGAGCCGAACACCGGCACGACATGGAAGAACGGCGCGGCGCGGTTGGCGCCGATCAGGCGGACACCGCGATTGAAGCAGAGATAGGCGAGCGTCGAGGGGAATACCGCGACATAGAACAGGGTCAGGAGGTTCGGCCCGTCGAGCTTCATCACGGGACGCGCGGACAACTCCCACATCTCCAGCGGAATGAGACAGGCAGCACCGCAGCCGAACGTGAAGGCGAGGAACGACAGGCCGTGCATCGGGGGCCGCTTCAAGGTCAGCACCGAATAGAGCGCGAAGATGATCAGCGCGACGACAAAGATGAGGTCGCCCTTGTTGAAGTCGATGTTCGACAGCGTGGTGAAGTCGCCATGCAGCAGGATGATCAGCACGCCGCACATCGACAGCAGCACGCCGAAGGCCTGCGCTACGGTGAGGCGGACGCCGAGGATGGCGAGCGACCACAGCGCCACGACCAGCGGCGCGGCGGATTGCAAGAGGAGAGTGTTGAGCGCCTGCGTATGCTCCAGCGCCCAATATTGCAGCGTGTTGAAGGCGCCGATGCCGGTGATCGAGAGCGTGACCATCAGGCCGAGCCTGCCGCGGATCGCGGGCCAGTCCTGCGCAAGGTGTTTCCAGGCGAACGGCAGCACCAGCAGGAAGGCGAAGAACCAGCGCAGGAACGACAGCGTCACCGGCGGGATGTGACCGGCGGCGAGCCGGCCGACGATGGCATTGCCGGCCCAGCACAGCGCGGTGATGCTGAGCAGCAGATAAGGCTGGTTGGCGATCCAGTTGTGGCCGGACGTGGCGGCGCCGGTGGTCTCGTCGGTGGCGGACATTGGATTGTTGTGGCCCCGCGTCATGCGCCAAGCCTCCAGCCCGGTGGCACCCGGGCCGGTTCAAACCCGGCCCCGTTCAAAGACACGGAAATCGAGGTTGCATCAACGGGGGCCGGATGCATCGCGACCATGCAGCGGCGGAAGCAGCCTCTCACGCTTTGGTCGAAGCATTGCACCCGCCGCGAAGGTTTCTGGATTTTCAGGGGATATCAAAGGCTTGGAGTGCGCTCGCGGCCTCGAAAAAGTCCCGTTCTTGCTTGCCTAGAGGGGCTGCATCCTTTATCCGGTTGGCTGCCTCGCGTTCGAGCGGCCCCGGCCGTGATTGGGCTGGGCGCATCTGACAGATTGCATAGGGATTACCCGCGAATGGCCAATGTTGTCGTCGTCGGCGCCCAGTGGGGCGACGAAGGAAAGGGCAAGATCGTCGACTGGTTGTCGGAGCAGGCGGACATCGTCGTCCGTTTCCAGGGCGGCCACAACGCCGGCCACACGCTGGTGATCAACGGCAAGACCTACAAGCTGGCGCTGCTGCCCTCGGGCGTGCTGCGCGAGCAGAAGCTGTCGGTGATCGGCAACGGCGTCGTGTTCGATCCCGCCGCCTTCCTCGACGAGGTCACCAAGCTGCGGTCGCAGGGCGTCGCGGTCGGCCCGGACAATCTGCGGGTCGCCGAGAACGTCACCCTGATCCTGCCGCTGCACCGCGAACTCGACGCGCATCGCGAATCCGCCAATGCGGCGACCGCGATCGGCACCACCCGCCGTGGCATTGGCCCGGCCTACGAGGATAAGGTCGGCCGCCGCGCCATCCGCCTGATGGACCTCGCCGATCTCGACACCCTGCCGCACAAGATCGACCGGCTGCTGGCGCATCACAACGCATTGCGCCGCGGCCTCGGCCTGCCGGAGTTCGACGGCAAGGAGATCGTGAAGGAATTGACCGCGCTCGCGCCGCAGCTCCTGCCCTATGCCGAGACGGTGTGGCGGCTGCTCGACATCAAGCGGCGCGAGGGCAAGCGCATGTTGTTCGAAGGCGCGCAAGGCGCCCTGCTCGACGTCGATCACGGCACCTACCCTTACGTCACCTCGTCCAACACGGTGGCGGCGCAGGCGGCGACCGGCTCGGGCCTCGGCCCCGCCGCGGTCGGCTATGTGCTCGGCCTCTGCAAGGCCTATACGACCCGCGTCGGCCAGGGCCCGTTCCCGACCGAGCAGGACAACGAGACCGGCCGCAAGATCGGCGAGCGCGGCCGCGAGTTCGGCACCAATACCGGGCGGCCCCGCCGTTGCGGCTGGTTCGATGCGGTTCTGGTTCGCCAGGCGGTCCGGACCTGCGGCATCAACGGTCTGGCGCTGACCAAGCTCGACATCCTCGACGGCTTCGATTCGATCGAGGTCTGCACCGGCTACAGGCTGGACGGCAAGGAGATCGATCATTTCCCGGCGGGCGAAGGCGCCCAGGCCCGGGTCGAGCCGATCTACGAGACCATCGAGGGCTGGAAGGAGCCGACCGCCAATGCGCGGTCCTGGGCCCAGCTGCCGGCCCAGGCGATCAAATATGTCCGCCGGATCGAGGAATTGGTGGGGTGCCCGGTGGCGCTGCTTTCCACCAGCCCCGAACGCGAGGATACTATCCTGGTACAAAATCCGTTTGAGGCTTAACGATCTCTTACCGGGACGCGCGTATAATTGAGTAGAAATGGCTGATTACTACCCGCTGATCGCCCGCGCTATTGCCGCCCTGGACCCCAACGCTCCCGGCGAGAGCCGTCGCGCGCTCTATGAGCGGGCGCGCACGGCGCTGATCGCGCAGCTCCGCAGCGTGCAGCCGCCGCTCTCGGAATCGAGATCACCCGCGAGCGCCTCTCGCTGGAAGAGGCCGTCCGCAAGGTCGAATCAGAGGCGGCCCAGCGTGCCCGCGAGGCCTCGCGCCCCGCTGGCGGCGCCCGCAGCAGCGGCAGCCGCGACGCCTTCCGCCGCGCCAGCACCCGCGCCACCGAGGGCAACTCGCCCGCGCCGCAAACGGCTGCCCCGCCGCGCACCCGTCCGGCTCCGCCGCCGCCGCGGGCTGACCGGCCCTCCTTCAATGTCGATGACCAGGGCGACGCCCCGCGTGCGCCGCGGGCCCCGCGTTTCGACGCGCCGCGGCAGCCGGGTCCGCCGGCCCCGTCGTCGATGCCGGAGCCTCCGCCGGTCGGACGTGATCGCGCTGGTGGGCGCCGTCCGCCGGACATGGGACCGCCACCGCCGCTGCCGCCCGCACCGGGCGTGCGCGGCTTCCGCGACATCACGGCGGACGCCAACGAGCTCGGCGGCGCCGCCGCGCAGGCCAACCGCGCGGCGCGCCGCACCTACGCCAACGTGCCCTCGCCCTCGCCGGAATTCGACCGGCTCGAGCCGAGCCTGGAGAATCGCGGCGCCGGAGCCGACGCGCCGTATTCCTACGACGAATCGATCGAGGAAGCTGAGCGCTACGCGCCGCCGTCGCAGCCGCCGTCGCAACGTCCGCACATCCCCGTTCTCGACCGCGAACCCAAGAAGAAGCGCGCCCGCACCGGCCGCGCCTTTCCGTTCAAGAGCGCGATCGCCGTCGGCATCGTGCTGATCCTGGTCGGTGCCGGCATCCTGTGGGGCAAGCAGCTGGTCCAGACCGCGACCAACCTGTTGAAGTCTTCGCCGACGCAGGTGGTGGAGGCGCCCAAGGATTCGTCTCAGCCGCAGAGCAAGCCCAAGATTCCGGATCGCGTCGGCCAGCCCTCGGCCAGCGACCAGCCGGTCGCGCCGGTGGCGCAGAAAGTCGTGCTCTACGACGAGGATCCATCCGATCCGAAGGGCAAGCAATATGTCGGCTCGGTGGTGTGGCGGCTCGAGCCGATCAAGGCGTCGGGCAATCAGAAGGCCGACGTCGCCGTGCGCGCCGACATCGAGATTCCCGACCGCAAGTTCAAGATGACGATGTCGTTCCGCCGCAACACCGACTCCTCGCTGCCGGCGAGCCACACCGCGGAGCTGACCTTCGTCCTGCCGCCGGACTTTCCGGGCGGCGGCGTTTCCAACGTGCCGGGCATCCTGATGAAGTCGAACGAGCAGGCACGCGGCACGCCGCTCGCAGGCCTCGCGGTCAAGGTCACCGACGGCTTCTTCCTGGTCGGCCTCTCCAACGTCGATGCCGACCGCAGCCGCAACGTCCAGCTGCTGAAGGAGCGCTCCTGGTTCGACGTGCCCTTGGTCTACGCCAACCAGCGCCGCGCCATCATCGCCATCGAGAAGGGCGCTCCCGGCGAGCGCGCCTTCAACGACGCCTTCGCGCAGTGGGGCGACTAGATCTCTACTCCGTGAGACCTCGGCCTGCATGGTTCGAGACGCCAGCCTTGGCGGGCTCCTCACCATGAGGGTTTGATATCTCGCCGCGAAACGAGACCTCATCCTGAGGGCCCGCCCCTTGGGCGGGCCCTCAGGATGGCCGCAGATACGCTCTCTCTATTGCGCGGCTGCTTCCCGCTTGCGCGATCCTGTCGCGGCGGAGTGCTCGCGGTCCATCACGGCGCGACAGCCCGGGCTGACCTGAGCCTTCTTCTGCACCATGCAGGCCCTGATCCTGGGGATGTCGGGGATCTCACTGGAGCACAGCCGCATCGCATCGCCCGAGCACATCTGCTGCGCTTCGGACGAGAACGCGAAGCTTGGCGATGTTGGGATTGCGATGGCGGTGGTGGCCAGGGCGAAGAGAGTTGCGATCGTCTGATTGCGTGTCATGTAGAATGCGTCCCCGAGTTCCGTGGGCTTGAGCCACTTGGTTTTGGGGCGCCGCACGCGGCTTGACCTGCCGCATGTCTCAGCCATCACGCCGGGACCTCAATCCCGCATGTGGTTGCTCGATCTCTGGTGATGTTCAGATCGAAAAGTGCTGCGCCGCCCGAGCCAAGTATGCGCCATTGTTGCGCGACCGCAATGGCAGGCAAAAAGGAATTCGCAATTGTTGCGCGCACGTCACGCACAACGCGACTCGCGTGCGATCAGATCAACCGATCGGAGGATACGCTCGCTTGTTCCACATCGCTTGCGCCAAGCGCTGCATGCTCTTCGACCGCCGTAACGCCCTTTGCCGTGAGCTCGAACAGATCTCCGTCCTTCGTCACGTAACCGTCGGCGATCAGCTCGCCTATCTTGCCGTGCCGGTCGTCGGCAAAGGCGATGGATTGGCTGATGTCCCTGAGGATCGAGAGCTGTTCGTCGCGCAACATGGCTTCACTCTCCGTTCGCCGGGGATGGTTCCGGTCCTCACATGCCGTGGCTCTGAAAGACCTTGCTGCAAGACCGCGACAGTTTGGCCCGGTTGGCTTGCAGGCAGGCCTGCACCGCACCGTCATTGCCGAGGTCCTTGCGGCAGAAGCGCGAGGCGTCCCGCGAACAGGCCTGCTGCTCCTGCGGCGAACCCATATGGCCTTGTGCGAGAGCGGGCGCGTTCGACAGGCCGCTCACGGCCGTCAGTGCGATCGTCGCCAGGAAGAACAGTTTGCGGGACATCGGCGGCTCCAAATCTGACAGGTGAATTTCAAGTCCGTCGCTATGCCGCTTGTTCCCAGCGCAGAGCCCGCACGCCCCGCTATTCAAGGTTCCTGCGGCGCTGCTATAGTAAGGTGAAGGATGAGGGTGCCTGATGAAACGCTATCTCGTGTTTGCGCTGGTCGGCCCGTTCGTGGGCGGGTTCCTGCTGCTGCTGACGACGACCTATCAGTCCGGCTATTGGACCCAGACCAGTCTCGCTGAGGTCGGCAAGCTGTTCGCGGTGTTCTTCAAATCCTTGCAATACAGTTATCTGTTCGGCTTCCTGCCCTCGCTGATGATCGGTGCGGTCGACGATATCCTGGTCCACGTCCGCCGGATCGGCCCGGTGCTGCGGATGCTGCTGGTCGGCGTGTTCGCCTTCATCCTGGCCTCGCTGACCTACAGCTCGCGCGGGCCGGACTCGGGCGCGGTGCAGTTCATCCTGTACGGCCTCGTCGGGTTCGTGCCGGCGGTGATTTCATCCTGGCTCGTGCATAAATATGTCGCGGAGCCGCAGCCGGCGGCGGCACAGACTTGAGGGCGCGACCTTCGATCACGCCGCAGCAACCTCCGCCGCGCTGGCGCGTTCCCTACAGGCCATGACCATGTCCGATGACGATATTCTTGCTCCGCGTCGATCCCGTTCGGGAAGCCGCTCGGGTGCGGCCTCTTCGGGCACCGACGGGCGTGGGCCGATCATCGATCAGGACGGTCACGAGATCCGGCCCGAAACGCTGGGGCAGGGCTTTCGCGAATTTCGCTTCGAGTTCGGGAAGGACAGTCCCTTCGCCGGCAACTCGTTTGGCAATCTAACGCGCGAGCAGCGGATCGCGCGGATCGAGGCGATCGCAAAGCTGCTCGACGTCGCCTTCGTGCTGCCCGGAACCAACATCCGCTATGGCATCGATGGGTTGATCGGGTTGATCCCCGTCGTCGGCGACATCATCACCACCGCGATCTCGCTCTGGCTGGTGCAAGAGGCGAGGGCGCTCGGGGCGCCCTGGTACATCACCGCGCGCATGCTCGGAAATGTCGCCCTCGACGGCGTCGTCGGCATCGTCCCGTTCGCGGGCGACGCATTCGACGTCATGTTCCGTGCCAACATGCGCAACGTGCGCCTGCTCCGCCGCTGGCTCGACAAGCAGCCTCGCATCTGACACGCCCCAAAACGCAAAAAGCGCGACGGCCTTTCGGGCCATCGCGCTTTCAGCGCACATCGGAGCGCGTGACGAAAACTTACGCCGCGTCGGCAGCGTCGGTGCTGGCTTCGACCGGCTTGCGGTGGCGGGGCAGCGGGAAGGCTTCGCTCTCATAGAGCGACCGGATGCCGTTCTGGTCGAAGCGCGCTTCCTCGACCTGGAGATAGGCGCCGTTCAGCGAATCCGTCGGCAACTGCTCCATCGCGAACTGGACGGCTTCGGCCGCGGTGCCGAACCGGCGATAGGTGAAGCCTGCACGCTTCTTCTTGCGGATCGCAGCGGGGAAGAGTTCGGCGGAAGTGTTGAAGTTGAACGGACGCAGTGGACGCATGGTCAAAGACCTCGTGATCTCTCTGGGGCTTTAAGCGCGTGGGGTTGGGACGGGCAGAGGCCACGATTGAGTGGGCGCCGCACATGTCATTTTCGTCCTCTAATATAGCCCGTTTTGACAAAATTGCGACCCCCGCGATGCGAGATGATGAATCTGCGCATGGCAGCTCCGCAGCCCGGGAAATTGCAGGAATATCAGCGACTTGAATGGTCTACAGCTTGCCAAGGAGCAGCAGCACGAGCAGCACCACCAGGACGAGGCCGCCGATCCCCATGCCGGAATGACCCATTCCGTAGCCGTAGCCGCCGAAGCGGCCCGACAGGCCGCCGACGAGATAAATGATCACCAGGATGATCAGGATGGTCCCAAGCGTCATGGCATCCTCCCTGGCGGCCGCCGCCACGCCATGGCCAGCCGCACCACCAGGGAAGAAAAGCACATCGCGGCGCCGGGTTCCATGACGGAACTCGGCGCCGCGCAAGGTTTATTTGGGTTCGAGCTTCAGCGCGGCGGAATTGATGCAGTAACGCAAGCCCGTCGGTCCCGGGCCGTCGGGGAAGACATGGCCGAGATGACCGCTGCACTTGGCGCACAGCACCTCGGTACGGATCATGCCGTGGCTGACGTCCCGCTCCTCTTCGATATGGCCCTCGACGGCGGGTTGGGTGAAGCTCGGCCAGCCGCAGCCGGAATCGAACTTCGCGTCGGACTCGAACAGCACGTTGCCGCACCCGGCGCAGGTGTAGGTGCCGGCGCGGTGGTCGTGCTCATATTCGCCGGAGAAGGGACGCTCGGTCGCCTTCTCGCGCAGCACCGCGAATTGCATCGGCGACAACTCGCTGCGCCATTGCTCTTCGCTCTTGATGACCTTGTCATCCGTGGTTTTCGTCTTGGTGTCGGGCATGGGTCTCCCGTTTTTTCAGTTGGTGGCCTTGCTGGCGCTCACCAGCGTCGGCTTCTCGATATAGTTATCCGCGAACAGCTTTTTTCAGGTTCTCGACCTTCGGAAGGTCGTTGTAGGCGATATAGGGCTGGTTCGGGTGCAGGGTCAGATAATCCTGGTGATAGGCCTCCGCCGGATAGAATGCCTCCAGCGCGCCGACCTTGGTCGCGATCGGCTTGCTGAAGACCTTGGCGCCGTTGAGCTGGGCGATATAGGCCTCGGCCACCTTCTTCTGTTCGTCGGACGTGATGAAGATCGCCGAGCGATATTGCGGACCGGTGTCGGGGCCCTGCCGGTTGAGCTGGGTCGGGTCGTGCGCCACCGAGAAGTAGATCTGCAGGATCTTGCCGTAGGAGATCTTCTTGGGGTCGTATTTGATCTCGACGGATTCCGCGTGGCCGGTCCGGCCGCTCGAGACGGTCTGGTAGTCGGCCGTCGCCTTGGTGCCGCCGGCGTAGCCGGAGACCGCGTTGACGACGCCCGCGGTGTGCTGGAACACGCCCTGCACGCCCCAGAAGCAGCCGCCGGCGATCACGGCGGTCTGGATCCCGCTTGCGGGGGCCACATCAACGGCAGGAGCGGGGATCACGACCGCATCCTCTGCGGCCCGGGTTGGCGCGGCAAAGGCCAGCGTCAGGGCGGTGGTTGCGGCGAGCAGGGACAGGACGGCAGGTCGGCGCATGGCGATCCTCTTTCGGAAGGTCTGACAGTCTAGGGCGGTTGGGGCCGGGCGAACAGCCTGCCCGGCATTTTCGGACATTCGAGATACGGGCGGACCGGGCGATTGTTACGGCCGGAGGGACACGAGTCCGTGAAACGCGCCGCCTCCAGCGGCCCGGCTTGGCGACGACCGGAACTCCGCGCTAGATGAACCGGCGCGATCGGTGATCGACTTAAAGAGAATCGTGGCTGGAGCTGACCTGACAACATGCTGCGCGTGGCATCCCTGACCCTCGTCGTCGTGCTCGCCATCCTGGCCGGCTGGAGCTCGCTCGCGGCGGCCGAACCGCAACCCGGCGACGACCTCGCCATTTGCCGCGACCGCCAGGCGGATGCACAGGCGAGGGCGCAGGCCTGCGACAAGCTGCTCAACGCCGACCGGCTCACCGGCAAGGACAAGGCCATCGCGCTCTCCGTGCGCGGTAACACACTGCTCAACAAGCGCGACTACGGCCACGCCATCGAGACCTTGTCCATGGCCGTCGACCTCGATCCCGACAACGTCGTCACGCTCAATTTGCGCGGCCTCGCCTATGAGCGGACGGGCCAGGACGATCATGCGATGGCGGACTACGACCTCGCGCTCCAGAAGCGCCCGACCTACGGTGTCCCCTACAACAACCGCGGCGTCATCCAGTTGCGCCGGGGTGCGCTGCAAAGCGCGCTCGACGATTTCAACCTGTCGATCAAATACGCGCCCAGGTTCCTGCTCGGCTACACCAACCGCGCCCGCGTGCGCACGCTGATGCAGGATTTTGACGGCGCGATTGCCGATTTCGCGGAGGCCGAGAAGATCGAACCGGCCGCGCAGCAGATCACCGGCAACCGCTGCATCACCTACGGCATGATGGGCAAGTTCGACCAGGCCTTCGCCGACTGCAACGGCCTAATCGAGAAGCAGCCGAAGAACACGTACGCGATCAACAATCGCGCCGACGTCAACATGTTGAAGGGCGATTTCGACGCCGCGCTGAAGGACTACAACACGGCCATCCAGATCAACCCGAACAACGTCCGGGCACATTCAGGTCGCGGCCAGATCTACGAGCGCAAGAAGGATCTCGCCCAGGCCCGTGCCGACTATCGTGCGGCGGCCTATTCGCTGACGAAGTTCGACGAGCTCGACGTCGCGCGCGCCCGCGCGATCGCGCAGGAGCGATTGGCCGCGCTGACCCCGCAGGCACCGGCCGGATCCACGGGGCGCCGTGTGGCGCTGGTGATCGGGAACGGCGCCTACAAGAACGTCCACGCCTTGCCCAATCCGCCACGCGACTCGAAAATGATCGCAGCCGCGCTGCGCGATGTCGGCTTCCAGACCGTGATATCCGTCAGCGACCTCACCCGCGACAAGTTCTTCGAAGCGTTGCAGACGTTTGCCGCCGAGGCGGAGAAGGCGGATTGGGCGGTGGTCTATTATGCCGGCCACGGGTTCGAGATCGGCGGCGTGAATTATCTCGTTCCCGTCGACGCCAAGCTCGCCGCCGACAGGGACGCCGAGACCCAGGCGGTCGCGCTGGAGCAGGTGATCGCGGCGGTGGGCGCTGCGCGAAAAGTGCGTCTGGTGATGCTGGATGCCTGTCGCGACAATCCGTTCGCGCCGACCATGCAGCGCACGCTGTCGCTCAAGCTCGTGGACAAGGGCTTTTCCAACATCGAGCCGGGCGCCGGCTTCATGGTGGTCTACGCCGCCAAGCACGGCGAGACCGCGATGGATGGCGACGGCGGCGCCGACAGCCCGTTCGCCACCGCGCTCGCTCGCGAGATCAAGATGCCGCGCGTCGAGATCCGAAAACTGTTCGACATCGTTCGCGACGATGTCTGGCTTGTGACCAAGCACGAGCAGCAGCCGTTTTCCTACGGCTCGCCGCCGGGGCGCGAGGATTTTTATTTCGTCGCGGGGAAGTGACTTCGTAGCCCGGGTGGAGCGCAGCGAAATCCGGGAATCACGATCGCGGAGCTAACCCCGGATTACGCTGCGCTCCATCCGGACTACCGCAGTTTCAAACCACGATGCTCAGCCGCTTCGCCGCCCGCGTGATGCCCGTGTACAGCCACCTCGCCCGGCTCTCCTGAAACGCAAAGCTCTCGTCGAACAGCACGACGTCGTCCCATTGCGAGCCCTGCGACTTGTGCACGGTCAGCACGTAGCCGTAGTCGAACTCGTCATAGGGCTTGCGCTGCTCCCAGGCGATCGCCTCGACGCCGCCCTCGAAGCAATCGGCGCGCACCGAGACCTTGGTCACCTTGTGGCCGAGATCCTCGTCCGGCG